>JANQAC010000001.1:600000-1200000 GCA_024707255.1 Asticcacaulis sp. | reverse complement strand
CGGAAAACGTCGCCGCCAACGCGAATGTCGGTGGCTGGGCGAACCCGGTCAACACGCCGCGCGACGAGCTGATGTCGGCGATGGATGGCGTGTGGCCGGCGGTTCAGGCCAAGGTCGAAAAGGCCATCGCCGCCAAGACGCCGGGCGTTTCGCCGGCTGACCTGCAGGCCGCCTCGCGCGATTCGATCCGCGCTTTGATGCTGATCCGCGCCTTCCGTATCCGCGGCCACCTGCAATCGAACCTCGATCCGCTCGGCCTGGAGCCGGTGCATCAGAATCCGGAACTGACGCCGGAATACTGGGGTTTCACTGCCGCCGACATGGACCGCAGCATCTTCATCGATGGCGTGCTGGGCCTGGAATCGGCCACCCTTAAGGAAATTCTCACCATCGTGCGCCGCACCTATTGCGGCAATGTCGGCGTGCAGTACATGCATATCGCCGATCCGGCCGAAAAGGCGTGGGTCCAGGAACGCATCGAAGGCCGCGACAAGGAAATCTCCTTCACGAAAGAAGGCAAGATCGCCATCCTCAAGAAGCTGATCGAGGCCGAGGGCTTCGAGCGCTTCTGTCATCGTCGCTTCCCCGGCACCAAGCGCTTCGGTCTCGATGGCGGTGAGGCCATGATCCCGGCGTTGGAGCAGATCATCAAGCGCGGCGGCGCGCTCGGCGTTAAGGACATCATCTTCGGCATGGCCCACCGCGGCCGCCTGAACACCCTGACGGCGGTCATGGGCAAGTCCTACCGCGCCATGTTCCACGAATTCGAGGGTGGGTCTTCCCTGCCGGCCGATATCGAAGGTTCGTCGGACGTGAAGTACCACATGGGCGCCTCTTCGGACCGCGCCTTTGACGGCAACACCGTCCACCTGTCGCTAACCGCCAACCCGTCGCACCTTGAAATCGTCAATCCGGTCGTGCTCGGCAAGACGCGCGCCAAACAAGCCTTCCATCTGCGCGGCCAGACCGATGCCGCCACCCTGGCTTCTGAAAAGGGGCCGGATCGCGGCATGGCCATGGGCCTGCTGATCCACGGCGACGCGGCCTTCGCCGGCCAGGGCGTCGGCATGGAATGTCTGGCCCTGATGGACCTGAAGGGCTACCGCACCGGCGGCACCCTGCACTTCGTCATCAACAACCAGATCGGCTTCACCACGGCGCCGCGCTATTCGCGCTCGTCGCCCTATCCGTCGGATGTGGCCCTGATGGCCCGGGCGCCGATCCTGCACTGTAATGGTGACGATCCGGAAGCCGTGGTTTTCGCCGCCAAGATGGCGACCGAGTTCCGCCAGAAGTTCGCCAAGGACGTGGTCATCGATATGTTCTGTTATCGCCGCTTCGGCCATAACGAAGGCGATGACCCCACATTCACCCAGCCGCTGATGTACGCCAAGATCAAGGACCATCCGTCGACGCGCGAACTCTATTCGTCGCGCCTGATCGCCGAGGGCGTGCTGACTCAAGGTGAGGTCGATGGCTTCATCGCCGAGTTTGATGCCTTCCTTGATGCCGAATTCGAAGCCGGCAAGACCTACAAGGCCACCAAGGCCGACTGGCTGGACGGCAAGTGGTCGGGCCTCGGCCTGCCGGAAGAAGACGAGCGCCGGGGCAGCACTTCGGTGCCGCGCGCCAAGCTCGTCGAACTCGGCACCAAGATCACCACGATCCCGAACGATGTCGACGCCCACAAGACCCTGCGCCGCGTCATGGAAGCGCGCCGCCAGATGATCGAGACCGGCGAGAACCTCGACTGGGCCACCGCCGAGTCGCTCGCCTTCACCTCGCTGCTGGATGAAGGCTTCCCGGTCCGCCTGTCAGGTCAGGACTCGATCCGCGGCACCTTCTCCCAACGTCATTCGGCCTTTGTCGATCAGCGCACGGAAAACCGCTACTTCCCGTTCAACCACATCCGTGACGGCCAGGCCCTCTATGAAGGCATCGATTCGGCCCTGTCGGAAGAGGCGGTCCTCGGTTACGAATACGGCTACTCGCTGGCCGACCCGAACACGCTGACCCTGTGGGAAGGCCAGTTCGGCGACTTCGTCAATGGCGCCCAGGTCGTCATCGACCAGTTCATCTCTTCGGGTGAGCGCAAGTGGCTGCGTATGTCGGGTCTCGTCATGCTGCTGCCGCACGGCTACGAAGGCCAGGGGCCGGAGCACTCCTCGGCCCGCCTGGAGCGTTTCCTGCAAATGTGCGCCGAAGACAATATGCAGGTCGCCAACTGCACGACGCCATCGAACTACTTCCACATCCTGCGCCGCCAGATCCACCGGCCGTTCCGCAAGCCGCTGATCCTGATGACGCCGAAATCGCTGCTGCGTCACAAGAAGGCCGTCTCGTCGCTGTCGGAAATCGCCGAGGGCTCGTCCTTCCACCGCGTGCTGCACGATGATGCCGAGCGCAGGCCAGAGGTTTCCGGCATCAAGATCGCCGCGGACGACAAGATCCGCCGCGTGGTGCTGTGCTCCGGCAAGGTCTATTACGACCTGCTCGAAGACCGCGAAAAGAAGCAGATCAAGGACGTCTACCTGATGCGCCTTGAGCAGTTTTATCCGTGGCCGATGAAGTCGCTGATGACCGAACTGGGCCGCTTCAAAAATGCCGAGCTGGTCTGGTGCCAGGAAGAGCCGAAGAACATGGGCGGCTGGACGTTTGTCGAGCCGTGGCTGGAACTGACGCTCGACCGCCTGAACGTCAAGGCCAAGCGCGCCCGTTATGTCGGTCGTCCGGCCTCGGCCTCGACCGCCGCCGGCACGATGAGCCGCCACCTCAAAGAACTCGAAACCTTCTTGAATGAAGCCTTCGCCTAAGGGCGGAGGTTTCCTTTCACGTTTCTCATTCCATTCGCTGAACAGCACACAAAAATTCAAAACTGGAGCCTGACCTATGGCTGACATCCTCGTTCCCGTCCTGGGAGAATCCGTAACCGAAGCCACAATCGCCAAGTGGACGAAAAAGTCCGGCGACACCGTCAAGAAGGACGAGATCCTCGTCGAGCTGGAAACCGACAAGGTTTCGCTCGAAGTGGCCTCGCCTTCGGATGGCGTCCTGCAAATCCTCGTTGGTGAAGGCGAAACCGTCACGCCGGGCGTCGTGCTCGGCACGGTCGGTGGCGCTGGCGCTGTTGCGGCCGCCCCGAAAGCGGCTGCGGTTCCTGCTGCGGCCCCGGCCGCACCTGCTCCGGCAGCCCCTGCGGCTTCAGGCGCGGCTCTGATCGAGGTCAAGACCCCGGTCATGGGTGAATCGGTGGCCGAAGGCACGATCAGCACCTGGTCGAAGAATGCCGGGGACGCCGTGAAGAAGGACGAAGTCCTGGTCGAGATCGAGACCGACAAGGTCGCGGTCGAAGTCTCCGCCCCCGCCGATGGTGTGCTGGTCGAGATCGTTGCCGCCAATGGTGCCACGGTCACACCGGGCCAGACCATCGCCCGCATCTCGACCGACGGCAAGGCCGCCGTTGTCGCCTCGGCCCCGGCCGGGGCTGCACCCGCCGCCCCGGCTGCCGCCGCTACTTCCACTGACAAGCCGCTGTCGCCCGCCGTGCAGCGCATTGTTTCCGAAACCGGCCTCGATCCGAACAGCGTTTCGGGCACCGGCAAGGATGGCCGCATCACCAAGGGCGACGCCCTGGCTGCCCTCTCGACCCCGGCACCGGCCGCTTCGGCGCCGGTTCCGGCGCCGGTTGCTACCGCCCCGGTCGCGCCGCGCGCCACCGGTCCGCGCGAAGAACGCGTGAAGATGACCCGCCTGCGCCAGACCATCGCCCGCCGCCTGAAAGAGTCGCAGAATACGGCCGCCCAGTTGACGACCTTCAACGAGGTCGACATGACCACGGTCATGGCCCTGCGCAATACCTACAAGGACGCTTTTGAAAAGCGTCACGGTGTCAAGCTCGGCTTCATGTCGTTCTTCGCCAAGGCCGTCGTCGCTGCCCTGAAGGATATCCCGGCGGTCAATGCCGAGATCGACGGCACCGATATCATCTACAAGAACCACTATGACCTCGGCATCGCCGTCGGCACCGAAAAGGGCCTGGTGGTTCCGGTCCTGCGCGATGTCGATACCCTGTCGCTCGCCGGCATCGAAAAGGGCATTGCCGCGCTCGGAAAGCAGGCCCGTGACGGCACGCTGACCATCGATCAGTTGCAGGGTGGCACCTTCACGATCACTAACGGCGGCATCTACGGGTCGCTGATGTCGACGCCGATCCTCAACATGCCCCAGGTCGGTATCCTGGGTATGCACAACATCGTGCAGCGTCCGATGGTGGTGAATGGCCAGATCGTCGCCCGCCCGATGATGTACCTGGCGCTCTCCTATGATCACCGTATCGTCGATGGCAAGGAAGCGGTCACCTTCCTGGTTCGCATCAAGGAAGGTCTGGAAGACCCGCAGCGCTTTATCCTCGACGTCTAAGTCACCATAGTTTTGAGTGCGTTTGGCCCGCCGTCATGGTAATCCGTGACGGCGGGTTTTCGTTGTGGAATGTGCAAATGAAGCGTCTTTTCGTCGTATTGCTGTTCACCGGTCTGACCGGTTGCCTGACCGTACCGCGCGATGCCACCGTATTGAATGAAGCGGCGGCGGCCAGTGTGCCGGAATTTCCCAATGCCCGCTTCAATGCCGATGATCCGACCCTGGCCGGCCGGCTGGAAACAGACATGCGCGCCACGGCCGCCAAGACGCCCGCCAGTGGCCCCTACCAGATACTGGCCCTGTCCGGCGGTGGCGCGGATGGCGCTTTTGGCGCCGGGGTGCTGATCGGCTGGACCGAACGGGGCGACCGGCCGCAGTTCAATGTCGTGACCGGTGTCTCGACCGGCGCCCTCATCGCGCCGTTTGCTTTTCTTGGCCCGGACTATGACGCCCGGCTGCGCGATGCCTATACCAGCGGTGCGGCGGCCAAGCTGACGCACAAGCGCGGCCTTTACGCCGCCTTCACGCCGGGCATTTTCCAAGCTGGCCAACTGCGTGATCTGGTGGCGCGCTATATCGATGACGACCTGCTGGCTGCCATTGCCCGCGAACATCTGAAAGGCCGGCGGCTGTTCGTCGCCACTACCAATCTCGACAGCCAGGAAGGCGTGGTCTGGGATCTGGGCGCCATCGCCCTGGAAGCGCAGACCCACCCTTATAAGCGGGTGGCAGCGCGCGAGTTATTCTGCAAGGTGCTGGTGGCCTCGGCCAGCGTGCCTGGAGCCTTCGCGCCGGTGATGATCGAGACCGATACGGTTGGCGACCAGAATCCGGATGCCATGGGGCCGAAGGGCCATCCGCTGCAGGAAATGCACGTCGATGGCAGCGTGACTCTGCCGTTCTTCATCCTGCCGGAATCGATGCTCGACTGGACTGTGCCGGCCGATCTGCGCCACGGCGGCCATGTCTATGTGCTGGTCAATGGCAAGATCAATCCGGCCTATGCGGTGACGAAGAACAATGCCGTCACCATTGCCGCCCGCAGCCTGGAAACCATTACCAAGGCCCAGGCGCGCGTCACCCTGGTGGCGCTGAAAGCCTTTGCCAAGCGCAATGATCTCAGCATGTCGGTTACGGCCATGCCGGATGACTTCATCGATGGCGGGATGCTGGCCTTCGATACCGAAAGCATGAACAAGGTCTTTGACAAAGGCTACGCTCTCGGCCTGTCACCGCAGAACTGGACCGATAAATAAGCCACAGTTGCAGGACTGGCCAATGCCCGTCCTTTGGGTTAAGCTCATCTTAATCATAAACCCATGGACAGGTGACAGGATGAAGTATGTTAGGGGCTTCCTCGTTCTGGTGGTGATTGTTTACGTCGCCTGGATCGCTTTCCCGGTCGTCAAAGCCTTTCTGTTTCCACCGGTCGATAACGGCCCGACGATCGCGTCGCGGTCTATGGATTCCACCGATTATTCCGGCGGTTTCAATGCGCCTATGCCTGGTGAACAGGTCGCGCCGATGACCGATTCCATCCAGGGCGATACGGCGGTGACGGCGATCGTCACGGACAACCAGCCCGTGGTCTGGCTGTGGGGCGCGGTGATTACGCTGTACCTGCTGGCGGCCTTTCTTCATGCCAACGGCAATTTCCGCGCCGCCTTTATCTACATGCTGGGGTTCGCGGCCGACCTGATCCTGACCTATCTGACCAATGGTGACCGCAGCCTGGGCCTGGCCGACAAGCTGTTCAACGTGCTGTCCGGCTGGGATCCGCGCTATACCCTGACCCTGGTGGCCCTGGTTCTGGGCTTTTTCATCTACATGTCGCGCTTCCGGCCGATACCGAAGGTCGGGCGCGCCGCGCTGTCCTGATCCGGGGCGCAAAAAAGTCCTCAAGCCTTGCGTAATTGACTTGACCCGAAGGGGCGAGGCTCCTAGCTAACGCTCAACAGATTTCCTTATGTGAGAGGGCTTTCGCATGGCTGACGACAATTTCGACGTAGTGATCATCGGCGGTGGTCCCGGCGGCTATAATGCGGCCGTCCGCGCCGGCCAGCTTGGCCTGAAAACCGCCATCGTCGAGTCGCGCGGCGTGCTGGGCGGCACCTGCCTGAATGTCGGCTGTATGCCCTCAAAGGCCCTGCTGCACGCTTCGGAACTGTTCGAAGCGGCCGGTCATGAGTTCAGCACCATCGGCATCGATGTGCCGGCGCCGAAGCTCAATCTCGTCCAGATGATGAAGGCCAAGCAGGACAGCGTCACGGCGCTTACCAAGGGCGTCGAGTTCCTGATGAAGAAGAACAAGGTCACCTACTATACCGGCTTCGGCAAGATCGCCGGCCCCGGAAAAGTGACCGTGACCGGTAATGACGGCACGACTTCGAACCTGACCACGAAGAACATCGTCATCGCCACCGGCTCGGAGCCGACCCCGCTGCCGGGCGTCGATGTCGACCAGAAGCAGATTGTCGATTCCACCGGCGCCCTGTCGCTGCCCGCCGTGCCGAAGTCGCTGGTTGTCGTCGGCGCCGGCATTATCGGCCTCGAACTGGGTTCCGTCTGGCGCCGCCTCGGCGCGCAGGTGACGGTGGTCGAGTTCCTCGATCGCATCACGCCGGGCATGGATACGGAAACGGCGACCGCCTTCCAGAAGACCCTCACCAAGCAGGGCTTCACGTTTAAGCTCGGCACCAAGGTCACCTCGGCCAAAACCGGCGCGAAGGGTGTGGAACTGACGCTGGAGCCCGCCGCCGGTGGCGCACAGGAAAAGCTCAATGCCGATGTGGTGCTGGTGGCCATCGGCCGCCGTCCGTACACCAAGGGCCTGGGGCTGGAATCGGTGGGCGTTACGCCGGACCAGCGCGGCTTTATCCCGACCAACCACTTCAAGACCTCGGCGCCGGGCGTCTGGGCCATTGGCGACGTGATTCTGGGGCCAATGCTGGCGCACAAGGCTGAGGAAGACGCGGTTGCCTGTATCGAACTGATCGCTGGCAAGGCCGGTCACGTCGATTACAACCTGGTGCCGTCGGTCGTCTATACCTTCCCGGAAGTCGCCCGGGTCGGCCAGACCGAAGAGCAGGTCAAGGCATCAGGCGTGGCCTACAAGACCGGCAAGTTCCCCTTCATGGCCAACAGCCGCGCCAAGATCAACCACGAGACAGAGGGCTTTGTGAAGTTCATCGCCGATGCCAAGACCGATAAGGTGCTGGGCGTGCACATGATGGGCCCGCAGGTCGGCGAAATGGTCGGCGAAGTCTGCGTGCTGATGGCCTTTGGCGGCGCATCGGAAGACTTGGCGCGCACCTGCCATCCGCACCCGACCCGTTCCGAAGCGGTGCGCCAGGCGGCCATGGGCGTCGAAAACTGGACCATGCAGATGTAGGCGGGTGGGACTAAACAGCCATCACAAAAGGTTTAAAAAAGGCAGATAGGGATATGAGCCGGTCCGGGAGGGCCGGCTCAGTTTGTTTGGGGGGAAAGAATGCGTACGATGCTGGCTTGTGCTTTGCTGTGCGGTTTCGTGGCCGCGCCGTTGGAGGCCCAATCTAAGATCCGCATGGAAAAGCTGGTGGTGGCGTCGAAACCCTATGTCGAGGCGGCCCTCAATACGCCTATAGATACGCTGACGACAAAAGCCGCCAAAGAGCCGGCTGCACGCGATGAAGCTATTCTAGGTTTGGCCATGTTAGCCGGACGTCCTCAGCTGGACGATATCCAGGAGGTCATGGTCACTCAGCAGCTTGAGGATATGGAAGTGCGTCTTTTACCGCAATCGGATGCCTATCTGGAAGCGCATCCAGGTATAGATATTCGGACAGTGAATTGGGTACGGGTACTGGAGCCGACACCCGCTGAGTTGCTGACAGTTGCGCATTATCAACAACATTACTCGGCGGACTACTGGTTGGGTCTGGCTCTGACATATCGGAATATGCCGGTCTATTCTGCCGGAAGATTTAACGTTATGGGCACTGGTAGAACCACCGGCGGCGGTGGCGGTCACCCCACGCAAGGTTCTTCCGCATTGTACAATACCGATTTTGTAATCAAGAAAGATATTCTAATGACCGCTGCCGCATGTGTACAATCTGTACGCATAGCCGCTGGATTGAAGTATAGAGGGCCACGAGATTTGCCTACTATTGTGGTGCTCATGCGTAAATTTCCTTATCTAGATATCGACAATATCCTTGCAAACGACGAAATCCGATCTAAGGAATTCACGGAATATGTACGAGGGGCTGATGCTTGTGGTACAGCAGCGCAGTTCCAGATGTATGCCGAGACGTTGAGAAAAGCCGAACTAACTGCGGAGGCAGCACCCTAAATCTGTAAATTGGCTTTGCCAAATTTGCCGACATCCGGCTGGTCGCCGGTTACCAGCGTCTTCAAATAGGCCAGGCCCATGATAACCGGGCCGGGGCCATGCCAGAATTCGGCGTCCTCGGCTTCAAAGCGGATCAGGACCAGATGCGGATCATCCTTGCCTTCCGGGAACCACGCCTTGTTGGCGTCATTCCAATATTCGTCGATGACTGCGCGGTCGCGTTCCAGATAGGCCTGGCCGGAAACCGACACATAGGCTTGTTTGCCGTTATCGGCATAGGTCAGCAGGGCATGTGGATTTTGCGCGATCTCGTGGGCTTTGCGGCTGTCGCCGGAGGTGAAAAACCACAGTGTGCCATCAAACTCATCCTGCGAATCCTTCAGGTTCTGGGCGATCATCGGCCGGGCGTGGAAGATGCGGCCTGAGTCATCGGTCGTGGCCAGTTGCGCCACGCGGATATCCTTGATCAGCGACCAGATTTTTTCGCGCGCCTCGGCGCCATGCAGCGTGTCCATGTGAAACCTCCTTGGAAAGAGGCTCACCATGGGCTTTGGGTCATAAGGATACGATCAGAACCTCCAAATCCCGATGTCGGGATTTGGCAAGGGCAAGGCCCGTCGACGCCTTTGCGTCGAGCCTGCGCGGCCTCTGAGCGCTTAAGGCTTCTGATAAACCTTCACATAATCGATCTGGAAGGTTTTGGGGAAGATGGTGTCATCGACCGTTCCCGGCCAGTCGCCACCAATCGCCAGGTTGAGCAGCAGGAACTGCGGTTCGTCGAAGGGCCATTGGTCGTGGCCGGTATGGGCGTTGGTATAGGTCTGGTAGACCGTGCCGTCGACGCCGATCTCGATCTTCTCCGCCGTCCATGTCATCTGGTAGATGTGGAAATCCGTGCAGGCCGTGGGCACGGAAATATGCGTGCCGCCAGTGACGCCGGTATTGACCGTCTGCTGGTTATGGAGCGTGCCGTAGATGGTGGTATCGGAATTGACCTGTTCCATGATGTCGATCTCGCCGGCGCCCGGCCAGGAACCGTTTTCCCCCAGCATCCAGATGGCCGGCCAGGTGCCCTGACCGCAAGGCAGCTTGGCGCGGACCTCGAAATAGCCGTAGGTCCAGCTCTTCTTGCCCTGGGTGATCAGGCGGGCCGAAGTATAATGCTGGCCGCCGTAATCGGCAGCCGAGGTCAGGTCTTCCTTGCGCGCGGTGATCGACAGGATGCCGCCGGTGATGCTGGAATTTTCCAGCCGGTTTGCGGCGTAATACTGCTTTTCGTTATTGTACCAGCCGGTGGCATTGGCCTGGGTATCATAGGACCAGACGGTGGAATCCGGCAGGCCGTCGGTCGAGAAGTCATCTTCCCAAACGAGACTATAACCTGCCGGCGCACCGATCGAACTGGATGAGGATGAGCTGCTGGAAGAAGACGATGATGACGACGAGGAGGCGGATGAAGACGAACTGCCACCACCGCCGGTGCTGATCCCGCCGCCGCCCCCGCCGCCACAGGCCGAAAGCGCGCTGGCGGTCAGGACGATAAAAGCGGCCGCGCCGATGATCTTTTGTCTGTGCATGTGTTTCCCCCTATTTTACTGTAACGATCCGGCTGAACCGCTGGTCATCCGGCGCCACCGACCGCACTTCGACCGGCCCCTTCACCTCCACGGCGTCATGATAGGTCCGCCAATTGCCGCCGTGGGTGCGGTATTGAATTTTAAGATCACCATAGGCCAGGTTGGCTTCGAAAATGCCGCCGGTGATGCGGGCGCCTGGCGGCGGCAGACGATAGGCGACCTGTTCCCGGTCCAGTTCGGCCAGGCGTGGCGTCAGGCGGTCATTGAAAGTCTGCCAGTCGGCCAGCAGTGCTTTCCCATCGACCTGGCGGTCGCCATAGCTGTAGGACTTGCCGGGGACATAGGCGGGTTCCCAGGCGCCGGTATGCCAGGCGCGTTCAGCGAGCGCCAGCACGCGCGGATAGAACATGTAGTCGGCGATGCTGTCGGCGCGCACACCCTCGCTCCACAATTGGCCCTGCATCCCGGTGATCTTACGGCCGGCCTCCAGCGGCTCGGTATCGGCGATGGTCTGGCCGTGGGCCTGGATATCGGTCATGATGCTGGCATTGGCCGCCAGGTTTTCCGGCATGAAGGCGAAGACCTTGAAGAGGTCGGTGCCGCGCGACGCCCAGTCCATGCCGCGCTCTTTCGGATCGGGTGCATAGGGCATGTCGAGATAGAGGACTTCGGGCGTCGACATCACGATATCCCAGCCGCGGTTGGCCTGGCGGTAGGCTTCGGCCACGCCACCGCTGAACAGGCCGCCCCAGCTATTGGACTGCACCTGCTTCGGCATCTCATCAGGCTTCACATGGCCCATGCCGTCGCTCCAGCCGGCGGGCTCTATCCCTTTTCGGCCCAGCATCTGCGATACCTGGGTGATGAAATAGGGGGTCATATGTGCCGGGTCGAGGCCCTTTGCCTTCACCAGCGCCTGACAGCCGGGGGAATTGGTCCAGGCGCCGGCGGTTTCATCGGCGCCGATATGGTAGATTTTCAGCGGTACGCCGGCCTCATCGTGCATCGCCTTGATATCGTCGATCACGGTTTCGATGAAATGATAGGTCGAGGGGATACAGACGTTCAGCGTATTGTCGTTATAGTGCTGGATCGAGTCGTAGACCGTTTTGTCGTCCGGATCCTGCAGGCGGAATTCATTGGCGGCGTCCGGCTTGCCCTCGGCCATCAGGCGGCGGTAACGCGCCTCCATCGAACGCACGGCGGCGCGCGAATGGCCCGGCATGTCGAACGAGGGAATGACCTCGATATGACGGGCGGCAGCGGCCTTGACGATCTCGATATAGTCGGCGCGACTTAAGTAGCCATCGACGATTTTCGAGCCTTGCGGACCAGCGCCTAACTGCGGCAGCAGGCAGGTGTCTTCCTTCAGGTCATGGCAGCGATGACTGCCGATCTCGGTCAGTTCCGGCAGGGCGCCGATGGCCAGCCGCCAGCCCTCGTCATCGCCAAGATGCAGGTGCAGACGGTTGAGCTTGTACTCGGCCATCTGATCGATGGTGTTGAGGATAAAGGCCTTGGAATGGAAGTTGCGCGCCAGGTCGATATGCAGGCCGCGGAAACCGAAGCGCGGCGCGTCGCTGATCTCGATCGGCTTCAGGCGGTTATGCTCGAAAGCCGCCTGCTGTGACAGGCTTTCTATAGCGTAGGCGGCGCCGGCGGCATCGGCCGCGGTGATGGCGATTTTACCGTTTTGCGCCAGCAAGTGATAGGATTCCGGCTGGCCCGCACCAATGGTGATTTCGACAGGCACGCCGCGCGAGGTCAGCTTCAGGTGGGAAGCATCGAGCGCCGCTTTGATATCCGGAATAGCCAGGCCATTGAGTTTGACAGTCATACCAGTCGTCAGATTGAGGGCCTGGCCTCCCAGGTGCTTCGCTGAAACCGGAGTCGGCAGGATGATAATGTCGGGCTTGGCCTGTGCCACCTGACGGGAAGCATTCTGCACGAAGGCGCGCTCCGGCGTCAGCCATTGTGTGGCGTCTTTCGGGCCTTTGCGGGTGGTGGCCTCGTCTGTGATCGGCGTCACAAAAGGCAGGGATTCGAGGCCGGTCGCCGGATCGAATGTGGTGCGCGAGGCGGCGATAGTGGCGGGAGCCGCGCCATCCGTCACGATATAGGCATTGGGCATGGCCAGATATTCGGAGGGCGCATGGCCGGCCCAGGTGAACGAATAGGTCTCGCCAGGCGTGAAGGTGGCACCGGCCTTTGGCGTCAGTTTATAGTTGTCGCCATTGATATGGGTGAGGTCGAACACGCTGTCGCCAACAGGCTCCACTGGACTGACCGAGCCGAAATAGAGTGCCCAGGCATTTTTTGGGGCGTCGCTCCTGGGTAGGGTCAGGTCGAGGCGGGTATTGAAACCGTCCTGAGTGGCATTGGGCACCACGGTCAGTTTGTAGCCAAGTTGATCGGCGAAACTGGCTACAGCCGGTGCTGCGATGGCTGCCCTGGCCGGCATGAGCGCGGTAGCCGATAGCAGGGTAGCGGCAAGCAGGCTTTTCAGGCTGTGTGATGTATGCTGCATGTCCATGCCTCTCCCCAAGCTTTTTGTTCTCGTCGCAGGTTGGCGCACTGCCGGCACCTTGTCAATTCTTAGACAAGACCTGTGATGGATATTTAAGTATCCAATATAGAACCAATGGCCGCTATCTGATCTTATTTCAAATTGATTTTATTGCCTTATTTGATGACGCTCCCTGATAATACCAATTTCTTTCGCAGATCACTGCGTAGTGAGGGGGACTTTGCGGTCGCCCGTAAAATTCAGAATAGAGTATTTTTATATAACTGTTTTTCAAGGAGGATTTTGTCGTCATATGACTTTGCATTTGATACGGCTCTATATCAATTCGCCTTTGCCAAGGATTGACGAGATAATACCAGTGCAATAGATTGCACATTCAAAACGGCGTTTTTTTGAGCGGTGATTCAGATCCGGCCTTTTATGGATTGCCGACCAAAAACAGACCTAAAACAATTGGGAAGAACAGATGTCATTTATTGAAACCGTCGGCAGGCTGGTCAGCGACGATCCGGCGCCCCTGTATATGCAGCTTCAGAAGGTGCTGCGGGATGCCATCCTGTCGCGCGTTCTCAGCCCCGAGGCCGCCATCCCGCCGGAGCGCGACCTGGCGGAGGAGTTTGGCGTCTCGCGCCTCACCGTGCGCAAGGCGGTCGATGGCCTGGTCAGTGAGGGGCTGATCACGCGCCGCCGCGGCGCCGGCACCTTTGTCGCCAGCCGGGTTGAAAAAAGCTTCTCCAAGCTGTCGTCCTTTTCCGAGGACATGATCTCGCGCGGCCGCGTGCCGCATTCGGAGTGGCTGTCTAAATCCGCCGGGGCGGTAACGCCCGAAGAATCGCTGTCGCTGGGCCTCTCCCCCGGCACGCTCGTCTATCGTTTCCAGCGCCTGCGCTATGCCGACGGCCAGACCATGGCGCTCGAAAGTTCGACCATTCCCGGTTATTGCCTGCCGGCGCCGGGCGTGGTCGAGGATTCGCTCTATGCCGCGCTCGATGCTGCTGGCAATCGGCCGGTGCGCGCCCTGCAACGCCTGCGCGCCATCTCCTTCAGCGCCGACCAGGCGGAAATCCTTGGCATCCGTCCGGGAGATGCCGGCCTCTTCATCGAACGCCGCGGCTTTCTCGCTGATGGCCGCGCCGCCGAATTTACCCAGAGCTGGTATCGCGGCGACGCCTATGACGTGGTGGCAGAGCTTAATCGCGTTTGATCCGGCGGTTATCGCGCGCTCCGGCGAGCCATAGCCGGCCATCCCTCACTTACAATTCGCGGCGGGGCTGCGCATGTAATCCTTACGTGCGCGTCAGTATGCTCGACCTCACACACAGATTTGAGGGAGTTTGCGCCATGTTGGGCACCATACTGATTGTCGTCCTGATCCTGCTGTTGATCGGCGCACTGCCGTCGTGGAATCACAGCCGGAGCTGGGGATATGGGCCAAGCGGTGGCCTCGGCCTGGTCGCTGTCATTGTCATCATTCTCGTCCTGACGGGGCGACCGTGATGGGCAAAAACGGCATCTATATTCTCTGTGGCGCGGCGCTCCTGGCCATCGTCGTCATTTTCCTGCTCAACATGCCGGATAAGCGCAGCGGCCCCGAACGCGTCGGTGACGCGGTGGAAGCCCTGCCTCAGGGCGTCGACAAGGCCGGCGACCAGCTCAAGGATCGCAACCCGGTCGAAAAAGGCGGGCGACGCCATCGAAAAGAAAACCAACTAGATTTTCAGATTTTAACGGCGCGCATCGTGTTAAACGGAGCTGATTTCAATGGGCCTTGTGTCAGACGCAAGACATCCGCCTGGCGCGTCCGTGGGCCACGCGCCCGCGCCAGTCCCGCCATGGTATCGGGATTTTACCTGGCGTGACGGACACCTGGAAATCCGCAAGACCGCCATACGGTTGCGACTCGATCGCCATCTGGTGGCTGAAATCGCTTCCTGGGTGGTGTGGCTGGCCATTCTGATGACGGTGGCTACCTGGGCTCGGCTGACGTGCCGGACCGTGAAGCGCCTGGCCTTCGTGCCGGATCGGCCGCGCCCGTGGTATCTGCTCGGCGGCGCGGCGCGCTGGGCAGGCATCGAATGCGGGGGACGTCAGGCTGAGGCCGACGCGGTGGTTTATTTTGATGATGTCACGTCGGGCCAGCCGCCGGCCAGCCTCAATGCGCGTCGGCTGAATTTTGCCTGCACCGATATCAGCAAGGGCCATGTCGCCAGGGTTTTTGAAGAGGTTTTCGGCTATCCGCTGCTGGTCGACCCGGAAACGGCTCAGGGGAATATCGTTGCCAAATCCGAGACGAACGGCGTCCATGACGGGCGCATTGTTACGGCGCCAACACAGCGTCGTGATGGCTTTTGCTACCAGCGCCTGATCGACACGGCCGGGCCGGACGGCTATTGCCGCGACCTGCGCACACCCTGTGTCGGCGGACGCCCCGTAGTTGTCTGGATCAAGCTCAAACCGGAAGGCAGCCGCTTCGCCATCCATAACCGCAAGGCCGTGCTGCGCGATCCAGCCGAGGTCTATTCACCTGAGGAACTGGCGCTGATTACGGCGTTCAATGCGCGGATGGGCCTCGATTGGGGCGGACTGGACATCCTGCGCGACCGCGATGGCCGCCTCTATATCGTCGACGTCAACAAGACCGATGTCGGCCCGGTCATCGCCTTGTCGTGGCGAGACAAGATCATTTCCATGAACCGCCTGTCCGCGGCCTTGAAAAGACTGATTACATAAAGAGTACCGCCATGTTTATGACTGATATCAAAGCTGATGACCTGACCGCGCAATTCCGCGCCATGATCCGTGAGGCAAAATACCCTTGTGTCGGCGCCAAATCGGCGCTCAATCACGACCACATCGATATCCTCGTGGCCGTGGATATCCGCTGCCCGGCGGACGACGCCCGCATTCATTCCGCCCTGGCCGGGTTCGCCGCGCGCTACAAGGCTGATCCGCAACCGTTTCAAAGTCTGGCGGTGCTGTTTCGTGGTCCGGAAGATTTATCGGAAAAGGGGTTCGAGCAGGCCCTGTGGCAGAGGGTGCAGGCTCTGTCTGATATCGATGCCGCGAAGCACCAACCCTACGACCCGCGTGTAAGCCCCGATGCCGGCGATCCGCATTTTTCGCTCAGCTTCGGCGGCGAAGCCTTTTTTCTCATTGGCCTGAACCCGCAAAAGCAGCCGCCCGGCGCGGCGCTTCATGACGCCGGCCCTGGTTTTCAATCCGCACGACCAGTTTGAACGCCTGCGTGCCCAGGGACGTTATGAAACCTTGAGTCAGGCGATTATCAGCCGCGATATCGCCCTCGCCGGTACACCTAATCCGATGCTGGCCGTGCATGGCGATGTATCCGCCGCCCGACAATACAGCGGGCGAGCCGTTTCCGAAAACTGGCGGTGCCCTTTTGAACCGCACCATGAGGCATTGAACCATGATCGCTGATGATATGACCACCGAAGGCCGTCGCATTGAAATTCCCGCCCGTCACGGCGCCGCCTTCCGGCTGAACCGTGGCCAGCGCCTGCGGGTGATTGACCCCCAGGGCGAGCAGGTATCGGACATGCTGGCCTTCAATGCCCACGATATCAACGAAGTGATCTCGTCCGGCCGGTCGCTCGACTATGCCTCCAAGCTGTTCCTGACGACGGGTGATCCGCTCTATTCCAATCGCTCCAACATCATGCTGAAAATCATGGAGGATACGGTCGGACGGCATGATTTCCTGCTGACGCCCTGCTCGAAGGATACGTTCCGCATCATCTATGGCGATGAACATCCGCACCAGGGCTGCTTCGGCAATCTGGCTCATGCGCTTGAACCCTATGGCGTGACCCCTGACCAGATCCCAACCGCGTTCAATATTTTCATGAACGTCAATATCGCGCCAGATGGCTCATTCACGGTTGACGCGCCTAAGAGCAAAGCCGGGGATCACATCCTTTTTGAGGCCCATATGGACCTGATCGTCGCCCTGACCGCCTGCTCGGCCCTGCAATCCAACAACTATGCCTTCAAGCCTATCCATTATGTCATCGAGACTGTGCAACTGGATGCGATTTAAAAAAAAAGCCCGTGAAGACCAGGGGCTTCACGGGAATATTGTGTTCGGGGTTGAGACCGAAACAGCCAGTTGGGGAAGAACGGGCCGTACCCTGCGCGAAACAGCAGGCACGGCACCCTTCAAGCATAGCCTCGCGGCTATAGCAGGGAGTTTTCCCGTAGTCCGTGCCGGCCGTCAAGCACAATTGTCATCGATGTCATAATTTTAATCCAGCGCGACCACTCCCGGCGAGGCGCGTTTTATATCGTGCGGTTGGCCTTGGCGACCTGTCCGTACCAGCGGCCGGAGTCCTTGATCGTGCGCTTCTGGTCGTTGGCGAAATCGACGTAAGTCAGGCCGAACCTTTGGGAGTAACCGGCGGCCCATTCAAAATTGTCCATCAGGCTCCAGGCATGATACCCGCGTACCGGCACGCCGTCATGGATGGCGCGCGACAGGGCGTCGAGATGGCCTTTGTAATAGGCGATGCGTTTGGGGTCGTGAACCGCGCCTGTGGCGTCGGGCCCGACATTATAGGCGGCGCCGTTTTCGGTGATCTCGATAGGACGGCTGCCGGTGACGGCCTGTATCCGCTTCAGGATGTCGTAGAAGCCCTGCGGATAGATATCCCAGCCGAAATCGGTCTTTTCGTGGTCGCCGAAGGCCCATTCGGTATCGGGTAACAGCAGGCCGGGTACGCCCGAAGGCTTTTGCGCATCCCAGACGCGGGTGCGCGAATAGTAGTTGATACCGATGAAATCGAGGTCGGCCTGCATCAGCTTGTCGTCGCCGGGCAGAAAGCCCAGAAGCTCATTTTGCCTGTCCGCTGGCAGAACGCCGTCCGGATAGGCGCCGGTCAGAACGGACTGGACGAACCACAGGTTCGACAGCTTGTCCATGAAGACGGCGGCGGCCTTATCGGCGTCTGATTCGGTCGAGGCGATCTGTGGCGAGACGTCAAACACCGAGCCGATTTTCAAGCCTGGATTCACCGCTTTCATCGCCTTGAACCCCATGCCGTGCGCCAGGTTGACCGTATGGGTCGCCTTGAAAAAGGCCAGCGGATCCTTGCGGCCCGGCGCCCACGCGCCCTGCCAGTAACCGATCTGGGTGAACGCTTTGGATTCGTTGAACAGCGACCAGCTTTGGACGCGGTCACCCAGGGCACGCGCCATGATATCAGCATAGTCGGCGAAGCGCTGGGCGGTGTCGCGGCTTGGCCAGCCGCCACGGTCTTCCAGTTCCTGCGGCAGATCCCAGTGATAGAGGGTCGGCAGGGGGCGGATGCCGGCTTCGAGCAGGGCATCGGTCAGGCGGGAATAATAGTCGAGGCCCTTCTGATTGGCCGGGCCGGTGCCATCGGGCTGGATGCGCGTCCAGGCAGTCGAGAAGCGGTAGGATTTCAGGTTCATGGCCTTCAGCAGGGCCACGTCTTCCAGGTATTTGTGATAGCTGTCGCAGGCCACGCGGCCGGTATCGCCGTTCAGGATCTTGCCGGGCACCAGGGTGAAGCGGTCCCAGATGGATTCGCCCTTGCCGTCTTCATTCCAGGCGCCTTCCACCTGATAGGCGGCTGTTGCCGCGCCCCAGATGAAGCCTTCGGGAAAGGTGCCTTCGACGAACTTTCCGGGCTTTTTGGCATGGGCGGCGGGGGCCAGGGTCGCTGCACCCAGGGCCAGGGCGGAGGTAAGAAGTTCGCGGCGATTCATGAGGGTTTCCTGTGGGAGCAGTGTTTTTTCAGTATTTGTTCAACAGGTGATTGAAACTGACATCGATGTCAACGGGGCGGAATGAAATTTTATGCCTGGTTGGGAGTCAGGACGTTTTTAGCCGGTTGAGGTCTTCGGGTGTGTCAATATCGGCCAGGATAAAGCCGCCGGTCTCGATATGGCGCAACCGATAGCGACCTGATTGCAGCAGGTCACGGGCGCCATGATCGCCGGAAAGGCAACGCAGTTCATCGAAACAGGTGGATGAGAATAGAACGGGGTGGCCGTTTTGGCCGTCATGGACAGGGACAACGATATCATGACCGGGCAGGGCGGCGGCCATGTCGCAGTAGAGATCAGGCACGATCAGGGGCATGTCGGCCAGCACGATAAAGGCGGCGTCACAGGGTTTCAGCGCCGCCACGCCCAGGGCCAGCGAATGGCCCATGCCTGCTTCCGGATGGGGATTGATGATGTGATGCACGCCCGAAAGCGGTGCGCGGGTCACCACGAGCACTTCGTCAAGTCCGAGACCTGCCAGGCCGTCGAGCACATGTCTGAGGAGCGGTTTGCCATCAAACTCTGCGCGCAGCTTGTCCTCTTCCCCGAACCGCCGCGATGCCCCCGCTGCCAGCACGACCGCCGAAAACCGCTTCATGCCGTCACCATGCGGCGCCAGTGTTCCACGACCTGCGCCAGGATCGACAGGGCGATTTCCGGCGGTGAGGCAGCCGCGATATCGAGGCCGACCGGGCCGTGGATGCGCCTGAGCATGTGGGGTTCCGCGCCCATGTCTTCCAGAATTTCCAGACGCCGGGCTTGGGCCTTGCGGCTGCCGAGCGCGCCGATAAAGAAGCCCTCGCATTGCAGGGCTTTCAGCAGAACTGGCGGTTCATAGCTGTGGTCATGGAAAACCGTTACCACGCCGCAATAGCGATCAAGGATAGCGTCAAAGTCCTCTGCCGCGGTCAGGTGGCGGCCAGTCAGCCGTGCCACCAGGGCTGCATCCGGCGACCAGATATCCAGTTCGATTTCCAAAGTCGGCGCCAGTTGCGCCAGTGCCTCCATGATTGGTCCCTGCCCGACGGCGACCAGCCGACAGGCGGGCAGATAGTGGCGCGTATACTCAGGTTCACAAGGTGCGGAAATGATCATCGAAGCCGGTTGGCGGGCTTCCCGGCAGGCGATGATCCGTTCGATGTCGACGTCGCTGATCCTGACATCGAAAAACACCTTCAGGCCAGACCCGCACGGCAGGGTGATATCCTTGAAGCGCGACCCTTCGCCGTAAAGCTCGGTGCGGTTTTCGCCAAGCCGCATGGCCTCCAGGGCATCGAGCACCAATGTACCCTCGGCGCAGCCACCGGTGATGAGGCCGCACGCCTCGCCGGTGTCGCAGACGGCCAACTGGCTGCCGACCGGGCGCGGTGACTGACCGGTGGTGCTGATCAGGGTGAGCAGGGCGGTCTGGTGACCGGCCTTGCGCCAGTTCCTCAGCGCCGGCAGCACAAAATCACGATAGACAGGCGCAGGCAGGATCAAGCGTTGGCCACTTGTTTGGTGGCCAGGGTTTCCGGCAGGATCGGTAGTTTACGGATCCGGATGCCAGTGGCGGCGAAAATGGCGTTGGCGACGGCGGGAATGACCGGCGGCAGGGCGGGTTCACCCAGGCCGGTCGGCGGGAAATCGTTGGTGACGAAATGGACATCGACTTGCGGCGCCTTCGGCATCCGCATCATCGGGATGTCGTGGAAATTGCTCTGGACGGCGCGGCCCTTTTCAAAGGTGATCCCGGCCTCCATCGAGCCGATGCCGTCCATGACGGAGCCTTCAACCTGATTGAACGCGCCGGTCGGATTGATGATGTGCGAGCCGACATCGCCGACCGCCCAGACCTTGAGCACGCGCCACTGGCCGTCAGCCGCTACGCGGACATGCGCCACCTCGGCAAAATAGCCGCGATGGCTGAAATAGGTGGCGACGCCCAAACCTTCTCCCTTGGGAAGTGACGCCTTGCCCCAGTTCGAGCGTTCGGCGACGGTTTGCAACACGGCCCGCATCCGCGCCGGATTGTAATTGGCCTTGTCGCTCAGATGTGCGTCGAGCTGCGCCAGCCGGAAGGCCACCGGATCCTGGCCCGCCGCATGGGCGATCTCGTCCCAGAAGCTTTCATGCACGAAGGCCAGGGCATTGGACGACGGCGCGCGCAGATAGCCGGTGGGGATGGTGGTCTCGATCAGCGATTGCTCCAGCCGGAAATTGGGCGTCACCAGCGGCGCGAAGGCGTTACCGTCGATGCCGGCGCCCTGGGCCACCTGGCCGTCGCGGCTGAAGGTGACGCTGTGGCAGGCATAGGCGGTGAGCCTGCCCGCCGCATCCACGCCGGCGCGTAAGCTGTGATAGCAGCCGGGCCGGAAGAAATCGTGGGCGACATCGTCCTCACGCGACCAGACCAGCTTGACCGGCTTGCCGGCCTTTTGCGCAATGGCGGCGACCTCGGCCATGTAGTCGTTTTCCAGCCGCCGGCCGAAGCCGCCGCCGGCGCGCCGCATATGGACGGTGACGGTTTCCGGGGCGACGCCGAGCGTCTTGCCGACCAGTTCCTTGCCGCTGTTTGGCACCTGGGTTGGCGCCCAGATTTCGACGCCAGTGGCGGTTACGCGAGCCGTGCAGTTCTGCGGTTCCATCGGCACATGGGCCAGGAAGGGCACATCGTAAAAGGCGTCGATGGTCTTCGCCGCGCTTTTCAATGCGGCATCGATATCGCCGCTATGTTGCTTGACGTCTCCCTTGCCCTTGACCAGCGCCTTCGCCTTTTCGAGATAAATGGCGCTGTCGTGCGTGGCGCCGATGGCGTCGTCCCACACCGGTTCCAGTGCGGTACGGGCATTTTGCGCATACCACCAGCTTTTGGCCAGGATGGCGATACCATCCTGCAAGCCGTGCCAGTCCGTGCCTTTCAGGATGAAAACATCGGTCACGCCCGGCATGGCCTTCGCCGCCGTCAGGTCGCAGGTTTGCAGCCGCGCGCCATAGACCGGCGACTTGACATAGACGGCGTAGAGCATCCCCGGCAGGGTCATGTCGATACCGAAGATCGGCTCGCCCCTGACGATTTTCGGACTGTCATAGCCATTCTGTGACTGGCCGATCAGCTTGAAGTCTTTCGGGTCTTTCAGCTTTAGGTTTTCCAATGCCGGCGGCGTCGGTTTTGCTGCGTCAGCCGCCAGTTCGCCATAAACGAAGGTCTTGCCACTTTCGTGGATCACCTGGCCCTTAGCGGTGGTGAAAGCGTCATGCGGGGCTGACAATTTCCGCGCCGCCGCCTCGATCAACAGCCAGCGTGCCGCCGCGCCGACCTGGCGCATCGGTTCCCAGTTCATCGTCGTGGTCATGCTGCCGCCGGCGAATTGCGCGCCGTAACGCGCCTCATCCGAAGGGGCGGTTTCAATGCGGACCTTCGTCCAGTCGGCGTCCAGTTCCTCGGCGATCAGGATGGGGAGCATGGTCTTTGCGCCCTGGCCAATTTCCGGGTTCTTGGCCATGATCGTAACCAGGCCGCCAGGCGCGATGCTTATATAGTCGGTGAGGGCTTGTGTACCTTCTGCCTTCGCAAAGCCGAAGCCGAGCATCAGGCCGCCGCCGATACCGGCGCCCGCCTGGAGGAACAGTCTGCGTGTCGTTTCCATGTCAGGCGCTCCTCAAGTCATCGACCGGCTGGCCCGAAGCCGATTTTATGGCGGCGCGGATACGCTTATAGGTGGCGCAGCGGCAGAGATTGCCCTCCATGGCTTCATCGATTGCCGCGTCATCCGGTTTCGGGGTTTTGGCCAGCAGGGCGGCGGCGGTCATGATCTGGCCGGCCTGGCAATAGCCGCACTGCATGACATCCAGTTCCAGCCAGGCCGTTTGCAGCGCCTGCCCTTCACGGGTGTCGCCTATGCCTTCGATGGTGGTGATTTTCGCACCGTCCAAGGAGCCGATCGGCGTGACGCAGGCGCGTGCCGCCTCGCCATCGACATGGACGGTGCAGGCGCCGCACTGCGCCACGCCGCAGCCGAACTTGGTGCCCTTGAGATCGAGTTCGTCGCGCAGGGCCCACAGAAGCGGCATCTCTTCCGGCGCATCGACCTCACGACGTTTTCCGTTGACGGTCAGGGTGATCATGCGGTTTCTCCCTTTTGTTACGGCCAGATTAAGCCCGCGTGTGCAGATCGCGCAAGCGGATTGATGCGATGGGGCTACTTCCGGTTACGAAGCGGCCGAAAGCCCTGAACGTGCTTGAAAACTTATACAAAACCGTATCATATAAGAGAATGGTGCCGATGCGCCCAATAACAAAACAGCGAAACAATCGAGATGAGCCACACTGATACGTCAGCCTCTGAAAGAAAAGCGCGCGAGGTTCTGATCGTCGGCGGCGGGGCGGCGGGCTGGATGACGGCCGCCTATCTGGCTAAAAATCTCGGTACGGACCGGACGGGTGGTCCAAGGATCACCGTCTTGGAATCGCCGGACATCAGCATCATAGGGGTAGGCGAGGGCACGTTTCCGACCATCCGTAATATTCTGCGTTCGCTTGGCATAGATGAAGCGGAATTCATGCGTGAAAGCCATGCCACTTTCAAACAAGGCATCCGCTTTGATGACTGGGAGACGCCGCCGCAGCACGAACCCAACGGCCAGTTGAAACACAGCCATTACTTTCATCCCTTCGAAGCGCCTTACTGGTCGCGCGAAGAACTGAATCTGGTGCCGTACTGGCTCCTGAAAGACCGAGATAAGCGCCCGCCCTTCGCCCAGGCGGTCACCTTCCAGAAAAAAGTGGCCGATGCCGGCCTGGCGCCGAAGGCCATCCATCAGGGGCACTATCAGGGGCCTTTGAACTACGCCTACCATTTTGATGCCTACCGGTTTGCTGGTGTGCTGGCGAAATTTGCCAAGGGGCTGGGCGTTCATCATCTCTACGGCAATCTGACCGGTGTTGGCCTTGCGGCCGATGGCGCTATCGACCATGTGGCCACGGCGGAGCATGGCGACCTGAAAGCCGGGCTTTATGTCGATTGCTCGGGCTTTCGTGCCGAACTGATCGGAAAGGCGCTCCGGGTGCCATTCAGGCCGATCCGCGATATCCTGTTCACTGACCGTGCGGTCACCGCCCAGGTGCCGCATGACTGTACGGATTGCCAACTCGAAAGTTACACGGTCTCGTCGGCCCATGAAGCCGGCTGGACGTGGGATATTGCCCTCAGCGACCGCCGGGGGATAGGCTATGTCTATGCGTCTGACTATACAACGGACGAGCGCGCCGAAGCCGTTTTGCGCGAATATATCGGCCGGACCAGCAAAGCCGAAATTTCTCCGCGACACATCAGCTTCACCGCGGGGTATCGTGAGCAGCAGTGGGTGAAGAATTGCGTCGCGGTGGGCCTGTCCGCCGGCTTCCTGGAGCCGCTGGAATCGACGGGCATGGTGCTGATCGAGTCGGCCGTCAACAAGATCGTCGAGTTTTTCCCGTTCAGTGGTCCGGCGGATGCGTCGGCGACGATTTTCAATGAGTCCATGACGCGGCGTTATGAGACCATAATCGGCTTCATCAAGCTGCACTACTGCCTGAGCAAGCGCCCGGAGCCCTTTTGGGTGGACAATACGAAGCCTGAGACAATACCGTCGCATCTGCGCGATCTGCTGGCCCTGTGGAAATTCCGCCCGCCGTCACGCTTTGATTTCGTACTGGATCATGAGAGTTTCGCCTTCTTCAGCTACCAGTATATTCTGTACGGCATGAATTTCGAAACCAACTACGAGGCCGCCCGCCCTTCCCTGCGTGAGACGGAACTGGCTGATCAGCTTTTCGCCCGGATCGCCGCCTTCGGCGAACAGGCTTCAAAGGATCTGATCAGCCATCGCGATCTGGTCGATGCCGTCTACAGGGAAGGCTTCGTTGAGCGCCGGGGCGCCACCGCCCCGTATGCGCGGGGTCAAGATGTGATCGTGGTTTCGCGCACGATCAGTTCATGCGGAATGATATGGCGGATCTGGCGATCGCTGGCTGTGACCTTGTCCGGGGAATCATCGAGAATCTGGATGCTGCGGCGGGCCATTTCGAGATAGGGCTGACGCACGGTCGTCAGGGCGGGCCAGACCGCCGAGGAGATCGGGGCATCGTCGAAACCGACCACGGCCAGATCATCGGGGATACGCAGGCCGGCCTTGTGCGCCACCGAGCAGGTGGCGGCCGCCATTTCATCATTGCAGGCGAAGATGGCGGTCGGGCGGTCGGGCAGGGCCAGCAGGCGTTCGGCGGCCTCGAAGCCGGACTTGAACGAAAAATATCCGGATTCCATATAGGCCGCCGGTGGCCGCGCAATGCCAGCCGCGTCGAAGGCTTCATAAAAGCCATTGCGGCGCAGGATCGAGGCGGCGTGATCCGGATGGCCGCCGATATGCGCAATCTTCGTATGGCCCATGCTGAACAGGTATTCGACGACATCGCGCGCCGCCAGCCTGTCATCCATGGCCACGGAGGCGTAATGACTGTCCGGCGTGGAGGGCGAGATCAGTACACAGTTTATATTTCGACTTTTCAGGAAACTTTTGAGTGGCCCGAAATCGCACAGGGTTGGCAGCAGGATCATGTCCCTGATCTGCGCATCGGTAATGAAGCGGTCGAGATAGGCTTGCCAGTCAGGCATTCCCTGCTCGTACAGCTCAACGGCCAGATATTTGCGCGATTCCATGCAGGCGGCGAGCATGGCCTGGTGAAAACGGCCCTGATAGCCGCTGGTCGGGTCTTCCAGCAGCAGGCCGATGGAGGTCTTGCCACCCATGCGAAGGCTGCGCGCCTGGGCATTGGGGCGGTATTCGAGCTGGGCCATCGCGGCCAGCACCTTTTCACGCGTGCTGGCCTTGACGGCCTTGTCTTCATTGACCACGCGCGACACGGTCTTCGCCGAAACACCGGCCAGTTCGGCGACATCGTAGATGGTTGACATGATTACGTAAAAACCCCGGTTTATCGGGAGCTTAGCCCTATGTTAGCGTTCACGCAAGATCGGCCTTCAGGCAGCCTTATCCCTTGGGATGCGCGGCGGCATAGGCGGAGAGCAGGCGTTCGGTATCGACCTGGGTATATTTCTGCGTGGTGGACAGCGACACATGGCCGAGCAGTTCCTGGATCGAGCGCAGGTCGGCGCCGGAACCAAGCAGGTGGGTGGCAAACGAGTGGCGCAGGGCGTGCGGCGTGGCGCGGTCGGAAAGGCCCAGGCGCGAACGCAGGTGCTGGATGCTGGCCTGGACGTGACGCGGTGAGAGTTCGCCGCCACGTTTGGCGCGGAACAGCCTGTCTTCCGGCTGGAGGACGAACGGCTGCTGGCGGCGATAGGTCTCCACCGCTTCGCGCACCGCCGTGATGACCGGCAGGGCGCGCATCTTGTTGCCCTTACCAACAATACGTAAAGAGTCGCCGAGCGGTGCATCTTTTACGCGCAGCGACAGGGCTTCGGAAATCCGCAGGCCGAGACCATAGAGCAGCATGTAAATGGCCTCATCGCGGGCGTTTTCCCAGTCGTCCCGATCCGAATCCATCTGGGTTTCGTTGAGCAGGCCCTGCATCTGGTCGATATTGAGCGGGCGCGGCAGGGTGGCTTTCAGGCGGGGGCCGCGCATCAGCGCCACCTGGGCATTGGGCCGGTCGAAATGCAGATCGAGGAAACCGTGAAAGGATTTTATGGCCGAAAGATGCTGGGCCAGGGAGCGCGCCGACAGGGGGGATCTTTGCTGCGCAGATGCGCCATCCAGGCGCGGATATCGCCGGAAGACACGGCGACTATATCATCAAGCGTCAGGTCGTTTGGAACGGACTTGCCGAGATGGTCGAGATAATAACGCAGGGCGTGGGCATAGGCGTCCAGCGTGCGCGGCGAACACCGCTTCTGGTCTTTCAGCCAGTTCACCCAGGCGATCTGGGCATCGAAAAGGGTCAAGAGAAATGCTCCCCTGCGCCGGGGCGGCTTCCCTCCCCGTCCTTTTGGAAGGGTAGGAGTGGTGAGAGGGCTTTCTCCATGCCGGACCGCAGGGGGGCGTCGGAGAAGGAAGCCTCATAGACGCAGGGTAGCATCCTTGAATTTTGAATATAGGAAGGCATGTGGACAATTTTAAGATCAAACCGTAAGGAATCCTTTACCCGGTTGATCGGGTTGGAAAAAATTACGGTAAAACCTAGCTGAGGACCGGCCAGCGGTCGGCCACGCGTTCCACGACGCGGGCGACAAAGGCGACCAGTTCGGCGCCCATATCCGGCGAGAAGCCGTCAAAATCGTTTGAACCGAAGGCGACGAGACCCGGACGGCCTTCGCGCCACAGGGCGATGCGCAGCACGGCCGCCGATTTGACACGCTTGACATCGTCATCGAAAAGCACGCGGCACACGCCATCCGGGCCGAGAAGGCTCAGGCCCGTTTCGCCGATGATATAGTCAACGCCGCCGTAATCGAGGGTTTTCCAGCCGAGCGGCACCGGCGCGGTATCTTCCAGCGCAATGGTGGCGGCCACCAGCCCGAAGCGATGGCGCACCTCTTCATTCAGCCGGCGCGCCAGGTCGGAATGATTGCGCGCTTCCATGAGGCTTAAGACCAAACCGTGCGTCTGGCTCTGGGCGTCGAAATTGGCGCGGGCGGTCATTTCAAGCTGGCGGCGGATATCGAAATCCTTGAGCGCGCGGGCCTCCAGGCGCGACAGGGCGGCCGGGCCGAAATCGATCAGATGTTTGGTCTTGCTTTGCAGGCCCAGCGTTTCCAAAAGGGCGGTATCGCGCCGGATATCATCGGCGTGTTCGATCAGATAGCGGCGCATGGCCTGCCAGCTATCGAGATCGGGAAAGGTTATGCCGCCTTCGGTGCTCATAATCAGCACCATAATGTGGCTTTTCGCGTCTGTGAAGCGGTTTCCGCTTCCGGCTATGACAAAGCGGGGGATTTCGTGTTAGAGGCTAAAATCATGAGTCCGGCCGCCTCCGATTTGTTTGAACCCTCAGAAAAAGTAACCTTAATCGCCAAGGTCGTTGTGCTCGCGCCCATGGCCGAGGCGCTTGATTATGCCGTGCCTGCCGGCATGACCCTGAGGGCCGGTGAACATGTGATCGTGCCGCTGGGCCATGCCAAGGTGCGCGGCCTGGTGATCGGCTTTGAGACGCCGGAAGCGGACGAAGATCTGTCGCGCGTCAAGGCGGTCGTCGCAAAACTTGACGATCCCATTGTTCCAGAGGCGAGCCTTAACTTCTGGCTGTGGGCCGCCGGCTGGACCCTGACCCCGCCGGGTGTTTTCCTCAATGGCTGTATCCGGGCGCTGAAAATTCCGCGCGCCGTCCCGAAGCAGGGCTATGTGCTGACCGGCGAACAGCCAGGCCGTATGACCAAGGCGCGACAGGCCGTACTCGATACCGCCCTGGTGCCGATGAGCGCCACGGACCTGGCTATGGCGGCTGGCGTTTCGACCGGCGTGGTGACGGCGCTGGAAAAGGAAGGCGTGCTGCAAAAGGTCGATCTGGCGCGGGAAGAAATCTGGCCGCAGCCCAATCCCGATTTCGCACCGGCACGCCTGAACGACTCACAATCGGCGGCGCATCAGCTTTTGCAGATGGAGCAGGCCAAACGCGCCTTCGCGCCGGTCCTGCTGGATGGCGTCACCGGTTCCGGCAAGACCGAGGTCTATCTGGAATCCGTCGCGGATATCCTGCGTTCTGATCCCGAAGCCCAGGTACTGATCCTGCTGCCGGAAATCGCCCTGACCCAGGCGGTGCTCGGCCGGCTTGAGGCGCGTTTCGGTGTCGAGGTGGCGCAATGGCACGCCAATATCTCCAACGGCAATCGCCGGCGCATCTGGGAGGGCGTGGCGAAAGGCCATGTGCGGCTGGTGGTCGGGGCGCGTTCGGCGCTTTTTCTGCCCTATCAGCGACTGGGCCTGATCGTGGTTGATGAAGAGCATGACGGCTCCTACAAGCAGGAAGAGGGCGCGCGCTATCATGCCCGCGATCTGGCGGTGTTCCGGGCGCGGCTCGATGGCGCCATGGTCATACTCGCTTCGGCCACGCCCTCGCTGGAAAGCCTGACCAATGCCGAAAAGGGCCGCTATGCCTGGATCCGGCTGGAGCAGCGCCACGGCACGGCGGTCCTGCCTGATATTTCATTGATCGATATGAAGGCGCATCCGCCGGAGAAGGGCCCGAATGGGGAAACCCGCTGGCTGAGTGATCCGCTGGTTGGTGAAATACTGGCCACCCTGAAGCGCGGCGAGCAGACCCTGCTGTTCCTCAATCGCCGGGGCTATGCGCCGCTCGTGCTGTGCAAGGCGTGCGGTGAGAAGATGACCTCGCCCAAGACCGATTCCTCGGCTGGTCGAGCACCGCGCGTCAGGCCGGCTGGTCTGTCACCTGACCGGCTTTTCCATGCGCAAGCCGAAGACCTGTCCGCATTGCGGCGCGCAGGATAGTTTGATTTCGGTCGGGCCGGGCGTGGAACGCATTCTGGAAGAAGTGCAAAGTCGTTTCCCCGACGCGCGGGCAGAGGTCTTTTCCTCTGACACCACGCCCGATGCCGCTTCCTCGGCTTCGCTGATCAAACGGATTGAGGATAACGAAGTCGATATCGTCATCGCCACGCAAGCGGCGGCCAAGGGACACAATTTCCCGAACCTGACGCTTGTGGGGATTGTCGATGCCGATCTTGGGCTAAAGGGTGGCGACCTGCGCGCCGCGGAGCGCACTTTCCAGCTATTGGCGCAGGCCACCGGGCGGGCGGGCCGCAAGCTCAAGCCGGGGCGGGCCGTACTGCAAACCTATACGCCGGAGCATCCGGTCATGCAGGCCCTCCAGCATCAGGATCGTGACGCCTTCTACGCCTATGAATCGATGTCACGCGAAGTGGCGAAATTTCCGCCATTCGGACGGCTGGCGGCGCTGATCCTGTCGGCCAAGGACCAGAACCTGCTCAACAAATTTTCGCGCGAACTGGCTTTGTTTATCCCGAATACCGAAGGCGTCGATGTCTATGGCCCGGCCGATGCGCCACTGGCGTTAGTGCGTGGCCAATGGCGCAAGCGCTTCCTGGTGCGGGCCGACCGCAACCGCGATCTGCAGGCATTCGTCAGTCACTGGCTGGCGGCGATCAAGCGGCCCAATGCCATCCGGCTGGTGGTCGATATCGACCCCTATAGTTTTCTGTGATCAGGCTTTCCGCCCCAGCCGTACCGCTTCTTCGCGCAGGGCGGCGTGCGACGGGAAGAAACCGCCGTCATTGGCGCCGTCGCAATTATACAGCATCGCCACGGTCAGTTGTTCAAACGGCAGGCTCAGCAATTGGCCGGTAAAGCCATTGATGCGGCCGCTGTGGGTGAAAAACGGCTGGCCATCGATAAATCCCAACCGCATCCCCAGTCCATAACCCGGTGAATGCGTGCTTTCGCGGTCGATGGCGAAGGCGCCGTCCTTCAGCCGCACCGGGGTCAGCATTTCCGTCAGGCTTTCTGTTTTCAGAATCTTGCCGGTCATCAGGGCCGAATGCCAGCGGCAGAGATCCGCCGAAGTCGAACGCAAGCCCCCGGAACCGCCGGCGAAGCTGGCCGAGACCGGCCAGACCTCGCCGAAACCATCGCGCAAGCGACGATTGGCGCGGTGGCCTTCGCAGATATCCGGATCGCCGGCATTGAGCGGATCGATAGAGGTGCGCGTCATGCCGGCGGGGCCAAAGAGGCGCTGGCGGCAGAATTCGGCGAGAGGCAGGCCGCTCAGGCGTTCAACCACAATGCCGAGCAGGGCGAATCCGGTATTACTGTAGACCCATTTCAGGCCGGGCGGACAGCGAAACAAGGGATCGGCGCCCTTGATCGCCTCCAGAAGTCCCTGCTGTGTGTAGTCATGCGTCTGCGCCGTCGTCAGCATGTCGGCGTGGCGGCCGCTGAGATAGTCATCCAGACCGGAGGTATGGCTCAAAAGTTCGCGCAGGGTCATGACATCGGCGCGCGGGAAATCCGGAATAAAACGCGCCAGCGGATCGCCGAGCCTGAGCTCGCCTGCCTCCCTCAAAAGCAGGATGGCCGCGGCGGTGAACTGCTTGCTGATCGAGGCAATGCGGAAGCCGGTATTCGTGTCGACCGGATGTTTCGGCGCCAGTTGCGCATTGCCGAATCCGGCCGAATAGAGCATCACGCCAGCCTTCATGACGCTCAAGGACAGGCCGGGCGTGACATGGCGTTCGATCATCTGTCCGGCCATGGCATCGAGCGACGGCCAGTTCAGCAGGGGCGGCGGCGGCGGGGGTGCAACCGGTTCGGCATGGGGCGGCGACAGTTCGGGGACATGAACGGCCGCGTTCGGCAGCAGGGTGGCGCCGGCCCACAGGGTCAGGGCGCCGCCGGTCAGGCCGGTGCCAATGCCCGTCAGGACGTCACGGCGCATCAACAGGGCGCGGGGCGTAGGCTCGGTCATTCTGACTCCAAAATCGCGTCAGGCCGATTGTTTGCCCATTTCAGCGCCCGCGTAAAGCCGCCGTGTCAGTAAAATTAGTGGTGATCGCCGCTCTTCTTTGCCCGGCCGCGCGCGAACATCTGCAGGGCCTCGATAAAGGCGGCGAAGGCCATGGCGGCGTAGATATAGCCCTTTTCGATATGGAAGCCGAAGCCTTCGGCGATGAGCACCGTACCGATCATCAGCAGGAAGCCGAGTGCCAACATGACGATGGACGGATGGCGGTTGATGAAGGCCGAGATCGGACCCGAGGCCACGAACATCAGGAAGACGGCGACGAGGACCGAGATGATCATGATCGGCAGGTGATCGGTCATGCCGACAGCGGTCAGGATGGAATCGATGGAGAAGACGAGATCGAGCATCAGGATCTGGGCGATGGCGGCGGCAAAGCCCAGTGACTTGCCCTGCGGCTTATTGTCACCGTCCTCGCCCCTATGCTCGGTCGAGTGGTTGATTTCGCTGGTCGCCTTGTAAACCAGGAACAGGCCGCCGCCGAGCAGGATGAGGTCACGCCACGAAAAGCCATGACCAAACAGCCAGATGACCGGGTCCTTCATGCCGGCCAGGTGCGACAAGGTGAACAACAGGGCGATCCGCATCAGCAGCGCGCCGGACAGGCCGACGGCCCGTGCCCGTGCCCGCATCGATTCGGGCAGCTTGTTGGTCAGGATCGAGATGAAGATCAGGTTGTCGATCCCCAGTACCACCTCCATGACGATCAGGGTCAGGAGGGCTGCCCAGGCGGCAGGATTGGTCGCAAGGGCTGTCAGGTCGGCCATGGTGTCTGGTCTCTTGGAATGGAGGCGGCGGCAATATCCATTATAAATAAAAGAATTAGGTCGAATCTCAAGACGTGCGGGTCAACAAATCAGTGGGTCGCGTAACTTTGATCTCATAAGTGGACTTAAGCCTCAAGAATCTCGGCCTGTTTGGTTGCGATGGCAAAAACCCTATGCTAAGGAGCCCGCGGCTATAGCCAGCAGAGGCGCTTGTTTCAGCGCCCGTGAGCTTATGCCCATTATCCGAAGCCATGTTTTTGGCGTCGCATACGCAATTATTGGACACAGTTTAGGAATACGGTGTGAACGATCAATACCGAGAAACGGAAGCCGGCGAGCGTTATGCCCGTGCTGCCTTTGACCTCGCCCAGGACGGCAAGGTTCTCGAAAAGGTGCATGGCGATCTGGCGAATCTGAAGGCGCTCCTTAATTCCAGCGCCGAACTGCGTATTTTCGTCGCCAGCCAGGTCTATAAGTCGGACGTCAAGCTGAACGGCCTGTTGGCCGTCGCCAAAAGCCTGAAGCTCAACGCCCTGACCCAAAAGGCGCTCGGCGTCCTGGCCGCCAATGGTCGCATGGACCATCTGTTCCCCTTCATCACCGCTTTCAACAAGCTGTACGACGCCGAAAAGGGCATTGTCAGCGCGGAAGTGACCTCGGCTGTCGCGCTTTCCGATGCGCAGTTGGAAGACCTCAAAAAGACCCTGGCCAAGACGCTGGGTCAATCTGCCGAAATCAGCACCCGTGTTGATCCGGCGCTCCTGGGCGGGCTCAAGGTCCGCGTAGGCTCGCGTCTCTTCGACGCCTCCCTCAAGACAAAACTCGATTCCCTTAAATTCGCCCTTAAAAAAGCGTAAGACACCAAGAGACGAAAAATGGACATTCGCGCAGCCGAAATCTCGGCCATCCTCAAAGCTCAAATCGCCGGTTTCGGTGAAGAAGCCGACGTCTCCGACGTAGGTTCCGTACTCAGCGTCGGCGACGGTATCGCCCGCGTCTACGGCCTCGACAAGGTGCAGGCCGGTGAAATGGTCGTGTTCCCGAAGGCCGGCGTGAAGGGCATGGCCCTGAACCTGGAAAAGGACAATGTCGGCGTCGTTATCTTCGGCGAAGACCGTGAAATCGCCGAAGGCGACGAATGCCGCCGTCTCGGCGAAATCGTCGACGTGCCGGTCGGCAAGGGCCTGCTGGGCCGCGTCGTCAATCCGCTGGGTGAGCCGATCGACGGCAAGGGCCCGATCGTCTCCACCGAACGTCGCCGTACCGACCTGAAGGCGCCGGGCATCATCCCGCGCAAGTCGGTCCACGAGCCTGTCCAGACCGGCATCAAGGCCATCGACACCCTGATCCCCGTCGGCCGCGGCCAGCGCGAACTGATCATCGGTGACCGCCAGACCGGCAAGACCGCCGTCGCCATCGACGCCATCCTGAACCAGAAGGCCGTCAACGCCGGCACCGACGAGTCGGCCAAGCTGTACTGCATCTACGTCGCCATCGGCCAGAAGCGCTCGACCGTCGCCCAGATCGTCAAGGCTCTGGAAGAAAACGGCGCCCTGAATATACGACCGTCGTCGTCGCCTCGGCTTCGGAACCGGCCCCGCTGCAATATCTGGCCCCGTTCGCCGGTTGCGCCATGGGCGAATATTTCCGCGACAACGGCATGCACTCGCTGATCATCTATGACGATCTGTCGAAGCAGGCCGTCGCCTACCGCCAGATGTCCCTGTTGCTGCGCCGCCCGCCCGGCCGCGAAGCCTATCCGGGCGACGTCTTCTACCTGCACTCCCGCCTGCTCGAACGCGCCGCCAAGCTTAATGAAGAAAACGGCGCTGGCTCCATGACCGCCCTGCCGGTTATTGAGACGCAAGCCAACGACGTGTCGGCCTATATCCCGACCAACGTGATCTCGATCACCGACGGCCAGATCTTCCTCGAAACCGACCTGTTCTATCAGGGCATCCGTCCGGCCGTGAACGTCGGTCTGTCGGTGTCGCGCGTCGGTTCGTCGGCCCAGATCAAGGCGATGAAGCAGGTTGCCGGCGCCATCAAGGGTGACCTGGCCCAGTATCGTGAAATGGCCGCCTTCGCCAAGTTCGGTTCGGATCTCGATGCCGCTACCCAACGCCTGCTGGCCCGTGGCGCCCGCCTGACCGAACTGCTGAAGCAGCCGCAGTATTCGCCCTTGAAGGTCGAAGAACAGGTGGCCGTGATCTATGCCGGTACGCGCGGTTATCTCGATACCATCGCTGTCGGCGATGTCGGTCGCTATGAAAAGGAACTGCTGTCGGCCCTGCGTACGCGCCACGTCGATCTCTTGAACACCATCCGCGACAAGAAGGCCCTGTCGGCTGAGCTCGAAGAGCAACTGAAGGCCGTCATCGTCGATTTCACCGCCAACTTCGCTTAAGATCCAGAGAGTTAGTCAGAACAAATGGCAAGCTTAAAGGACATGCGCACGCAGATCGGAAGCGTCAAGGCGACGCAGAAGATCACGAAAGCGATGCAGATGGTGGCGGCCGCCAAGCTCAAGCGCGCGCAGGATTCGGCTGAAAACGCCCGGCCCTACGCCAAACGCATGGCAGCGGTCATCGCCAACCTGGCCCGTGGCATCACCGGTGATTCCGCCCCGCAGATGCTGGTCGGCAATGGCGCTACGACCCATCAACTGGTCGTCGTCGCCACCGCTGACCGCGGCCTGGCCGGCGGGTTCAATTCAAACATCGTCCGCGCCGCCCGCGAATTCATCGCCCAGCAAACCGCCGCCGGTAACAAGGTCCGCCTCATCACCATCGGCCGCAAGGGTCGTGACCAGTTGAAGCGCCAGTTCGGCGACAAGATCGTCGAGAGCTTCGACCTGTCCGGCACCAAGGTGCTGACGATCGATGTCGTGGCCCCGATCGCCGACCTGATCGCCCGCGAATTCTCCGAAGGCCGCGCCGATGTCGTGACCCTCTTCTATTCGCGCTTCCAGTCGGTCATCGCCCAGGTGCCTTCCGCTAAGCGCCTGATCCCGGCTGATGTCGATCTCTCCGCCCTGGAAGATACCCACGGTGCGGTTTACGAATACGAGCCGTCCGAGGAGGAGCTTTTAGAGACGCTCCTGCCGCGTAACCTGTCGGTGCAGCTTCTGGCCAGCCTGCTGGAGAACAATGCCGGCTTCTACGCCTCGCAGATGAGCGCCATGGATAACGCCACGCGTAATGCCGGCGAAATGATCAACGCCATGACCCTGAAATATAACCGTAAACGCCAGGCCCAGATCACGACTGAACTGATCGAGATCATCGCCGGCGCCGAAGCCCTGTAGGAACAGACCCATGTCCGCACCCCAAAAGATTACTGCCGCTACCGGCAAGATCACCCAGATCATCGGCGCTGTCGTCGACGTGTCGTTCGACGGTGGTATGCCCGCCATCCTGAACGCCCCTGGAAACCACCAACACCGCCACCGGCGCGCGTCTGGTTCTGGAAGTCGCCCAGCACCTCGGTGAAAACACCGTCCGTACCATTGCCATGGACGCCACCGAAGGTCTCGTCCGCGGCCAGCCGGTTACCGACCTCGGCACCCCGATCACCGTGCCGGTCGGTCCCGCCACGCTCGGCCGTATCATGAACGTCATCGGCGAGCCGATCGACGAAGCCGGTCCGATCGAAACCAAGTTCTTCAATCCGATCCACGCTGACGCGCCTTCGTTCGCCGATCAGGCCACCTCGGCCGAAATCCTCGTCACCGGCATCAAGGTCATCGACCTGATCTGCCCCTATTCCAAGGGCGGCAAGATCGGCCTGTTCGGCGGTGCCGGCGTCGGCAAGACCGTCACCATCCAGGAACTGATCAACAACATCGCCAAGGCTTACGGCGGCTACTCGGTGTTCGCCGGCGTGGGTGAACGTACCCGTGAAGGCAACGACCTCTATCACGAAATGATCGAGTCCAAGGTGAACGAGCACGGCGGCGGGGGCACCTCGCGCTGTACGCTGGTTTACGGCCAGATGAACGAGCCTCCCGGCGCCCGCGCCCGCGTCGCCCTGACGGGGCTGGCCCAAGCTGAATATTTCCGCGATGTCGAAGGCAAGGACGTTCTGTTCTTCGTCGACAACATCTTCCGCTTCACGCAAGCCGGTTCCGAAGTGTCCGCCCTGCTGGGCCGTATTCCTTCGGCCGTTGGCTATCAGCCGACGCTCGCCACCGAAATGGGCCGTCTGCAGGAACGCATCACCTCGACCAACAAGGGTTCGATCACCTCGGTTCAGGCCGTGTACGTCCCGGCCGACGACCTGACCGACCCGGCGCCTGCCGCTTCGTTCGCCCACCTGGACGCCACCACCGTTCTGTCGCGTTCGATCGCCGAACAGGGCATCTATCCGGCCGTCGATCCGCTCGATTCGACCTCGCGTATCCTTGATCCGCGCGTCGTTGGCCAGGAACACTACGAAACCGCCACGCGCGTTCAGGAAATCCTCCAGCAGTACAAGGCGCTGAAGGACATCATCGCCATCCTCGGCATGGACGAACTGTCGGAAGAAGACAAGGCGACCGTCGCCCGCGCCCGCAAGATCCAGCGCTTCATGTCGCAGCCTTTCCACGTCGCCGAAATCTTCACCGGCACGCCCGGTGTTCTGATGTCGATCGAAGATACCATCAAGGGCTTCAAGGGCATCTGCAACGGTGATTATGATCACCTGCCGGAAGCCGCCTTCTATATGGTCGGCACCATCGAAGACGCCATCGCCAAGGCTGAAAAGCTGGCCGGCGAAGGTAAGTGATCATGAGCGATAAGCTGCATGTTTCGCTGGTGACGCCCGAACGCGAACTGTTCGCGGGCGAGGTCGATCAGGTCGTGGCGCCGGGTGTCGAAGGTGAATTCGGCGTTCTGGCGCACCACGCGCCCTTCATGACCACGCTGGCCGAAGGGGATGTCACCATCCTCGACGGCGTGACGAAGCGCGTCTTCCAGGTGCGCGGCGGCTTTGCCGACGTCAACGAGGACGGCATGACCATCCTGGCTGAACACGCCAACGAATATGGTGAAAATATTCACTAGTTTTCGCTCAAGCGCCGCGGGGCTTACGCGCAAACGTGCGCGGCGCCCGGTCGGGCTTGCCAAAGCTTCGCTTTGGAAATCAATTGAGTGGTGAGAGATTAAAGCCCGCTGAGTTTACTCGGCGGGCTTTTTTGTTATGGTGGGGCATGGGCAAGTGGCGGGACATCATCATAGGGGCACTGTGCGGGGCGGCTGTCATGTCCGCCAGCACCGCAATGGCTGAAACCTATGTGCCTCTGCGGGCGGAGGTCGTGCGGCAGTCCGTTGGCATCAACACCCATATCCTCTATAAGGATGGCGCCTACAGGCGCATGGAAGATGTGATCAGCGCGCTGGATTATCTCGATATCCGCCATATCCGTGACAGCGCGCCGCGCGCCCGTCCTGACCGTCCGCTCCCACTGGCCGAATATATCTGGCTGAACAAGGCGAATGTGCGTTTCAATCTGATGATCCGGGGCGGGGACTATGATCCGGCCAATACGATCGGTGGTCTGGAAAAGCTCGAAGTGGCCCGGCCGGGCGCGATAGAGCTTATCGAGGGGTTCAACGAGGTTCATAACGAGCCGGTGACCTATATGGGCAAGACAAGCCTCGAAGCCGCGCTTGCAGCGCAGGCTGAGACGGTCAGGTTGCTGAGGGCGCACCTGACCTTAAATCATATTCCCATCCTTGACCTGACGGGTAACGATGTCCCGGAGACGCTCGGAGACCGGGGCGATTACCACAATACGCACGTCTATGCGCAGAACGGCCATCAACCGGGCAAGTGGATGGATCAGGATGGTCATTGGGCGGATGGCAAACCGTGGGCTATTACCGAATTCGGCTACGCCACCAATCCGCAGAGCGGCTGGCAGGTGATAGGCGTCGATGAAGCGGGGCAGGCGAAGGGATTGCTAAACGGTATCCTCGACGCCATGCAAAATGGGGCCTCGCGCATCTATCTGTATGAATTACTTGATGAAAAGCCTGATCCAAAAAGCAAATCCAATGAAATGCACTTTGGCCTGTTCACGACCGATATTAAACCGAAGCCGGCGGCGAAAGCCTTGCGCAATCTGCTGCGGATCATCGGCGATCCGGATCCGGCGGCCCTGACCTTTACGCCTCAACCGCTGGATATGATATTGCAGGGCGCACCCCAAACGCTCCGTGTACTGGCGATCCAGAAGGCGTCGGGCGAAACCCAGATACTGCTGTGGAATGAGATTGCTTTCTGGGACCGCGAGCATGGCAAACCTGTCCAGAATGCGCCGGTGCCGGTAAGGCTGACCCTGCCGTCTGGCGCCCACGCCAGGGCGCTGTACGATCCCATGCAGCAACCAGATGCCATCCATCAGTTCAGCGGTGAATCCGCACTGACGGTCGATGTGCCTGATTATCCGGTGATTGTTGAGATCGCGCGCTGATCAGCCCCGGTTAAGCAGCGAAAAGCCGCCGAAGATCAGGCGCTTGCCGTCGAAGACCATCTCCATGTTTTCCGGACTCATGCGCGGATCGGCCATGACCTTTTCGTTGCCGGCATCGCGGGCTGCTTTGGAAGGCCAGGTGACCCATGAGAAGACGACCACTTCATTAGGTTCCAGCTTCACGGCCATCGGGAATGAGGTGACCTTGCCATCGGGCACATCATCGCCCCAGCATTCGATCACTTCCAGCGCGCCATGGTCGCGCCAGACCGCCGCGGCCTTTTTCGCCATGGCCAGATAGGCGTCTTTATCGGCATTGCGGACGGGGATGACAAATCCATCGATATAGGTGGTTTCACTCATGATGCGCTCCTCTTGTGAGCCCATCCTATCATCCCGCATTTGTCAGGAAGAGGCAGCAGCGATAACACGATGGTGTGATGTCAGACCAGGGTGCGCAGTTCGGCGATAACCTTGCGATAGCTGTCGCGCTTGAAATGGACCACGCGGTCGATGACGGCATCGAGATCACACCATTCCCAGCGCGAAAACTCCTGCTCACCGTGGGTTGTCAGGTTGACCTCAGAATCCTGGCCGGTGAAGCGATAGGCGAACCATATCTGCTTCTGCCCCCTGAAATTCTTGCCGATCCGCTTGTTGGCCAGCACTTCGGGCGGAAAATCATAGACGATCCAGTCCTTTGTGCGGCCCAGGGGCGTCACCGAGCGAATACCGGTTTCCTCATAAAGCTCGCGCAGGGCGGCGGTTTCCAGTTCCTCGCCTTCATCCACCCCGCCCTGAGGGAACTGCCAGGCGTGGTCGCCGCTCACGCCGAAGCGATGCCCGATCCACACCTTTCCGGCGGTATTGAAAACGACAAGCCCGACATTGGGGCGATACCCTTCCGGGCCTTTGTCTGTAGTGGTCATTGGTGGGTGATCGCCGAGGCGGGCGCGAGTTGTATCCCTTTCGCGTCCAGGCCTTGCGTCCATTTGAGCGCCACGGCGAGCGTTACCGGATAGGCGAAGCCGGTGCCGAGTGCGGAACCGCGGCTTTTGGCGGTGGCTTCCAGCCCGCCCAACTGGGCAAAAATGGCGGTCGAGTTGATCTGGTTGTCAATGATGCGGTCGGCCGAGGCACGTCCCCAGGCGCCTTGCAATCCGCGCGCCTGGCCGTCATCGATGAAGCTGACGCCGCGGTTCTTGAGGTTTTGCAGGAAGACCGTGGTGCCGGCCTTGTCCTTGAAGAACGCGCCGCCCTGGTAATTAGAGACGGCGAAATAGCCCGTGGCGCGCGACAGCGCCCAGTTCAGGTGGCCGATCAGGTCGTCGGTGCGGGCATTGGCGAGCAGGGTCTGCGGGCCGGGGTCATTGTCCGGATAGTTGGTCGGCTGCATAGGCACCTCTATCATGACCTCATGACCAGCGGCGCGCGCCTGGTCGATCCAGCCCTGGAGCCCGGAAACATAAGGCACGAAGGACAGGGTAACCTGCGGCGGCAGTTGCTCGATGGCTTGCTTCGTGGTGGCCGGATTGAGGCCCAGCCCACCGACGACGAGCGCCACCATCGGCCGGCCATCGCCTTTGAACGGACGGGCATAGGCCGAGGCCGGGGTCTGGCCATTGGGGGCGATGATCGGCAGCGGACCGTTGTCCGTCGTCTGGGTCAGTCCGCCGATCGGCGCCGGGGGCAGAGGAGAGACGGTGAATTTCGGCGCGGGCATGGCGCCGTTGCCGTCATCTCCCGGAAGGGTGATCACGGCCGTGCCCTGGACCGGCGGTGCATCTGGATCGGTGAAGGTATCGGCGCTGGCATCGCCGAAGAGGCCCAGGCTGTCGAGCGTGAAGGACTGCATACCGGCCTGGCTGTCGCCTGTCGCGGCGTGCGCGCTGGCGGCCGGGGCCTTGTCCTTGGCGAGGTTGATGCGGACCGAGGGCGAAGCCGCGTCGGGGTCACCGGCCAGGTTCAGGAAGGCGAAGGCGGCGATGGTGAAAACGGCCAGGGCCGAAACCGGCGCGACATAGGGCTTTTTGAAGGTCTCGACGATCCGTCCGGCCCAGATCTTCGGCAGTTCACGCATGTGCGGACGGGCGCCGCGCGGTGGATCGAAGCGCGGGCGGCCGGGCAGGTCTGACGAGGGCTTTGGCTTGGCAAACATGGGGCTTGGCGAACAGGGTCCGTCTGAACTGGCATACGATAGTCCGGAGTGTGACGGATCACGGTTAACAAACCCTAACAGAAACTGAATTTACGCGATATGGCGCTGTCTTTTCAACGGTTCAGCAGGAAGACAAGCGGTATATCCACGCGCTGGCGCCAATCCTTTTCGCTGTGCTCGGCCCCTTCATAAACGGGGGCGTGGAAATTGGCCTCGCTCCAGCCATTGGCGCGGAAAGCCGCCACGGCCTTTTCCTCATAGGGCGTGAACAGGCCATCGAGCCCCACCGTGCCCTGATCGCTGTAGATGCGATTGCGGCCGGGGACCATCTTCGTTGTCTTCAGCCAGGCCGTCCAGCCGGCGGCCACGGTTTCGGCGTCGGCTTCGATCGCGGTCGGGTCTTTGGCCGGATCGGCCATCAGCCACGGCATGGAGAGGGAGGCCGAGGCGCCGAAAATATCTGGATATTCCCCTTGCGCATAAAGCGCGATATGGGCGCCCATAGAAGACCCCATGATCGAGGTGTTTTCCGGGCCGGGGGCGGTGTGGTAGGTCTTGTCGATCATCGGTTTCAGTTCGGTGACGACGAATTTCAGGAAGTTATCCGCATTCGGTGTTTTGCCATCCTCGAAGGCGCGGATGCGCACCTGGTAATCCGCCGGCATATGGTCATAGACCTTCTGCGGCATGTATTCGCGCGTCCGGTCTGGGATGTTGTCGATGCCGATAATGATCGCTGGTGACACCTTGCCGTCATCGATCAGTTTCGGCAGCACCTCGGCCACGCCCCAATCGGCACCGCTGTACTGGCTGGGCGAAAACAGGTTCTGGCCATCCATCATGTAGAGGGTCTTGTAGGTTTTCGCCGGGTCGTAATCATCCGGCAGCCAGACATGAATATCGCGCGGGATGACATAGGCCGAAGTCACCTGTGGCAGGGTGATCAATGTGCCGCTGGCCACCACTTTCTGCTTCAAAAGGAAGTTCAGCGGAATATCCAGGCGCTTCGCCCAGGATGTTTCGCTGTGATCGGCGCCGGGGAATATCTGCGAGGAAAAATGCGGGCCGTCCTGCCAGCCGCGCGCCTTCATCGCCGCCGCCACGCCCAGGCTGTAGGGGCGGTAGTGCGCATCGAGTGTCTCCGTGCCCTGGTCCATATAGACATGGCTGGTTGTGGGATTCAGGGGCGATATGGCGAGATAGTCATCAAATGCCTGGATCACCAGCGGTGCATTAACGGCGTCGTCCGGCGTACTGATCCATGGATTATCAAGCACCCAGTGCATCGAGAGCGAGGCCGAGGCGCCGAAGACCTGCGGGTATTCGGCTTGCGCGTAAAACGAGATCAGGCCGCCCATCGACGACCCCATGACAGAGGTGTGGGCCGCATCGCCTTGAGTGGCGTAGGTCTTGTCGATAAAGGGCTTTAGTTCGGTAACAAGGAAGCGCAGGTACTGATCGGAAAGCGGCGGGCCGCCCCAGTTCTTCGCCAGGCGGGCACGAGCCTCCGGTGGCATTCGGTCATAGATTTTTCGCGGCAGGTATTCGCGGCCGCGCAAGGTCCCGCCATTATCGATGGCCACCACGATCACCGGCGGCAGGTCGCCGGATTTGATCCGTGTGCTGAGCATGTCAATAATGCCCCAGGTGTGGCTGCCATAGGCCCGGCTGGCCTCAAAGACATTCTGGCCGTCCTGCATGTAAAGCACCGGCAGGGGATGCGCCGGGTCATAGCCTTCCGGCAGCCAGACCGTGACCTGGCGAGGGGTAATGAATTTCGAGGCGAAGGCGGGATAGTGATCCAGCCGCCCGTCCGCCCAGGCGGGCAGGGCGAAGAGAACGGCCAGGCCGATCAGTATCCCGCGCCACATCTTACTTCTTCTTCTGGGCCACGAAGCGGATCGCCTCGCCGCCGCCGGGGGCCATGCGCAGGGTGAGCGTATCGCCAGCCGTCACCGTCTTTTCCTCGATGACGATATCGAAGCGGGCCTCGCCTTCCATGCCGGCCTTCGGACCATCGCGATAGATCTGCGCCTTGTAGGTGCGGCCGGCCTCCAGGAAGCTCAGCGGCACATCGACGCTGCGTTCGTTTTCATCGGTCACGCTGCCGAGATACCAGTTGTCGGAGTGGCGGTCCTTGCGCACGATAGTGGCGAAATCACCCGGCTCGCCATTGAGGGCAATCGACTGGTCCCAGTCTGTCGGCACGTCCTTGATGAACTGGAAGGGCTTCGGATATTTAGCGTAGTTTTCCGGCAGGTCAGCGGCCATCTGGATCGGCGAATAGAGGACGACGTAGAGCGCCAGTTGCTTGGCCTGAGTGGACGGGATCGGCTTGCCCTGCCCTTCGAGGCTGAGGATTCCCGGCGTGAAATCCATCGGGCCGGAGAGCATGCGGGTGAAGACGAGATTGGCCTCGTGTTCCGGCGGATTCTGCGGATCGCCCCAGGCGTTATATTCCATGCCGCGCTGGCCTTCGCGCGACACCCAGTTTGGATAGGTGCGGCGCAGGCCGGTATCCTTGATCGGCTCGTGGGTATCGATGGCGATATGGTATTTGGCCGCGGTCGTCACGTTCAGCAGATAGTGACGAACCATTTCCTGGCTGTCGTTGAAGGTGTAGCGGACTTCGCCGTCGGCCGCCTTGACGCGGGCGCCGCCGGCATCGGCGACATAGCCGGTCTTGACCGAATCCACGCCATATTTTTCGTATTGCGCGAAGCCCGCCGCCATTTGCGGCTCGTAGTTGGCGACATTGCCGGAGGTCTCGTTATGGCCGACCAGATGGATGCCCTTCTTCAGGCCATAGGCGGAAATCGCGGCTAAGTCGAAATCCGGGTAGCTTTCGGTGAAGGAGAAGTTCCAGCCCTTGCCGAACCAGTCTTCCCAGCCCTTGTTCCAGCCCTCGACCAACACGCCGCGGAAACCATTCTTCGCCGCGAAGTCGATATAGTCCTCGGTGTTTTTGGTGGTGGCGCCGTGGCGCGGACCGGCTTCCCAGGTCCACTTGTTGAGGTGCATCCCCCACCAGATGCCGACATATTTATACGGCTTGACCCACGACACATCGCCCAGCTTGTTGGGTTCGTTGAGATTCAGGATCAGGTCGGATGCGTTATAAAGTCCGGCGGCGGTATCGGTGATTTCCATGGTCCGCCACGGCGTCGGGAAGGGCGCGTCACGCACCACTGGCGCGCCCATGGCCGAAGGCGCCAGGCGTGTTTTCAACCGCTGGCCATCGACGCGACGCAGCCAGTAGGCGGCGTAATCGACCAGGGCCGCCTCATGGAAAGAGATATAGAGCCCCTTGTCCGTCTTTATCGTCATGGGCGTCTGGGCCTCGCTGACCTCGTCCAGCGGCGTTTTGTTATAGAGATATTCCTCGCGGTTCCATTCACCGGCGACATCCCACCAGGCGGTGGCCGGATCGGCGATGGCGAACTCGGTCAGTTCGTCCATGATCTCCAGCTTGTGAAGCTGCGGCTGGTCGGGGAACTCATAGCGGAAGCCCAGGCCGTCATCATAGATGCGGAAGACCACGGTCATCTTGCGGTCATCCCAGGTCTTCTGGACCACGTCGACGCGCAGTTCATTATAATGGTTGCGCACATAGCGGCGCTCGCCCCACGGCTGCTCCCAGGTGTCGTCGTGCGACGTCGTTTCTGTCTTATCCAGTGAGAAATAGCGATCGAACTTCGGCGCATTGGCCAGGATCAGGCCCAGCCGCGACGGATTAACGATGACCTGACCGTTGCGCGACACCTGATAGGACAGATTGCCATCCCCGCTCAGCATGACATCGACATGCAGCACCTTGTCGGGTGAGTCCGCGCTGGCAATGGTCTGGTATTTCGGCGCCGCCTGCGAGGATTGCGAGACATCGGCGGCCGGAGCGGCGTCCTGGGCCAGGGCGGGGCTGGCGGCCGTTACCGCCAGGAGTGAAAAAGCAAGCGCCTTCAGGCTCGGCCCGGTATGCATGGAGAGTTTCCTTATTCCTGTAATCGTTTTCTAACCCAGGCTTATGCCAAATGGCCGGCGCGCAAAAGACCTTATCTGCGGTTGAAGGGCATGCATACGTATTCAGAGGGCCACATAATAGCTGAATACGTATTCAGGATTGCGCACCTTAAAAAGCACGCATAGGCTGACGGCAACTTCGGTGAACCTTGCTCTGGCTGCCCGGCTCTGGAAATTGACGCAAAATTTCGCCTATTGCGCTTTTTCTGTTGCCCTCCGGCCATGCAAACGTTTACACATTGGTTTCCGGTCATTTGCCGTAAGCGTCGCTGGCGCTTCGGCTGAAAACCGGCGCTCCTATTTCGGCTGTTGTGACGCGGCCGGAATACACCAATTACAGGCTCTTGCTTTGTAAGTGGTATCTTCTCAACATAAACTGCCCTTTGATCCTTTCGGATCAAAGGGCGTTTTTTTTGCCCCGCGCTGTAGCGAATTCGTATTCATGCGGATTTTGCCGCCGTGAATACGTATGCAGCGCGACGAAGTCCTCTCTCTTTGCCATAGTGATGAAAAGACGGGCTAAACGATTTGGCCCGATCAAAATCAATAAGGTTCGTGCGCCGGGAATGGCCGCGCGACGGCAGGAGAGGGTAATGGAACTGCGTATGCGTAAATATGTACTGGCCGGTTGTGCAAGCGTACTGGCCTTGGCAGGTGGCGCGGCCCTGGCGCAGGAAGAGACGCCCAACCATAACCCCACCGTCATTGCTGACGCCAAGGCCACCAATGGTCCGGGCCTCGCTTCGCCCTGGGCCTATTCCGGCAAGCAGGGTATCGGCAGCGCCTATGAGGCTTACAAGGACTATCAGTTCTCCGATCAGGCCGCAACAGGCACCGTCTCGAAGGTATGGTTCTCACTGGCCGAGGGCGTGGTGACCGAAACCATGTACGGCCGCATCCACGAGGCGCAGATCCGTGAAATGCAGATCGCCGTCACGGGAGCCGGATGGACCGCCTTCGAGCGTACCGATACAACCAGCCATGTTGAATATATCCATACCGATGCTGCCGGCCGTCCGCTCTCGCCAGCCTACCGTCTGACCAATACCGACAAGCAGGGTCGCTTTGTCATTATCAAGGATGTCTTCACCGATCCCGATCACCAGACCCTGATGGTGCGTGTCACGGTCAAGGCGCTCAAAGGCCCGGTGACACCTTACGTTATTCTCGATCCCTCGATGGCCAATACCTCCGGCGATGACGAGGGCCATGCCAATGTGACCAACCTGCAAGCCTGGCAAGGAAACGTCGCGCTCAATCTGTCCGCCAATGTGCCGTTCAAAAAGGCCACGGTCGGTTATACCGGCGTCAGCGACGGTATAAAGGAACTGACCGCCACGCAGTCGCTTGGTGCGCTGCACAGCGCCGCCGACCAGAAGGGCAATATCGTGCTGGTCGGGCAATTGCCGACGGTCAGCCAAACGGCCACCTTCGACCTAGCCCTGGGCTTTGGCGCAAACACCGAGGCTGCCAGCGTCAGATCCGCTGCCACCCTGAAAGCCGGCTATGCGAAAGTGCTGGCCAATTATAACGGTGAAGGCAAGGCGGTTGGCTGGGAAGACTATCTCGCCTCGCTGTCCGAACTGAAAAGCCTGATCCCGGTATCAGAGGACAATGGCAAACTGCTCTATGCCTCGGCCCTGGCGCTGAAGGTGCAGGAAGACCATACCTCTGCCGGCGCCATGATCGCTTCGCTGAGCAATCCGTGGGGCGATACGGTGACCACCGATGTCTCCTCGACCGGCTACAAGGCCGTCTGGCCGCGCGATTTCTACCAGGTTTCCATGGCCCTGGCCGCTCTGGGCGACCGCGAAACGCCGGTCGCCGCCTTCCGTTACCTGCCGACCGTGCAGGTCAGGTCGACGACGCCCGGCAATACCGGCGCCACCGGCTGGTTCATGCAGAAGGCCCACGTTGACGGCACGCCGGAATGGGTCGGTGTCCAGCTTGACCAGACCGCCATGCCGATCCTGCTCGGTGAACGGCTGGAGCAACTGGGCCTGATCTCGAAGGCCGAACTGCTGTCATCCTACCATAGCATGCTGAAGCCCGCCGCCGATTTCCTCAGCCACGGCGGCACGGTGGGGCTAGACTGGAACCATGCCACCATCACCCCGCCCTACAGCCAGCAGGAACGCTGGGAGGAGCAGGAAGGCCACTCCCCTTCGACCACCGCGGCGGTGATCGCCGGCCTGACGGCGGCGGCCGATATCGCCACCCAGGCGGGCGATGCCGATGGCGCCAAGCTTTACAGCGAAAAGGCCGCCGATTATTCCGGAAAACTGGAACAACGCCTTTTCACCACGTCGGGCAAGGTACGCGGCGAGGACAAGCCGGCCAGCTACTTCCTGCGCATCTCGCGTTCGGAAGACGCCAATAATCCGGGCAGCCAGGACAGCCGCAACGGCCGTCCGGCCATGCCCTCGGACCTGATGGTCGACGCCGGCTTCCTCGAACTGGTGCGCTATGGCGTGCGTCCGGCCGATGACAAGGACATCACCGCTTCGCTGGCCGTGATCGATGACCAGACCCTGCCGGAAAATCTGCGCGTGCGTTACGATTTTCATTTCCCCGGCACGGATGTGACCGTCCCCGGCTTCCGCCGTTATGGCAATGACGGCTATGGCGAAGGCACGGAAGGCGGCAATTACGGCCCGATGTCGCCCGACCAGCGCGGGCGCGTCTGGCCAATCTTCACCGGTGAACGCGGCCATTACGAACTGGCGCTCGACAGCCTGAAAGCCGGTGGCGCGACGGACGGCGATATCGCGGCCATTCGCGGCACCTATGTGAAGGGAATGGAACTGTTCGCCAATGAGGGGCTGATGATCCCCGAACAGGTGTTCGATGGCGTCGGTTCGAAGACCGCTCATGACTATACGGTCGGCGAAGGCACGGACAGCGCCACGCCGCTGGCCTGGTCACATGCCGAATATGTCAAGCTTCTGCGCAGTGTGCGTGACCGCCAGGTCTGGGACCGCAACCCGGCCACGTATCAGCGCTTTTCAGACAAGGTCAAAGATTAGTCTCAACCCCTTTGACCCAACTCGGCCCCCGGTGCTTACGCGCGGGGGGCTTTTTTAATGCGCTGGCGGATAACAAAAAAGGTCGGAGCGGAACCCCGGCCTTTGCTTTGTTTTGCGCACTTTTTAATCCAAAAAGGTGCGTTACACTTTTTGGAAAGTGCTTACTTCTTCTTCAGCTCAGCCAGGATATCGGCCAGCAGTTCTTCCTGCGAAGGGCCGGGCGGCGGTGGCGCCGGCGGTGGCGGCATCAGCCTGTTGATCGCCTTGACCACCAGGAATATGGCCGCGCCAATGATCAGGAACTGGATGACCGTATTGATGAAGACGCCATAGGAGATGGCGACCTCGGCCGTCTTGGTGGCCACATCGGCCGGCTTCAAGATCAGCTTGAGACTGGAGAAATCGACGCCACCGGTGATATAGCCGATCGGCGGCATGATGATATTATCGACGAGCGAGGTGACAATCTTGCCGAAGGCGCCGCCGATCACAACACCGACCGCCAGGTCGATGACATTGCCGCGCATCAGGAAGGTCTTGAATTCGGAGGCAATGCTCATGCCGGGCGCTCCTGGTTAGGCGTTGTCGTCGCCGGAAAGGTTCAGGCGTTCGCGCAGTTCCTTGCCGCTCTTGAAGAAAGGCACATGCTTGGCCGGCACCTTGACCGATTCCCCGGTACGCGGATTACGGCCGGCACGGGCAGGGCGGGAACGTACCGACAGGGCGCCAAAGCCGCGAAGCTCGACGCGGCCGCCTTTTTCCAGCGTGCTGATCATGGATTCCAGAATGAGGTTTACCGCGCGCTCGACATCCTTCTGCGTCAAATGCGGGTATTCGGAAGCCAAACGTTCAATAAGTTCAGACTTGAGCATTGATCTCCCTCACGCGGTAAATCTGAGAAGGCAAGCATGTCCGAAAATTAAAATGAGTTCAAGGGCTTGTTGATAGATTAACGCGCTGGTAGCGCTAACATATTAAGATTTTTCATCGGGATCAGAATATTTTCCTGCCTGGGAAGCGCAAGACGGACGTTCATCATATAAAAAACCCCGGCAATGACAAGGTTCACAAAAAAACCTTACATCACGGGGGCTTATGAGTGCCAAGCGGTATCCGTCCGGTTTGGCGGCATAAAAAAGCCGGAGCCCCGTGAGAGGCTCCGGCCTGATTTTTAGCTTTGCCTTAAATCGCTTATGTGCCTTCGCATTATAGCGATTTAAGAGGCCCGTACTTACGAACCGGCCTTGTCGCGCAGGGCAGCACCCAGGATATCGCCCAGCGAAGCGCCGGAATCCTGCGAGCCGTACTGCTCGATGGCTTCCTTTTCCGAAGCCATTTCCAGGGCCTTGATCGAAACGGAGACCTTGCGGGCCGCCTTGTCGACATTGGTCACCTGGGCGTCGATGCGGTCGCCGACGGCAAAACGCTCAACGCGTTGCTCGTTGCGGTCGCGCGACAGGTCGGACTTGCGGATGAAGGCCGACATCGGGGCGTCGTCTTCACCGAACTTCACTTCGATACCGCCCGAAGTCACTTCGGTAACGGTGACGGTGATGTTCTGGCCCTTGCGGTAGGTGTCGCCGGTCATCGGATCGCTGCCGAGCTGCTTGATGCCCAGGCTGATGCGTTCCTTTTCGACGTCCACGTCCAGAACCTTGGACTTGACGACATCGCCCTTCTTGTACTTGGCGATGGCTTCTTCGCCGGCCACGTTCCAGTCGAGATCCGACAGGTGGACCATGCCGTCGATGTCGTTTTCGAAGCCGATGAACAGGCCGAACTCGGTGGCGTTCTTGACTTCGCCTTCGATCGTCGAACCGACCGGATGCTGAGCCGAGGAAGTCGTCCAGGGGTTGTTCTGGGCCTGCTTCAGGCCGAGCGAAACGCGGCGCTTCGAGGCGTCGACTTCGAGCACGACAACTTCAACTTCCTGAGACGTGGAGACGATCTTGCCCGGATGGACGTTCTTCTTGGTCCACGACATTTCCGAAACGTGAACCAGACCTTCAACGCCCGATTCCAGCTCCACGAAGGCGCCGTAGTCAGTGATGTTGGTGATGCGACCGGAGAACTTGCCGCCGACCGGATACTTGGAGTCGACACCATCCCACGGATCGGACTGCAGTTGCTTCATGCCGAGGCTGATGCGTTGCGTATCCGGGTTGATCTTGATGATCTGAACCTTGACAGCATCGCCGACGTTGAGGACCTGCGACGGATGCGAAACGCGCTTCCACGACATGTCGGTCACGTGCAGCAGGCCGTCGATGCCGCCGAGATCAACGAACGCACCGTAATCGGTGATGTTCTTGACGACGCCGTCACGGATTTCGCCTTCGGCCAGCTGGCCGACCAGCTCGGTGCGCTGTTCGGCACGGGCTTCTTCGAGGATGGCGCGACGCGACACGACGATATTGCCGCGTGGACGGTCCATCTTCAGGATGGCGAAGGGCTGTTCCTTGCCCATCAGCGGGGCGACATCGCGCACGGGGCGGATATCGACCTGGGAGCCGGGCAGGAAGCCCGAAGCGCCGTCCATATCGACCGTGAAGCCGCCCTTGACGCGACCGACGATCGTACCCATGACCGGCTCGCCCTTGTTGAAGATAACTTCCGGGCGGGTCCAGGCTTCTTCGCGGCGGGCCTTCTCGCGGCTGATGACCGCTTCGCCCATGGCGTTTTCAACGCGTTCCAGGTAAACTTCGACGGTGTCGCCGACCTTCAGGGTCTGGCCGTCAGCGAGGCCGAATTCCTTCAGGGAAATACGGCCTTCGGTCTTCAGACCGACATCGACCATGACATATTCTTTTTCGACGCCGACGACGAGGCCGTGAATGACCTGGCCTTCCAGCATGTCGCGGCCGTGCATGGATTCGTCAAGCAGGGCGGCGAAATCGTCGCGCGACGGATTGTAATCGCTCATAGAGTCTCTTTTGTGTGTTGGCGCGTGTCCCGTCTTTCAGGTTCCGGAAACGCCGGTGAGGCCGTGGCGTTTGACGGGGAAAGGGCGCGGGGGGCGGCTTTGGATTTTGTGAATAGTTGCTGGGAGGCGGTGCATGACCGGCCCCAATCAGGTGAACCACAGGCTTTTCAGCCCCGAAGACGTCCCGTGTGCTGCCTCTAATAAAACCGCTGTTGGATTTAACGCATTGATGACGCCTCATGTTTATCCAAAAAAGTGGTGGCCACTTTTTGGCATGAGACTTCGGAGCGTCACAGACGGCTTTTCACAAGGGATCGCGCAGTTGCGATGGCTGCGTCTATACCCAAGTCGGAGGTATCTAGCAAGAGCGCATCCGCGGCTTTTTCCAGAGGGGCGCTTGACCGTGACGAGATCACGCGCATCACGGATGCGGATATCCTCCAGAACATCGGCTTCCGTAAGGTCCGGATTGAGCTTCACCAGTTGCAGCCAGCGGCGGTGGGCGCGCACCTCCGGACGGGCGGTAACGAACAGCTTGACCGGCGCATGAGGCGCGATGACCGTGCCGATATCGCGGCCGTCAAGCACGGCGCCGGAGGGCTGGTTGGCGAAATCCTGCTGGTATTTAAAGAGGGCTGCCCGTACGTCCGGGATGGCGGCCACCTGAGAGGCGCGTTCGCCGGCATCTCGGCCGCGCAAAACTTCGTCGGCCAGGGTTTCCGCGTCGATCAATGAGGCGGCAAGTGCCGGATCGATCTGGCGGACGTGCGCCAGATGGCCGACGGCGCGATACAGCAGGCCGGTATCGAGAAACGGCAAGCCGTAATCAGCGGCGATTACCGAGGCGAGCGTGCCCTTGCCGGAGGCGGCCGGGCCATCAAAAGCTATGAGGAGGGGAGATTTCACAGACCTGGACTCACGGCTTTTACGTGTCCCTGACCAGCATAGGCCAGGATGGATTGGTCCTCGGTAATGAGTTGCGCGTTAAGATATCGTGCTGTTGCAACAATAATTCGGTCGGAAGGATCGCTATGAAAACTTCCGGGGAGCCGTGTGCTGCCAAAAGATATTGCTGGCGCCAGGGGAATGAGCGAAAGGCCGCCCTCATCGAAAATGGTATCAAGCCATTTTTCCGCATCCCGATCCAGATTAAGCCGACCCTTGGATTCAAGCATGGCGATTTCCCATACGGTTATGGCGGAGATACAAACATTTCCATCTGACGATGCGCGCTCAAGCAATATTTGCGTCTGCCGGCCGATGCGATTTGATTGAGTGATTGTCCAGATCAGGACATGCGTGTCCAACAGAACAAGACTCACTTATTTGCATCCCACTCAACATCTATGGGTGAAATGATATCGCCTTCGTAAACCACGCTGCCTGCCATTAACCCGAAGAGGCTCTTCTTTGGCGGCATTGGGATAAGTTTCGCTACAGGCTTTCCGTGCTTGGTAATGATAAGGGGTTGGCGCGTTTCGGCCACTTCATCCAGCAATTTGAGGCATTTGGCCTTGAAGTCACCGGCACCGATTGAGGCGTCATCCATGATGTTTGTCCATAGTCACGTTCTATGGTCATATTATCACAGGCGACGACCGCTTTCAATCAAAAGTCATTTCCACGCCGACGCTTTGCAGGTCGCGCCAGTAGCCGGGATAGGTCTTGGCGGTGCAGCCAGGGTCAAGGATGCGGATGCCATTGATCACCAAAGCGGCCTGGGCAAAGGCCATGGCGATGCGGTGGTCGGCATAGGTATGAATATCGGCTTCAACCCGCTTGCCGATCAGGCCGCGGTCCGGCGTTACCAGCAGGTCGTCGCCGATCTCCTCTGCCAGGCCCGGCTGGATGCGGTTCAGTTCGGTGGCCACGGCATTGATGCGGTCGCATTCCTTGACGCGCAGATTGGCGATGCCGACAAAGCGCACCGGATGATTGTTGAAAGCGGCCAGCACGGCAATGGTGGGGATGGCGTCCTGCATCTGACTGCCGTCGATTTCGGCCGGCAGGTTGGGGAACTGCTTGATAAAGTTATAGGCGCGGGCGTCGGGCTGCATCATGGCTTCGGGTGCTATGCCGATATCGATGCTGGTGCCCAGCAAGGCATTGATGCCCCAGATATAGGTGGCGGCGCTGGCGTCCGGCTCCACCCAGTAATCACGGGCCGCGTAAGACGTATTGGCGATATCCCAGCTTAGAGGCGCCGTTTGCGTGATGTTAGCGCCGAACGCCTTCATGCATTCAAGCGTGATATCGATATAGCCGCGTGCGCCAATATCGCCGTCCTTGACCTTCAGGCTGAACGGTGCATCGCCTTTCGTGCCGGCCATCATCAGGGCCGAGACATACTGGCTCGACAGGCTGGCATCGACCTCGACCGAGCGATTGGCAAAGCCGCTGGCGCTGGTGACCGTCACTGGCGGGCAGCCGGTCGGCGCTGTGGCCGTGACGCCGGCCGCATTTAGAGCTTCGACCAAAGGCGCGATCGGACGTTTCTGCATGTGTTCGTCGCCGGTCAGGACGGTGGTGCCTGTGATATTGGCCGCGGCGGCCGTAAGAAACCGCACCGCCGTGCCGGCATTGCCGAGAAACAACGGCTCAGGCGAAGGGGTCAATGTGCCGGTGCTCGTCACCACGAAATTGGTATCGCCCGTTTCTTCCACGCTTACGCCAAGCTGCCGCAGCGCCTGCGCCATATATTTGGTGTCGTCGCTTTTCAGCGCGCCGCTGATGTGGCTGCGGCCGCGCGCCAGCGCCGCGATCAGCAATACCCGGTTGGTGATCGATTTCGAACCGGGAAGCGCTATCTTTCCGGTCAAGCTGCCTTTAGGCGGTAAAAGTCTGACGGCATTCGGCTGGCTGGACACGGGAAAGTCTCGGTTTAAACGAAAAAATGAACTCTGCCCGCAAAAGGGGCTTTGACAGGAGGCTTATCTAGTGGCAAGGGGGCCGACGCAATCGAAATTTTCTAAAGACTGAAAGAAGGACGTCTCGTGGCTGATCCTGCCTTAGGTACCAAACAAGTTTGCCCCAACTGCACGGCAAAGTTCTACGACCTGAACAAACACCCGGCGCACTGCCCGCGCTGCGACACTGAATTCGACCAGGAAGAAGTCGTCCGTACGCGCCGGTCGCGCGTCCGGACCACCGCCCCTGATTATGAAGATACCGACGAGGAGTCCGAGGATCAGGTCAAGGGCAAGACCGCTGGCGAGGACGACGAAGACGAAGAGCCGGAAACCGTCACGCCGGAAATCGACGAAGTGGTCACCGACGACGCCCTGCTCATCGACGAGGACGAAGACCTCGATCCGGCCGATCCGGCCCGTGTCGGTGCGCCCGGTGAAGCCGTCGACATGGACATCGAAGACGCCGACCTGGGTGATGATGATGCCGATGACGTGCCCTTCCTCGAAGACGACGAGGACGCCGATTTCGACGAAGAGATCGACGGCCTTCCCGGCGAAGACGAAGACGACCGCTAAAAGATTAAGCCGCCGGTATGTTCCGGCGGCTTTTTTCTTGTGTCGCGCGAGACCTGTGAAAAAGTTCAAAAAAGTTCGCAAAAGGGCTTGCGTCGCCGCAAACCCTGAACTAGAAGTCGCCGCCTCGGACGGGGCCACCCGGTCCGGGACCATCTTAGAGATGGGGCATTAGCTCAGCTGGTAGAGCGCTTGCATGGCATGCAAGAGGTCAGCGGTTCGACTCCGCTATGCTCCACCAATAAAGCAGCCATCCCTTGGGGTGGCTTTTTTGTTGCCCGCCCGGCAGGGTTAACGCCCGATTCAGGTCTTCATCATCGAATCTTGACAATTATCCGCTATAAACAAAAGACAGGTTCATAATTAAGGGCGGCCGCAGAGTCGCCTGAGGATACGCATCATGCAGAAGATTGACGCCGTAAACTGGATTTCAGCCGCCCGCGCCTGTGCGCCGGCTCAATGCGCCGCCGCCTTCGTTTCGGCCATGGCGACGCCGCGTCATCGCGCTGACAGTGAAAGCCCACGCCAGCCGCTTAACGCGCGCTGATCACCGCGGTTGCTGGCTTCCCAATAGCGGCATTTCGGGTGTAAGACGGACCCGCAAAGCCGCAAAGGAGCCGCCAAATGGGCCGCATGATCACTCTCAGCCGTCCCGATGGCGGCCATCTCGATGCTTACCTGTCCGATATCGATAAGGGCCGGCACTGCGTTATCGTCATTCAGGAATGGTGGGGCCTGAACGATCATATCAAGTCGATCGTCGATCGCTTTGAATTCGAGGGCTTCAATGCCCTGGCGCCCGATCTCTATCATGGCCGCATCACGAAAGACGCCGATGAGGCCAGCCACATGATGGACGGCCTCGATTTTCCTGGTGCGGTCCATCAGGATATCGCCGCGGCCTTCGATTACCTGAAAACCATCAATCCGTCGGTCGCCGTCATGGGCTTCTGCATGGGCGGGGCGCTTACCATCGGCGCGGCCGCCCGCCTCGAAGGCTTCAAGGCGGCGGTCTGTTTCTACGGTGTGCCGCCGAAAGCCTTTGCCGATCCGGCCAATATCAAGATCCCCTTCCAGGGTCATTTCGGCAGGAAAGACGACTGGGTGACGCCCGCCGTGGTGGCTGATCTCCAAGCCGCCATGACGAAGGCCGGCAATCCGCCGGAAGTCTACAGCTACGACGCCGACCATGCCTTCTTCAACAAGACGCGCCCGGAAGTCTACGATCCGGAAGCTTCCGAACTGGCCTGGACACGGATGATGGCTTTCCTGCGCGCCAAGCTGTAGCTGAAATAAGGGGGGATCTTAATGAACGCGCGTATTGTAGCCTTTATCGCCAGCCGGCTTTTCGCTGTCTACCTGATGCTGGTTTATGTTCTGAACTATGCCTTAGTGCTTATTGTTTCATTGATCACTGATCAGACTGAGGTCGGTAAGAATACAATGGCCTATGCAGGTTCATTGACATTTGCGGCGATTTTTTCTGCGCTGATCGCGGCAGCTTTCTGGTTTGGCGCTGGCTGGATCGCGGGGAGAATAGTTAGCGCTTCGCCGGAGGCTGATGGTGAAGGGCTAAATATAGATCAGTGGAAGGGCCTCGTCGTGGCTGCGATTGGTGCCCTATTCATTCTGACGGCTGCAAAATTTTTTAGCCAGACTCTCAATCTTATGGCTCGCCATGATCCGGATTTCAGCAGCATTTTACCATTCACGCTCATCAGTGGCGTATTGTATGCTGTTGCGGGTGTCTCGCTTATTGCCTGGTCCCGTTCGATTGTAGGGGGTTTAAAGGCGTTAATTACCTGGTTTGCCAAACCGGCTTTTGGCGAGAGTGACCGGTGACGCCCTTTTGTTTTACCAAACTTGTATTGCGTATGCTGATTACCGGCATATTGTGCCTTTATCTTCCGCCCAAAATCGCGTTAGGCGCATTATCCGCAACTACAGTTATGCGGGAAGGTGATGGCCTTGGTTTCAGATCGCCCGAAGCAGTTATAATTCTGTCGATGTTGCTGCTCCTCGGCACAATTATTGTCGCGTCTTTGGTACTTTGGGTTCGCATTGAGTGGCTGGCAAAAAAAATGCTGCCATCTGGAACCGACCTCATCCAAATTTCCGATTATGAAGAATGGCAGGAAGCGGGTTTGAGGTTTATCGGTGGATGGCTGGCTTTGAAAGCTTGCCTCGGATTTGAGCAGACCTTGATTGGAAACAGCGTCTATATCGCAGATTCTCATTTGGCTGTCTTTTATCTCGTCGCTTCAATCTTTTTGATTATTGGCTGGCGTAATATCAGGAAACCTTTCTCCCAAAACCGGCGCGTGGTTTAAGCGACAAGCTTTAAACCTGCCCGCAATTGACCTTTCCATTTTTTGGGATTAGGCCAAACCGCACAGGGGGCGTCGTTAACCGTCCCAGCGAAGAGGTTTTGTTTTGACCGTATTTTACCACGAAGGCGATTTGCCGGACGGGCTCGATCTGGGATCGTCCGTCGCCATTGATTCCGAGACCATGGGGCTGCGTTTCCGCCGCGATCCTTTGTGCGTGGTGCAACTCTCTTCCGGCGACGGCCATGCCCATGTCGTGCGCATGAGCCGCCCGGATTACAACTGCCCGAACCTGAAGCGCCTGCTGACCGATCCGAAGGTGCTCAAGCTGTTTCATTTCGGCCGCTTCGATATCGGCATGTTCGAACTGCATCTCGGCGTCACCACAGCACCGGTCTATTGCACCAAGATCGCCTCGAAGCTGGCGCGTACCTATACCGACCGCCACGGCCTGAAGGACCTGACCCGCGAACTGCTGGCGGTTGATCTGTCCAAGGCGCAGCAAAGCTCCGACTGGGGCCAGGCCACGCTTTCGGCTGAGCAACTGGCCTATGCCGCTTCCGATGTGCTGCACCTGCATGCGCTCAAGGAAAAGCTCGACGCCATGCTGGTGCGCGAAGGCCGTGATCAGTTGGCGAAGGCCGCAATGGAATTTTTACCGCACCGCGTCAAACTCGATTTGGCAGGCTGGGAAGATTGCGATATCTTCGCGCATAGCTGGGCTTAACCAGCCAAAGAACCAAGGTTTTTAATGACCCTGACGGACCTTCATGAGCCGCTCCAGCCCCTGGGGTTGGCGGTGCCGATAGATGCAGAGGCCGAAGCCGCCGATCGCCGGGTCCGCCTGGCGCAGCAGGTGGCGGCTGTGCGCCGGCGGTCGCGCCTGATCCATCTGCTGCGCCGCTTGCTGCCGGGGCTCATCATCGGGCTCGGCCTGTTCAATGTCGGCTGGATCGTGGCGCAGACCATTATCAATTCGATGAATGTCTACAACGGCAATCTGAACGAAATCCGCTACACCAATCCGCGCTATTATGGTCAGGGCGGCAATGGCGACCGCTATACGATCAGCGGCCTGGAAGCCGTGCGCAAGGGCATGAACGCCACGACGATCTCGCTCAAGGCGCCCAGCATGGAATTCAAGAGCAGTGATGTCGAAAATCCGACCCGGGTTTCGGCCGCCAATGGCATCTTTGACCAGACTACGAACAAGTTTACCCTGACGGGGCATGTGGTGATCGCGGCCGGCGGTTCGGATTTCGTTCTCAAAACCGAACAAGCGGTGGTGGATATGGATAAATCCATTGTCTATGGCGACAAACACGTTGATGGAAACGGATCGGCGGGGCATATAGTGGGGGAATCCTTCCTGGTGGCCGATAATGGCCACTCACTGGACATCAAGGGACGCGGTGACACCAAGGCCTGGGCCACGATAACTGAACAGTAGCCCTTCAAACGGACCGGCTCTCAAAGGGACAAAGACGGTATGAAAAAGCAAACGGTTGTGACGGCGCTGATCGCGGCCGGTATGATTGCGGCGGCGGGCGGCCTGGCAGTCTCCAGCGGCGCACAGGCCCAGGTGTCGAGTGAAGGCGGCCCCGTCATGGTCGGCGGCGATTCCATGCACATGGATGAACTGGCCCATACCCAGACGCTCGTCGGCCGGGTCGAGGTCATTCAGGACAATGCCCGTCTGCGCGCCGACAAGGTGGTCATTACCCGCCAGGCCGGCCCCAATGGCCGCGGTTTCGGCGAGGTCGTCACCATCGTCGCTACCGGAAATGTCTATTACGTCACGCCGGAAAGCACCATGAAGGGCGATCAGGCTGTCTATACCAAGGCGACGGATGACATGGTCCTGACCGGCGATGTCATCCTGACGCAGAACCAGAATGTTACGACAGGCACGCGGCTGGTCTATAACCTGACACAGAAGACCACCACCTTCGATGCTGGCACCGGCCGCGTCAAGGCAATCATCTACCCGGACAAGAAGTAGGTCTTATGCTGGCTGTCGAAGAACTCAATCCCGCCGTCAGCGTCGATACTGCAAATGAGGGTATCGTCGTCGAGGGAATCGGCAAGACCTATAAGGAACGTGCTGTTGTCAAGAGCGTCAGCCTCAGGCTGGGGCGCGGTGAGGTCGTGGGGCTGCTGGGCCCGAACGGCGCGGGCAAGACCACCTGCTTCTACATGATTACCGGGCTGATCGAGGCCGATTACGGCACGATCAAGCTCGATGGCCAGGATATCACTTACCAGCCGATGTACCAGCGTGCGCGCATGGGTCTGGGTTACCTGCCGCAGGAGGCCTCGATCTTCCGCGGCATGTCGGTGGAACAGAATATCCTCGCCGTGCTCGAACTGAACGAGAAGGACCCGAACAAGGTCCGTGACGACGTCAATCGTTTGCTCGAAGAACTGCGCATAACCCATATCCGCCATTCGCCGGCCACCGCCCTTTCGGGCGGGGAGCGCCGCCGCGTGGAGATCGCCCGGGCGCTGGCCGGCAAGCCGTCCTTCATGCTGCTCGATGAACCTTTCGCCGGCATCGATCCCTTGGCGATTTCCGATATCCGCGAAGTGGTTATGTACCTCAAGAGCCGCGGTATCGGCATCCTGATCACCGATCACAATGTCCGCGAAACGCTGGACCTGGTCGATCGCGCCTCGATCATCCATTCTGGCGAAGTTCTATTCGAAGGCACGGCGGATGAAATCACTCACGATCCGGAAGTGAAGCGCGTCTATCTCGGCGAGTCCTTCAACTAGCCTCATCATGGCTGGGCATAATTTGCCGATTGCCAGCGTGCGTTAACCATTCGACAGCACTTGTTAACGCAGAATGGCGGCTGATTTTCGCATGGCTGCCGCAAAAATTGCCGGAGCTAAAGAAATATAGACGATTTGCAGTCAGTATGACGCAAACGGTCTAAAGGTCTGTAATGGCGCTCGGTCAAAGGTTAGAACTCAAGCAGGGGCAGGGGCTGGTTATCACCCCTCAGTTGCAGCAGGCGATCAAGCTGCTGCAATTGTCGAACCTTGAGCTTGAGGCGGTGATCGAAACCGAACTGGAGCGTAATCCGCTGCTTCAGCGTGACGAGGCCGATCCGGTCAGCGAAACAGATACCGATGCACCGGCCAAAGAGTCCGACAGCGGCGAATCCCGTGAACTGGAACTGGGCGACCACGATACGATCGCCGCCAATTCCGATCTCGATGCCTCCACCTCCGACGTTTACGGCGACGACGAACCGGTCATACGCGAGCGCGAATCGGTGGTTTCCGATTCCAACGAAGGCCCGATGGTCGACTGGTCGAAAGCCGGCAAGGGCGGCGGCAGCTTCGATGGCGACGAGGACATGGAACGCGCCCTGACGCGCGAAAAGACGCTCACCGAACACCTGACCGACCAGGCTTTGATCGCTCATTTCAGCGCGCCGGAAATGGCCATCGCGCAGATATTGATCGATGCCGTCGATGAGGCCGGCTATATGCGGGTGCCTCTGGCCGAAATCGCTGATCGCCTCGGCTGCGAACTGGCCCTGGTGGAAAAGGTGCTGACCGCCTGCCAGGGCTTCGAGCCCACCGGCATCATGGCCACCAGCGTGCCGGAATGCCTGAAGTTGCAACTCATCGAGCGCAACCGCTTCGATCCGGCCATGCAGGCCCTGATCGACAATCTCGAACTGCTGGCCCGCCGCGATCTCAGCGCCTTACGCAAGGTGTGCGGCGTCGATGAAGAAGACATGAGCGAGATGATCGCCGAGCTGAAATCGCTTAATCCCCGGCCGGGGGCCGCATTCGGCGCCGAACCCTCGCAGACCGTGGTGCCCGATGTCTTCGTGCGGCCGGATGCCAATGGCGGCTGGCGCATCGATCTCAATTCCGACACCCTGCCGCGCGTCCTGGTCGATCAGAAATACCACGCCAAGGTAGCAACCTCGGCACGTTCCGAATCCGAAAAATCCTATCTGAATGACTGCCTGAGCCAGGCCAACTGGCTGATCAAGAGCCTGGACCAGCGGGCGCGCACCATCCTCAAGGTCTCCGCTGAAATCGTCCGTCAGCAGGATGCCTTCTTCGTTTATGGCGTCGAATATCTGCGGCCGCTGAATCTGAAAACCGTGGCCGACGCCGTGGGGATGCACGAATCGACCATTTCGCGTGTCACCTCCAACAAGTATGTCGCCACGCCGCGTGGCGTCTTCGAGCTGAAGTTCTTCTTTACCTCCTCGATCGCCTCGAATGACGGCACCTCGGCGCATTCTGCAGAAGCGGTGCGCCACAAGATCAAGACCCTGATCGATGGCGAAAAATCGTCCGGTGAAATCCTGTCCGATGACCGTATCGTCGAAATCCTGAAGGAGGCCGGGGTGGATATCGCCCGGCGGACTGTGGCCAAGTATCGGGAGGCCCTGCGCATTCCGTCGAGCGTCGAACGCAAGCGCCAAATTCGCTGATCCGGTTTCGCCCGACAGGCGTATCAACGGGCCGCATAATGTGCCCTGACCTGTAATTTGCTGATAATAATCAAGGTGAATGCGGGTTAATTCGCTACACAAATTCTTGATTTTGCATCCCCGCCAGTCGGCGTACAGTCGTCCTTGTACCCGTGAAATACGTCCGGGTGCCCATTGCCGCCGGCTCCTCCAGGCTACGTCCTTGGCCGGCGACGAAGTTCTTTTTGTTTTAAGAACGGAGCGACATATCGCTATGCAAATCCAAGTCAGTGGAAAACAGGTCGAAGTCGGTGACGCCTTGCGCGCGCGCATTGAAACCGAGCTTACCTCAGGTATCGCCAAATATTTTGAACGCGGCGGCGACGCCGAAGTGACCATCTCGAAGCAGGGTCATTTGTTCAAGGCGGATTGCTGGGTCAGGCTCGCTTCGGGCCAGACGCTTATAGCGCACGCGTTTGGCGGCGATGCCCATTCGGCCTTTGACGGTACGCTCGACAATATGGAGAAGCGCGTCCGGCGCTATAAACGACGATTGAAGCAGCATCACAATGGCACACCGGTTAAGGAAGAAACGGCCAACGTAACGGTCCTGCGCGCCTTCGATGGCGACGACGAAGCGGAGATCGAACTGGATGACGGCATGGATCACTCATCGCCGCCGCATTCCATGATCATAGCCGAAACGGAAACCGCGCTGCGCACCATGACCGTCTCGGTGGCGGTGGCGGAAATGGAACTTTCCAACTATCCGGCGATTATGTTCCGCAATGCCGCCCATGGCGGTCTGTCCGTCATCTATCGCCGGCCTGACGGTAATATCGGCTGGATCGATCCGGAGCGCACCCGCGCGAAGGTGACCACACAGTAAGGCGTATATCCGGGGAAAATCGGGGACGGGGCCGTGCGTCGGTGCGCGCCCGCCAGGTGAGATGGGTTGACCTTCGGGTGTCTCTTCTCTATGGCAGGCGGGCATCGCGCGCCCCGTCGCCATGCGGGCCGCAGTGGCCCAGGCTGAGGGGAGTCAGTCATGTCGACCACGGATACACTATGTTTTTGACCACCCTGCTGGACCGGCACGCCATTCTTGGCAATGTCAGTGTCAATTCCAAGCGTCAGGCCCTCCAGATGGTGGCAGACGTGGCGTCGCGCCAGTTGGGTCTGGAAGCGGCCGACGTGCATCAGGCCCTGCTGGAACGCGAAAAGCTGGGCTCCACCGGCGTTGGCATGGGCGTGGCCGTGCCGCACGCTGCCCTGGCCGGGCTTGACCGGATGCACGGCATCTTTGTGCGTCTCGATGTACCGGTCGATTATGATTCCATCGATGACATGCCGGTTGACCTGATCTTCGCCCTGCTGGCGCCGGAAAATGCCGGCACCGAGCATCTGAGAGCCCTGGCCAAGGTGTCACGCCTGCTGCGTCAGAAAGACCTGCGCGAGCAGTTGCGCAAGATGGAAAATCCGGACGCGATCTACGCTATCCTGACCGATATTGCTGATTCAAACGCGGCTTAATTTTTCGTAGACCTTGTGGTATTGAAAGGTTGGCGGCCTGTAGCTCAGGCGGAAGAGCGTCGGTTCGAATCCGGAGGTCACCTGTTCGAGACAGGTCTGGTCGCCACCTTATATCTTCCTTAGATTGTGGAAGTTACCCCACTACCTCGATCGGAATGATCCTGATCTCATCGCTCGGCTTTGGCCGGACGAGGTCGATATGCAGCAGGCCATAGGCCAGGCTGGCCCCGGTGATTTCCAGTCCGTCGCTCAGCACGAAGGCGCGGTTGAAACCGCGCAGGGCGATGCCGCGATGCAGATAGTCGCGCTCAGGCGCTTCGCCTGCGCGATCGCGCGTCGCCGAGACGGTCAGGTGGGCGCCGCGCACCTCGATGCGTAACTGATCGACTGTAAAGCCGGCCACGGCGACGCTGATGCGGATATGGTCGGAGCTTAAGGATTCGACATTATAGGGCGGGTAATTGTCATGGCTGCGCCCGACGCGGTCGATCAGCAGCCGCATATCGTCAAAACCCAGCAAAAACGGGCTGTCAAAAATCACGGTCCGCGTCATCAGCACCCTCGCATTGATGGTAGCGATATGGGTGCTTTAGGCTTGCGATTCAAGGAAGTCGGTAATGGCCAGCCGCGCCTGCGGTTCGGTCAGCAGGGGGGCGTGGCCGACCCGGTCGATATCGACGCGCGACACCTCGTTCGAGACCACCATCTTCTTCGCCTCGGCGGCATCGAGCACATCCGACAAGGCGCCGCGGATCAGCAGTATCCGGCGGCCATGCGCCAGACTGTCATAGCAGGGCGCCAGGTCATAGGCGGGCGAGTCCATCGTCAGGGTCTTGAAGGCGTCGGTGATGCGTGGATCATAGGCGAGATGCAGATTGCCATCGCGGCCCTTGCGGAAGACCCGCCGGGCGAATTTCAGCCAGTCCGCTGTCGTATTATCGGGAAAGACCAGCCGGTATTGTTCGGCGATAAAGGCGCTCGCGTCCTGCCAGTTGCGCATGGCGCGGCGCTGCATGGCCGCCAGGGCCGAAATCCGCGCCTGGCCCTTTGGCGCCAGCGTCGGGCCGATGTCATTCAGCACCGCCGCCTGGATCAGGTTGGGCCGCAGGGTGGACAGCACCATGGCCACCAGTCCGCCCATGGAATTACCGATAAAGACCGCCCGGCCTATACCTAAGGCGTCGCACAGGTCGAGGATATCCTTGGCATAGGTCCACAGATGATAATTGGCGACGTCGGGATCATTTTCCGACAGGCCGCGGCCGCGCAGGTCCGGCACGATGACGCGACGGTCGAGCGCAGCGATATAGGGCGCCACCTCTTCGAAATCACTGGAATTGCGCGTCAGGCCATGCAGGCAGATGACCGGCAGGCGCACGCGTCCGGCGGCAGCGGGATAATCGCGGGCGTAGAGACGCAGACCATCCTCGGTCAGCCACCAGCGATCGTGATAGAGCGGACCTTTCTTCAATACGCCGGAGACCGGAGACATGGCGTCATGTCCGTGACTGAAGGTCTGAAGCGTGTCCTTGAGACTGATCAATCTGCCCGCCCGGTTTCCTGGGGTTCGTGTCGCAAAACCTTAACATCACTTCACGCGCCAATCATGAAAAAAATGCAAATGCAGCGGGCACGGTTGCTTTTACCAGGCGGGTGGACTATTCAGGCCACGGAGCCGGCAGGACGGCTCGGCCCCGCGAAAGACGTTTGCGTCCTCCTGCTGCAAGAGATTTGCTAGACATAATCCGCTCTTTTGTGGCTTTCCGGGATGGGGAAAAGCCTTTGTACAAAGGAGACTTTCCATGCCCAAAATGGCTAAAAACGCCGCGCATGATCTCAAACCCATCGATGCGTATAAACGTGACGCCGCGAACCTGCTGAAAGCGGTGCGCGCCGATGAGGCTAACGCGCGGATGCGTTTCAGCCGTCTGGAAAATGCACCAGCCGGCCTGCAACTGAAGCACGCCCTGACCGTGATCGCTCACGAGGCCGGTTTCCCGACCTGGACGGCGCTGAAATCCGCCGCCGAAGAGGTCGATTTCTCCGAAATATTCGCGGCCCCCGGCCTCAAGGATCTGATCAATCACTGGTTCCGCAATTACGAGGAGGCCAAGGCACATCAGATGGTGAATGGCGGCGTGCTGTTGCCTTATCGCACCCAGGCGTTCGTGACCTCGCTCGAAATCCTGCCGCGCCTGGGCTATGAAAAGGACGATCCCGACTGGGCAGATATCGGCTACGATTTCATCCGTCCTGCCTCTGAAACCGCTTTGGCGCGCATCAAGTCTCGTCTGTCGCGTCGCCTGACCGCGAAATTTTAAGGATCACACATGCCGCTATTGAATGTGGACGCCGTCCATCCGATCACCCCGCCCGATGGCACGGTGATCACCAACACTGTTTACCTGCAAAATGTCATCGACCACCCGCGCATCGAGGTTGGCGCCTATTCCTATGCGTCGAACTTCACGCCGCAGACGAACTGGGCGCAGACCCTGGCGCCCTATCTCTTTCCGATTAGCAGGGAAAAGCTGATCATTGGTAAGTTCTGCCAGTTCGCCCATGGCACGACCTTCATCACCTCATCGGCCAATCATCCGATGGGTGGATTTTCGACCTATCCCTTCCGGGTCTTCAAACCGGAAACCATGATCGACTATATCAACCTGCCATCGCGCGATACGGTAATACGACACGATGTCTGGATCGGCCATGGCGCCACGATCATGCCGGGCGTTACCATCGGTTCTGGCGCGATTATCGCGTCCGGTGCCGTGGTGACGAAGGATGTCGCACCCTACACCATTGTCGGCGGCAATCCGGCGCAGGTCATCCGACAGCGGTTCAGTGACGAGGTGATCACCGACCTGCTCAGCATCGCCTGGTGGGACTGGCCGATCGATAAAATCGAAGCCCATCTCGCCACCATCGAAGGGGCGGATATCGACGCGCTGAAAGCCTGACTTTAAAAAGCACAATCTTAGCGGCGTATGTCGCCGGTGAGGGCCGGTCAAATTGTCCCGACAGAAGGCGCAAAATTAGAATAGCGCCTTCTGTCTAAGGCTTTTTGCTTCAAGCCAAAAGTCTAGGCGTATGTAACAGGATTTTCACGCTTGGGACGTAGAACTCCTCCTTAAAGGGGTACGCATGTCAGAAAAAAAATTGTTATGGGTCGTAGCGATATTTGGCGGCAGCGCAATTCTAAGTGTAATTTTACCATCATATTTGATGGTTGCATCCCTTTATATGGTCTTTGGTATTTTTATATTATTTAGTCTGCCGATTGCGTTTTATGGGCTATTTATTTATTTAGTGAAGCGCACTATCGACTTAGTTGCTGGCCGGCAGCCATGGTTGACGTGGGGCATAGCCAGTATTGTGGTCTTATTTATAGCATTCGCGGTCTCGGTGCATCTTAATAGCGAACGGAAGAAAGAGTTCGATCGTTTAAAAGCTTTAGATGTAACATTGGTCTCTCATCCAAAGTTTACGAGGTTAGTTCTGGTAGACGATCGAAGCCATGAAGCATTATTTCGTAAAGCTTCTGGCAAACCTGACGAGTGCGATCAGTCTTGCGGTATCTACCTCTCAAACAAGAGCGTTGAAAGCGTTTTAAAGCCTTCTGATCCATTCGACGACGGACCTTTTGAAAAGCGGCAATATGCCGTTTTCACACCTAGCTCCAAATGCGACGAAAGTGCCAGTCGTGGTGGAGGTTGTCGTGAACCAACGTCGTATGATCACTTGCGTGTGGGTGATCTCGTCGTCCGAACCGCCGATCTCACGGTGCCTTATCAAACCTATGGAGAGGTCGGCGAGCGCTTCGAAGTCTACATTATTTCGCCCAGCGGACCGCAGCTAGTCGAACGCAGAAGCGCTTTCTCGATGGCAGCATACGGCCCCATTCCTTTTCCTTTGCGGGTGGTGAAGATACAAGGCCCAACTAATGATCGTGGAATCCGCTGGGATACCTGGGGTCTTTTTCAGCGCTATGAGTTATATAGCTTGCTGCAAGCTGATTTTGGTCTGGACACCGACCTGAACAGTCATTCCCTCACCTCGACTAGCGTAAGCGCATCAGCTTCGGCACAATAATCAATTAGATGCGTGAAATAAGCGTATGGCGGCGAACGGCCGGGCGGGCGCCGGGTACGCGGTTGAGCTTGATCAGCCCTTCGGGCTCGCCCCACAAGTCATAGGCGTCGGCCTTGGTGACCTTCGCCTTGACCAGATCGCCGGCCTTCAGGCTATTGAAACCCTTGAGGAAGATATGGCCGTCGATTTCCGGCGCGTCGCCACGGGTGCGGGCGATGGCGGTGCCGTCATTGCGGATGTCGTCGACCAGGGCTTCCTGGATGGTGCCGACCTTGTTGGCCAGCTTCTGCGCCGAAATGCGCGAAGCCACGGCCATGAAGCGCGCCAGGCGATCCTGCTTGACCTCTTCGGGCACATGGTCGGGCAGCAGCTTGGCGGCCGCGCCCTCGACATTCTCATAGGCAAAGGCGCCGACGCGATCGATCTGCGCCGCTTCCAGCCAGTCGAGCAGGAAGTTGAAATCGGCCTCGGTCTCACCGGGGAAGCCGACAACGAAGGTTGAACGCAGGGTCAGGTCGGGGCAGATTTCGCGCCAGGAGAGGATGCGGTCGAGCGTCTTTTCCTGATTGCCTGGGCGCTTCATCGCCTTGAGGATCTTCGGCGAGGCGTGCTGGAACGGAATATCGAGATAGGGCAGGATCTTGCCCTCGGCCATCAGCGGAATGACCGAATTGACGTGCGGATAGGGGTAGACATAGTGCATCCGTACCCAGATGCCGAGTTCGCCCAGACCGCGCGACAGGTCTTCAAAGCTGGCATCCCAGTTCTGGCCGCGCCATTCGCTTTGGGCATAACGGATATCGAGCCCGTAGGCTGAGGTGTCCTGGCTGACGACCAGCAGTTCCTTGACGCCCGCCCAGGCCAGGGTCTCGGCTTCGCGCAGGACATCGGCTACCGGACGCGACGCGAGATCGCCGCGCAAAGACGGGATGATGCAGAAGGAACAGCGGTGATCGCAGCCTTCGGAGATTTTCAGGTACGAATAGTGCTTCGGCGTCAGACGCACGCCGGGCCCTTCCGGGACGAGAGGGCGGAAGGGATCGGGTTTCGGTGGCACGATGGTGTGAACGGCATCCATCACCGCGTCATACTGGTGCGCGCCGGTGACCGCGGCGACATTGGGGAAGCGGGAGCGGATCAGGTCTTCCTCACCGCCCATGCAGCCGGTCACGATGACCTTGCCGTTTTCAGCGAGCGCCTCGCCGATAGCGTTCAGGCTTTCTTCCTTGGCGGAGTCGAGGAAGCCGCAGGTATTGACGACAATGACGTCGGCGCCGGCGTATGAGGCCGAGGTGTCGTAGCCCTCGCCCTTCAGGCGCGTCAGGATGCGTTCGGAATCGACCAGGGCCTTGGGGCAGCCGAGCGAGACAAAACCGACTTTCGGCTGGGCATCCGATTTCAAAACGGCATCACTCATTACAGATAAAACTTGCTTTTTCGGAGGGAATAGGGATTAAGCCTCCCCATACAGAATTATCGCGCCGGTTGGAAGCCATTCCTGAAACTGGCTATTCGAGTCCCCCATTTCAAGGAAGCCCTTCATGCTGCTTTTTGCCGATACCGCCGACACCAAGGTTCTTGCCGAACTGCTGGAAACCGGCCTGATCGACGGCGTCACCACGAACCCGACCCTGATCGCCAAGTCCGGCCGCAATATCCTCGAAGTCATCAAGGAAATCTGCGACATGTGCGAGGGCCCGATCTCCGCCGAGGTCGCCGCCACTGACGCCAAGACCATGATCCTGGAAGGCGAAAAGCTCGCCAAGATCGCCACCAATGTGGTCATCAAGGTGCCGCTGACCATCGATGGCCTGAAGGCCACAAAGGAATTTTCGGCGCAAGGGTTGATGACCAATGTCACCCTGTGTTTCTCGGCCACTCAGGCCCTGCTGGCCGCCAAGGCCGGCGCCACCTACATCTCGCCGTTCGTCGGCCGTCTCGATGACCAGGGCGCCGACGGGATGCAACTGATCCATGATATCCGCGCCGTCTATGACAACTACGATTTCGACACCGAAATCCTGGCCGCCTCCCTGCGCAATAATGTCCACGTCGCCCAGGCCGCCATCGCCGGCGCCGACTGCGCCACCCTGCCGCCGCAGACCTTCCGCGACATGTTCAAGCATCCGCTGACCGACAAGGGCCTGGAAACCTTCCTGTCCGACTGGAAGAGCACCGGCCAGTCGATCCTGTAAGGCTCAGAGCTACAAGGCATCAAATCGGAGAGCGTCCTACTCTCCGATTTTTTCTTGCGCGGCATTCGGCAGGGTTTGTCCGCCCTGTGGCGTGCTATTGTCAGCCGGCGGCGACCAGAACGCCCTGGCCTGCATCCGCAGCTTGTCATCCTCATCCTGCTGGCGGATCACATCGCCGAGCACGGCCGTGGTATTCAGGGTCCAGTCCACCTGCCCCTGCCAGCCCCCATCGGGCGTCGCCGGCGAGACGATGGCCGCCAGGAAATCAGCCTTGCCCGCGCCGGCTTTCAGACGCGCCAGCCACGCCTTGGCCGGCTTCGCCCAAGGACCGGGACGGGGATCAGTGGCGAGCTGATTGAAAAGCCGCTGGGCTGTTGCCGTGTCACCGGCCTGCCCGTGAACAAGCGCGGCTTGGAAGACATAGGCATCAACCTCAGGCGCCAGCCGCCAGGCCAGCACGGCGGCGCCAGCGGCATCCGCCTCAATATGATCATTGCCGGATACACGGACGCGGTAGTACCAGAAGGCATTTATGGCGGCGTTCGGTTGCAGTCCGGATGCGCGGGTCAGGGCGGATTCGGCGGCCACATAGGCATCGGGATTGTCCGATGTTTCCGCCAGTTTCAGTTCGGCGCGTCCCAGAAGATAGCCGGCCTCAAAATCGGAAGGGTTAGCCAGCGCCGTTTTTTGCAGCCAGGGCAGGGCTGCGCCTGGATCGCCATAAAGAATTTCGGCGCGGCTGAGCACCATTTGGGCGACAGGATTATCCGGATGCCCCGTCGCCTCATTGCGGATATCGCCCAGCAGACGGCGGCCATAAGCCGCGGACGGGCACCCCTGCAGGGCGGCATCTTCCAGCATCAGATTATCCGCTGATATCGGCAGGTCGTCAAAAGTCACATCCGGCAAGGGCAGGCCAGGCACGGCCATCCGGCCTGGTTTCAGTTCTTTCAGCAGGTATTTGCGCAACACCACATCCAGGCTGATGGCGCTGCTGCCAAACAGACGACTGAACGCATCGACGCGGCTCTCCCCGGCCTGAACCGCGGCATCATACGCCGCCAGCTTTTGCGCCCGCTCCGGCGATGACAGAATCCAGTGGGTCAGGAGCCACGAGCGGGAGGTAAATTCAGCGGCCAGGCGCACATTTTCCGAACGCGCCAGCTCGGCCGGCCCCTGATCCGTGACACGCTGCCGGTTGCGTTTGGCGGCCACGTCATTTTGCAGGGCGCCGGTTTCGCCGCGCCGGTTGCTGAACCAGTCATTATCGTTCAGCACATCCTTGTAATCGAGGCGGCTGGGATAGCGCGTGTCAAGTCCGCGCAGATAGGCATCCGTCGAGTAGGGCGGCAGGCCCAGGATTGCCGTCTTGTCCTCGAACCGCATGGTCGAGACGTAACGCGCATAGCCTTCAATATACCAGAGCGGGGCGCGTTGCGGGAAATGGCTGCGGAAAAAATAGCGGGCATAGGCCTGGAAGATCAGGGTCTGGCCTTCATTTTCGGGCTGTTCTGCGGCATTGTGCTCCGCATAGGCCGGCCCCGGCTGATATACCGCGAAGCCCTGGACGCCTTCTTCGCAGGCTTCATAAAGACCGGCCGCTCGATTGGGCCTCTCCGGATTGACGATGGCGAGGTCTTCGGCATCGGCGAGATAGTAGAGGGTAAATTTCGGTGCGCCCGCCGGTTCTTCGTCGATATGTGATAAGCTATTCAGCACATAGCGAAAACGCTCCAGATTTTCGAGCAGTTCGCGGACGTGGCCGCGACTGGTATCGCTGTAGACCGTGAAATGGGGGCTCTCCGCCTTGAGCCAGGGATGCGGGTGGCCCGGTTTTTCACCCTGGACGATAACCGTTGTGCTGTCGGGATTTGCGGGGGGCGGCGATTGGGCCGATGCCGTCCCGGCCACGAAAAGCATGGCTAGAAGTCCTGTAAGCGTTTGCGTATTCATCGGGCCGCGTCCTCTTTTTGGTTAATCCATACCACCTGAGCGCGCATGTCACAAGCAAGGCCCGCAGCCGCTTGCCAAGTCCGGTCTTTGCGATACAGTGTTATCCATAATTGGGGGAATGCTGATGCCAGAAGCTGGGGTAGAGGCCGAGTCCGATCCGCCGCCGATCCAGACGGACACGCCGCGTCGGCTGGAGATTATCGACCTGCTGCGCGGGCTGGTGCTGATCCTGATGGTTCTGGATCACACGCGTGACTATTTCCACAGGGACGCCCTGGTCTTCGATCCGCTCGATCTCGAAAAGACGACACCGATCCTTTTTTTCACACGCTGGATCACGCATCTCTGCGCCCCGACCTTTGTGTTTCTGTCGGGCGTGTCGATCTTCCTGCAACAGGCGCGTGGCAAAACCGAATGGCGGCTCACTGGGCACCTGCTGGCGCGCGGCCTGTGGCTGATCGCGCTGGAAGTCACGCTGATCAGTTTCGGTTTCAATTTCGGCTATCCGTTCTTTTTCCTGCAGGTCATCTTCGCTATCGGCATTGGCATGATCCTGATGGCGGTACTGCACTGGTTGCCGGGCCGCTCGGTGCTGATCATCGGCATCGCCCTGATCGCCGGGCATGGCCTGCTGGGCGGGATAAAGGCGGAATCCTTGCAGGGCACGGACCAGGTCATCTGGCGGCTGGCGATGGAGCCGGGCGGGCTGGGGCGCCTGCCCGGCATGATCGTCTATCCGGTGATCCCGTGGCTCGGTATCATGTGCCTGGGCTATGGTCTGGGCTTTATATTCCAACTGGGAGACTTGTCGCGGCGGCGGGCTATCACGCTTCTGGCCGCCGGCTTTCTCGGCCTGTTCCTAGCCTTACGCCTGCCCAATCTCTATGGCGACCAGAATCCGTGGGAGTGGCAAAGCAATCCCGGCCTGATGGTGCTGGATATCCTCAACGTGTCGAAATATCCGCCGTCGCTCGACTATACCTTGCTGACCCTTGGCCTCGCCATGTGCCTGGCCCTGACCCTGACGCACCTGCCGAGGGTGTTGCAGTTACCGCTGCTGGCTTTTGGCCGGACGCCCTTCCTCACCTATCTGCTGCATATCTATCTTGTGCATGGCGGCGCGCTGCTGCTCGGCCTGGTACAGGGGATTCCCGCGAGCCATTTCAGCAACTTCCTCGGAAATCCGGGGCAACTGGCGCAGGACGGCTGGGGCCTCAGCCTGTGGCAGGTCTATCTTGTCTGGCTGGTGATTCTCTGCCTGCTCTATCCGGTTTCGCGCGCCTATGCCCGCTATCGGCTGACGCATCGCCAGTGGTGGCTGAGCTATCTCTAAATGTCACCAACGACGAGATGACATGCTTCGCAGACGATTATGTAAACGCCGCTAATTTATTCAGAAATCCCAGCATGTTCTTCGGTCCAATTTTACGAAAAGGCAATTCAGATCGCGCCCGGCATTTCCAACGTCAGCACTGCTTTTATCTATATAATGTGAAAAAAACCAAGCAATAGAACGGCGCACCCAGCAGTGAAAGCTATAGATATAATAAAATACACAGACACGGCATACCAGTACAGTATAGGCTCCGTGCGTCTATCGTATGAACTGAAATTTAATCGCACTTTTCCCGCTTTAATTGCAGAAACAATTCTAAAAATACAAAATGCTGAAAAAAGGGAGGAAATAATTATACCAAAAACCATTCGCTCCCCCTTTTGCCGTTATAAAATTCTCAGGTAAATCGCCGGATTTTGTGATTTTTACAACTAATTCCTCAGCTTGCCTTAAGCAGCATTTGTAAAGTTATAAGCGCAGGAAGCATTACGCACCGGCTGCCATCGCTTCGGTTATCGAATTGACCACGGCCCTGACCTGATCCGCATCATCCCCTTCTGCCATTACGCGGATCAGCGGTTCGGTGCCGGAGGGGCGCACCAGAACGCGGCCCGTACCTTTCAGCTTTTCCTCGCCGTCGCGGATGGCCTGCTTGACCGCGTCGCGTTCCATCGGATTGGCGCCGGTGTATTTCACGTTTTTCAGAAGTTGCGGCACGGTATCGAACTGGCGGCCCAATTCGCTCATCGGCTTGCCGGATTCGACGCGCTCTGCCAGCACCTGCAGGGCGGCGATCAGACCATCACCGGTGGTGGCATAGTCGCTCAGGATGACGTGGCCGGACTGCTCGCCGCCGATATTGAAACCGCCTTCGCGCATCCGCTCCATCACATAGCGGTCGCCGACCTTGGTGCGTTCTAGCGACAGGCCGAGCTTTTGCATGTGACGTTCCAGACCGAGGTTCGACATGACTGTGGCCACCAGGCCATTACCCTTGAGCAGGCCCTTGCGCGCCAGGGCGCCGGCGACGATGGCCATGATCTGGTCGCCATCGACGATCTGGCCGTGCTCATCGCAGATCACCACGCGGTCGGCATCACCATCGAGGGCGATGCCGATATCGGCACGCAGTTCCTTGACCTTCTGCGCCATCGCGGCTGGCTGTGTGGAGCCGCACTTCTCATTGATGTTGAGGCCATCGGGTGTGACGCCCAGCGGGAAGACTTCCGCGCCCAGTTCATAGAGCGCCAGCGGGGCCACCTTGTAAGCGGCGCCATTGGCGCAATCGAGCACGATGCGCAGGCCGTTCAGGGTCAGGTGGCGCGGGAAGGTGGCCTTGGCGATTTCGACATAACGCCACTGGGCGTCATCGACGCGGGCGACACGGCCAAGCTTTTGTGGCTCAGCGACGCCCAGAAGGATATTGCCGTCCATGCGCGCTTCGATCGCCAGTTCGACTTCATCGGACAGCTTGTAGCCATCCGGGCCGAACAGCTTGATGCCGTTATCGGCGAAGGCATTGTGCGAGGCCGAGATCATGACGCCGAGATCGGCGCGCATTGAGCGGGTCATCATGGCCACGCCGGGGGTGGGCAAGGGGCCAAACAGGCGCACATCCATGCCGACCGAGGTGAATCCGGCCACCAGGGCCGGCTCGATCATATAGCCGGACAGGCGCGTATCCTTGCCGATGACGACCAGGTGACGGCGGTCGGTTTCCGACATGAACATCTTGCCGGCGGCCATGCCGACGCGATAGGCAACTTCGGCCGTCATCGGGAAGGTATTGGCTTGGCCGCGGATGCCGTCGGTGCCGAAATATTTGCGGGTCTGGGTCATGGCGGGCATATGGGTGGCCATTTCTTCATTGCGGTTGCGGATGGGGTTATAGCCGTAAACGGATAGGGCTTGGCGGTAGTCGGCCATTTTCTGGGTCAGGAGCGAGACAAAGGCGGCTTCGAGCTTATCGACGGTCTCGGGGCGCGGCGCCTTGGTGGAACCGTTCAGGGCGCGGAAAATACTGCTCTGGGCGATGGAGGCAGCCTCGGCCACATCCTTGATCGAAATGCCGGAGGCGCTGACCGCACCTTGCAATTTTTCCCACTTATTGTCGCCCATCTGACCGGCTCCTTACGCCTGATTTATGGCTTGATAAGCCGGCCGTGCCTGATTTGCAATTAATTTATTGCGTAAATGGGCGCCACCTCTCGTCACGAATTGTAAATTTCGCGTCTTCTGGAGAGCAAATGCTAAATTTGTTGAATTGGTGGCTGATTTTTGGCGAAATTCGATACCGGGGCAGCAATTTTTCGCAATACGAATTTATAGCAAATTTATTTTTCATATGCTATTTGAAAGTCGCATTTTAGCGCTATTGGCGAAAAGGAGCCCGGCATATGTGCGGAATTATCGGTATTATCGGCAATGAACCCGTCGCGCCGCGTCTGCTGGAATCCCTGCGCAGGCTCGAATATCGCGGCTACGATTCCGCTGGCATAGCTGTGCAGACCGAAACCGGCACCCAGCGCCGTCGCGCCGAGGGTAAGATCCGCAATCTGGAAACCGTTATCGAAGAGGAGCCCATCGCGGGCGAGGTCGGCATCGGCCATACGCGCTGGGCCACCCATGGCGCGCCCTCGGTGCGGAACGCCCACCCGCACCGTTTTGGCAAGGTGACGGTGGTCCACAATGGCATCATCGAGAACTTCGCCGAGTTAAAGGCCGGCCTGATGGCGCAGGGCGAGGCGTTCTACTCCGACACCGATACCGAGGTCATCGCCCATCTGCTAAATGCCGAACTGGCCACCGGCGCAGCCCTGCGCGATGCTTTCAAGGCCACGCTCGATCGCCTGCATGGCGCCTATGCCCTGGCTATCCTGATCGATGGCGAAGACCGCACCCTCTTGGGTGCGCGTCGGGGGTCACCGCTGGTGGTCGGCTGGGGCGGCGATGAGATGTATCTCGGTTCAGACGCGCTTGCCGTTGGTCCGTTCACCAACCGCGTCAGCTATCTGGAAGAAGGCGACTGGGTCATCCTTGGCCAGAACAGTGCCGAGGTGCGCGATGCCGCGGGCAATCTGGTCAATCGCCCGGCCGTCACTGTCTCCGCCTCGGCCGCCCTGGTCGAAAAGGGCAGCTATCGCCACTTCATGGAAAAGGAAGTGCATGAGCAGCCGGAGAGCACGCAACGCACCCTGGCCGCCTATCTCGATCCGGTAACCGGCCGTGTGCGCGCCGACATCAAGGCGGGAATCGATTTTTCCACCGTTTCGCGTCTGCAGATCATCGCCTGCGGCACCGCCTACTATGCCGGCTCGATCGCGCGCTATGCCTTTGAAAAACTGGCCGGCTTGCCGGTCGATGTCGAGGTGGCGTCAGAATTCCGCTATCGCAGCCCGGCCATGATGCCCGGCGTTCTGGCGGTCGCCGTCTCGCAATCGGGCGAAACCGCCGATACCCTGGCCGCCCTGCGCTGGTGCAAGGAGCAGGGGCTGAAAACGGCCGCCGTGGTGAATGTGCATACCTCGACCATGGCGCGTGAGGCCGACCTGCTGTGGCCGACCCATGCCGGTCCGGAAATCGGCGTCGCTTCGACCAAGGCTTTCACCGCCCAGTTGTCGGCCCTGCTGTCGCTGGCCGTGGCCGCCGCGGCCCAGCGTGGCCGTATCGATGCCGCCGAGGAAGCCCGCCTGGTCCAGACCCTGCTGGCCGCGCCCGGCCTGATCGCCGAGGCGCTCGGCATGGATGGCGACATTGTCCGCATCACAAATGACCTGTCGAAGGCGCGTGACGTTATCTATCTTGGCCGCGGCGAAACCTATCCGCTGGCTCTGGAAGGTGCGCTTAAGCTCAAGGAAATCAGCTATATCCATGCCGAGGGCTATGCCGCCGGCGAACTGAAGCACGGCCCGATCGCCCTGATTGACGAGAATACGCCGGTGGTGGTCATCGCGCCGGATGACGAGTTGTTCGAGAAGACCGCCTCGAATGTACAGGAAGTGGCGGCGCGCGGCGGCCGGGTCATCATGATCACGAATGCGCCCGACAAGGTGCCGGCGCTTTCCGGCGATGCCGCCAAATCACTGCAAGTGATCCAGGCGCCTGACTGCGATCCCTTCACTGCCGCCTTGGTCTATTCCGTGCCGATCCAGCTTCTGGCCTATCACACCGCCGTCCACAAGGGCACGGATGTCGACCAGCCGCGCAATCTTGCCAAGTCGGTAACGGTGGAATAGGACTGCGCGCCGTTTATAGAGGCGCGCATCATGAAACCCGACTATCTCAAAGGCTGCGGACTGGCATTTGGTGCCGCCATGCTGTGGGGTGTGTCGGGCACGGCCGGGCAGTTCCTCTTTGCCCATCGCGGGGTCAATACCGAATGGCTGGTGGCGGTGCGCATGTTGTCGGCCGGCGTGCTGATGTTGGGTTTTGTGGCCCTGCGTGCGCCGCGTGATTTTTTCACTGTCTGGACCAACAAGACGGATGCCCTGCGCATGGCTGTGTTCGGCCTGTTTGGTATGCTGGCCGTGCAATATACATACTTTGCCGCCATTAATGCCTCGAATGCCGCCACGGCGACCGTCCTGCAATATACCGGACCGGTGCTGATCGTCGGCTGGTTCGCCTGGCAGAAAAAGCGCTGGCCGACGCCGTTTGAATTGGTGTGTGTCGCCATGGCCGTGGCCGGCACCTTCTTCATGGTGACACACGGCAGCCTCAACAGCCTGTCGATTTCGAAAATGGCGCTGGTCTGGGGGCTGACCTCGGCGATGGCCCTGGCCTTCTATTCCATCCAGCCGCTCAAGCTTATGTCGCGCTATTCACCGCCCATCGTCATCGGCTGGGGAATGCTGATCGGCGGGCTGGCGCTCAGTGCCATTCATCCACCCTGGGTGATGGCCGGCATCTGGGACGCGCCGGCTATTGGCGCCTTCGCCTTCGTCATCGTCTTCGGCACCCTGATCCCCTTCTACGCCTATCTGACGGCGGTGCGGATCGTCGGGCCGGAAACCTCCAGCCTGCTGGCCTGCGCCGAACCGCTGGCGGCGGCCCTGATCGGCATCATCTGGCTGGGTACGCGCTTTGGCTTATATGACTGGCTGGGCACGGCGCTCATCCTGGCCACAGTTATTTCGCTCTCCCTGCGCAAACAGGAACCGGTAGTGCTCAAAATAGAATAGCAACTTTTTGGTTGCGTATTTGGGCGGCCAGGCGTAAAAAAGCAACCAGGGAGTTGCCAAAATGCAAAACGAAATACGCAAGGAAATCGTGCTAAAAGCGCCGCTCAGCAAGGTCTGGGCGGCGATCAGCGAGGCCGGTCAGTTCGGCCAGTGGTTCGGGGTGCGTTTCGACGGGCCTTTCGAGGCGGGCGAAAAGCTGAAGGGCGTCATTGTGCCGACCACGGTCAATGACGAGATCGCCGCCATGCAGAAACCCTATGAGGGCACACCGTATGAGATCGTGGTCGGCGAAATCACGCCACAGACGCGCTTTTCCTTTTACTGGCATCCCTACGGTGTCGAGAAGGACTACGATTACAGTCAGGAGCCGATGACGCTTTGCACCTTTTCGCTTGCCGAAGTGCCGGAAGGGGTGCGGCTGGTCATTACCGAAAACGGCTTTGAAAACATTCCGCTGGAGCGTCGCGCCAAGGCCTTTACCGCCAATGACGGCGGCTGGACAGCGCAGATCAGACTGATCGAGGCCTATCTTGCCCTCTGAGGCGGCGGTTTTTGCGGCCCTCGGAGATGAGACGCGGTTGGCCCTGGTCGAGCGGTTGCGCAATGGCCCCGCTTCGATCGTCAGCCTGACCGGCAAGGCCGATATGAGCCGCCAAGCCGTCACCAAACACTTGCATGTGCTGGAAAAGGCTGGTCTGGTAACTCACTTGCGTATAGGCCGCACGACGGTCTGGCAATTGGAGCGACCGAAATTCGATGACGCTCGCCATTACCTCGACATTATCTCCCGTCAATGGGAGGGCGCGCTGGAGCGCCTGCGTGTCCATGTCGAGGCATGAGAACCCGAATGGGGCTCTCTTTGCAATACGCGCTCTTTTTGGGAAATTTTCCGACATTTGTGCAAAATATTCCGAAAAAAATGGCTGTGATGGGATGACAAACGAATTGGGATGCGTCATATGACCCCTCCCATTCAGCCCATACAAGGACCCTTCTTCCGTCATGCGTGACTTTTACCGTATTCGCCGCCTGCCTCCCTATGTCTTCGAAGAAGTCAACAAGGTGAAGGCACGTCTGCGCGCAGCCGGTACGGATGTCATTGATTTCGGCATGGGCAATCCCGACATGGCGACGGCGCCGCATATCGTCGACAAGCTGATCGAGACGGTGCAGAAGCCGAAGACGCACGGCTATTCGGTATCCAAGGGTGTGCAGGGCCTGCGCAAGGCCATGGCCGGCTATTATGACCGCCGTTATGGCGTCAAACTCAATCCGGATACCGAGGTCGTCGCCACGCTCGGCTCCAAGGAAGGCTTCGCCAACCTGGCCATGGCGATCACCGCGCCCGGCGATACGGTGATCTGTCCCAATCCGGCCTATCCGATCCACGCCTTCGGTTTCCTGATGGCCGGCGGGGTGATCCGCCATGTGCCGGCGCTGTCGCCGGAACAATATCTCTCCGGCATTGAAAAGGCGGTCAAGCACTCGGTGCCGACGCCGTCCGTGATGATTGTGTCCTACCCTTCGAATCCAACCGCGCAGTGGGTCGATCTCGATTTTTACAAGGAAGTCATCCGCATTGCCAAAAAGCACGACCTGATCGTGCTGTCGGACATCGCCTATTCGGAAATCTATTTCGAGGACAATCCGCCGCCGTCGATCCTTCAGGTCGAGGGCGCCATCGAGCGCTCGGTCGAGATCAATTCGCTGTCGAAAACCTATGCCATGGCCGGCTGGCGCGTCGGCATGGTGGTCGGCAATGCCCAGATCTGCGCGGCGCTGGCGCGTGTGAAATCCTATCTCGACTACGGCGGTTTCGCCCCGATTCAGGTGGCCGCCGCCGCCGCGCTCAACGGCCCGCAGGATAATGTCGCCGAGATCCGCGCCACCTATAAGTCGCGCCGCGACGTGCTGATCGACTCGATGAAGCGCGCCGGCTGGGATATTCCGCCGCCGCCGGCTTCGATGTTCGCCTGGGCGAAAATTCCACCGAAATTCGAGCATATGGGATCGATGGAATTCGCCAAGATGCTGATCGAGGAAGCCCACGTCGCCGTGGCGCCTGGTCTCGGCTTCGGCGAATATGGCGAAGGTTATGTCCGTCTCGGCCTGGTCGAGAACGAGGCGCGCATCCGCCAAGCCGCGCGCAACGTGAAGAAGCTTTTAATGCCAAGCGATAAGTCAGTGCGCGCGGCGGAAAAAGCATAAAGCCCGCCAGGAATGTGAAAAAGCTCCTCCTGCCGAACGATAAGCCGGTAAAGGCGGCGGAAAAAGTATAACTTTTTCTGCCCGTTGTCCGCGCACGGACAATTTTAAAACTGTCTCAAAATAAATTGATCGCAGGGGTGACAAGGCTGTCATCCCTGCATTAAGCGTCTTTACGGTCACAGCCGGGAGGCGAGTGCATTAAGTTTTGCTTAATTTTTTTGACTCGCCGCGATGAATGGGTTTCACTATCTATTGTGCGGCGCACTGTCATTTGCAGAAACCTGATTATTTTTACCCGGTTTCCACATGGCGGTCAGGGCCTCCTCGCCTTAGCTGTTGCAAGTGAAATGAAGTCAGAGGTGCAGCGTGATCAGTTTAGAGTTCGATCTGAATACCGATTCTGAAGCTGATGCCTTCTTTGGGGCTTTTTTCAAATTCGTCGAAGCTGCTGCCGTAAATGATGCTGATTCCATCGCCCTGCGCTCCGATCCGGCTGGCGACCATCAAATCAAGGTCGTGACCTTCGAGGACAAGGATCAGGCCGATCAATTCCAGTCCTACTGGTCGCAGCGCCGCAAATGGCTTGGCCTTTAAGGCGATAAGCCTGTATAGGCAGGCTTTTCCTGCCGGTTTATGACATGCTGGGCCTGCGACACCTTCCGCTGAAATATCGTCTGCCCCTGATCCACGGCACGCTCAACCTGCTGGGCCGGGCCAAGGCGCGCGGCTGGACCAAGGCTGCCGAGGCCGTCCTGACAAAAGGGCCTCTGGTCGTTTCCGCCTTCTTTAATGAAAGCACCGGCGTGGCCCAGGGCGGTCGACTGAGTGCCAATGCTTTCAGGGCGGCGGGCTATGATCTGATCGAACATGATATCCGTCCGTGCTTCAGACACTATATCAGCGAAGGCGCCGAACTGCCCGGTAAGGGCGGGGTCTGGTATATACACGCCAATGCGCCGGAAGTGCTGGTGGCCCTGATGGCGCATGATCCGGTGCAGTGGGCCGATCGCTATCGCATCGCCTACTGGGCGTGGGAAACGCCCAAGGCGCCGCGCGACTGGATATTGGTTGCTGACTACCTGCATGAAATCTGGGTGCCGAGCCGGTTTGTGTTTGATGCCCTGGTGGCCACCTTTAATGATGCCCTGCGCGCCGACCTGATCCCGCGTCTGCGCCTGATGCCGCATCCGGTGCCCCTGCCGCCGCCGGCGCGCCACGCCCTGTCCCGCGCCCGCTTCGGCCTGTCCGATGAGTTGTGCGAGGTGCTGTGCCTGTTCGATACCAAGTCATCGGCGGCGCGTAAAAACCCTTGGGGCGTGCTGGTCGCCTGGCAGGAAGCCTTCCCCGAAGAAAATCCGGTGGCCCGCCTGACGGTCAAGGTCAGCGACCTGTCCGATGATCGCGCCACCGAGCGCCGGCTGCTGGCCATTGCCGCCAAACGCAGCGATATCCGCATCATGGATCAGCGCCTGAGCGAGGCTGACATGGAAGCCTATATCGGCGCCTTCGATATCCTTGTGTCGCTGCATCGCGCTGAGGGCTTCGGCCTGACCCTGGCCGAGGCCATGGCCGCCGGCGTGGCGGTGATCGCCACCGACTGGTCGGGCAATATCGATTTCATGACGCCGCAGAATTCGCGGCTGATCAAGTCATCGCTTATTCCGGTTTCCGATCCGGAGGGCGGCTACAGTATGGTGAAGCGCGAGCCGATTCAGGTCTGGGCCGATCCGCACATATTTGAAGCGGTGACCGATATCCGGCAACTGACCGACCAGCCGGGCCTGCGCAAGGCTCTGGGCGCGGCCGGTGTGCAGGCGATCCGCGACCTGCACGCGCCGTGGCGGCATGACGAGCTGGCTGACTTGCCATTCAATGCCTGGCTCTGACGGACCGCGTCAGGCAGTTGTCGTGCGGGCGGCCAGTTGCCGGACGATGTCCGTCCGGTAGGTCCGGCTGACCGAAACCGTCGCGCCATTGGACAGGCGCAGGACCGCATCGCCCGCCGGCAGGTTCTCAATGGCCTGAATGGCGGCCGGATTGACGAGCCGAGACCGGTGGATACGCACGAAGCCCGCTTCGTTCAACCGTTGGGCCAGGGCTGCCAGGGTCGTGCGCATCAAAAGAGGGCGGCCCGAGGCCATGTGCAGTTCGACATAGTTGCCAGCCGCTTCGGCCCACAGAATATCCGCCATCGGCACATACCGGGTGTGAGCGCCATCGCGCACTTCCAATACCGGAGACGTGGTCGGGGGCAGGGCGGTTTCCTGCTTTTCACGCCCGGCCAGCAGCCGTTCCAGACCTAGCCAGATCAAGCCAAACAGCAGATAATTGAGCACGTCCTTGTACAGGTCGCTGAAAAAAATCGGGCCACGTGAACCTGAAGAGATAGCTCTGGTCCATGGTGGCATAGATGATGACCCTAAGGGCGCGCGTCAGGACTAAATGGGTCAGGGACACGGCGGGAATGGCGATGGCATGGACGAGTGGAATCGCCGCCCAAGGCAGGCGGTGAGGCGATGCCCAGCGAAATATCCGGACAATGACCACCATGAGCATCAGCCAGATCGCGCCGCTGGAAATTTCATCGATGAGAATGGCCGGGAGATTGGCCGCATGGCCGGAACGCACCGCCTGATCGAAGCTGGCGGCTGTGTTTCCGATGATGGCGATGCCAAGCAGGCCAACCACGACAGCGGGCAAGGCCAGACGCCGCAATCTGCCACTGTCACTCGTCACGCGATTTCCACCTTTCGTCCCCACGGCGGGCGACCTGTCCCAGCCATCTCGCCATATATCCCTCTCCGCTGGCGCGGATTTCGACGGCGGTTATCCAAGGGTATTCCAAAACCCTAAAGGATTCAAACCGATGTTCTCTCTACAACAGCGCACTGATCGCGGCAAGCGGCTGGGCGCAGCGGCGTTTGCCGCCCTTCTGAGCATGTGCTTTTCAAGCAAGTCCGTAACCGCCCAGGATGCGCAGGCTCATGGTGCCGCCGCGGCTGCCGTTGAATCTTATCCAGCGGTCTGGTTCTCACCTTTCTCGCCGCAGACCGCGCTCGACATGGTGGGGCGCCTGCCGGGATTCAGCTTCGATCCGGGCAATGAGGGCGTGCGGGGCTATGGCGAGGCCGGCGGCAATGTCCTGATCGATGGAAAGCGCTCGGCTACCAAGACCGGTGGACTGACGGCGGCCCTTGCCGGCATCCCGGCAAAGGCCGTGGCACGTATCGAGATTTTCCGGGGCGGAGACGCCGCCGGAGACCAGTCCGGCCAGTCGCTGATGGCCAATATTGTTCGTGCCGAAGCGCCTCAAGCCCTGTCTGGCAGTCTGGGTCTCAGCCGTCTGGACGATGGCCTGTATGGCAGCGCCAGTCTGACGGTCCTCCGGACACTGGGCGATTTTCATCTGGCTTCGACGACCGCCTATGAGGCGACGGGCGAACAGTCGCGCGGCCACCGTGACCTGTTCGATACGACCGGAATGCAGACACGCCACGACGGCCTGACATTTCGGACGAACTATCCGGAATGGTCGCAACGGCTGACACTGAGCGGACCGCTGGGGTCCGGTCGGATGACGATGAACCTCATGCTGGCGCGCGCCCGCCTGGATGAAGCCTTCGCCTTCCACACTGACGACCTGACCGACCGCTTTCCCAAGCATACCGCCCGATTGCGGGGCGAGGCCGGTTTCGACTGGACGCGTGGGCTCGGCAATGACTACAGCCTGAAACTGCTGGGTATGGCCAGAAGCACCGACCTGAACCTGATATCCCTCAGCCAGGAAGGTGAAACAGGCGATGCCCTTTCAACGATCGATCGATATGAAAGCCGGTCAACATCAGGTGAACGCATTTTGCGCGCCGCCGTGATCAGAGGCGGGAACGGCATCTGGCGGCCGGAAGCGGGGGTGGAAATGGCCTGGAACACGCTGGACAGCCAGTCCTTTTTCAGCGGACGGGCGACAAGCCGTGTCTTTGTTTCCGAAGCGCGTATGGAAGCCTTTGGCGCCCTGAACTGGCAGGCTGCGCCGAAATGGACGGTCGCGGCTGGGGTAGCCTATGAGGTTTCAAGGATCAAGGCCGAAGCGGACGCGGCCACCAGCAACTGCTTCGCCTTTCTAAAGCCGCACTTGGCCGTTACCTGGACGCCCGATCCCCACAACACCCTGCGCCTGTCCGCCCGGCGCTCGGTGGGGCAGTTGTCTTTTGGTGATTTCGCCGCTTCCGCCGACTTGGCCCAGGGCACCGTTTCCGCCGGCAATACTGACCTGGGGCCCGACAGCCGGACGACCCTCGCCTTCGATTTTGACCGGCGCTTCGGCACACGTGGGGCTTTCAATCTCAATGCCTATTCTGACTGGCGGCAGAATGTACTGGAAGCCGCGGTGCTGCCGTCGGGCGGCATCGGCGTCGTCAATGTGAAAAGCGCACGCGTCCGCAGCCTGTCGGCCGGTCTCGAACTGCCGGTGGATCGCTGGTTTCGCGGCGGACTGCTGAAGCTGCGCCAGGCCTGGCTTGATACCGAGGTTGTCGATCCGGTAACCGGCGAGCGGCGCGCCATTACCGCTACCCATCCGGACGAATTCGCGGCCTCTTTCCGCCATGATCTGCCATCGATCAGGCTGTCATGGGGCATAGACTATAGCGACGGCTATCAGGCGCATCTGTGGTATGCTGATGAAACACGCCTGCAGGAACACGCCGCCGAACTGCATCTTTTCCTCGAAACCAGCCGTTTTTTTCAGGCCCGGCTGCGCGTGGAGGTCAACGGGCTCTCCGGCATTCGCAATACCTATTACCGCGACCTTTATACGCCCAATCGTGCCGGCGCGTGGAGCGGTAGCGAGGTCTGGGAGATACGGACACCTGTCTCCCTGGCCGTATCGCTGAGCCGGACGTTTTGAGGCAGACGTTCTAAGACAGGGCGGTGGCCTGGCGAAAGGGCAGTGACTCAGTTTGATTTGCCCCAGTTGCTGGAGCCTTAGCTCTGCGAGAAGTCATCCGTGTAACTAACGGAGACTTCACATGTTTAACAGGACTGAAAATATCATTATCCCTGCTGCCTGGCAGAATTTTCAAATTCGACCAGAGACTGTAAGTGGTCGAGTAGAATACGCTGGTGCGATTGACGGCAACTGGTGCGTTAGAACTCCCAGTCGTGAACAAACGATCCATGCACTTCTGAGGCGTGTGAGCCATCGATTCTTCGACTGATCGTCTCAAAAACACAAAAAAATGGTCAGGACATTTTTTTAAACTGGGTTATAATCAGCCATAGAGGTCACTATTATGCCAGCGCAGTCCACCAGAAAATCAACCCTAACGGCTCTTAGAGCAATTTCTGGCAATGCAAACATTCTGTGGGCAGACTTCCAACGTTACCCAGAGACTTCTTCACAGCCTTCAAGAGCGAAAATTCTCGCATTGGCTAAGGACATGGCACTAAAGCGCAAATAAAAGGCGATTTCATATCGTTCACGTTGGTTTCTGCCAAATCAGCTTCTTTATCTTCTCAAGAATAAGAAATTTCTCCCTTTGGTTGCCGCCAGGGTTGAAGCAATGCTATGAATTTCTTGGGAGGCGTATAACTCAATGCAACTAGAAGAGCTCAAGCCAGGCACGAGAGTTCGTGGAATATCCGGCGTTGAACCCGTCGAGATTGTGAGCGCTAATTGGTTCGGGGACCAAGCAGTGGACGTCGTATTTCGCGTCAATGGGCGAGTGGATCAGCGCATTGTCTTCCGAACCGATGAGCTGAGTCTAGAGCTGGCTGATACCGGACGAGCGTTTGGTTTTCTAGGTGACGGCGATCTACTGAGGCTTGCATCAGAGGCACTTCGAATTCGATTGGCCTATCTTTTTGATCCGTACCTTGCAGTGCACGCGTCAACTATCGAGGCGCTTCCCCACCAAATCACAGCCGTATATGGCGAAATGCTTCCACGCCAGCCGCTCAGATTTTTACTGGCTGACGACCCCGGCGCAGGCAAGACGGTTATGGCTGGCCTGCTGATCAAGGAATTGATCATTCGGGGGGACTTGGAACGTTGTTTGATTGTCGCGCCTGGATCGCTTGTTGAGCAATGGCAGGACGAACTTAAGGAGAAATTCGGGCTCGACTTCAGAATAGTTACGCGTGACCAGATCGAGGCATCGTTGACCGGCAACCCCTTTGTTGATCACGGGCGCCTCATAATGCGCCTGGATATGGCAGCGCGATCGGATGAATTAAAGGCCAAGCTCGAAGCCGGTCCTGAATGGGACCTCGTCATTTGTGACGAAGCGCACCGCATGTCTGCCTCGTACTTTGGCAATGAGGTCAAGGAAACCCAAAGACACAGGTTAGGTAAGCTGCTGGGCGCCAAAACTCGTAACTTGTTGTTGATGTCGGCTACGCCACACAATGGCAAAGAGGCCGACTTCCAATTATTCATGGGACTTCTCGATAGTGACCGGTTTGAGGGTAAGCCACGCGAGGGCGTTCACAAAGCAGATGTCAGCGACATGATGCGAAGGCTCACGAAGGAAGAGTTGTATCGCTTTGATGGCACGCCTTTGTTTCCTGAACGCAGGGCCTATACAGCGACCTTTGAATTTTCACCTCAAGAAGCTGCGTTATATACGGCTGTCACCAACTACGTTCGCAATGAAATGAACCGTGCCGATCGTGTGGGCGACGATATTCACGGAGGGGTAGCGCGCGAACATACGCCGACGGGCAAGTCTTTATTGAGGGATTGGCTGAGAGAATTAGTGGTCGGTTTCAGCTTACAACAGACAGCTTGGCCTCCTATCGGAGACCAATTGAAAATAGTTTTGGCGCGAATATTGATTATGCGACAGTTAAAAACAAGACGCAGAAGAGGAGCGCCTTCGAGAGGAGTTGGGGGACAAGCAGCATCGTCATCAAAAGAAAAAAAGCCGCGCAGAAAGTGCTGAATATTTTGCTGCCGAAGTTGTTGTTGGAAATCCCGACCTTGCGTTCGCCACGACAAATCATATTGAAAGCTTTTTTCAAAAATTGCGCCAGAATCTTCGCCGCATGGTCAGAAAGACCACAGGTTACTCCAAGAACCTGACCAACCTAAAACGAACAATCGCCCTATACGTCTTTCATTACAACTTTTGCCGTATTCACAAAACTCTCGGGACAACACCCGCCATTGCAGCGGGGATTGACGACACGCGGTGGGAGTGGGAGCACTTTCTCGATCTCATCGATGCCTATACGGCTGAAAAACGGATAGCCGCTAAGCTGCCGACCGATGAACAGTCGATCGAGCCCACATGTACGGAAGCTCAAATGGTAATTGAACCGTCGTATTTTGTGTATCTGAGCCGTGATGGTGACTACGCCAAGGTCCATCATTCGAGTTGCAAGAATGCGCGCCATGGCTCAGGTTCCTCTAAGCAATCCGGCCAATTCTGGCTTTGTGAAACAGTCGGTGATGCTTTAGCGCTGGCAGAAGAAAAGGCACCAGGAATGGCAGAGAAATGCAAGGTCTGCTTTTCGGACTATAATACGCTCAGCTATAGAGACCCGGCACGCAGGTCGTCCCGTCCTCAACCGCAAAGGCGAATTCGGTAACATTCGCCAATAAATTCAGCTCGCCAGAGTAAGTAGGCTTCGACATACTTCATGCCTTGTCGGTTCTGTGACCACATACACACCGTCGATATAACCTTCATAGCGTCGGTTGCCACATGAACGCTCCTCAGGCATAATCCAGTATGCCTTATTGTGGACCGTGAATTTTAAAATCAGATTTTCTTCGACCATTTTAGCCTCGCTTTCCGTCATCCGAAATGTACGGGTGACGCATGTTACGAGGCGCATTTTCAGTAGCGGGCTGGTTCCAGCAACGGGGTCAAATCAAACTGAGTCACTACCGGCGAAAGGCTGGACTTGACTCCGGCCTGGTTATCCGTCAAAGACACCGCCACATCCGCGCAAGACTTGCGCTTCATGCAAAAACCCTTTGCCAATACAAGCTTCGACACGGATCGAACGGGGGATTGGGAAGGCTCCCCGACAGCGCGTGGCGCCCTCGGGGATTTTGTTTTTGCGTAAAGTTCAGGGAACGCACGGCTCCAGATTAAAGGTTTTTGGCAATGTTCGACAGCTTGAACGACCGTCTTTCCGGTTTGTTTGACCGCCTCAGCGGCCGCGGCGTCCTTTCGGAAAAGGACGTCGACGAAGCGCTGCGCGAAGTGCGCATCGCCCTGCTAGAAGCCGATGTCGCCCTGCCGGTCGTCCGCCAGTTCATGACGCGCGCCAAGGAACTGGCCACCGGCGAAGCCATCATCAAAGCGGTCAAGCCGGCTGACCAGGTGGTCAAGATCGTTTATGACGGCCTGATCGACATGCTGGGCGGTGAGGAGCCGGTGCCGGTCAATCTCAATGCCGTGCCGCCGGTCGTCATCCTGATGGCTGGTCTGCAAGGTTCGGGTAAAACGACGACCTCGGCCAAGCTGGCTCTGCGCCTGACGAAGTTCGATCGCAAGAAGGTCATGATGGCCTCGCTCGATACGCGCCGTCCGGCCGCCATGGAGCAGCTTAAACTGCTGGGCGAGCAGACCGGGGTCGATGTGCTGCCGATCGTGGCCGGCCAGAGCCCGGCTGAAATCACGCGCCGCGCCCTGCAATCGGCCAAGCTCCAGGGCTATGACGTCCTGATCCTCGATACCGCCGGCCGCACCACGCTCGATGAAGCCCTGATGGCCGAGGCCGCCGAGATCGCCAAAATCTCGAACCCGACCGAAACCTTCCTCGTCGCCGACAGCCTCACCGGCCAGGATGCCGTACGCACGGCTACCGCCTTTCACGAGCGCCTGCCGCTGACCGGCCTGATCCTGACCCGCGCCGATGGCGATGGCCGCGGCGGCGCCATGCTATCGATGCGCGCCGTCACCGGCCTGCCGATCAAGTATCTCGGCGCCGGTGAAAAGGTCGAGGCGCTCGATGTCTTCGATGCCCGCCGCATCGCCGGCCGCATCCTTGGCCGAGGGCGATATCGTCGCCCTCGTTGAAAAGGCCGCGCAGGAGCTGGACGCTTCCAAGGCCGAGGCCATGGCGCGCAAGATGGCCAAGGGCCAGTTCGACCTCGATGACCTCTCCGCCCAGCTCCAGCAGATGAAGAAGATGGGCGGCATGACCGGCATAATGGGCATGTTGCCCGGCGTGCAGAAGGTCAAGAAGCAGATCGAGGAATCCAACTTCTCGGACAAGATTTTCGACCGCCAGGTGGCCATCATTTCCTCGATGACCAAGCTGGAGCGCAAGAAGCCGGACCTGCTCAATGCCTCGCGCAAGCGCCGCATCGCGGCCGGCGCCGGCGTCGATGTCGCCGAAATCAACCGCCTGCTCAAGCAGCACCGCCAGATGGCCGATACCTTCAAGATGATGTCGCGCTCCAATGGCCGAGGCGCCATGGGGCAGATGGCCAAAATGTTTGGAATGGGTGGCGGCGGCATGGGTAGTTCTGGGGCCAACATGGCCGATATCGCCAAGAAGATGGGCGTCAATACGCAGGCTGGGCCCGGCGGCAATCCGCTGGAAGGGCTCAATCCCGCCCTCGATCTCGATAAACTGAAAGCTTTGGGCGGTGGGAAACTCCCCGGCGCCACTCCACCATCGGGCCTGTTTGGCGGCCTGCCGGGTCTCCCCGGTGCAAAGCCATTCGACCCAACCAAGAAATAACCTGTTTAACTTTAGGATACTGAAATGCTTAAGATTCGTCTGTCCCGCGGTGGCTCCAAGAAGCGCCCCTACTACACCATCGTCATCGCTGACGCCGCCGCCCCGCGCGACGGTAAGTTCATCGAAAAGGTGGGCACCTATAACCCGATGCTGCCGAAGGACGCGCAGCGCGTGACCCTGAAGGTCGAGCGTATCGCCGAGTGGCTCAAGAAGGGCGCCCAGCCGACCGACCGCGTCGCGCGCTTCCTGTCGCAAGAGGGCCTGGTGAAGTGGGAGCACGGCAACAACCCGAACAAGGGCCAGCCGGGCAAGAAGGCTCAGGAGCGTCTGGCTGAACGCGCCCAGCGCGAACAGGACCGCCTGGACGCCGAAGCCGCCGCCAAGGCCGAGGCTGAAGAAGCCAAGGCCGCCGCTGCCGCCGCTCCGGCTGAAGAAGCCCCGTCTGCCGAAGAAGAAGCGCCCGCTTCGGAATAAGCGTCCGCTATCTGGAATTGGAAAAGGGCCGGGATTTGCCTCCCGGCCCTTTTTCTGTATAGGAACGCCTTATGACCAAACCCGATCTGATCTTTGTCGCGCAGGTGAGCGCTGCCGTCGGCCTTCAGGGCGAATTCAAGCTGCTGAGCTTTATGGAAGATCCTTACAGCGTGCTGGAATACAGCCCCCTGCTGAACGACAAGGGCGAACCGGCCCTGGTCATTACCAAGGCACGCGAGCACAAGGGCACGCTGGTGGTGAGGGCCGAGGACGTGCCTGATCGCACCGCCGCCGATAAAATCAAGGGGCTGAAACTCTACATCGATCGCGCCGACCTGCCTGAAGTGGAAGACGGCGAATACTACATCACCGACCTGATTGGCATGAAGGCCTATGACGCCTCTGGCGCCGAGGTCGGGCGGGTGATGAATGTCGATAATTTCGGCGCCGGCGACCTGCTCGATATCAAGCCGCTGGAAGGGCCGAGCTTCTACCTGCTCTTCACCGACGAAAACGTGCCGGAGATCGACCTCGAAGCTAAGCGCATCGTGGTCGACCTCACTGGCATCTAGGCGTGGATCCCGCCTGATACCTCGATACGCTGGCCATTGATCCACCCGGCTTCGTCCGACAGCAGCAGTGCCACCGCGCCACCGATATCGTCCGGCAGGCCGACGCGGCCGAGCGGGGTCTGCTTGGCGATGGCGGCGTTGATATCGGCATTGTCGCGCACGCGGCCGCCGCCGAAATCAGTCTCGATCGCCCCCGGCGCGATCGCATTGACCGTGATGCGGCGCGGACCCAGTTCCAGCGCCATGTAGCGCGTCAGGGCATCGATGGCGGCCTTGGTGGCGCCGTAAATGCTTGAACCCGGATAGCTGAATCGCGCCAGGCCCGATGACAGGTTGAGGATGCGGCCGCCGTCCTTGATTAGCGGCAGCAGGGCTTGGGTCAGGAAGACAACGCCCTTGAAGTGGACATTGATGATGCCGTCGAACTGCGCCTCCGTGACCTCGGCGAAAGGCGCATAGAGCGCCATGCCGGCATTATTGATCAGGAAATCGAAATCGTTATGGCCCCAGTTAGTCTTCAGCGCGTCCTTTACCTGCGCGGCGAAGGCCGGAAAGCTGCCCGAAACGCCCGTGTCGAGTGGCAGGGCCACGGCCTTGCGGCCCATCAGCTTCAGTTCCTCAATCAGGCTGTCGGCCTCGTCCCTGCGCTCACGGTAGGTGAAAAGGATGTCGGTGCCTTTGGCGGCGAGGTGATGGGCCATGTTGCGGCCGAGTCCACGGCTGCCGCCGGTGATAAGAGCTATTTTGTTGGTCATGGAAAGTCTCCTTTGAGTGGGCGGTCAAGGTTTACTGTTTTTCATCTCGATGATAAATTTGCCATATCAGACATCACTGTTCGGAAAATTGGAACAATGAATCGCGTTGAGGCCATGTCCCTGTTTGTCCGGGTCGCGGAGCTGCAAAGCTTCACGGCGGCGGCGCTGTCGCTGGGCCTGCCGAAATCGAGCGCTTCGCAGGCCGTCAGCCAGTTGGAAGCCCATCTCAAGGTTCAGCTCCTATACCGCACCACGCGCAAGGTGCAGCTAACCCATGACGGGCAAGCCTATTACGAACGCTGCCGCGAGGTGCTGGCGGAACTCGACGAACTGGAGTCGATGTTCTCGCAGACGCGCGAACTGACCGGCGCCCTGCGCGTCGATATGCCGGTCAGCCTGGCGCGCAATTTCCTGGTGCCGCGCCTGCCGGCATTCCTCGATCGTCATCCGGGACTGGAGATTGAACTGTCCTGCACGGATCGGCGGGTCGATGTGGTGGCGGAGGGCTTCGATTGTGTGATCCGCGTCGGGGCGCAGGCCGATTCCGCTCTGATGACGCGACCGCTTGGCCTGATGCACATGGGAAACTATGCCAGCCCGGTCTATCTGGCGCGGCACGGCGAACCGAAGACGCTGGAAGACCTGAAAAGCCACCACCTGATCCACTATGCCCTGACGCTCGGCAGCCGGCCATTCGGTTTCGAATACCGCGATGGCGATGAGTATAGGGTCGTGGATATGCCGGGGCGCATCACGGTCAACAACACCGAAGCCTTCAGTGCCGCCGCCCTGGCGGGGCTGGGCATCCTGCAATCCCCGCGCACCGGCAATCGCCAGCATGTGGCGGAGGGCCGGCTGGTGGAAATTCTGCGGCAATATGAGGCTGAACCCTTGCCGGTCGCCATGGTCTATCCCCGCCGCCGTCATCAGGCTCGCCGGATCCGCGCCTTCATGGACTGGGTGAGCGAGATCATGCGCGATTATCTGGACTAATTCCACACGAGATGTAATCATCTGAACAACCACAACAAAGATCACGATGAAACGCCCCACCTCCTTCGATATCGCGGCGCTTGCCGGCGTCTCCCAGGCCACCGTATCACGGGCGCTTTCCGGTGCGTCGTCGGTCAGCGAGGCGGTGCGCCAGCGCGTCTTCGATGCGGCTGCGCAGCTCAACTATACGGTCGATATCAATGCGCGGAAGCTGCGCTCGAAAAAGATCAACACCATCGCCGTGCTGGTATCCGAAGACCTCGACCATTCCGATAACCGCATCAATCCCTTCTTCCTGCCGCTGATCGGTTCAATCCTCGACTACGCCAATGCCAAGGGCGTCGACGTGCTGATGTCGTTGCAAAAGGCCGATGCCGACTGGGGCGCCGATTACGGCTTTTCGCGCCGTGCCGACGGCATCATCTTCCTGGGCTACCGCGATTTCGAGATCCTATCTGCGCAAGGTGGCGGTGCTGGCCAAGGTCGGTGAGCCATGGGTGGTCTTCGGGCCGGTCATGCCGGAAACGCCCAACCTGTTCATCGGATCGCAGAATGAGGAGGGCGCGCACGAGGCGGTGGCGCACCTGATCAAGCTGGGGCGTAAGCGCATTGTCTTTCTCGGTGAGGCGTCCGAAGCGCATTCGGAATTTTTCGAGCGCTACAAGGGCTATCAGCGTGCTCATGCCGAGGCTGGCCTGACGCCGGATCCCGGGCTGGCGATCGACTGCTTTATCTCGCGCGAGGAAGGGGCAGCGGCGATCGATCGCCTGCTCGATGAGGGCGTGGCGTTCGATGCCGTCTTCGCCGTGACCGACCTGCTGGCCATCGGCGCCATCCAGTCCCTGCAAAAGCAAGGGCTGAACGTGCCGAAGGACGTATCCGTCATGGGCTTCGATGACTTGTGGGCCTGCACCTGCATCAACCCGACGCTCTCGACCGTGCGCCAGGATACCACCACCGCCGCGCGGGTGCTGGTCGATACCCTGGCGGCGCTGATTGATAATGAGCCGGTCGAGATGACGCGCATCCCGACGCAACTGGTGATCCGTGAATCCTGCGGAGGGAAAGGATGAAATATGCTGTTCTGGCTTCGATTTTCGGACTTTGGCTATTGGCGGGCAGTACTTTCGCCTTTGAGGCCAAACCTATTGTCTATGTCAGCCATACTGGCGATCGATTCATAGTTTTTGATCCTGTTGCACAGCACGTTTCATATCAGGGAACCGCCAATATAAAAGAGCGTGGTGATCAGGGTGGCCAATATACCGACTGCTCTACCAAACGCCTTTTATGTGCCTCAATAACGGGACACGCCATTGCTGTACCAAGCATGGGCGATTTGCCGTCAAATTGGGATTTAGGGGCGGCACATTTTCATGTCCTTCAAATTCTGACTGGGGGCGATCACAAGGTTTGGCTTATTTCCGTAACCGAGAAGGGGGATACCTACCTTCATTTCAGCTATTCCCGCGAGCGCGGTGTTGAGACACTCTCAAATCAGATGAATGAAGAGCCGAAATATCTGGCAGTGACCCATTTCCTGGTGGGCCGGAATGGACTGTTAGGCGTCAGTCGAACAGGGTCGCCAGGCCGATGATTTCCATATCCGGCGCCAGGGTCCGGTAGACCGGAATCTCAGACACATAATTGCTCAGGCGGCCCTTGTCACTGTAGCGCCGGACAAAGGCGTCCACATCGAACAGGTCGCCGATCATGTCGAGCAGGTCGCCGGCCAGATAGACGCCCCCGCGCGCCCCCAGGATCAGGGCCACGTCCGAGGCCATGGCGGCGAACCAGCCCATGCTCAGGTCGATCGCCTGTTTGCCGCGCGGATCGCCGGTCGAGGCGAGGGCGATGATTTCCTCGATGGATGGCGCCCTGGCGTCATCGCCTTCAATCTGTGCCAGTGCGGCCCAGATATCGGCCACGCCGGGAATGGAGATCACGCGCTCGCGTGACACATGGCCGTACTTGTCGATCAGCACGCGCAGCACCGCTTCCTCGATATCCGAGGTGGGGGCCAGGTCGGAATGGCCGCCTTCAGTCGGCATGGCCGTCCAGCCGCCCATGCCGTCCGGCACCAGAGCCGACATGCCCAGGCCGTTGTGCGGACCGATCACGGCGATAACCTGTTCTTCCACGGCATCGCCACCGCAGATTTTTTTCACATTCATTGCCATGCAGGCGCGGAATGGCCAGGGCCTTGGCGACGAAATCATTGACCAGGTTGATGCGCGGGGTATCGAGAAAACCGCGCATGTCGGCACGGTCGATCGAAAAGCCATGATTGGGAAGCTGAATGACCCCGCCGCGTTCCCAGCCCGCCGCCGAAATGGCCGCGCCAGCCAGTCGCGGCTTGTCCTGCGCTTCCAGAAAGTCGGAAATAGCTGTCTTGTAGCTTTCAAGACTGTTACAGGCGTAATGAGTCGATTCCCGCGGGCGTTCGCCGCGCCGCGCCATGGCCAGCTTAAGATAGCTGCCATTACTGATATCACTCAGCAACACGTAATCCGTCATAATTTCCTTGCCCTATCTTCTTATTTTTATACCCGGCCTTTTTATTTTTGTGGGCCGGCTTAATTAAGTTTGGAAATTAACTTCCAAATCTTGATTTTTACTAAAGCATCTGTCCAAAACAACACCAAATCGAGGTCTTTTTATGCCGACTGCGGTAAAAATTTGCGGAATTCGGACAATGGATGCGGCAATCGCCGCGATCAATGACAGCGCTGACTTTTTGGGCTTCATCCATTTCGCCAAAAGTCCGCGCCATTTGACGCTCAACGCCATGAAAGACCTGATCCTGGCGATTCGCAGCGTTAACGCTACCATTCCGCTTGTCAGCGTTGTCGTCAATCCGGAAAATGACCTGCTGGAAACGCTCCGGGACGAGGTAAAGCCCGACTTGATCCAGCTCCACGGCAAGGAGACGCCGCAGCGCGTGGCCGAGATCGCCGCGTTAACCCATTTGCCCCTGATCAAGGCAATCAGTGTCAGCGAAAAAAGCGACCTCGATGAGGCGCCCCTCTATGAGCCATATGTCGAATATATGATGTTCGACGCCAAGCCGCCGAAGACTGCGGACCTGCCGGGCGGCCTGGGCCTGAGCTTTGACTGGACGCTCATGCGTCATCACGCCGCAGTCAAACCCTGGTTTTTGGCCGGCGGGCTGTCATCCGAAACCATCGGCGCCGCCGTAAAAGAGTCCGGTGCGCCAATGCTGGATATCTCGTCCGGTGTCGAATCCGCGCCCGGCGTGAAGGACAATGCGCTGATTTCGGGCTTCCTAAAAGCGGCAAAGTCGCTATAAGCGGGCTCCCAACCTTAAACTTAAAGGAATTCTCACGGTGAGCGATCCCGTTCTAAGAAACAGCTACAGCCAGCCGGACGCCCGAGGCCGGTTTGGCCAGTTCGGCGGACTTTATGTCCCCGAAACCCTGATGCCGCTGGTTTTGGAACTGACGCAAGCCTGGCATGACGCCAAGAATGACGAAAGTTTCTGGGCCGAATATCACAGCCTGATGACGCACTTCGTCGGCCGGCCGTCGCCGCTCTATTTCGCCGAGCGCATGACCGAGCATTTTGGCGGCGCCAAGATCTATTTCAAGCGCGAAGAACTGAACCACACCGGCGCGCACAAGATCAACAACTGCATCGGCCAGATTTTGCTGGCAAAGCGCATGGGCCGCACGCGCATCATCGCCGAAACCGGCGCCGGCCAGCATGGCGTCGCCTCGGCCACGGTCTGCGCCCGCTTTGATTTGCCCTGCACCGTCTATATGGGCGCCACGGATGTGGAGCGGCAAAAGCCGAACGTCTTCCGGATGCAGCTTCTGGGCACCACGGTTTCCCCGGTCACCAATGGCCAGGGCACCTTGAAGGACGCCATGAATGAGGCCCTGCGCGACTGGGTGACGAATGTCCACGATACCTATTACATGATCGGCACCGCCGCCGGGATGCATCCCTATCCGGAGATGGTGCGCGAATTCCAGACCGTGATCGGTAAGGAAACCCGCACGCAAATCCTCGAAAGAGAAGGCCGTCTGCCGGATGCCGTGATCGCCTGCGTCGGCGGCGGATCGAATGCCATCGGCATGTTCCATCCCTTCATTGACTACGACACCGTCAAGCTGGTCGGCGTGGAAGCGGCGGGCCACGGCCTCGACGTCTATAACGGCCACGCCTCTTCGCTGAATGGCGGCCGCCCCGGCGTGCTGCACGGCAACCGCACCTATCTGCTCCAGGACGACGACGGCCAGATCCTCGAAGGCCATTCAATCTCGGCCGGCCTCGACTATCCGGGCATCGGGCCGGAACACGCCTACCTCTTCGATATCGGCCGCGCCAAGTACGTGACCACCACTGACGAGGAGGCGCTCGCCGCGTTTGCGCTCACCTGCAAACTGGAAGGCATCATTCCGGCACTGGAATCGTCGCACGCCATCGCGCGTGTCGGCGAACTGGCGAAGGAAGTCGGCAAGGGTGGGATCGTGGTGCTTAATCTCTCCGGCCGCGGCGACAAGGATATCGCCACGGTCGCCAAGCACATGGGTGAAGCGGGAGCGAGTCTGTTGTCATGAGTGTGGCCCGTATCGACAAGCGCTTCGCCGACCTGAAAGCGCAAAACACATCCGCCTTCATCGCCTATATCATGGCCGGCGACCCGGACCTCGGAAACCACGTTTGAAATCCTGAAGGGCCTGCCCGCGGCGGGCGCCGATATCATCGAACTGGGCTTCCCCTTCTCCGACCCGATGGCCGAAGGGCCGACCATCCAGCGCGCCGCCGAACGCAGCCTCGCCGCCGGCACCAAGCTGCGTGATGTCTTCATGCTGGTGAAGCGTTTCCGCGAGACCGACCAGGACACGCCGATCATCCTGATGGGCTATATGAACCCGGTCGAATTCCTCGGCTATGAGCGTTTTGCCCGGACGGCTTCGGAAGCCGGCGCCGACGGACTCATTGTTGTGGACTGCCCCCCGGAAGAGGCCGAAGAGCTGACCGATGCGCTCGATGCCAACGATATCGCCCTGATCCGCCTGGCGACCCCAACCACCGACGCCAGCCGCCTGCAAACCATTGTCCGGCGCACGCGCGGCTTCATCTATTATGTTTCGGTCGCCGGCGTCACCGGCGTCAAGGCGGTCGATGCCGACGCCATCGCCGACCAGGTGGCCAGGGTGCGCGAAGCCGCCAACTTGCCGGTGGCTGTGGGCTTCGGTATCCGCACGCCGGAAAGCGCGGCCAGCGTGGCCCGCATTGCCGACGCCGCCGTTGTCGGCTCGGCCTTGGTGGACGAGATCGCGGCATTGGCGCAAACGAAAAATTTACCAGAAAATAACCCGAACCGCACGAATGTGCTGGAAAAGGCCGCCATTTTGGCAGACGCTGTCCATTCTGCTCGGCTGGCGGCCCAAAACGGCAACACAGGTGTAACCGGAGTAAGATGACGTATGGCTATGGCTGACAAGTCCGACAAGGGCCCCAAATTGCCCCCCGCCGCAAAATCCGCCGAGCGCCGCGAACGGGGCGGCTGGCTGTCCAAGATCGCCCCCGGCATCTCCAATTTCGTCGGCAGCAAACGCGAAACGCCGGAAAACCTTTGGGTGAAAGACCCCGATACCGGCGACATGATCTACCGCTCCGACCTGGAAGCCGCCCTGTGGGTGACGCCGTCCGGTCGCCACATGCGCATTGGCCCCAAGGCGCGCATGAAATTCACCTTCGATGACGGCCAGTTCGAGAGCCTGCCGACACCGGAAGTGGTCGAAGATCCGCTGCATTTCTCTGATGGCAAGCCCTACAAGGACCGCCTGAAGGCCGCCCGCAACGCCACCGGCGAGCGCGACGTCATGGCGATTGGCTATGGCAAGGTTCAGGGCGTCGATTGTATTGTGCTCGTTCAGGATTTCGCCTTCATGGGCGGTTCGCTCGGCATGGCCGCCGGTGAAGGCTTTATCGCCGCCGCCAAGGCCGCCGTGGAGCGCCAGGTGCCGCTGGTCGTCTTCACCGCTGCCGGCGGCGCCCGGATGCAGGAAGGCGCTCTGTCGCTGATGCAGATGGCCCGCACGACCCTGGCCATTCAGGAACTGAAGAAGGCGCAACTGCCCTATCTCGTGGTCCTGACCGACCCGACCACCGGCGGCGTCACGGCCTCCTACGCCATGCTGGGTGATATCCACCTGGCTGAACCCGGCGCGTTGATCTGCTTTGCCGGCCCGCGCGTGATCGAGACCACCATCCGTGAAAAGCTGCCGGAAGGTTTCCAGCGCTCGGAATTCCTGGTGGAAAAAGGCATGGTCGATCGGGTCGTCCCGCGTTCCGAACTGCCGGAAGTGCTGGGTGCGCTGATGTCGATGCTGATGAGCGGCAAGCGTAAGGCGGCTTAGCCAGGGTCATAACGACCTTGGACCCGTAAGTTATTCTTTGCGTGGTGACGGGGGGAACCATGGAAGGCTATGAGATTTTTGAAATTACCACCAGAGTATTTGGGCGACTGACAAAATCGACATTTGTCGCTGTCGCTTCAGTGGTCGGGGGTGTTCTTAGCATGTGTCTGTTAAAAGGCATTGTTGACGGGTTGTTTCTGCATCGGACGCCCAGCTTTTATGCGTTGAGCCCTGCTAACCTATATTTATGTACTATCGGTTGGGGTATTCCCTCTCTGACGTTTGGTCTACCCATTCAGGCCCTCTTGCAGAAAATTGGTTGGACAGGCTTGTTGTCCAATCTTGCAACGGCTGTTTTAATCGGATTTCCAATAGGGGTCTGGTTGGGTGAGGCATGGTCAAGTAGTGTTGATGACGCAAGACAACCACTTTTCACGCAATTGCAAGATAGGGTAGCAGAGATGAAAGACTGGCATGCAAATGGCTGGTTCATGCTGTTTTATCTTATCAGTGGTGCGATTATTTTCTGGCTGATCCGCCGACCGGATAAGGACGCAGCAAAACCTCTCCCCTGAATCCGATTGAGGTGCTAATGGGCGGATATATCCCCTCGCCCCGTTTACGGGGAGAGGGTGGCCCGAAGGGCCGGGTGAGGGGCAACCTTACCGATTAGCAGCCCCTCACCCCGACCCTCTCCCCGTAAACGGGGCGAGGGGGAAGTATGACATGACCGACCGCCTACTGCCCTTCGACGCGCCGCTTGAGCGCCTGAAAGCCCTGCATCCCAAGCTGATCGACCTCAATCTCGACCGGATGCTGGGCGTCTGCGAAGCGCTGGGCCGACCGCAGGACAGACTGCCGCCGGTTGTTCATGTCGCCGGCACCAATGGCAAGGGCTCGACCATCGCTTTGCTGCGCGCCATGGCCGAGGCGCAGGGCTTGCGCGTTCATGTCTATACCTCGCCGCATCTGGTGCATTTCGCCGAACGCATCCGTCTGGCCGGCACCCTGATCGATGAGGACTATCTGGCCTATTGCCTGAACCGCGTCGAAACCGCCAATGCCGGGCAACCCCTGACTTTCTTCGAATCGACCACCGCCGCCGCCTTTCTAGCTTTTTCCGAAACGCCCGCTGACCTGCTCCTGCTGGAAACCGGTCTCGGTGGCCGGCTCGACGCCACCAATATCATCGCCCATCCGAAACTGACGATCATCACCCCTATCGACTATGATCATCAGGCTTTCCTCGGCAATGATCTGGCGACGATCGCGCGCCAGAAGGCGGGCATCTTCAAGAGCGGCACACCCGCCCTGAGCGCCCGCCAACCGGACGAAGCGGCCCAGGCACTGGAATGGCAGGCGCTGAAACACAGCATTTCCCTCACCAGCATGGGGCAGGGCATTGACGCCTGGCGTGAAGGCGACCGGCTGATCTTCCAGGATGAGGATGCGCTGTATGACCTGCCGCTGCCGGCGCTGGCCGGTGCGCACCAGATCGAAAACGCCGGACTGGCCATCAAGGCCGCATTGATGCTGGGCCTTTCTACGGAGGCTATCGAAACCGGCCTGAAAACCGCGCAATGGCCGGGTCGTCTGCAAGCGCTTAAGGCCGGCCCTTTGTATGAGGCGCTCGGCAACACCGCGTCCGAACTGTGGCTGGACGGCGGGCACAATCCCCATGCCGCACGAGCCTTGCGCGACTTTATCGACCGCCAGCAGGCGCGTGATCCGAAGCCGCTGCATCTCATCTGTGGACTGATCAATACCAAGGATGCCGTTGAATTCTTCGGTCATTTCGCCGGCCTTGAGGCGCATATCCACTGTGTCGGTTTCAGCAGCGAGGCCGCCATCCCCCCGGCCGAATTGGCCACCGCCGCGCAAGGCAAGGGCCTGGAAGCCAGCGTGGCTGCAAGCCCTCTCGATGCCATCAAATCGTTGCCGCCAGAGCTGGTCCGGGTACTGATCTGCGGCTCGCTCTATCTGGTGGGCGATTGCCTGGCGCTCTCGGAAGACACATGGCCACGTTGACCTGATTTCCCTCTGCCGACGATAGCGGTAGCGTGTGGTTGCCCTGAATATCTGTGTAATCTGTGGATCAAAAATGGATGTTCACGCGCGCACCAACGCTGGCAAGAAGCGTATCCACAGATTACACAGATATCCGTGATCCTCTCACGCTACCGCTATCGCCGGAGTCCAGATCAAAAAAAACCCGCTGCGTGGACGCAACGGGCTTTTTTGATCTTAAGATGGGTTGCGCTTAGGCGATTTCGTTCTCGCCAAGCCATTCGACCAGCTTCGCCTTGGGCATGGCGCCGACCTTCATCGAGGTCATTTGGCCGTTCTTGAACAGCATCATGGTCGGGATGCCGCGCACGCCGAAGCGCGACGGGGTCATCGGCGAATCCTCGATATTGAGCTTGGCGATCTTCACCTTGCCGCCCAGGCCATCGGCCAGTTCTTCGAGAATCGGCGCGATCTGCTTACAGGGGCCGCACCATTCGGCCCAGAAATCGACCAGGACCGGCGTGTCGGACTTCAGAACGTCGGCTTCAAAGCTTTCGTCGGTAATTTTATGCGTCGCCATATTCGGCTCCTTTCAAACGATTAGCCAATATGTAAGAGCATTGGTGGCGGAAATCAACGCACGAGAATTTCATCAAGCCTGAGATTTACTAAAGCCTCGCTTAAGGGCGTCAGCTTGGGGCCGTCGGTCCATAGCAGGGCCGCTTCCACAGTCTTTTGCGGATAGATCTGGCGCAGCAGGGCGACATAGCCGGCCATTTGCCGCTGATAGGCAATGGCGGCATCTTCAGCCCGATCAGGCGCCGGGCGATTGGACTTGTAATCGATGATCACCACGCGATCCGGCGTCACCACCAGGCGGTCGATGCGGCCGGACAGCATGATGGCGTCGCCTCGCACGGATTTGCCGATACTGCCGGCCAGGGCCACTTCCGGACGCGAATCCGGTCCGAAGGCTTCGGCGAAGCGCGAATCAGTCAGCACGGCCATCACCGCCCCGGCCATTTCACGGCGCTGGCTGGCATTGAGATCTGGCTGGCGGTCGAGATAGCGCGCCGCCATCTCATCGCGCTTTTCAGGGGCAATATCCGGCAGGATTTCAAACAGCTTGTGGATCAGGTTGCCGCGGCGATACCGACCCAGGCCGTTTTGCGATTCCAGCGGCGAGGGGGCACGTTCTTCGTCTTCGCGGTCCTCGTCGCCCATCTGCGAAATCGCTGCCCAGCGCTCGCGCCCACGCTCGAGATCGACCTCGGTCTGAGCCACGATCCGGGTCACGAAACCCGGCAAAATAACCTCCGGCGGCGTGATCGCGGCTTCGGCCGCTAAGGTCGCCGAGCGCTGGCCATAGAGCCGGATCACGGCGGTGTTTGCCTGTTCCAGATCATCGAAGGGTGCCTTCAGCGGCATGGCCTCCACGCTGTGTTCCAGCTTATCGAAGGCATGGCACAGCAGGTCATACCAGGGATCGAAGGCAACGCCTTTCGGCGTCTTCTTGCCGGCATAGCCGCAAAGCGTCAGGCGGTCGCGGGCGCGCGTCAGGGCCACGTAAAGCAGGCGCAGGCCCTCCTGCTCGTCCTTCAGGGATTTGGCCGCGCGGATTTCGCTGATGCCGGCGGTATCGCCCTTGCGGCCATTGGCGCAGAGATAGAGGCCGCCATCCTCGCCACGCAGCAATAGGTCATCCTTGCTGGCGCTGGTATGCTGCGGTCCGATCGGCAGGATGACCCACGGCGCTTCCAACCCCTTGGAGCCATGAACGGTCATAACCCGTACGCTGCGGCCGCCTTCTTCCTGTTCGCGTTTGATCTGTGCCGCCCGAAACTCGAACAGGTCCAGGCAGGCGGAAAGACCATTGAGCCCAATGCCTTCGCCCTTCAGCGCCAGGGCCAGGGTTTCTTCCAGCACATCCTCGCACTCATCGCCCAGCCGCGTCAGGAAACGCTGCTTGATCGAGCGGCCCCCACCATCGCGGCGATTAAGAACGCGCGCCAGGAAATCGAATGCCGTCTGATCACGCGCTGTTCCCAGCGCCCAGTGCAGGAAGGCCCGTGCCTCGGCAAAGCGGCCCTCCGTCTCCGGATGATCGCGCAGGCGTCCCCACAGCGTGCCTTCTCGGCCCTGCGCCAGGGTGTAGAGATCGTCTTCGCTCAGGTCGCATAACGGCGAGCGCAGCACGCAGGCCAGAGAGAGATTATCGTTCGGCTGCAAACAAAAGCGCATCAGGGCGCGCAGATCCTGGAAGGCGATATGGTCTCCCAGCTTCAGCCGGTCGGCGCCGGAAACCGGCACGCCGGCCATCTTCAGTTCACGGATGATATGCTCGAACAGGGCGTCGCGCTTGCGCACCAGGATCAGCACATCGCCGGCATGAAGCGGCCGCGCATCACCTTTCTTGTTGAAAACGACGCGGCCCTGCTCGATCTCGCTGCGGATGGTCGCCGCCAGTTGTCGCGCCAGCCGTTTCGCAGCCGGATCACGCGTCCCGGCATCGACCGGGGCGATATCGACATCATCCGCCGTCGTCTCTGGCGCGTCGATCGGCTGGACCTGCGGCCACAGTTCCACCAGTCCTTTTTCCTTCAGGCGGAAGGCTTCGTGGGTGATGACGTGGTTATAATCGAGCGTCAGGGCGTGGGAGAGATCCTGCGCATCATATACGGCATCGACGAAACCCAGGATTTCCGGGAGGGTGCGATAGGAGAGGATCAGTTCCGGCACCCGCGGGCTTTGCCCCGCCGCGACGGCCCGGCCGATGAAATACTGGCGCGCTTCGGCGAACTTGTCCGGCCGCGCCCCCTGGAAGCCATAGATAGACTGCTTTTCATCCCCCACGGCAAAGACCGTGCGAAGCTGCGCGTCTCTGACCTGACCCCCAAGCTGACCAAGCCCGCTGAAGAAATCCTCGGCCAGGGATTTGACGATCACCCACTGGTCTTCCGAGGTATCCTGTGCCTCGTCGACGAGAATATGTTCCAGCCCGCCATCGAGCTTGAAAAGTACCCAGCTTGCCATGTTGCCGCGCGACAACAGGTCTTTCGCCTTGTTGATCAGATCCTGGAAATCAAGCGCGCCTTCGCCGGCTTTGCGGCTCTGATAGATGTTGCTGAAGGCATGGAAGAGCAGCAGGGCATCGAGCGTATTGCCGGCGATTTCCGCCGCACGCTGGCGGTCCATCACCCCCGGCACGGCCTCAGCAAGGCGATGCAGTTCCTGTTTGTCCGCCTCGCTGGCCTTGCCGGAATAGGTATGGCTGCTGAAGGTGCCCTTGTCGGTATAGAAGCACTTGTACCAGTCTTGAATATCGAAACGGCCGGCATTATGCGCCTCGATCACGGCCAGCAGTTTGGCGCCGGTTTTCTGATTGTAGGCGCCGTCCGTCGTCGCCATGGAGCGCGCCAGGTTTTCTATCCCTGGCCAGTAGAGGCTGTTTTCATAATCGGAAATAACCTCATCCGGTGAGGTCAGCTCTTCCAGCCCCATGCTCTGGAAAATGCCGAGCGCCCAGTTCTTTTGCCGCGTCATCAGGGCCTCGAACGCTGCCTTGAGATCATCATGCTGGTGGATAAATTGTGACAGCAGCCGCTCGAAACCGGAAACCTTCAGTTTACGGATCAATCGGTCACGGGCTTCGGTGGTGACGCTAAATTCCGCCGCCTCAAGGGTCAATAGATCGGCGGACGCCTTGGCTGCCAGTTCGCCGCCGATCAGGTCGTCCAGCACCTGAAAGGCAGGGGAAAGCCCGGCCTCCAGCGGAAAGCGGCGCAGCAGCTTTTCGCAGAAGCCATGCAGGGTCTGGATTTTCAAACCGCCGGGCGTTTCCAGCGCCCTGGCGAACAAGGCGCGCGCGCGGGCCAGGTCGTGCGGCGACTCATCGATGCGTTCCAGATCGGCACTCAGGTCGTCATCGCTGCGGATCGCCCACTTGCCGAGTTGATCGAACAGGCGCTCCTGCATTTCGGCGGCGGCGGCCTTGGTGTAGGTGACGCAGAGGATGCGCTCCGGCCCGGCGCCATTCAGCAGCAGACGGGCCACGCGGTTCACAAGCGTGGAGGTCTTGCCTGATCCGGCATTGGCGGTCAGGAAGGCCGAGGCTTTCGGATCGGCGGCGATATTCTGGGCGTTCGGGTTTTGCGCGTTCATTCCGAAACCTCCTCGTCGGACGTTTCCTCGTCGCCCAGCACGCTCCATTCGTAGAGCCGCGCCAGATGATCGTAATCCCCGCCACGCACCTTCTGGTATTGCGGCGCGGTCCATGACAGATAGGGCTTGCCCGGATCGGCATAATCCTCCAGCCGGCGGCGCAAACCGTCGAGCGCCTTCTCGGCCAGGTCGGTGGCGATTTCGCCTTTGGGCACGGCATTACGCGTGGCCGTTCTGTCCGGGGTCACCTGGACATAGAGCAATTCGCCGATCGGTTTTTCCTGGGCAATGCTTGCAAAACCGCCGTGGCGGATAATGGCGGCGGTCAGGGTCAGTTGCGGGTAAAAGCCCGCCGCCACCGCCTTGGCCGAAGGCGGCTGACCGGTCTTGAAATCGAGAATATCGACGCCGTCGTCACGCACCTCGATGCGGTCGGCCTTGGCCGTCAGGGTAAAGTCCCCCAAGGACGTGGCCAGTTTTAGTTCGCCCTGCTGCTCGATCACCAGACGCGGGCGGGCGGCGCGTCGTTCGGTCTCGAAGGCGATAAATTCCCGCGCCATGCCCGGCAGGAGCGGCCTTTGCAGGGCCATCTGCGCCGGTGACAGATGTGTCGTGGTCAGTTCCTCCTCCAGCATGTCCGTCAGCCGGCGCACGCCCTCATCGCCCAGCACGCCGGTCTCGGCGAAGCGTTCCAGTGCTCTTGTGGATGGCGGTGCCGCGCTGGCGGGCCTCCACCGGTTCGTTGGGGCGGTCCATCGGCTTGAGGCCGAGAATCCGCCGCGCATAGATGGCGTAGGGGTCGCGCACGAACACCTCGACCTGCGTCACCGGCATCGACATCGGCCGCACAGCCACAGGCGGTTTCGGGGCGGGGCGAGTAGCGGCTTTAAGGGGCGCCGGCTTATCCGGCAGGCCCGCATCCATCGCCCGCGCCCAGTCAAGATAGCGCCCGTCGGTTGGGATTTTCAGACCGGCGCCGTCACACAGGGTTTGCAGCCGCCACAGCCAGCGCGAGGCCACCTGCGGCTCGCCTTCGCGGCGGTGGCGGTTGATCAGAAAGACTTCCGGCGCGGCGGCAGCCTGGACAAAATCATGTGCGGAAAGACCCGTGCGGCGTTCAGGCGTTGGCAGACCCAGGCTCTGGCGCATGGGGCGTGACAGAAACGGATCTAGCGCCGGCGCCTGCGGCCATACCCCTTCTTCTAGCCCGGCCAGGATCAGCCGGTCGGCCTTGACCAGGCGCGCCTCGATGGCGCCCAGGATCAGCAGGCGTGGATGGGTGTTGCCGCCGGTGCGCACCTTGCCCTGATTGATGAGGTGGCGCAGGATATCGCCGACCTCGCGCGCACCGGAAACCGGAAAACCGCTGCTTTCGCGGATCAGTTCGGCCAGCAGTTCCGATGCCTGCAAACCCGGCGCGCCGGACCACAGCACCTGCCGTCTTCCAACGCCAGGCTTTCCGCCAGGGCGATGATGCGACCCACTGAGCGGCCCAGATCGGCGAAGGCATAGTCCTGCGCCGGCTCGATCAGGGCCAGATAGTTTTCCCACAGATCCGTGGCCGCCTCATCGACACGGCCCTCATGGTTTGGTGTCACCAGCCTGTGGGTTATGCTGTCGATACTGGCCGGGGCCGCGCCGCGCAAGGCGCCTTTTTCCAGCCCGTAGCGACCGAAATGATCGGCAAAGCGGCACCACGGGTGATTTAACAGGCTGAGCAGGCGTACCGGATCGTGCGGCGTCTCCAGCAGAGCCAGCACATCCAGCAGGAACCGCCCGACCGGCGTATTGGCCAGCGGCTCACCCGCCGAGGAATCCGGTTGCAGGCCCCAGCGCGAGAGACGCGCGGCCACCCGGCGCGACAGGGCTATATCCGGCGTGATCAGCGCCACCACCTTGCCGGCCTCTTCCAGGGCTTCGCGCATCAGCAGCGCAATGACCGAGGCAGCCTCTTCGTCGCGCGCCGTATGTATTTCGGTCAGGCCCTTCAGGCCCTCGGTGAGCGTATCGCCTTCCTCGGCCTTGAGCACGGCGATCTGGGCCAGCCAGTCCTTCGTGGCCTCGGCGGGACGCAGGGCCTCATTGAGCAGGCGGCGGCGGGCATCGCCCTTGCGATCGGCCTCCATGGATGCCGGCCAGGTATGGACTTGGTCCCGCGTGATCCCGTGACGGTCCAGCGCGCGCTTCATCGTGCCCTGCGGGTGCGAATCCTCGATCTGCGCCCAGACCGCTTCATCCAGATGCAGGTCGAGCCCTGGCAGCACCACAGCGCCCTGTTCGGCGGTGGCCACGATGTGCATCAGGTCGGCCATGGATGGCGCCGAGCCGGTCGTGCCTGCCAGAATCAGCGGCGTTTGCGGCGGATGATCCGTCCACTGATCAACCAGCCGGCGGATCAGGGTGACCTGCCGCTGCGAGGGGTCCATCAGGCCCAGTTCGGCCAGACGTTTCGGCCAGGCGCGCACCGCCACATTGAGGAATTTGGCCGATATCTGCCAGTGCTCGGCCCAGCTTTCCAGCACGTATTGGTCGCCGCCCAGGCCGGAAACGAGGCTCTCCAGCCGGTCGGCGGCGTCTATCTCTTCCAGGGCAAGCGAATCGAAAAACCCGGCCAGGCTGTCGGCCAGTTCGAGCGCCAGTTTCGTCGAAACATCTCTGCCCTCAAGCCCGTCATATTCCGTGGTGATCAGGCGCGCCAGTTCGAAGCGGCGGCGCAGGGGCGAAAGCGCCGGCGGCAGATCGAGCGCCAGGGCTTCGAGATCGAACGGCGGTTCGCCCTCATCAAGATCGCCGATGGCTCGTATCTGCGGCAGGAGTAGGGCGCCGTTGCGCGCTGCCTGAGAGAAAGACCGCGCCATGGCCCGCGCGCCGCGCCGCGTCGGGGTCAGGATTTGCGCGGTCGAAAGTCGGTCACCCAGGGCCTCGCAGATGCCGCGCGCCAGATCGTCCAGGAAACAGCGTCCGGACGGGATGGTGAACCAGCGCGGCCCTGGTCGGGCGAAGATATCGGCCCCGTTCATGCCTTGAGCCGTGCCTCGGCGAAATCACGCGCCGCCGGATCACCGACGTGCATCCATTCGCCGGTGAAAACCGTGCCGTGCAGCCGGCCTTCAGACGCCAGCCGTCGCCAGATACGCGACAGGGAAAATGCGCCTTCCGGTTCGCTGTCGACGATCTGCGGTCTGGTGATATGCACACCCATATAGTTCCACGGAGCCGAGGCTGCATCATTGCGGAAGGCCAGCCGACCGTCTTCCATGAAAAAGTCGCCCGGCCCATCGAAACCGTGACTGGTCTCCATGGCGGTAACCAGAAGCGTGGCATCCATCTCGTCCGGGTTCCACTGATCGCACAGGGCCTTGAGCGCCGTGCCGTCCGGCGCGCTTTCCCGCCAGACGCTGTCGATATTGGCGACCCAGATGGGGGCCTCTCCCAGCAAGGGCCGCGCCTTTTTCAGGCCGCCGCCGGTTTCCAGCAAGGCGTCACGCTCATCCGAAATAAGGATGTCGAGATCGGTTCGCGCCTGCAGATGCGCTTCCAGCCGGTCGGCGAAATAATGGACATTGACCACGAATCGCTTCGCGCCTGCCGCGCTCAGGCGATCGAGCATATGGTCGATCAGGGTGCGGCCGCCAACCTCGACCAGCGCCTTCGGGCGATCGTCAGTGAGCGGACGCATACGAGTGCCCAGACCGGCGGCAAGGATAAATGCGGTTTCAGGGATCACAGATGGTCTCCAAATCCATTGTGCACAAACCAGCCGCGCAGGTCTTCCATGCCTTCGGTGGCGAGATTGCGTTTCAGATGGCCCCACATGCGCGGGATAAAGGCTTCATATTTTGGCTTGTTGTCGCGCGTCACCAGACGGGCAAAGACACCGAGAATGCGCGCGGCGTTCAGCGTCGCCAGGGCGGTATAGTCGCGCATGAATGCTACCCGGTCGACCTGCGGACGCAGGGTGAAATAGTGTTCGAGGCACTGCGCCTCCAGCGCCGGAGAGACATTTCGCCGGGCGTCCTGCAACAGGGAGAGCAGATCCCATGACGGATGGGCGCGCAGGGCATCCTGGAAATCGATCAGGCCAACCCGCGCTACGCCTTTGCGTTCCGGCAGCCAGATCAGGTTTTCGGCATGGAAGTCACGATGAATAAATACGCTGGCCCCGGCCTCGGCGCGCTTGCGGCGCGGCGCCCACAGGGATTCCCACTCAGTCAGGGCCTGCGCGGTCAACGCGGTAGAGCGATCATATTGCGGATACCATTCGGTAAAGACATCCGCGCCGGTTTTCAGCGCCAGATCGTCATAGACCAGCAGCGGCCAGCCACCCGCCAGAATATCGGGTGGAGCAGTTTCATGCAGTTTCGCCTGGACCTCGATGGCCGCGAGATAGAGCGGCGCCTCAGCCTCGCCCTTTTCGATCAGCGAGACAAACAGGCTGTCGCCCAAATCCTCGCTGATCAGCAGGCCATTGGCGGTATCGGCCGCAATGATTTCCGGCGCGGAAAGCCCTTGCGCCCGCAGATACTGCGCCACGGCTACAAAGGCTTCCAGACGCCCACCCGACAGCCGGGCCAGGGCATAATAGCCCTTGGCGCACCGTTCATCCGGCGTATCGCCGGGGGCGCAAGGCACGGCATCGTTCGGTGGCTGGTCCATCAGCATGAAGCGGCGGCCATCCGGGCAGACCAGGCGTTCATAACGACGCGTCGAGGCATCGCCCGGCAAGGCATGGCGCTCGGCATTCCCAAAGTCGTGGGTGGCCAGGAAGGATTGTTTCAGGGTTTCGCGGTCGCTCATCGGAAGCGTCCCCGCGGAGTCATGACAACCTGCCGGCCACCTGCCCGGCCCTCTGTCAGGTTAATATCGAGACGATCTTCAAAGCCCAAATAGCCCAGCCGCTGCGGCCATTCGATCAGCAGGACGCTGTGCGGCAGGGCATCGTCGAGCGCCAGTTCGTAGGATTCTTCCGGTGATTTCAGCCGGTAAAGATCGAGATGGGCAATCTCGAAACCGGGTCCGTCATAGGTCTGCATCAGGGTAAAGGTGGGGGAGGGCACGTCCTGATCGGGATTTGTCAGCGCACGGACGATCGCGCGCGCCAGGGACGACTTGCCCATGCCGAGTTCACCCAGCAGGTAGATGACATCACCGGCTTTCAGCAAAGGCGCGATGCGCCCGCCCAGCGCTATGGTGGCAGCTTCGTCAGGCAGGTACAGGCTGTGCGGGCGGGAGAGATCAAAAGCGTCAGGCATGAAAAACCTTATCCGGCGCGGCCGGTAGTTGCAACTCGACATAGGCTTTCAGGCGGTCGGTTTCCAGCCCTGCTGCCTGAGGATCGATCAGCGGCCCGACGGTCAGGTCGAAGCGCTTGCCGGCCTTGTTCAGCAATTCGTGGAAGAGCGTGATGTCGCGCAGTTCCTGCGAAAAGCGGTTGAACAGGTGAAACCAGACGCTGTCCGGTCCGGCCACATGCACCGGCACGATCGGTGCGGCATATTTCTGCGCCAGCGAAACGGCGGTCGGCGCCCAGGGCGGATCGATCAACTGGCCCTGTGCGTTGCGCCGCGCCAGCCGTCCGGCCGGGAACATCACCACGCAGCGTTCACGCTCGAACGCGTCCCTTGCCCCTTGCAGGGTCAGGCGTGTCTTTTCGCGCGTCCGCTTGGCTTCGACCCATTCCACCGGGATCAACGCCTCGGTAAAGCGCGGATTGACGCGCAACGCATCGGCATTGGCGAAGAAGATGGCGTCCGGCCGGCGCCTCAGGATGGCGTCATAGACCGCGATGCCGTCGGCGATGCCGGTCGGGTGATTGCAGACCATGAGGCAGCGGCCGCTTTCGGGCAGCCGGTCGAGGTGGCGCGCCGCCACCTCAAGCGACAGCAGGTTCGAGACGTAAGCGAGCGCCTCAGACCCCGCCATGCCGGCAATGGCATTGGCCATGCGCACGGCCTTGTTGCGTCCGAGAACCGTGTAGAGCACCGGCCTGACCACCGGCCATGCCGGCGATCGCACCAGCTTCGGCGCGCGCTCATGGATCAGTTCATCGACAATATGCAGGGTCATGCTTGCTTTCCGTAACCCGCTTCGGTTGCTTCCGGCAAGGGCGCCGCGCATTGCGCTTGGCAAAGCGGGCGGGTCTCTGTATGACTCCCGCCATGCCCGACGCCTCGTCCCATTCGCTTCGTCAGGAAGCCGTATCTGCCGCGCCGGTCAGCGAAGACCGCCGGCGGCCAAAGGCCATGGCCCCCTATGCCGGCCTGTGGATTGCCACGGTTTTGTGTGTGGTTTTTGCACTCATCGCCATGTTCCTGCAGCGCTGAGCCCTGCAAACCGCACCAGACAGGCGATTTTTAGCCCTTTTGCATGGATTTCTTATATTAACCATGATGGGTTTTCGGGACGTGCGTTAAGGATTATAGTCCGTTCCGATCAAACGTCCTGGGGAGGCTTGCGGGGGTGATGATGAGCCGAAAAGTCCTGTTGTGGGCCATGGCCCTGGTGGTCATATTGCCGACGCTGTTCGGGCTGGGCTACTGGTTCTACTGGGACCAGTTCCAGCGCTATGCCCCCGTGACCATCACGGCGCCAGCCGATGTCGCCGCCATCCAGAGCCTGCTCGATCGCGCCGACTATGTCTCACCCGATTTTCAGAAGGCCGTCCTGACCACCGGCCCCGCTTCGGGCGTCACCACCGCCGTCACCCAGCCGGTATCAAAGCGCTGGATCTATCTTGTCACCTTCCGTAACTGCCAGCCCTGCCGCGCCTATGAGGAGATCGAGTTTCCGCGCCTCCAGGCCGGGGGAATCGAAACCCGTGTCGTGCCCTTCGCCCTGGCCGATAATGGCGCCACGAAGCAGTCGACGCCGGAAGAGCGCTCCACCATCGCCGAACTGTGGCTGAACCGGAGCTGGCCGCTTTACCAGCAATGGCGCAATACGCCGGTCGAGAGCTGGAAGGCGGAAAACATTGCTGTGGCTGATGACGACATGGCGCGGTCGGGCGTGGTCTGGGCATCGCGCGAATTCATCACCGAACTGGCGCCGCTTTTGCGAAACAGCAAGGTCACCATCGCCTATCCGCTGATTATCTGGCGCAATAAGAATAACGAGCTGCGCGTCTGTAGCTGCACCAGCAACAAGGCGTATCACTTTATCCGCGAGGATCTGGGCCTGCCGGGCGATCTGGAAACCGATGTTCGTGACCTGTTGAAATTTCCCAAGCAGATCCTGCCTTCGGGCAGCGAAAGCTCGGCCTCGTCCTCCAGCCTGGCGCCCGCACCGGGCCTAACCTCAGGCACGAATTACGGGCCGGATTCGGCACCATCGAGCTTCTGATTTAAGGCAAGGATTGATCGCGGCTGCGCTTTTTATTGTGCCGCCGTAATCTTTTATCGGCCTGCCCACACCAGATATAGACCCCAAACTTGAAACTCAGGCAGGTAATTCTTCCCTTATACCTCCCCACCTTTAGTGGGGAGGGGGACCGCACGACGACGCGAAGCGGCTAGATGCGGTGGTGGGGTATCTTCTTCTTTGTTAAAAATAATAATGTAATTGATATCCTTTCATCGTAACTTGCGAAAATTGCGAAAGAATGGCTAGAAAAATGAACATCGGAAAAACAGCACTGGGATTGTTCACATCAATCTATCTTGGTGCTTGGATGGTGGGTTGCGCTACAACTCAATCCGATTACGATCAGGCGGTTCAAGGTGTTATTGTATCAGCGCTTACAAGGCCAATCGCCGACATTGAAAGCCGAGCTGCCGCGGACGACGGGCAGGCACAATATGAGCTAAGCATTCTCTATGTCTATGGGCTTAGGGGCAAAGATAAAAACCTTGAGACAGCGTCCATTTACCGGACAAAAGCGATGCGCCAACGTGGCAGAGAAGATCAGAAATTTTATCGCGGCGCTAGTTCCAATAATTCCGGAGGGTACAGTACGAGAAGTGTATCTGCATTCCATTGGATTGTCTCTCATGCTGACGGTATTAATAAATGCACTGTTGCATTGTCAGCGAATAGTCCAGACGCTGATAAATACTGTATCGGCAACCGGACGGTAGATGAAATGCGGCAATTATGGAAAAGCGCCAATTCAGGATTACGGTGACATACGCGGGATTGCGAGCGTCCGGGGGGGGCGAATTACGCTGACACGTTATCAATTGCGTAGTTTCTCAGCGGCCTGATTGCCGCTTTAATTTACCCAATCTATCCCCCTGTCAAATTCCCGGTGCATCCTATCCGGATGTCGCAGGATGACAACACAGCACAAGAGCAATTAACCCCAGACGAGCGCCGCACGCTTCTGCGCGCGTTTGCCGACCGGATGCTGCTGAAAGTCACCGCCATGGACGATCCCGCAGACCTGCCGGGCGTTGAAAAGGCCATGCGCGTGGCTGCTGTTATCGAGCGGGTTTACAGCCGCTGCGACGTAAGCCTCCGGCGAGGGCCGCCTTGTTCATTCGCCTTTGTTTCGCGCAGTTATCTGCCTGTAGGTAGTGCTGGCAGTAGTGCCGGCACTGGTGCTGGAAAGTTTTGTCGATGGCTACAAGCGGGATATATGTTCAGCGCCGGACCTGGAGTTGGCAAGAGAAGCGTCAAATTGTGGACGAGGCGTTTTCGGGAGAGGCCAGTGTTTCGGCCGTAGCACGGCGGCATGGCCTTCAAAACCACCAGATATATCGCTGGCGGGATGGCCTTGCGGCAGAACGTGTGAATGAGGCTGCCGGAGATTTCGTTGCGGTCACGGTGACGCCGGAGGCTGGCGTGGCTTTGGTGCCGGCCCTTTCAGGTCCTGGCAAGGACACGGAGGCCAAGACGCCGAAGCGTGCAAGTGGATGTACCAAGGGCATGGTCGAGATCGTTATGCCCGATGGATCGTTGATCCGGATTCCGGTCTCAGCCGGCGCTCGATTTGCTGCTGACGTGGTGGCGGCGGTGTCGCCCAGACGGCTATGATCCCGGTTCCGGCCGGTGTTCGGGTGTGGTTGGCGATGGGCCATACCGACATGCGAAAGGGCTATAACGGTTTGGCCCTGATGATCCAGGAGAGCCAGAAGCGTGATCCATCGAGCGGGCACCTGTTTGTCTTCCGTGGCCGCCAGGGCGACAAGATCAAAATCATCTGGCACGATGGCCAAGGCGCCTGCCTGTTTTACAAGCGTCTGGACCGGGGCCGTTTCATCTGGCCGGCCGTCAAGGATGGCAGTGTCAGTATCTCGCCAGCCCAACTGGGCTATCTCCTGGAAGGGATCGATTGGCGCAATCCGCAGATGACATGGAAGCCGGAAAGTGTCGGCTGAACGGGCATGTTTATTGGGTTGAGAGCCGTAAAATTCCTTTGCAAGATAGGGGTTTTGTGATTCACTTCGGCATGGAAACGACGCCCCAAATCACTCCGGACAATGTGGTCGCTTTGGAGGCGAAGCTCCTTCATGCGCAAGCCGAGCTGGCGGCCGCCAAGGCGGAAAATGCTGACGCCCTGGCGACCATCACGCACCAGAAGCTGGTCATCGCCAAGCTCCAGAACGCGCTGTACGGTCCGCGCTCGGAACGTAGTGTCCGTCTGATCGATCAGATGGAAATGACGTTCGAAGAGATCGAGGCGACCGCGACCGAGGCGGAACTGGCGTCGCAGGCCGCTGCCACCAAAACCTCCACGGTCGAAGGCTTCGTGCGCAATAAGCCGGCGCGCCGGGCCTTCCCCGAGCATCTGCCGCGTGAGCGGGTTGTCGTGCCTGGTCCCACAGCCTGCGCCTGTTGTGGCGGGGATCGTCTGCGCAAGCTTGGCGAGGACGTTACTGAAACCCTGGAGGTCATTCCGCGCCAGTGGAAGGTGATCCAGCATGTGCGCGAGACGTTCACCTGCCGGGACTGTGAGAAGATCAGCCAGGCGCCAGCCCCCTTCCACACCATCCCCAGAGCCTGGGCCGGGCCGAACCTGTTGGCCATGATGCTGTTTGAGAAGTTCGGCCAGCATCAGCCCCTGAATCGGCAAATCATGCGCTACGAGAAGGAAGGCGTGCCCATCAGCCTGTCCACGGCCGCCGATGCTGTCGGCGCCTGTTGCGCCGTGCTCGATCCCCTCATCCGCCGGATCGAAGACCACACCTTTGCGGCCGGACGCCTGCACGGTGACGATACGACGGTGCCCGTGCTTGCAAAAGGCAAGACCGACACGGGGCGGATATGGATCTATGTTCGCGATGACAAGCCCTTCGGCGGCACATCGGCGCCGTCAGCCATGTTTTATTATTCAAGGGATCGAACGGCGGAGCATCCACAGGACCACCTGAAAACATGGCACGGCATCTTTCAGGCCGATGCCTATGGCGGTTACAGCAAGCTCTATCTTTCGGAACGAAGGCCGGGACCGATCCTGGAGGCGGCCTGCTGGGTTCATGCCAGGCGGCCCTTCTTTGCCATGGCTGATGCAGAGCAAAATGCGCGTCGCGTGGCGCAAGGCAAGGTGGCCTCCGTCCTATCGCCTATGGCGCTGGAGATGGTGCGTCGCATGGATGCCCTGTTCGATATCGAGCGCACGATCAACGGCAAGAGCGCTGAGGAGCGCAAGGCTGTACGTCAGGTTTCATCTGCGCCCCTGGTCGATGACCTCCATGCCTGGGTGGTGACGCAACGCGCCAAGCTGGCGCGCGGCAACGACCTTGCCAAGGCCATGGACTACATGCTGAAGCGCTGGCCGGCCTTCACGCGCTTCCTCGATGATGGACGAATCTGCCTCAGCAACAATGCTGCCGAGCGCGCCCTGCGCGGCATCGCCCTGGGTCGAAAATCATGGTTGTTTGCAGGCTCTGACCGCGGCGGTCAGCGGGCCGCTGCCATGTACAGCCTTATCGTCACGGCAAAGCTCAACGACATTGATCCCCAGGCCTGGCTGGCGGACGTCCTCGACCGTATCGCCGCTCACCCAGCCAACCGAATAGACGACCTCCTGCCCTGGAACTGGAAGCGGCTCCGCCAACTCGAACAGAAGGCGGCATAACCCCACCTGCGGCCTACGCCGAATGCTTACGCTGCGACCGCGCCGAACGCCAAAAGTCGGACCCGCGCAAAGTCGAAGCCGAACGCGCCACCTATGAAGAAGCGGCGATCAAGGCCAGGGTCTCATTGGCCGGTACGCTGAGATGGAGCGAAGAACGTCGCCGCGATCTCGGCCAGTGGTGGGACGCCGCCCAGGAGCTTACCCAAACCGTTACAAAGGCCGTGGTTGAAGCGCCGGTGCGGCCGCAAAAGTCTGCTATGCCGGAAGATCAGATTGCGGAGACGGCCTTCAAGGCGGCTCTGGCGGCACAAAAAGTCACCTATGTCGATTACACCGACGCCATCGAATCGGCCCGCGCCGAACTGGCCGCACAAAGACGGACGGCAAAATCAGGGCAAAGCACCGCGCCGCCGTTTCGCGGCCCACCCTGATAGTAAGGTTTTGAACCACGGATAAGGCACAGATGCCGCTGGCGCGGCGACACGGATAAGGCACGGATTTTGTGTTTTGTCCTTACAGCAGTGCCTCTTTCGTTGATTGTCCTGTCTGGCGCGTTTTTGGCGCGTTCTGATCTGATGACGGCTTCGCCGTCGATGGCGTACAGTTACAGGCTCTGCCTCTGGGCCTTATCCTGAAATCCGTGCCTTATCCGTGCCGCATCGCCTGCGATGCGTATCCGTGCCTTATCCGTGGTTTCCTTAAAACCAGGCCCTAAAACCAGACATGAAAAAAACCCGCCCTGTTGCCAGGGCGGGTTCTATTTTCGTCCACAAAAGTGGAATTTACGCTTCGGTGCCGGCGTCGGCATTGCCCGACGATTCAGCGGCGGCCATGGCGGCGCGCAGTTCGGCGCCCTTGGAACCGCGCGTCGAGTTCATCGAACGCTCGACGATACGGGCCGATTTGCCGCGGCGATCGCGCAGGTAGTAGAGCTTGGCGCGACGGACGACACCGCGGCGCTTGACTTCGATGCCTTCGATCAGCGGCGACAGCAGCGGGAACTTACGCTCGACGCCTTCGCCGAACGAGATCTTGCGGACCGTGAAGGTTTCGTTGATGCCGGCGCCGGCGCGGGCAATGCAGACGCCTTCAAAGGCCTGGACGCGCTCGCGCTCGCCTTCCTTGATCTTGACGCTGACGCGCAGGGTGTCGCCGGGCTGGAATTCGGGGAAGGTCTTGGAAGCGCGCATCTTTGCGACTTCTTCGGCCTCGATCTGTTGCAACAGGTTCATGTGAACCCTCCTATAATTATGAACGCTTTCGCGCTCGTTGAGGCTTATTTGCCCTTTAGCTGTGATTTGGAAAGATAAGCTTCCCAGAGATCGGGACGCCGCTCCTTCGTGGTTGCCTCTCTTTGCTCCTGTCGCCACTTGGCAGCTTTCTTATGATCGCCGTTCAGCAGCACTTCGGGGATGTCGAGGCCCTCGAACGTCCGCGGTCTTGTGAACTGCGGCTGCTCCAGGAGTCCATCCTCAAAGCTCTCATTATCAAGGCTTGCCGATGCGCCGAGAACCCCCGGAATAAGTCGCACCACCGCCTCGATCGTTACCATCGCCGCCGCTTCCCCGCCCGCAAGGACGGCATCGCCGACGCTGATTTCCTCGAACCCGCGAGAGTCAAGCACCCGCTGATCCACCCCTTCGAACCGGCCGCACAGGACAATCAGCCCCGGGCGGGTGGCCCATTCCTTGACCTTCGCCTGCGTCAGGGGCCTGCCGCGTGCGCTCATATAGACGAGAGGGCGATCGTTAAGCTCAATTGAATCAAGAGCTTGTGCGATCACATCCGCCTTGAGAACCTGACCGGGGCCACCGCCCGCGGGGGTATCGTCAAGAAAACCGCGCTTATCGCTTGAAAAGTTGCGAATGTCCAGTGTTTCCAAGGCCCAGCGCGCAGATTCTTTCCACGCCGTGCCGATCAGCGAGACGCCGAGCGGCCCCGGAAAGGCTTCCGGGAACATGGTCAGGACGGTGACTTCGTAGGGTTTGGTATCGGACATTGCGGCTCTATAACCGTAACATCCTCAAGAGTCACCCGGCCCGGCGACGATCAAGTTCGTTTTTCGCGGCGCTCCAGGTGGCCACGCAATACGGCGTGAAGTAGTTGAGAAACACATGCGCCCAGGCGACCGGCAGGCCATGCAGGACATTTTCACCCTGATTGATGATATTGAGAACGGTGCCGATTACCAGGGATACCTTAAGGGCATTGACCGCGATACGGCGACTGAACGCCAACCGCCAGAACTCGTTCATCTTTAACCCCAGGCAAGAAACCCCACCACCACCACGCCTTCGGCGCGGTTCCCCTCCCCGGCAGAGCCGGGGAGGTACAAAAAGGGTATTACCGCTTGAGGCGCAGGGTCAAGCCCACCGTGCGCGGCTGACCCATGAAGGCGTCGTAAGTGCCGCTCTGGAAGGGGGCCGCGAACGCGACCTGGTAATAGGTCTCGTCCGTCAGGTTCTGCCCCCACAGTTCCAGCGTCCAGCTTTCGTCCGGCGCGCCGATACTGAGGCGGCCATTATAAAGCGTATAGGCCGGCTGCACCTTGATCGGCGAAAGGTCGGAGCCGGTATTGTAGTCGCTGTTATACTTGGCGCTGAAGGTGGCATTGAAGCGGTAACCGCCGATGTCGCGCGTATAGTCGAGGCCATAGATGCCCGACCAGCGCGGCGCGAAGGAGGCCGTGCCATTGGCCAGCAGGGGCAGGCCGGGCACCGCTTCCGGCCCGAACTTGGCTTCGTCATAGGTCACGCCGCCATTGAGCCGGAAATCGCCGATGGCATAGCGGCCTTCCACTTCAATGCCCTTCGAGCGCAGGTGCGGCACCGAATCGACCACGAAGGTCGTGCCGAGGAAGGTATTGAGCTGGAAATTGCGGAAGGCTTCGTCAAACGCCGCCACATCGACCGCCAGGCGTCGATCGAGGAAACGGCCCTTGAAGCCAAGTTCGTAAGATCGCGAGGTTTCCGCCTTGAACGATGAATCCGTATCCACCGTGTAATCGATCTTTTGTTCGCGGTCGAGATTGAAGCCTGTACCCTTCCAGCCAGTGGCGTAGGTGGCGTAGGTCATCAGGTTGGGCGTCGCCTGCCATTTCAGCCTGATCGAGCCGGTAGTGGCGTCTTCGGCATCCTTCTGCGACAGGGTCAGGTCGTTGAAGGCCGGATTGGACCACGGGAGGCACAGCACGCCCAGAGAGCCCGTGGCGTTGGCGCAGGCAATGCCGCCGTCGCTGTTGGTGAAGGCCGAGGTCAGGCTTTTGGTCTGGTGGTTATAGCGCAGGCCGCCGAGCAGGGAGACGGTGTCGGTGATGAACCATTCCGCATGGCCGAAAACCGCCATGTTGCGTTCATGCTGGCGATAGGTGTCATGATTGCCCTGGCCGGCCACGAAGGACTGACCCACGGGCAACCCGGTCAGTTCCGACACGCGGTTAATATTGGCGCCGCCGCTCAGGAGCAGGCCGAGATAGGATTCATAATCAGCGCCATAAAGCGTTTCGTCGTGGCGTGTCAGGTCTTCGGAATTGGCGTAAAGGCCGGTCATCCATTCCAGGTGACTGGTCTTGCCATTCAGGCGGATTTCCTGCGACCAGGTATCGATGCGGTTGCCGAAACCACCATTGGGATCGCGGTAATAGATATCGGCGCTCGAAAAATCAGCGTCGTAACCATTGGTGTGATCCCAGTGGCGGTAGGCGGTGATGGATGTAAGCTGGACATTGTTTGCCAGGCGCAGATCCCATTGCGCGGAAAGTCCGGAATCGATCAGTTTCTGATCGGTGGGGCGGTTGGACCAGGCTTCGCGGGCCTTGGGATCGACCACCGAGGCGGTGCCGTCATCGGCCGCCAGTTGATCGACATAGGCGCGCGTGCCGCCAATGGCGATGGCCGTGCCTACGCAGCAGGATTCATCGCGCTTCGTATAGTCGCCGATGATGCGCAGGCGCGACCAGCCGTCGCCGTCATAAAGCAGTTGCCCGCGGGCCGACCAGTAGTTCTGGTCGCCGTCATCCGTCCGGGTGCGCGGGCCGTCGCCGGTATGGACCGTATACTGGCCGTCGCGCTGACGCTTCACCAGCGAGAGCGATCCGGCCCACTTGTCGGCGATCTTGCCAGTTGCATAGCCGGCAATCCCAAGCGTGCCCTGCTCGCCGGCCGTCAGTTCAAGGGTTTGCGACGGCGTGAACGACGGCAGCTTGCTGACCACCTGGATCACGCCGGCCGAGGCGCCCTTGCCATAGATATCGGATTGCGGGCCTTTCAGCACTTCCACGCGGTCGAGCACGCCTAAGTCGCTCATCGCCGTGGCGGTGCGGGCGCGCGAGACGCCGTCGATCACCATGCCGACCGAGGAATCGAGGCCGGGATTATCCCCCACCGTACCAACCCCGCGCAGGCGCGCCGTGGTCTGGGCCTCGTTGGCGGTGGAGGTGATCAGCAGCGAAGGCGTCAGGGTCTGCATGTCCTTCAGGTCATGCGCCCCGGCCTTCTCCATTTGGTCGCCGGAGACGACTGACATGGCGATCGGCGCCCGGCTCAGGGGCTCGGCCTTCTTTTGCGCGGTGACGATAACCTCAGTGGGTTCGGTATCCTGAGATAATGCAGGGGTAGTGAGCCCCGCCAGCAGGACGCCGGCGAGTGCCGTGCCCGTCAGCAGACGGCACGAAAGGGTGGAAATCATATTTGGCCTCTTTTTTACAGCCCCATTTTCGGGGTCTATGCCCCGCCGCCCTAGGCCCTTTGCGGTGCCTTCGCAAGCGCATAAAACGGGTGGGCAGGCTTTCTTTCCGTAAGGTAAGCCTGCAATGCCTTATGTGCCAAGGAATCGGGCGTCGGGCTAAAAACACGGTTTTCCGCGACTGTGCTCCGGAAAGGACAGTCCTCTTGATATACCGGCTCTTGCTGAAACCTTACGTTAAGTTATGCTGCCTAGGGTTGCGGCGTCATAATGGGGGTATCACATGATCAACAAGCTGCGTCTGGCCATCCGCAACGACCTGGAGGCGGCCGAAGAGGCCCGCGCCTTTGGCTCCGGCTGGATCAGCGGCGTACTGGGCCTGGCGCTTGGCGGCTCCGCCCTGCTGCTGCTTCTCAGCCAGCAATATCCGGCGTGGTTCTCGGTTGATGAGCTCGATGCGGTTCACAAACACCCCTTCTATATGGTGGCCGTGCAGATCATGACGTTTCTGGGCTTCGGCCCGGCCTGCCTGAATCTGATCCTGCGGCGCAACAAGATCATCGGCTTCACGGCCATTGTGCTCGTCCTGGCCACGCTGTCACTCGGCGTGCTCGGCAGCCGCCAGCCGGGCACCGCCGCCGCGCTCAATCTCGGCATCGACTGGTTCGTGCTCAACCTGCTGCTCAAGGGGCTGCTGTTCGTGCCGCTGGAAAAGCTGTTCAGCGGCGCGCACAGGCAGCCCCTTTTCCGCACCGAATGGCGCGAAGACCTGTTCTATTTCCTGATTTCCAGCCTGTTTGTTCAGTCCATGGCCTTCATTTCGCTGGCGCCGACCCTGGCCCTGATGGAACAGACGGGGAGCTGGGGCGGTTTCCGCGCCATGGTGGCCGGCCAGCCCTTCTTCATCCAGATCATCGAGTTGATGATCGTTTCCGATTTCATGCAGTATGCCTTCCACCGATCCTTCCACGCCGTGCCGTTCCTGTGGCGCTTTCACGCCGTCCACCATTCGGCCCAGGCCATGGATTGGATGGCCGGTTCACGGATGCATCTGATCGAAATCCTGCTGCTGCGCGGCTTCACCATTATTCCCATGTACCTCCTCGGTTTCAGCCAGGGCGCGCTCTATTCCTATATCTTCTTCGTCTATCTCGTTTCGGCCTATGTCCATGCCAATCTGCGCTTCAATGACAAATGGCTTTCGCCCTTCGTGGTGACGCCGCGTTTCCATCACTGGCATCACGGCATCGAAAAGGAAGCGATCGACGTCAATTTCGCCGTCCATTTCCCGTGGATCGACAGGCTCTTCGGCACGCACTACCTGCCAAAGGACGGGAAGTGGCCTTCGGGCTATGGCATTGGCGGCCATCCGGTGCCGAAAGGCTACTGGAAGCAATTCTGGTATCCGTTCAGGCGAGAAAACTGACACGCTAAAATAACGGCGGACGCACAAAAAGGCTTACACGCGCCGGCAAAGCCATTTATGAGACGGGACCAGAAAATCATATCCAGAGAAGAGGCGTCCAAATGGCTATTCCGGTTCCCTATGTTGCCGCTCATGACCGTTATATCTCCATGCCCTATCGCCGCTGCGGCCGGTCGGGGCTGAAACTGCCGGCGATCAGCCTGGGCCTGTGGCAGAATTTCGGCGGCGCCGATGTCTTCGAGACCGGTCGCGCCATTCTGCAATATGCCTTCGACAAGGGTATCACCCATTTCGACCTGGCCAATAATTACGGCCCGCCCTACGGCTCAGCGGAAGAAAACTTCGGCCGCGTCATGGCCAGCGATTTCAAGGCGCACCGTGATGAGCTGGTGATCTCGACGAAGGCCGGCTGGGACATGTGGCCGGGGCCCTATGGCGATGTCGGCGGTTCGCGCAAATACCTGATCGCCTCATGCGACCAGAGCCTGAAGCGCATGGGCCTGGACTATGTGGATATCTTCTATTCGCACCGTGTCGATCCGGAAACCCCGCTGGAAGAGACCATGGGGGCACTGGCCACACTACATCGCCAGGGCAAGGCGCTCTATGTTGGCATTTCCTCCTATTCGCCGGAACTGACCCGCAAGGCCGCCGAAATCCTGAAAGGCGAAGGCGTGCCGCTGCTTATCCATCAGCCTTCCTATTCCATGCTCAACCGCTGGATCGAGGATGAACTGCTCGATACCCTGGCAGAGCTGGGCACCGGCTGCATCGCCTTCTCGCCGCTGGCGCAAGGGCTGCTGTCGAACAAATATGTCAACGGCGTGCCGGCCGATGCCCGCGCCGCCAAGGCCGGGTCTTTCAACCAGGCCATGATCTCGGACGACAATATCCGCCGCATCAAGGCGCTCAACGCGATCGCGCAAAAGCGCGGCCAGAGCCTGGCGCAGATGGCCATCGCCTGGGTGCTGCGCGATCCACGGGTCACCTCCGCTCTGGTCGGCGCGCGCACGGTCGAACAACTGGCCGATACGCTGAAATCGCTCGATAACCTGGCTTTCAGTGATCAGGAACTGGCCGATATCGACACCTACGCCACTGAAGGCGGCATCGACCTGTGGAAGGTGTCGTCGACGCTCTAAGTTGGCCGATACCGGATTCCCCACATGAACCCTGTCTTTGCCGATCTGCCTGTCAGTATATTCGAGACCATGTCGCTGGAAGCGAAGGCGCGCGGGGCGGTCAACCTGGGGCAGGGTTTCCCCGAAACAGATGGTTTTCCGGAGGTGCGCGAAGCCGCCGCCCGCGCCTTGATGGAGCAATCCAACCAGTATGCGCCCATGCGCGGACTGCCGGTCCTGCGTCAGGCCGTGGCGGACTTCTATGAGCGTCGTCAGGGGTTAGAGCTTGATCCGGAGACGCAGGTGCTGATCACTTCGGGCGCCACGGAAGCGATCTGCGCGACGATTTTTTCCATGATCACGCCCGGTGACGAGGTGGTGGTGTTCGAGCCGATGTACGACGCCTATGTGCCGCTGATCCGGCGCGCCGGCGGCATTCCGCGCATCGTCCAGCTTAATCCGCCGCACTGGCAATTCAGCGATGACGACCTGAAAAACGTATTTAGTGACCGGACGAAATTGGTCTTGGTCACCACGCCGAACAACCCGACCACGCATTGCTTCACCCAGCCGCAACTGACCCTGCTCGGCGACTATTGCGATCGGTTCGACGCTTATGTAATGAGCGACGAGGTATGGGAGGAGGTGGTTTTTGAACGGTCCCATGTCAGCGTCCTGCATATTCCCGGCCTGGCGCGACGCGCGATTAAGATCGGTTCGGCTGGCAAGATATTCGCGCTCACCGGCTGGAAGGTCGGGTTTGTGGTGGCTGAAAAGGCGTTGATCGATCAGGTGGCGCGGGCGCACCAGTTCATTACCTTCGCCACGCCGCCGGCCCTGCAGCACGCCGTGGCCTTTGGCCTGGGCCTGCCTCAGGTGCGGTTCGATGCGGCGCTTGCGGAACTCAAAGGCCAGCGCGACTATCTCAGCGCACGGCTGTCGGGCGGCGGCTTCAAAATCCTGCCGGCCGAGGGCACCTATTTCCTCAATATCGACCTGCACGCCTCAGGCATCCAAGGCTCCGGCCTCGACTTCGCTTACGACCTGGTGAAACATCACGGCCTGGCCACCATTCCGCTGCAGGCGTTTTGCGAAAGCGGGCGTGACCTGCCGGTGCTGCGCCTGTGTTTTGCCAAGTCCCGCGACAGTCTGGAGCGGGGTGCGGCCGCTTTAATCAACTATTGATTTTCGTAAATAGTTAACAGAAACAACGGTTGAATATTAACCACGTCCGTCAACCAACGCCTTCAGGGCGGCGAGGATCTCGGCCCGGGTCTTCGCCGTCGGTTTGCCAAGCCCGCCCTGGTGCGCTGGCGGGATATGCGCCACCGGATCGCCATCCGTCTGGAAGATATAGTGGTCGAACATGGCCTTCCAGTAGCGCTTGTCGGCCGGGGAAATGTCCTTCAGCGCCAGCAGGGCGGCCAGGAAGGGCGCCATCGGATTTTCGGCCGTAGGCGCGCTGTTGCCCCACCAGTAATTGATCAGCACATTGAAGGTGTCGAGCGACTGGACGTGGTGCCACCAGTATTTCGGCACATAGAGCGCGTCGCCCGGTTCCAGTTCGGCCACGACCGCCGTTTTCAAAGCTTCGGCAAACCGGGGGAAGTGCTCAAAATCAGGCTCTTCAAGGCTGGCCAGGGAAATGGCGCGCCCCGAAGGGGTGTGGTCCATGGGGCCGATATAAAGGTTGGCGACCTGCTCCGGCGGAAAAAGGGTGAAACGGCGGCGCCCGGCCACCACGCAGGCAATATTGTGATCATTGTCATTATGCGTCTGGGCGCGGGTCGCATTGCTGATCCAGATGCGTGGCTGGATGGCCGGTGGCAGGATGGGGCAGGGGTTCTCGGCCACGAACCGCGGCAGGTGCAGTCGGGTTTCGGTTGACTGAATATAGATCCAGGGGGGATTGGGATGCACTTCCGCGGCTAGTATCTGGTCTATCCCGGCCGAGACGGACTTGAGGCGGCGATGAAAGTTGAAGTCGCTCATGTCCGGACCATAGGCGAAGCGGCCCTTGATGGCGTTATTTGCCTCCAGCACGCTGGCCGGGTGACCGTTATCCAGCCCCTTCAGATAGGCGGCAACCGCTTGTGTTCCGTCCTGTCCAGCCTTGACCACCGGCCAGTGCGCGACAAGCCCCTTCATCAGAACGGGTCTGCCATCGCTGACAAGGCTTGCAAGGCGTTCCGGCGAGGGGTGCGAAAGAGTCTCAACGGTGGGAAATGGCGGCTGGGAAGCGATTTTTGACATAACCATGAAAACGTATTGGAGTGGTTCGCGGCGGATGTATGGCGCCTGTTCTGGCGTCTATCTTTCGGTAAATGAGGCGTTGCGCAAATGAAAACTTGTCTGGAAAATCAGTTATATCCCCCTGAGAGCTATCAGAAGGCTGTCATAAATCATTAATCTCTGACGGATGGCCTGAATTGCCCGCGGCGTTGCAAAGCCTTCGAAATTTCAATGAATTTTTTGCCTCAACGTGCATTTTATTTTTAAATTATTATATAAAACAATGGGATAATGTGGCGCGCGGACGGCGGTTCGCCTGTGTCCCGCAGAGCGTCGAGGCCACATAAATGTTTCAGACTGTTGCAGCATGTGTGACATTCGCGCCATTGTTAGAATGGATTATGGCCAAAATGTCATAATGTGGCTGGATATTCGGCCAACAGTTGGCTAAAAAAATAAATACGAAATAATAAATCAGGTTGAGACGCATCCAGGGGCCCTTTTCGGAATTTTATAAAGACACGCCCGCCTTGATAACGCAGATATTTGACGTTTATGTCAAAAAGTGAAATCGAAATTAAGGCTCAAGCGTGCGGTAATGCCAATTCCGTCAGGTCAGGATCGCATCCGCTCAATCAGATTGTTTTTTGTATTTTAAGCGGTCTCACCGGCAAAATCTCGGGTTTGCCGGCAATGACAATTAGGGAGAAGAAAGTATGAAAAGTTTTGGAGTTAAGGCCCGGCCGGGGCTGACTCTTCTGAAGGGCGGCGTGTCCATGGTTGCGCTAACAGCCCTGGCCGCCACTCTGGTGGCTCCGGCTTACGCGCAGGATACCACTGAACCTGCCGCTTCAAGCGATGAAGCCCAGGAAGTCGTCGTCGTCGGTGTCCGCAAGGCCCTGAAATCGGCCCAGGATATCAAGAAGAACGCCGATACGGTGGTCGATTCGATCACTGCCAACGACATCGGTTCGTTCCCGGACAAGTCGGTCGCCGAAGCGCTGCAGCGCGTCGCCGGCATCACGGTCAACCGCTTCGCCGCCACCGGCGATACGGCGCACTTCTCGGCCGAACCGTCGGGCGTCGTCGTCCGCGGCCTGCAGCAGGTCCGGTCGGAATTCAACGGTCGTGACATCTTCACCGCCGATTCGTCGCGCGGCCTCTCCTGGTCCGACGTGTCGCCGGAACTGATGGGCGGCGTCGATGTCTACAAGAACCAGACCGCAGACCTGATCGAAGGCGGCATCGCCGGCACGATCTCCCTGCGCACCCGTCTGCCGTTCGATCAGAAAGGCCGCGTCCTGGCCGCCACCGCCGAATATACCTATGGCGACCTGGTCAAGAAGGGCGCCGGTACGGTTTCGGGAATCTATGCCGACCGCTGGGATACCTCGGCCGGTGAATTCGGCTTCATGATCAATGGCGCCCACTCCGAAATCTACACCAATTCCGAAGGCGTTGCCCTGGGCCGCATGGTCCCGGTCGTCAATTCGTACTGGGGTGATGAGAACCGCCGCTACATGCCGATGAACACGGCGCTGCGCGACAATACCTATTATCGCGTCCGTGACGGCCTCTCGCTGGCGGGCCAGTGGCAGAACCACGACCACACCATGGTTGCCACCCTGCAATACAATCAGTCCAAGAAGCGCGAGCAGTGGGAAGAATACGTCGCCACCTCCTCGACCGGCGTTGACGCCTGGGCGCAGCCAATCAACTATGTCTATACCTCCAACAACGTCCAATGCCTGGGTGGCGTCTCCAACTGTAGCTTTGACGACAACGGCTTTATCCAGTCGGGTACGCTCGTCAATGGCAACGGGGTCTGGTATGGAGATTGGACCGCCCCGACGGGTGCTAACTCGCCGAACGGACTGATGCGTGCTGACTATGACTGGAGCGGCAATGGCGTCCAGAGAGCGGGCGGCTATGCCAATGACAGCCGCTGGAGCGACAGTCTGAACGACACCAAGGACATCTCGTTCAACTTCAAGTGGGACGTGACTGATCGTCTGAAGACCAATTTCGATATCCAGTATGTCGATGCCGTCCAGACCAATTACGATATCTCGACCGAATTGGCGACCTACGCCAATGTGGGCTTGAATTTCACCGGGGATACTCCGACCTTCACGATCGACAACGACAACACGAGCGGTTGGTATCTGGCGCCGGGCGGTATCGCCAATCCGGCCAATTACCGCCAGCACTTCATCATGGATCACGTAACGGATTCGGACGGCCATGAATTCGCCACCCGCGCCGACCTGGCTTACAGCTTCGATTCGCCGTGGCTCAATACCCTGAAGGCCGGCGTCCGTTATGCCGACCGCGAGCAGACCGTTCGCTGGACCACTTACAACTGGGCCAACGTCGTCAATAACTGGTCGAACTACGACGCCAATAACTATTACATTACCGGTTCGGCCTTCCCGGATCAGAATGCCTACGGCATCCATACCTTCGACAGCCACTTCTTCGGCGGCGATGTCACCAACATCACCGATGGCGTGTTCTTCAATATCAATAACCTGAAGGACCGGGCCGGCTTTGCCAATACCTTCGACGCCACGCATTACCAGCCGCAATACGTGGGCGGAGGTAATTCTAATACCTGGACGCCTATCTGCCATCGCGCGGGTGAGGACAGCCGCTGCTTCCTGCCGGCGGAAATCGCCGACGTTTCTGAAAAGACCAAGGCGGCCTATATCCAGTTGAAGTTCGGCGGCCCTGAAGCCACCATCTTCAATGGCGTGACCGTGGTCGGTAATATCGGCGTTCGCTATGTCGAAACCGTCAATGAAAGCACGGGTGGCGTCAATTACCATAACACCACCACATATGACGCTGATCCGATTACAGCGGGTACGGGCGGTGCTCCAGACCATCCCAGCATTACCTATTATGTCCCAGGTGTGATCGGTACGCCGCCGGCAGTGACGGCCGACCCGAATACGGATCCGGATGGTTATGCAGCGGAAGTTGCGGCTCGCAATGCTTATGTGAATGACCCGGCCAACTGGACGGAAGATCGTGCCTTTGCCGCGACTGTCAGCACCGCCCTGCAAACGGCGAGTGTGACGCATAAGAACTGGCTGCCCAGCTTCAACGTGCGTTTCGGCCTGACCGACCAGTGGTTCCTGCGCTTCGCGGCCTCCAAGGCCATGTCGCGTCCGGATATCGGCAACCTGAAGGCTTATACCAGCGTCAGCATGTCTCTGCCAAACACGGCGTCATCGACCTATGACTGTGATCCCTCTACGGGAGCATTCAACTGCGACAGTTCGGGCAATATCGTCAGCACCAGGATCAAGTATACGGCCAATGCCAACAACCCGTATCTGAAGCCGATCACCGCCGACCAGTTCGACCTCTCGATCGAGAACTACTTCTCGCAGACCGGTTCGTTCACCTTTACGGGCTTCTACAAGCAGTTCCACGACTATATCACCTACGGCAAGTACGTGAAGGAGTTCACCAATGCCGGCATTACCCGTCCGGTTGAGGTCAGTGGTCCTGTCAATGCCGCTGGGGGGGCGATCAAGGGCTTCGAAGTGGCCTATCAGACCTTCTTTGACAGCCTGCCGTCGCCTTGGAATGGCCTTGGCATCCGGGCCAACTTCACCAAGCTGAAGAATGACGGTATTGAAAGCACGGGCGTTGTCGTCAATTCCGGCGACGGCTCCTCCGGTCAGTCCGGTGGCGGTACTTCGGTGGCGGCCCTGGGCTTTACCAAGCTGCCTCTGGAAGGTCTGTCGGATACCACTTACAACTTGGTCGGTATGTACGAAAAGGGCAAGTGGTCGGCGCGTATGGCCTATAACTGGCGCTCCAAGTACCTCGTGACCCGTCAGGACTGCTGCGTGGCCTTCCCGATCTGGCAGCGTGCCGCCGGCTATCTCGATGGTCGCCTGGCCTATCGCATCAATGACAATGTCGAAGTGTCGGTGGAAGGCACCAACCTGCTCAACACCGAAACGGTCCTGATGCAGCAGGTCGATGGCCCGATGAGCGACGGTACGGATCGTCCGCTGCTCCTCCTGCCGAACGCCTGGTTCAAGAACGACCGGCGTATCCAGGCCCAGATCCGTCTGAAGTACTAATCCTTCGGAAGGCATTTGAAGAGACGCGCTGCCCCCGTGGCGGCGCGTCTTTTTTTGTAAGCAATTATGTCGCGGCCAATGCCCTTGAACGCGCTTGACCCTTGCGGAAAATGACCGCACAGTCATGAAAAACCCGGCTATGCTGGCCGGAAACAAGAGAAAAAGTGGAGGCGCGTCGCACCATGCAGAAAGATCCCATCCGAATCGTCATCCTGGGCGGCGGAACCGCGGGATGGATGACTGCGGCGGGCTTCATCAAGGGCTTCAAGCCGGAATTCGCCTCCGTACGCCTGATTGAATCGGATGAGATCGGTACGGTCGGCGTGGGTGAGGCCACCCTGCCGCAGTTGAAAAGCTTCAATGATTTCCTGGGCCTGAACGAGCCCGAATTCATGCGCGACACCAATGCCACCTTCAAGCTCGGTATCGATTTCCGCAACTGGGGACGCGAGGGTGACAGATACATCCATCCCTTCGGCATCCATGGCCAGGCCATCAACGGCGTGCCCCTGTTCCAGTACTGGCTGAAGGCGCGCGCCAGCGGCCATGACAGCGATCTGGAATCCTATTCCTTCCCGATCATGGCCTGCCGCAACCTGAAGTTCGATTTCCCATCCGAAGACGATCGGTCTGTGCGCTCCACTTTCGCCTATGCCTATCAGTTCGACGCGGTCCTCTATGCCCGCTATCTGCGACGCTGGGCGGAAGGGCAGGGATTGCAGCGAACCGAGGGCAAGGTTGTCGAAGTCAACCTGCGTCCGGAGGACGGCTTCATCCGGTCGCTGACCCCGGCCTCAGGCGAAGTGGTTGAAGGGGATCTGTTTATTGATTGCTCCGGTTTCCGCAGCCTCCTGCTGGGACAGACCCTGAAGGTGCCCTGGGAAGACTGGACGCCCTGGCTGCCTTGCGATCGCGCCCTGGCCGTGCCCTGCGAGCGGACGGATGATTTCACGCCCTATACCCGCGTCACGGCGCGGGAGGCCGGGTGGATATGGCGTATCCCGCTTCAGCACCGTACCGGCAACGGCTATGTCTTTTCCAGCCGCTTCACCACGGAGGACCGGGCCGCTGAAGTCCTCCTCGGTGGCCTGGACGGCAAGGCCCAGGCTGATCCGCGCCTGATAAAATTTGCCGCCGGCCGCCGCAAGCAGTCCTGGTACAAGAACTGCATCGCCATCGGCCTGGCCAGCGGTTTCCTGGAGCCGCTGGAATCGACGAGCATCTATCTGGCTCAGATGGCGTCCGATTTTGTCATGCGCCTCTTTCCGGACAGGGATATCGATCCGAAGCTGGTGGCCGAATTCAATCGCACCATCGATATCGAATATGACCGGGTGCGCGATTTCCTGATTCTGCACTATCACGCCAACCAGAAGCCGGCCGAGGAAGACCCGACCGGCCTGTGGCGGTATGTCCGCGAAATGACGGTGCCCGATACGCTGATCGAGAAGATGGAGACCTTCAAACATCGCGGTCATATCCATCGCTATCGGGATGGCCTGTTCGCGCCACCGAGTTGGGTAGCGGTCTATACCGGCCAGAACATCCTGCCACGCCATTATGACCGGCAGGTCGATAATATGAGCACTGAAGCCATGCTCGAAAAGATGCGGGAAATGCAGGAACGGGTGGCCGTCAATGTCGATGCCCTGCCGACGCACGCCGATTTCCTGCGCGACTACTGCTTCGATCCTTCGGCCAAGGTGATGCAGGAGGCCGGCAATGTCTGATCATCCGGTCAAAAAGGTCGTCATCGTCGGGCGCGACGACGCCCTGTGGCTGAGCGCCAATGTCCTGTGGCGGGCCCTGGGGCAATCGGGGCTCGATATCACCGTGGTCGAACTGCCCTCCCTGCTGCGGCCGGGCGATGTTTACCCCACGCTGAAACAGCAGGAAGCCTACCATAATCTCATCGGCATCAATGAAGGCCCGATGATGAAGGCGGCCCACGCCACCTATACGCTTGGCCAGCGCTTCAATAACTGGTCGAAAACGAAGCCGCCTTTCATCCACGGCTATTCGACCTATGGGCGCCCGCTCAACCGTGTGTCTTTCCACCATTACTGGGTCAAGGCGCGCGCGCAAGGCATGAAGGCCGAGTTCGAGGACTTCTCCCTGAACGCCGTGGCGGCGAAATACGGCCGCTTTTTCCTGCCGGGCGAGGCGGTTGATGGCTTTGCCATCTGCGATTACGCCTATCATCTCGAAGCCCAGGGCTATTGCCATGTGCTGAAGACGGTGGCCCTGGATAGAAAAATCAAACACATCACGGGCCGCTTGGCCGAGGTCGCGCGCGATCCGCTGAGTGGCGATATCACCGGGGTGTCCCTGACCGATGGCCAGACCATTGAAGGCGACTTCTTCATCGATGCGTCGGGCGCCGAAAGCGCCCTGCTCGGCGAGGGGCTGGAGATCGGTTTCGACTCGTGGCGCCAGTGGTTCCTCTGCGACCGCATAATGACCACCTATGCGGCACCCCGGCACCCCTGCCGCCGTTCAGCCAGATATCGGCCTTCCGGTCCGGCTGGGCCGGGCTTTACCCGTTGCGCAACTGCACGGCAGTGCAGCAGGTCTATACCAGCCACGACCTGACCGATGAGGCAGCGTACGAGGCGGCGGGCATTTTCACCTCCCTGAAGCTCAACCCCGATGCCGTGGTCACCCCGTTCACCGCCGGCACGCGCCGCCGGTTCTGGGAGAAGAACTGCGTCGCCATCGGCGAGGCGGCGGCCGTGCTCGACCCCATCGACAGCGTGCGGATGCACGTCAACCTGCTGGGCCTGTCGCACCTGATCTCGCTGTTTCCGATCAATCGGGACTGCCGCATCGAAAGCACCGAATATAACCGCAATGTCCAGTCATCACTGGAGCGCATCCGCGATTACCAGCTCTGCCACTATGTGCTGAACCAGCGTTTCGATCAGCCATTCTGGGATCATTGCCGCAATATCGAGGTGCCGGACGCCCTGCGTTACAAGCTGGACCTGTTCGAGGCGCGCGGCAACCTGGTGGTTTATGATGATGAGACCTTCGAGGAGGATGACTGGCTGTCCATGCTGCTGGGGCACGGCCTGATCCCGAAAGCCTATGATCCGCTGGCCGACCAGGTCAGCGATGCGGAGGCCATCCAGCACTTCCAGAAAATGCTTGGCTTCATCAAGGCGGCGGTGGAGCCGATGAAGCCGATGGAGGAGACTTTGGGCATTGTGCCCGTGCGGGTGTAGTTACAGGGCCTGCGATCCGGCGGCGAGAAGGATCGGGGACAATGCGTTCATAGTATCAGAGTCCGGGGAAATGATATGCAAGCAGCGGTCAGGAAGATCGTAATTGTCGGCGGCGGCACCGCCGGCTGGATGGCGGCGGCGGCGCTGATAAAGGCACTGGGCAGTCATGCCTACGATATCACATTGATTGAATCCGAGGACATCGGCACGGTCGGCGTGGGAGAAGCGACAATCCCGCCGATTCTGGAATATAATTATTTCCTTGGTCTCGATGAGGATGAATTCATCCGCGAAACCAATGCCACCTTCAAGCTGGGCATTCAATTCCAGGACTGGCGGCATCTGGGCCATAGCTATTTCCACCCGTTCGGCCTTTTTGGCACCGAAATCGACGGTTTCAGCTTTCCGCACTACTATTTCCGCCATTACCACAAGGCCGGCCTGAGCGCGGTCGATATCGGCAAATATAATGCCGAGACAGAAGCCGCGCTTCAGGGGCGCTTTGGCCGCGTCCGGCGCGAACCCGGCAAGCCGCCCGTGAACTATGCCTTTCAGTTTGATGCAGCGCTCTATGCCCGGTATTTGCGCAAATACGCCGAAAAGCGTGGAGTCGTGCGTCAGGAAGGCAAGATCGTCACGGTCAGCCAGCATCCGGAAACCGGCTTCATTACCTCGGTCCAGATGGAAAACGGCCGGGTGATCGAAGGGGATTTGTTCATCGATTGCTCCGGCTTCCGGGGGTTGCTGATCGAACAGACCCTGAAGACCGGCTATACCGACTGGAGCCACTGGCTGCCGATGAACCGCGCCGCCGCCGTGCCGTGCGAACGTGCCGGTGAACTGCTGCCCTATACGCGGGCCACGGCGCGTGAGGCCGGCTGGCAGTGGCGTATCCCGTTGCAGCACCGCACCGGCAATGGCTATGTGTTCTGTGATGAATTCATCGGCGAAGACGCGGCCTGCGAAACCCTGCTGGGCCGGCTGGATGCCAAACCCATGGCGGACCCGAAAGTCCTGCGTTTTGTCACCGGCCGCCGCAACCTGGCCTGGAACAAGAATGTTCTGGCCCTGGGGCTGGCCAGTGGTTTTCTGGAGCCGCTGGAATCGACCAGCATTCATCTGGTTCAATCAGGCCTGTTCCGCTTCCTGGCGCTGTTCCCGCGCCACGGTTTCAACCCGCATATCGCAGCGGAATATAACCGTGAGGTCGAGCTTTCTTATAACAATATCAAGGACTTCATTATCGCCCACTACAAGGTGACCGAACGTGATGACACACCTTTCTGGCGGCATGTGCGGCAGATGGCGATCCCGGAAAGCCTGCAAAACCGGCTGGATGTCTTCCGCGCCAGTTGCCAGACCCTGTGGCGCGATTCCGAGCTGTTCCGCGAAGTCAGTTGGGTGGCGATCCTCACCGGTCAGGGGCTGGTGCCGGAAGATTACCATCCCGCGGCCGACGCCATGGATGATGATGACCTGCGCCTGCATCTTGGGCGCTGGCGATCGGCGGTTCTTGACCGGGTCAAGGGGCTGCCGACCCAGGAGGACTTTATCCGCCGCAATTGCGCCTCTGAGGCCTTCAAGCGTCTGGAAGCGGCGGGTGGCTAAAAGCCCTCTGTATTGAAGAAAAGGTTGGCGGTCAGGCGCCCGTCCGCTGGCGACTCGCTCAAAGGCGTGGCCGGGTCCAGCTTCGCTGAATGCAGTTGCCCCGCTCGGTAAAGAATCAGCCGGTTGAAGCGGGGCTCAATGCTCAGAATCTCATCATAAAAGGTATTGCGGACCGGCTGGTTATCCGCGCCGGCCAGTTCCTGCCGGCGCAGATAGCTGAACTTATCGCTGCGGATGGGTGTGATCAGTTCGAGGCCGCTGGCCTTATGGCGGTAGAAGGCGGTGCCGCCCTGCGGGCGCGGACTGAGGTAATGAACGGTGGCGAAACTGTTCGGCCGATGGGCGTCGGTATGGGGGGCGGCCTGCGCCCTGGCCATCTGGTCCAGGCCAAGCGTGGCCAGACCGAAAAAGCCATAGGTTTTCAGCGGCACATCCGGATGCATCCCGAAGACCTGAACCATGGACTGCCGCAGGACATCCGCCAGCAAGGTGATATAGGTAGACGGCACCGGCGCCATGAGGCCAGGATATTTCGAGCCGGTGGGCGGCGTGCCAAAGCGCGAGCGTGCGGCGTGACTGATCAGCGCTTCCGGATCGAGCAGCACATCATCGGCAACCAGAACAGTCTGGCCTTCCTCTCCGAAGCGGATGACCTCGATCTGCGCCTGCGGATTGAGCGCCAATATGGGTTCGGCATTACTGGTATCCGGCATGGTATCTCCCCATTGTTTTGCCGCAGCCTAAACGGACGGTCGAGAATTGCAACCGGGCTTAAAGTGTTGCAGAACAGTCGGATAATGGGAGGAATAGCGTGTCGGTAAATGTGTTCAAGGTTGGTGTGGAAGAAACGCCTGTCGTGGTGATCGATAATTTCGTCCAGGAGCCGGAGCGCATCATCGATCTGGCCGTGGATATGGCGCCCTTCCCAAGCCAGAACGGCCATTATTATCCCGGACGTCGCCGGCGCATCACGCCGCAGGATGGCGAAAGCTTCGACTATGTCAGCTCCGTCTGTCAGTCGCTGGCCCCGGTCATGGCGTCCGTCTACGGTATTACCAAATACGATATTCTCGATGCCGGTTATTCTCTGGTGACGACGAAGCCGGAAGACCTGCAACCGCTCCAGACCGTACCACATTTCGACCATCACGATTCCAACGGCTTCGCCATCCTGCACTACCTGTCGCGCCGGCCGGGTGGCGGCACAGCCTTTTACCGACACCTCGGTTCCGGCTTCGAAACCCTTTCGGACGAACGCAAGGATGCTTACAGCGCGGCCCGCATGAAGGATGCCGAGCTTTACGGCGTCACCCAGGCCTATCACAAGGGCGATCGGGACGGCTTTGTTGAACTGGCTTCGGTCGAGGCGCGGTTCAACCGCGCCGTCATCTATCCGGGCAAACTTCTGCATTCCGCCGTTTTGCCCGACGATTTCAATTTCAGCCCCGATCCACGAATCGGCCGTTTGACGGGCAATGTCTTTGTGCGGGCGACGGCCTGGCGCTAAATCCTCAGCGCGGCTTCCAGCTTTGCGAGGCCCTCATCGAGAATGTCGTCAGAAGCCGTCAGCGGCGCCAGCAGGCGGATGGTGTTGGCATAGACCCCGCAGGACAGCAGGATCAGGCCATTGGCCTGCGCCTTCGTCGTCACCGCCTTGGTGGTGGCAGCATCCGGCGTGAAGCTTCCGCGTTCGGTGACGATATCGAAGGCGGTCATGGCGCCCAGACCGCGAATGGCGGCCATCGGCACGATATCATTGCGCTGGGCCAGGGCTTCAAGCCGGGCCTTCAGCTTGGCGCCTTGGGCGTTGGCGGCTTCCAGAAGCTTTTCTTCTTCGATCACCTCAAGCACGGCAAGCGCAGCGGCGCAGGCCACCGGATTGCCGCCATAGGTGCCGCCGAGGCCGCCCACTATGGGCGCGTCCATCACCTCGGCGCGGCCGACCACGCCAGAGAGCGGGTAGCCGCCGGCCAGCGACTTGGCCATGGTCATCAGGTCAGGCCTTACGTCATAGTTTTCCATGGCGAACAGCTTGCCGGTACGGCCGAAGCCGGTCTGGACCTCATCGGCGATCAGCAGGATGCCGTGTTCGTCGCACTTTTTACGAAGCGCGCGCATCAGTTCCGGTGGGGTGATCAGGAAGCCGCCTTCGCCCTGTACGGGTTCGATGATGATGGCCGCCACGGCGTCCGGCGCGATATCGGCCTTGAACAGGTAGTCGAGCATTTTCAGCGTGTCATCGGTATCGATACCGTGCGCTTCCACCGGGAAGGGCAGGTGATAAATGCCGGGCTGCTGCGGGCCGAGATCCTTCTTGTAGGGCACCACCTTGCCGGTCAGGGCCGAGGTCAGGGCCGTGCGGCCATGGAAGCCGCCCGTAAAGGCGATGACACCATCGCGCTTCGTGTGACAGCGGGCGATCTTGACGGCATTTTCGACCGCCTCACTCCCGGTGGTGAAGAAGGCGCACTTGGCCGGCCCGTCTATCGGCGCCAGGGCGTTCAGCTTTTCGGCGAGGGCGATATAGCATTCATAGGGCACCACCTGGAAGGCGGTGTGGGTAAAGGCATCCATCTGTTTCAGCGCGGCGGCCTGCACCTTCGGATGGCGATGGCCAGTATTCAGCACGGCTATGCCGCCGGCGAAATCGATGAAGCGGTTGCCATCGGCGTCCCACAGCTCTGCGTTTTCGGCGCGGCCGGCATAGAGCGTGGTGGCGTGGCCAATACCGCGGGCGACAGCGGCGGTGCGGCGGGCGGCGAGATCGGCATTATGGGACATGTGGGGCTCCGGCAATCAGGTTTAGCGGAGACTACATATTGTGATCACAATTTGCCAGTGACTTTTTCAGGACAAAGTGTCGGCATGGGAATCGACAAATCGCATGACCTCAAGCCGCGCACGCAGCGGCGCCAGTTCGGCTATATACCGCCGCCATGCGCCGATTCCTTGGCTGTTGATCGGCTTGCGTACCTGGCTAGAACTGGCCGACGCCACCGCGCCTTTTGCGGTGTGCGGACGGAGACAGTCGGTCTCAAAAGGCAGACCGCAGGCATCGAGTAGCCGTCGGATTTCCGTATCGGGATCACGGATCAGGGCTTCAAGCGAGACATCGATCAGGCCGTCACCCAGGCAGGTTTTCCAGTGCGCCATCAGATTGCTGTAATTGCGATAATGTTCGGCGAGATCGGCCTGATCGAACGACCAGCCGGCGGCGAAATAGAGTTTGTAAGCGCCGAAAAGCGCATCCATCGGTGCACGGCGGACGTGGATGATCACTGCATCAGGAAAGGCCAGCCGGATCAGGCCGGCATAGTCCGAATTATGCGGCAGCTTGTCGGTGACATAAGGGGAGCCGTCATGACGCCAGACGGTTTCCCGCTCATAAAAATCGGCGAAGGCCTGCGGATCGATCCGGGCGGCGGCAACAATGGCCTCGGCATCGAGCAAGGCCGGCGTCTGCGAACCGGAACAGGTCTTGACGGCGGCCGGGAAGGTTGGCAACTCGCCCAACGCCTGTACCTGGCTGTGGGCGCCCAGGATGCGTTCGACCAAGGTTGTGCCGGAACGCGGCAGGCCAATGATAAAGATGCGGCGTGGCGCGTTCCGCCTGATGGCTGGCACGTGGGCGAAACGTTCAGGCGGAAAAGCGGTTATCCAGGCGTCCGTCGTAGTGCTTTCAGCCGCCGCCGACCATGGCGGGCGGTTCGGTGTGGCTGGTTGGCTGCGCGCGGCGGTCGCGCCTTTTTGCAGCCAGCGCCAGGCATTCGCGCGGTCGTCGATATCGTCATATTCCTTGAAAAGGGCATAGCCCCGGCAGGCTTGATGCAGTGCGGTTTGCGCAGGAGCTGCGAGCAGGCGATCGATGTGGTTATGCTCCCTAGTCCAGCGTTTCAGCCGCGCCAGGGCCAGATGCGCCGCCCAGTTGCCTGTCCGGGCGGCTACGTCATAGCTGCGTTCAGCCTCATCGGTCAGGCCCAGGAAGTCTTCTGTCTCGCCGCGCGTTTTCCAGTAAGGGCCGGAGTCTGGAGTCAAGTCCGTGGCGCGTTTCAGAAGGGGCAGGGCTTCGGCCTCTCGCCGGGCATTGCAAAGCGTCAGGCCGAGTCTGTGCCAAGTGGCGGCATCGCCTTCGGTGCCGGGTGTTTCCAGCAGGTCCACGGCCTCTCGAACAGCCTCCACTGCCTCCGCCTGGCGGCCCATCGGTCCCAGCACGCGGCCCTGCTGGGCCAGAAACGGGATGCGCGCAGAGCCGTCAAGCTGGCTTAGCGCTTCCGTCAGCCGTTTGTTGGCTTCAGCAAAATCATAGCGCCCGATCGCTTGTGTCGTCTGCTGCCAGACTGAGTCCGCGGTCGCTGCGTCCACTTACTGGCTCTTGACCATCGGGGCCGTATCCGGGCAGCCGGTCTGGGCGCAGACACCCTGGTCCGACCAGGCGATCAGGCGCACGACCATGTCGCCGGGTTCGGTGCGTGGATCGGTGGCTATGGAAAGCACATGGCCGTCAGACGGTGCGGTGATGGTGGCGATGGTTTCGCCGAAGGGATTGCTGACCGTGGCCACCACATCGCCCTTTTTCACATCATCCTTCAGCTTCACCTTCACCGTGGTCCAGCCGCCGCGCGGACTGTCGATATCGGTGACGACATTGCCGACGAAGGGCGCAGCATCGCTGAGATCTGGTTTACCCTCAAGCATCCCCTTGCCGATCATGACATTGCGGACGCCGCGCATGGCGCGGATGATCATGGCGTCATTGAAGGTTTCCGGACCGCCCAGTTCATAGGTCACTGCCGGGATGCCAGCCGGATTAAGCATGTTCTCGACCGTGCCCTCCACGCCGGCATCCATGCCGATGACATCGGGCCGCAGGAGGTCGGCAATCTGGCGCGCGGCGCCGGTCTGGGCAAAAACATAGCCGGGATAGGCGCCGCCGCGCGACTGGGTGTGCAGGTCGATGGCGAAATCGGCATTGCCGATGAAGATCTGGTGCCACAGCCGGCCGGCATAGCGCGATGAGGGGCCGCCTTCGGTATTGCCCGGCATGGCGCGGTTGAGGTTGTCGCCATTGGTACCGATCTCGTCGGCGGTGAAGCCGCGCGTCGAATGCAGCAGGCCGGGGGTATTCAGGCCGGGCACGGCGACCAGTGTGCCTGAAAGTGTCTTGGGATCGATCGATTGCACCAGGTGCTGCAAAACGGAAATGCCGTTCAACTCATCACCATGAATGCCGGCGGTGATCAGAAGTTTCGGGCCCGGCTTCGCGCCTTTGACCACGATCACCGGCACATACCAGCCCTGACCGATGGACGTATCCGTCACGCGGAAATATAGTTTCGTCACCTGGCCGGAGGGCATGTCCGCCACATCCAGTTTGTCGATCACCGCCGCGCCATCGACCTTGTCACCGGTATAGACGGTCTGGGCCATTACCGAGGTGAACAAGGCCGGCGTGGACAGGGCAATACAGGCGGCGGCGATGGCGGTCAGGCGTTTCATGCGGAGTCTCTCAAACGGTCAAGACATTATTCTTAGCCGTTTTCAGGCGTGCCGCAAGGTATGGCTTTAATGTGTCGCCTCGAAGTCCTTGACGATCTGGAACTGCGCCAGGCGGATATCCAGTTCGGCGGCGCGATCGACCTTGCCGTCATCATGCAGGCGCATATCGGTCAGCTTGCGCTGGGCGTCGTTGTCGTAGGCGGCCAGCAGTTGCAGCAGTTCCGGCTTCGTCAGGGTCTGCGCCTGGACCAGGGCATTCATTCGGATGACCTTTTCCTCAAGCTCGGTCTGGGCCACGGCAGCGATGGCGGCCAGACGATACTTGTCGCTGTCCGACAGCTTGGAGAAGTCGATATGGTTGGCGACCTCGCCGATGATCAGCTTCATGTGCTGGGTGGCGATGAAGTGGCGCACCAGCGCATCCGTGCCGTCGATGCGGTAGACGGCGCGGGCCAGGTCGACGCGTTCCTCCAGGGCGGGATCGAGCACGGGTGCGGCGGCGAAGCTTGCCGCGCTTTCGGCGGTCGGGTTCGGTGTCTGACCAGCCGGCGCCTTGAAGGCCGCCAGCACAGCGGCGGCGGTTTCATGGTCGAAATTGGCCGATGCCGGCACAACCGGCGCCGCGCCCTGACCGGTGGCCAGGCCATAGGCGATGCTGGGCGTGCCCGCATCCGGCGCCCCGAGATCGAGAATGGCCAGCATTCCCCTGGTTTTGGCTTTCTTTATGGGCGCCGTTTCGTCGGTCACGCCGGCGTCGGCGGCGTCACGGACAAGCTCCACCTTCTTGCGGACCGGGTTGACCGGGGCCGCGGTGGATTCTGGCCAGTTGCTCAGGCGTCAGGCTGTTCATCGTCTGCATGACAGCGCGGTTGATCTCGTCCTGGGTATCGCTCGGTGTGCGCGCTGGCTGGCCTATGCCCTGGTTGAGATAGGCTTGAAACTGCGTCGATTGATTGACGGTCAGGGCCGTCTGCGCGTGCGCGGATAATGCCGGCATGGCGAGCAAGGCAAACACACTGATGCTTAACCGTTTAAAAGATACCGACGCCAAACCCTACCCCCAAAAAGTTCTCTGTTATTGGCCGCCGTGACCTAGCTTGCCTGCGATTCCGTAAAGGTCTTGATGATCTTGATCACCGCCTCGACCATGTAGGTCTGGACCTCGCTGGCCGATGCATCCTGCTGCATGAACTTGGCGGCATTGTATTTAGCGGCGGCGATCGACGAATTCGCGGTGATAAGCTGCTGGATTTCATCCGAGCTGAAGGCCGGGGCCTGGGCTTCGGCGATGTTTTCGATCAGGCTGTTCTGCGTTTCGAGCAGGATCTTGTCGGCTATCTGGTTGTAGCGCGCGTCCTGCTCCGGCGTCAGCGTGGTCAGGCCGGCGCGGTCGATGACGATCAGGCGGGTGGCGGTCTTGGTGGCGTTAATGACCTCGCGCACATTGCGCGCCACGCCATTCAGTTCCATCAACTGCTTGTAAAGATCTATTTTTTCTTGGACGTGGGCGGTTTCTGCGGCGTCATTGAGCTGGGCCACGGCACTGACCGCCACATCGCCGGCGGCGAGGGCGTACTGGTTGGACGGGGCGGCGGCGACAATTTCCTGCGCGGCGCAGGGCAGGGATATGGCGCTTACGGCGCCCGCCAGTATCAATACCTTGAACCTAAGCCCGAACACGGCACCCCTCCGCTTAATCAAAGATTAAGACTAAAGACTAGCCCTATCCACAGGCTCTGGCAAGGATAATCCCTGGCGGGGGAGTGTCCGGTGACGATCCGCTATCGGGTGTGGCTTCTGCGCCTTAAGGCGGATCGATACTCTTACATACCTCCCCAGTTTACTGGGGGGCGCGCGCCCCTTCTTAGGCAGTGGTGGTGGGGGGTTTGCCTAAGGCTGCACGCTCGTCAGCTTCATCGAGGTGCGCACCTGGCCGGCATAGCTGGCACCATCGGTCGGATTATATTTCAACAGCACCGGCAGGTCATTGCCGGCCAGGGCCAGGTCGCGGTTCCAGTCACGGTCGGCATAGGCGAAACCGCGCATATTCGGACTGGCGGCCTGGAAGGCGACCCACAGGGCCAGGGTCAGCAGGGTCGCGGCGGTGACGGCGAAGATCAGGCGTTTCATCTCTCGAAATCCCTAAATAAGTCCGGCGAACCCCACCGGCGGAGCCGAAGCCGGGCGGCGGCGCTATCCCACCGCCGCCCGGTACGCGTCACTCAAATCCCCCTCATTTCCGGATGATGAAACATCCGGCCCCTCCCAGAGGCGTAGAGTGCGTGTGAAACAGCGCTTTCTCACGGGGGCGAACCATGATATGAACGCCGTTCACAATTGTTATGTAGCGTGAATTTGAACGGCGTTCAACAATAAAATGAACTTTGTTCAAAAATTTTCAGTGAGCCGTTCATGCCCGCCAAACCTGTATCCGCCAAACCTATATCCACAAGCACCGCCGATCGCCGCCAGGCCCAGCTCGAAGCCCTGCTGGCCGGCGCGGAAAAACGCATCTGCGATACGGGGGCGCATACGCTGAAAGCGCGCGATCTGGCGGCCGATATCGGCGTGGCGCTGGGCGGGCTTTATAATATCGTGCAGGATATGGACGACCTGCTGCTGCGCATCACCGTGCGCACGCAAGGGCGGCTGGACGCCCTGTTCGAACGTGAGACGGCGCACCTGCCGATGACGACGCGCGACGAGGCGCTCGATCGCCTGGTAGCGGTGGCGCTGACCTATTTCCGCTTTGCCAGAGAGAATTTGCCCCTGTGGCGGATGATGTTCGAGGTTCGGATCACGACGCCGCTGCCGGAATGGGCGGTTGAGGCGCAGCTCGGCCTGTTCCGTCATGTCGGGGCGCCGCTATCGGTGATCCTGCCGGATGCGCCGCCGGAGGCCCTGACCATCCGCGCCCGCACGCTGTTTTCGGCGGTGCACGGGGTGGTCTATATCGGGCTGGAAGAACGCCTGATCGCCGTGCCGCCGCAGAAACTGGCGGATGAGATCGAATGGCTGATCCGGGCGGGATGTCGGTAATGCGTGTAGCTTTGCCAATCAGTTTAATTATGCTCGGCTTGCTGCTGATTGGAGGCAGCATATGGCTTACGTGGTATTTCTTTGAGTATGAAAGCGATAACGCGGGTGCGTTGTTCGGCATGACGGTCATGCCCGTATCTGTCGGGATCGGCAGCATCCTGACGATTACTGGAATAGTTATGGCACTTGTTCGTTTTGTGAACCGGAAGAAATCTTAGCGGTTTTATACCTCCCCGGCTTTGCCGGGGAGGGGGACCGACGCGCCCTTTGCGCGTTGGTGGTGGGGATTCTTCTTTCTGACTAACCACCCGCGATACTATTAAGTAAGCAAGAAACCCCACCACCACGCCTTGCAGGCGCGGTCCCCCTCCCCATTAAAATGGGGAGGTATAAGGTTTTTTAAGCCAGCCTCTCGCTGCGGGGCGCAGGTGATGTGGCCATCATTTCCAGCGTCAGATGCACAAGCTGGGCTGCTTTGAAGGGCTTGCAGATTTCCGCATCGGCGCCCGCCTTGACCGCAGCCGAAACGGCGCGTTCGGGCGAAATGCGGGTGTTCAATCCGGCCGACATGGCGAGGATCTTCACCCACGGCCAAGTCGTCTTGATGATCTTGATGCCGGCCAGTCCGCCCATGCCTGGCATGAAGATATCCGACAGCACGAGGTCGACGTGGGCGATATCGACATTATCGAGGGCTTCTTCCATCGATTTGACGACACTGACACGGTAGCCGGCGTCACTCAGCATCTGGCCGGTCATGATGCCCAGGGTCTGGCTGTCATCGATGACGAGCGCGTGCAGGCGGTGCCGGCCTTCGGCCTGATCCTGTTCGGCCGATTTGACGATGGCGCGCACCTGATTGCGGAAGAAAGGTTTACGCAGGATGTAATCGACCTTGGCCTTGCGGGCCGCATTGAGCGTTTCCTCGATGGCTTCGCGGCGGTCACCGGCCGTCATGACGGCGATGGTTGCCTCCAGCGCCATATCGCGCAGACGCCCAAGATGCGGCAGGGTGTTTTCCTCACCCAGAAAAACGTCGACACACAACAGGGTCGGGTGCTGGTGTTGTATGACATGTTCGGCATCTTCCAGGGTCTTGGCCAGCACATAGGTCCAGTCTTCATCTTCGAGCATACGCCCGATGATCTGCGCCTGAGTCTGGCTGTCCTCGATAATCAGCGCCAAGCCGTTTGCCATGATGTCTGCCCCTGTATGACCGCCTTAAGACGGATGAATTTGGAAACGGTGTTATCACAGGGGTGTTAAGCAGGGGTGAGCGCGACGTTTTTTTGTTATGTGGGGAGTAAGCAAGAAATCCCATCGCAACAGTAAAGCCCGCCTCTTTCGAGGCGGGCTTTACATTAAATGAAGCAAGGCGCCCCTCCGTCTCGACGCGCTTCGCCTGACGGCTGCGCTTGCTCGACTCCTCCCCATTTAGGAAATGGGGAGGAGAAGCACATCCACCATCACGATTCCGGGTCCAGGGTCTGTGACCCTGGTTACCAGATGCGGACGCGGTCTTCCGGCGCCAGGTAGTATTTCTCGCCCGGCTGGACATTGAACGCCTTGTACCAGTCGTCGATATTGCGCACCGGACCGATGACGCGGAAGACGGCTGGCGAGTGCGGATCGGTGGCGACCTGCTGCTTGACGGCGTCGTCACGGTACTTCGAGCGCCAGACCTGGGCGAAGCCCATGAAGACGCGCTGGTCGCCGGTGAAGCCGTCCAGCACAGGCGCTTCGGCGCCATGCAGCGAGATGCGGTAGGCGTCGAGACCGAGCAGGTTGCCGCCGAGGTCGGCGATGTTCTCGCCCATGGTCAGGCCGCCCTCGACGTGGACGCCGGGCAGGGGCTCGAAGGCGTCATATTGCTCGCCGTATTTCTTGGCCTGGGCGTTGAACTTGGCCGAGTCCTCGTCGGTCCACCAGCTCTTGAGGAAGCCGTCGCCGTCATAGTTGCGGCCCTGGTCGTCGAAGCCGTGGGTGATTTCGTGACCGATGACGCCGCCGATACCGCCGTAATTAACCGCCATATCGGCGTTCGGATCGAAGAAGGGCGGTTGCAGGATGGCGGCGGGGAAGACGATCTCGTTGCGCGTCGGCGAATAGTAGGCATTGACGGTCTGCGGCGTCATGCCCCATTCGAGCGGATCGACCGGCTTGTCGATCTTGGCGACGTTCCAGGCCCATTCAAAGGCCGATGACCGCTCGACATTGCCGTAAAGATCGCCCGGCTTGATATCGAGGGCGGAATAGTCGCGCCACTTGTCCGGATAGGCGATCTTGACGCCGAACTTGGAGAGTTTTTCCAGCGCCTTTTCCTTGGTGGGCGCACTCATCCAGGTCAGGTTCTCGATGCGGATCTTGAGCGCGGCGCGCAGGTCGGCGACCAGCCCTTCCATCTTGGTCTTGGAGTCGGCCGGGAAATATTGCGCCACATAGGCGCGGCCTATGGCTTCACCGAGCGCGCCGTCGGTGACGCTGATGGCGCGCTTCCAGCGTTCGCGCTGGGCCTGGGCGCCGGAGAGGTCACGCGAGCGGAATTCCCATTGGGCGGTGGCAAAACGTTCGGAAAGATACGGCGCGGCCTGATCGACCGTGCGGAAGGTCTGCCAGGCTTTCAGGGTTTCCAGCGGGGTATCGGCATAGATCTGGGCGATTTTCGGGAAGGCGGTGTTTTCACTGACGATGATCTTCTTCGCCTTGGTCAGGTCGGCGCCCTCAAAATAGGCTTTCCATTCAAAGGCGGGGGCGTATTTCGCCAGTTCGGCCGGCGACATCGGGTTATAGGTCTTGGTGTCGTCGCGGCGATCGATGCGGGTCCAGCTCACCTCGGCGATCTTCGTTTCCATCGCCACGATGTCCTTGGCGGCCTGAGCGGCGTTCGGATAGCCGACCATAGTCAGCATCTTCGTCACATAGGCTTCGTACTTGGTCTTCTTGTCGGCGAAGCTGTCCTTGAGGTAGTAGTCGCGGTCCGGCAGGCCCAGGCCCGACTGGCCGAGATAGAGTACGTTCATCTGCGGGTTCTTGGCGTCGCCATCGATATAAGCGCCGAAGAAGCTGGAGCCGAACTCGGCACTGGTCTTGCCCATATAGGCGGCCATCTGCGGCTTGGTCTTGATGTTGCGGATGGCGGTCAGGGCCGGGGCCAGCGGCGCGACATCCAGCTTCTGGATCGTCGCCTCGTCCATCATGGCGTTGTAGAGGTTGGCGATCCTGGCGTCGTCGCCAGTCAGGCCGGTCTGCGAGGCGAGGCCGGTTACCAGCACCTTCATGCGGTTTTCGGAGAGTTCCCGCAGGGCCAGGAAGCTGCCATAGGAGGTGCGGTCGGCCGGGATGACCATTTCCTTCACCGCCGTGCCGTTGACATAATCGAAGAAGCTGTCGCCCGGCTTGACCGAGGTGTCCATGCCGGAAATATCGATGCCCCAGGCGCCGTATTTTTTCGCCACCGTATTGGGCGCGGCATCGTCGCTGCCGGTGGAGGTGTCGGCAGCCAGCAGGGCGTCGACGCTTTCCAGGCTCTGCATATGGCAATAGGCGTCGAAGCACTCGGCGGCGTGAGCCGGCGCAAGGCCAAACGCAAAAGCTGTGAGAGCTGTCGAGCCGGCAAGAATTTTCAGCAGTTTCATGTGGAGGCACCCCTAAAGCGCAATCCGATAAAGTGGCCACCACTTTTCGGAAATATTGCGCGACAAAACAAAAACTTAGAGCGAAAGGTTCGCTCTGAGGACCGGCGGTCTCGGCCGTCGTGTCCATTGATTAAAAAAGATACTATCTGCACCTTAGCGCTTTTATGAACGCAGCCAACATGAATTTTCCGTCATGTTTCACGAAAACGTGCGCTGCGGGGGTTACAATTCAAGCGACCCTCCCCTTATAGTCAGAGCACACCCCTAAAGAGGATAGGTATCCCGAAGATGAACGCATCGGCTGCGAGTCAGATGTCCGCAATTGCGAAAGAAACCCTTGCGCCGGTGCTGAATGCCGACGCGCAAGGCTATTACATCTTCATTATCGTCTTTCTTCTGGCTTCCGCGGTCGTCGTGCCCATCTTCCAGCGCTACAAGGTCTCCAGCGTCCTGGGGTTCCTGCTGATCGGCGTGCTGCTGGGGCCCGATGTCATGGGGCGTCTGGCTACGGCCTGGCCGGTACTTGATGCCTTCAGCGTCATGCGTTCGCATACCGTCCACCAGCTTGCCGAACTAGGCGTCGTCTTTCTGTTGTTCTCTATCGGTCTGGAACTGACCTTCGAGCGCCTGAAATCGATGCGCCGCCTGGTCTTCGGGCTTGGTGCACTCCAGGTGGTCCTATGCGCCCTGGCCCTGACCGGCCTGTTCCTGCTGATCGGACGCAGCTTCGTGTCGTCGGTCGCGCTCGGCATGGCGCTGGCCCTGTCGTCCACCGCCGTCGTCATTCCCGTCCTCGCCGATCGCAAGGCGCTCAAGACCGCCTCCGGCCGCAGCGTCTTCGCCGTTCTGCTGGCCCAGGATATCGCCGTTGCCCCGATCCTGATCACCGTGGTCATGCTGGCCGGCGGCGCGGCGGGGGACGGCCGCAGTCTTTCCGGCCTGCTGGCCCTGATCCCGGCCCTGATCGGTATCGGCATACTGGTCATCGGCGGCCGCTGGCTGCTGCGGCCGCTGTTCAACTCCGTCGCCTTTTCGCGGTCGCGCGAACTGTTCATGGCCGCCTGCCTGCTGTGCGTGCTGGTGGCGGGGCAGATATCGGTCATGGCCGGCCTCAGCATGGGGCTGGGCGCCTTCGTCGCCGGCGTGCTGCTGGCCGAAACCGAATACCGCCGCGAGATCGAAAACATGGTCGAGCCCTTCAAGGGGCTGCTGTTGGGCCTGTTCTTCGTGACCGTCGGCGCGCGTCTCGAAGTGGCCGCCGTCATCAGCCAGCCGATGCTGGTCTTCGGGCTGGCGGCGGCACTGATCGCCCTGAAGATGGCGGTCATCTATCCGGTGGCGCGCCTGTTCGGCCTCAATAACCGCAGCGCCATCGAGACGGCGGCGGTGCTGGGGCCGGCGGGTGAATTTGCCTTCGTCATCATCGATCAGGCGATCGGCCACAAGGTGCTGAATGCCGAATTTGGCCAGACGGTCATCCTGGCCTCGATCATCTCGCTGTTTTGCATTCCCTTCCTTGCCGCCGGTGCGGCCCGCCTGTCGAAAAAGCTGGCGAAAAACGGCGAAGCGCCCACGAGCGTGGCGCCGGAAATCGTGAGCGAGGCCGCCAAGGTCATTGTGGTGGGTTTCGGCCGCGTCGGCGAGCTGGTCACCGACATGCTGAAGCTGCACAATATTGACTACATGGTGATCGATATCAATCCGCAGGTCACGCAGCGCGCCCGCGCGCAGCATATCGAAGCCTGGTACGGCGATGCCTCGGCGGCGGAATTCCTGCATAGCTTAGGCATCGAGCGCGCCCGCGCCGTAGTGGTCACGGCCTCCAATCCGGCCTTTACCGACGAGGTGGTCAAGGCGGTGCGGGCCATGCGCGCCGATGTCCATATCATTGCCCGCGCGCGTGATGCCGCCCATGCCCAGCGTCTCTATCAGATGGGGGCCACCGATGCCGTGCCGGAAACGATCGAGGCGTCGCTGCAACTGGCGGAAAACACCCTGATCGATCTGGGCGTGCCGATGGGGCTGGTCCTGGCCAGCGTTCATGAACGCCGCGATGTCTTCCGCAAGATGTTCGGCATCCGCAAGCCGGAAGCGCCGGTCAAACCGAAGCGGTCGCTGGAAGAGGTGGCGGCGGCTGCGGTTGAAAAAGCCGCCGGCACCTGATTGCTCTCGCGGACAGGCGCCTACTTGCCGCTGTCGTGGGCTTCCAGCCGGTTGCGCAGGGCGTCGATCTCGCTGAAGAAGCGCTTGCGGATTTCGGCGGCAAACGGATTGTCGCGCTCGATCGACAGGAACAACTCGTCGGAATCGCCCGAAACCAGGCCAACGCCCTGCATCATCAGATCGTAGGAGCGGGTGGTGTGGACGGTCGGCAGAGGCTCCAGGCCACTCAGGACCTTGGCGATCAGATGGGTCAGGCCCTGCACGGCCGCCAGCGCCTTGTCGTGCTGTTCCGGCGTGGCGATGGAGACCTTGAGGTCGAGCGTCTGGCTGAAAAAGCGCACCAGGGCGTCCATATGACGCACGCGCACCGGGCACAGGACGATTTCCAGGTCATGAATGCCCTTGCGCGCCGATTGCGGGCCGAACAACGGATGGGTACAGAGGATCGAAACCGTGGCGGGCAGGGCGTCGACCAGCCATTTGGCCGGCTTGATCTTGACCGAGCCGACATCGATCACCAGCCCGTAAGGCTTTACATAGGGCGCGATAGATTTGGCTAGGGCTTCAAGCGTGCGGATCGGTGTGGCCAGAACCACGATGTCGCAGGCCGCGGCCACTGGCAGGTCGACCAGTGTGACATTATGACGCCGGGCGAAGGCGCGGGCCGCCGGGCCGGGGTCGCAGGCATAGATGTCGAAATAGGGGGAAAGGTGCTTGACGATCAGGCGGCCGAACGCCCCCAGACCAAATAATCCCAATTTGCGAACCGATTTGGACACTTTGTCCCTGCCTCAGATAAAAATGAAGCGCGCGGCGTACCACGAAACTCCGGGCAAGGCGAGATAAAATATCCTGACTGGTGCATATTCGGGGGCGAATTTAACTGTATCGCCGCGGTTATGCGGACGGATTTGTCGAAAAATCAGTTTCCCATGAAACGTTTTTTCTTGGCGCCCTTGCCCTTTTTACCGTCCGGCGCCGGCATCTCGCTGGCAAACTGGGCCGGCGTCTTCAGCAGTTCGTCCGGGGTGATAAAGCCGTCCTGGTTGCTGTCGAGAATGGAAAAGCGCTGGTTCGTCGCGTTGAGCCATTCATCGGTCTTGACACGGAAATCGAGATTGCTGTCGGCGGCGCGGATCGGCTGCGGCTCATCGATCATGCCATATTGCGAGGCGCCCACGATCTGCTTCTGATAGCGCCCGGCGGTCGGGTCCGTGTTCTCGCCGGAGTCATCCGCCTGGGCAACATAGTTTTTGGGCTGTTTGATGCGCGGATCGGTGCGCGTGATTTCCGGAGCCACGTCATTCTCGTAGGCGCTGTTTTCCGGGCTGTTGATATAGCCGTCGTGATTGGTGTCGAGCTTGTTGAAGAAGGCGGCGGCATCATTGAGGAATTCATCGTGGCTGATCTTGCCGTCCTTGTCCGTATCGGCCTGCTCAAACCATTTCGTTACCGGATAGGGCTGGCCCGCCGGTGCGCGGAAGGGCTGGCCCGAAGGCGAGAAGAAGACGTTCAGGCTCATGCCGACGCCGAAATAGTCCTGCGCGTTCGCTGCGGTGCCGAGGCCCGCGCCGGCGATGAGAAGCGTAAAAAGGAAGCGGTAAGGGCGCATGGCGATATCACTGTCAAGGAATGGAGGGCTGAACGATCGGTTAGGGGCTTTTTGTGGTCAATTTTAGGCCGTTTTTTAGATTAACCGCCATGAGTTGGATAGGCAAGTGGGCTTTGCTGCAGGGAAAAGCTTGCCGATGCGTTTTTGCCTACAGTAAATTTTGCTTGCATGTATGTTTATCGTGATATATTCAGAGTGAATTGCTGTATATTTCAAGTCATGAATTTGGTATTTTTGTTGCAATATTGAAATATGGATTAAAATAATATCCTGTTAACTTGAATATTTTCTCTTATGAACTTGCCGGATTTCTTCCTCCGGTATTTTCAGGAGATTAACATGCAGATAGGCAGCACGGCGGGGGCATCCCTCAGCCAGCTATTATCCCAGATGCAGGCCAGACTGGCGTCCCAAACGTCCTCCGCGTCTTCGACCTCAAGCACCTCCAGTGCTTCTGGCAGCAGTGCGGCGTCGTCCTCGACCAGTTCGACAACCTCTGCATCTTCGACCACCAGTGTCAGCGAAGACTTAAGCTACTTCCTCAGCCAGATGTCCGATCAGCTTATGGGCGCCCTGCTGCAAAGCCAGGGGCTGAAGGCCATCAGGGTGGTCATGGCCACGGCGGGGAAAATGGCCCGCCCTCCCTGTCCGATATGGACAGCGATGGCGATGGCGCGATCAGCAAGACTGAAATGGAAGCCTTCGACACGTCGAAGACCGGCAGCACGGATACCACCCGCGCCGATCAGATGTTCGCCTCGATGGATACGAATGGTGACGGCTCGGTGACCTCATCTGAAAAGTCGGCCTTCGATGAGCAGATGCAGGCCAATGGTCCGCAAGGTGGCCCTCAGGGGGCTGGCGGTCCGCCACCGGGGCCACCGCCCGGCGGCATGGGCGATGCGACAGCGACCACTTCGGCCGCAAGCACTTTCAGCAGTACTGACCCCGCGACGGATATCGCCAGCCTGCTCAAGGAACTGCAAAGCGCGATCGAGGCTTACAGTTCCGGCAGCCTCAAATCGATGGCCTCGGCCTCGGCTTCCAGCTTGTCTGTGGCGGCCTAAGCAACGAAAAACGCTTCCCTGCGGCGGCGGGGAAGCGTTTTTAATTTCAGAAAGGGCGTTAATCTCAGGAACGGTCCGGGAAAAATTCGCGGCGGATCGAGGCCCAGATATAGTCGAGCACCAGATAATAGAAGACGGATTTGACCAGCTTCACGGTCTGGATATCGAAATAATATTGCAGGCCGATGCACAGGATCAGGGTGGCGATCATCACCAGGCCCGCGATCATCAGCTTCTTCGGCATCAGCAGTTTTTCAGTCAAAGACATGCACGCGTCTCCACAACTTATGACATTTTAACTTTTACGATCGCCGGATTTATAATCTCTTAACACCGGTTAACGGGCGCGCGTCAATCGAAAAAACTCGCCTGTCAGGCGATGTAACGGGATTTGCGCCCGCTGCCGGTCGTGCTAGCGTCTCTCAATAAGCCGCTGGCATCGAACGCGCGGCAAGCCACATTGGGGGATATATGATCTCGAAACGCGTTTTCCTGACGGGGCTTATGGCCGCGGGCATAGCCGGACCCGCCATGGCAGAAACAGCCCCCATATCCCTGGCGGCAAATGCGAGACCGATCGACGCTGCCGAACGGCTGGCGCGCATCAACAAACTGCAAGGGCTAATGCAGGCGCAGGGCATTGCCGCCCTGCTGGTCGAATCCGGCTCGACGCTCGATTATTTCACAGGCGTCCAGTGGTGGACCTCGGAACGGATCACGGCGGCGGTCTTGCCGGCGAAAGGTGCGGCCATTATCGTCACCCCGGCCTTCGAGGAACCGAGCATCCGCGAAACCATGCAGATCGAGGCCGATGTCCGGCCGTGGAACGAACATGAAAACCCGGAAGCCCTGATCGTTCAGGCGCTGAACGACCGGGGCGTCTCGTCCGGTCGTATTGCCATCGAACCCGATGTGCGCTTCTTCATCGTCGATGCCCTGAAGGCGCAGGGACCGGCTTACGAACTGATCTCCGGTCAGGGACTGGTCAATGCCTGCCGCCAGATCAAATCACCCGCCGAACTGGCCCTGATGCAGGTGGCCAATGACATCACCATCACGGCCTTGCGCCAGGTCCATGCCGCCATCCAGCCCGGCATGTCGGGCCACGATATTTCCGCCCTGATGGACCAGGCAACCGTAGCGCTCGGCGGTGCCCCCGAATTTTCGATGGTGCTGCTCAATGAGGCCAGCGCCTATCCGCACGGCTCGAAACAGAAACAGACCGTGCGTGAAGGCTCGGTGATCCTGATGGATTGCGGGTGCAGCGTGCATGGCTACGAGTCGGATATTTCCCGAAGCTGGGTCTATGGCGCGCCCTCGGCCAAACAGCGTCAGGTGTGGGAAACGGTCAGGCGCGGACAGGAAATTGCGCTGGAAACCGCGCGGATCGGTGTCCCGGTGGGTAGTATAGATGACGCGGTGCGCGCCTTTTACGAAAAGGCAGGCTGGGGACCGGGCTACCGCCTGCCGGGGCTGCCTCACCGCACTGGCCACGGCATCGGCATGGACGGCCACGAGTCTCCCTACCTCGTACACAGCGACCTGACGCCGCTGGCCGACGGCATGTGCTTCTCGGATGAGCCGGGGCTCTATATCTCCGGCGAATTCGGCATCCGCCTGGAGGATTGCTGGCACATGACCGAAACCGGCCCGAAGCTGTTCACACCCCTTGCCAGGTCCATCGACGAGCCTATTTAAAGAAGCTTGGCCTATCTTAGAAAGCTGGCGAACAGGTCGTCCGCCTCACGCAATTGCCGTGGATCGACATAGCACTTTGCGGGGCGCGGAGGCTTGTCCGTCAGCGCCTCACGGATCAGGTCATCGAGCGCCGGACTGTGCCTGACAGTGTCGCCTTCGCCACCGTCGCGCTTATGAGCGAAAAGGGCGGCCATTGCGTTGACGGCTTCCTGTGACAGGTCCAGGCCATTACACAGATTATGTACGTCCATCGGCGGCAGGTCGTCGCGGCGCTTTAGCCATAGTCGCATCAGGGCAGGCCTGAGGGCATAGCAGTAACGCTTGATTGTTGCCTTCGCAGGCTCGGTCTCCATGTCGTTCCATGCGGCACGGCACTGGCGATCATAGTGGTACTGATAGACAGCTGGATCAGCGTTCGCTGCCACGAAGGCGCGCAAGTCGGCGATCTCACCGCCGGCATAACGGATGGGGGAAACCAGCCATTCGTGCAGCACCGGATTGGAGCCCAGGGCCAATCGCAAAGCTTTTCGCACGTCCCAGCCATTGAGGTCGAAAGGCACACCCAGGGCCGGATCGTCGACCAATGGCGTTTCAATCACGTCCCGCAGGTCGCGGACTGACAAATAGGCGCTGCGTGGCCGGACATAGATAAAGCGCACGTCATAATCGCTGTCGGTCGAAGGAAAGCCCCAGGCGCGGCTTCCGGATTCGATGGCGATCATCAGGTGCATCTCTTCGCCAGCCGCCAGATCAGCCAGTCGCCCGGCGATATGGTCGCGGGCACCAGAGGGAATGCCGGAAGGCAGAATGTCAGACGAAGCCGTCAAATACGGTTCTCCACAATGCGGCGATGCAGGTCGAGCAGGAAGGCGTCGATCAGGCCCAGATCGTAATCATCGGGCAGGTTCGATTGCGCGGCTATGGTCTCGATTTCGTCCAGCAAGGTTTCGATTTCGCCCGCGACCTGCGTGTAAGGCAGTTGGCCTTTGCGGATTGCCATCAGATGGGCGGCCTCCGGGCGCGGGAAAACCAGTTGTTGGGTTTGCAGGAACTCGATCCCCTGCCGGGCAATGCGCACGGCATGGGACATGGCCTTCCAGTCGACGCCGTCCTGTGCTTCGGCGGCGCGGGTGCGTTCGCCGAATTCGTTGAACAGGTTTTCGACCATGCCGCGCGCTTGTTTGATGGAGGCCGAGAAGATCGCCTTCTTGCCAGCGATATCGAAATAGGTGGCGCTTGATCCATCTGCATTGGGCAATTCGACAATCTGCAACAGTTTGTCTTTTGCGGCCAGGGCAACCAGTTCGGAGCGCGCCACGCTCAATCGGTTCAGCGAACCATAGCGCCGCTCGATGGCGCTCAGTCCCTCCAGCGCCAGGCGCACGGCGGCCAGGCGGGCGCCCTTGATGCCGAACTTGCGGGCCTGCTGACGGCAGTAACTGACAAAAGCGGTTGTCCTGCGGCTGAAAAGGCGTGGTGCCAGGGCCTGAATATCGCGCCAGACCGGATGCGGCGGCTCCAGCAAGGCGCTATCCGGAGCAAACAGCATATCCAACGCCACAGTCTGCCCCTCTGCCAGCAGGGAAAGGAACTTCTGCGGGCTGTAGGCTTCGAAATCGACATCGCCTGGCGCGTTCTTCTCGCCGGGTCTTTTGGACGGCGTTGCATTAATCGCGGCACGTACGTGCTGCAGAAGAATATCTTCCGCCGAAGGCAGATAAACCGCCTTGATATCGATATCCGATTCCGGCGTTTCCGTACCATAGAGGTGCGAGCCGAAATACATCCTGACCAGGGTCTTCATCGCCTTGCCATTTCTTGGAGTCCGTAAGTGCGCGGCGATAAGGTCGATCTAGGCCGAAGCCGAGGCGGACTCTGAACTGTCCGCAAAGGTTTCGCCGATGCGTTCCGCGCCAGTGATTTCGATCGGTGCGGCCAGCATCTGGCCGGCCCAGCCGCCCTCGCGCGTGTGGCTGTCGATCCTGCCCTTGAGGATGGCCTTGACCACGTCCATGCCCTTGGTGACATGGCCGAAAGCGGCATAGCCCAGCTTGTCGTCGGAACCGGATTTGCCGGCATCGAGGAAGGTATTGTCGCCGACGCACAGGATGAAATCGCCGGTCGCGGTGCCGGGGGCGAAGCGCGACATCGAGATGGCGCCGCTGGTATGCGAAAGGCCGGTCATCCTGGTCGATTCATGGGCGATCGGCGGAAAGGTCGGTCCCTGGATACTGGCCTGGATAAAGCCGCTGGGACCGGCATGGGCGGCGCGCCAGAAATTGGCGCCGACGATCTTGCCGGCGTCGAGATAGTGCAGGAAATTAGCGGTGGTCAGCGGCGCCTTCTTCGCTTCCAGCAGAATCTCGATATCACCCTTGGTAGTGGTCAGGCGCACGGTGACGGTCTCCGGCTTCGGTGGTGGGGCGGGCGGCGCCTTTGGCTTTTCAGCGACCGGAGCGGCGGGTTTTTCCGGCTTTTTCGAGCAGGCGGCGATCGCTGTGGCCATAAATGCCAGTCCGGTGCCAATAAATCCCCGTCTTTTCATGCGCGTCTCCAATGATTGCCGCCGCAGTATCGAAATTCCGGCGGCTTTGGCAAGCCCTACCGGACCGAAAGTGACTGGGTGAGTTTGATATCCGCCGAAGACTCACCAACCATCAGACTGACCGGCGCGGCCTCGACCGTGAAGGCTTTGGTATCGACATTCCAGTAGGCCAGTTGCGACGCCTTCAGCGGTATCGTCACGGTCTTAGTCTCGCCAACCGCCAGATGGACGCGCTTGAAGCCTTCCAGTTCTTTCGCTGGCCGCTCGACCTTAGAATTCGGGTAACCGACATAGAGCTGGACGACCGTATCGCCGGCCACCTTGCCCGTATTGCTGACATCGACACTGACCGTGATCTCGCCATCCTTATTGATCTGCGGCGCACTCGTTTTCAGTTTGGTATAGCGGAAGGTGGTGTAGCTCAGGCCGTAACCGAAGGGATAAAGCGGCTTAGCCTTAGCGTACATATAGGTGCGGCCATGGCGGATATTATAGTCCATCATCGGCGGCAACTGATCCATAGACGCCGGCCAGGTGGTCACCAGATGGCCGCCGGGATTGTAATCGCCGAAAATGACCTGTGCCAAAGCCATGCCTTCGTCCTGCGATGAATGCGTCATGTGCAGGATGGCCGGCACATGCGCCTGCGACCAGTTGATGGTGTAAGGAAAGCTGGAAACCAGCACCATGATTATCTTCGGATTGGCGGCATAAACAGCCTTCACCAGGTCTTCCTGCGCCAGGGTGAGGGTCTCGCGGTCGCGGCCCTCGCGGCCATCGCCCGGATCGGCGCAGGGGTTGGTGCCGGCGTCGTTCCAGTCATGCGCCATGTTCGGTCCGCAGGTCGGGTCATTGCCGACCACCACAATGGCGACATCGGCTGCTTTTGCGGCGGCCACCGCCTTGCCATCGGTATCGTCGGCGGCGTAGATCACTGAAGCTTCCGGTCCCAGCGCCGCCTTGATACCCGCCAGTGGTGTTGTGGTATAGGGTGGCAGGCCGCCGTACCAGTCCCAATGCACGCTGTCGGCCAGCGGCCCGATCACCGCTACCGATTTCAATCCGGATTTTTGCAGCGGCAGCGTGCCCTTTTCGTTCTTCAGCAGCACCAGGGATTCCAGCGCGATCTGTTTCGACACATTGCGGCTCTGGTCGGTATTCCACGGCTCAACCCCGTCATGGATTTTCAACCAGGGCACCAGCTCCGGCGGATCGAGCAGGCCGAGCTTGATGGCAATCCGCATCTTGCGCCGGACGGCATAATCGATATCCGCCGTGGTCAGCGACCCGTCGGCCAGCGCCGCATGGACCTCGTCCTTATAGGTATCGAGGAACTGGTTGATGCCGGCCTTGACGCTGGCCACCACGGCGTCCTTCTGATTGGGAAAGGTCTTGTGCCATTTGACCAGATTGGTCACCGCGCCGCCATCCGATGACAGCACCTCGACGCCCCACTGTTTGGTGAGGAGGCTGTCGAGGATCGGATGGATCGTCATGGGTATGCCGTTCCAGGCATTGTAAGAGGCCATGACCGCCTTGGCGCCGCCGTCCTCGAAAGCCATGCGAAAGGGCATGGAATAATATTCCCAGAATAGCCGCTCGTCGAAATCGGACGACGAACCGCCGCGGCCGTTTTCATTGCTGTTGGCTAGGAAGTGCTTCAGCAGGGCGGCGGACTGCCAGTATTTCGGATCATCACCTTGAAGCCCCTTCACGAAGGCCGTCGCCATGGTGCCGTTGAAAAACGGGTCTTCGCCATAGACCTCCTCGCTGCGGCCCCAGCGCGGATCGCGCGCCAAGTCGGATTGCGGTCCCCACAGCATCAGAATCTGGCGGTCGTATTTCGGTGTCTGGGAGATATAGCGCGCCTCGTAGCCCTCGACGCCGGCGGCCTTGCGCACAATTTCCGGGTCCCAGGTCTCGCCCATGCCGGGCGGTTGCGGAAACTGGGTGGTGGGGATCGGCGTCAGGTTGCGCTTGCCGCCGCCGCGCTGGACGACGCCGTGAATGCCTTCGGAACTGCCGATATTGGCAATACCGAGGCGTGGCACACCGGTCTGGGTGCCGAGAACGTCGATCTTCTCATCGATGGTCATCAGCGACAGGATATTGTCGATGCGCTGTTCAGTTGGGAGGTCCGGGTTCTGGAACGGATATTTATCCTGCGCCCCCGTCTGCGCCATTGCTGGCATGGCCATCAAACAGACAGCGGATATGGCCGCTACAAGGCGGTGCGAATGACCTGACATGCGTATCTTCTCCTGGAAATGGCCGCTTCTCGGTTGGCGCGATTTCACCGGCGCAACGGGCAGTTATCGGTGAAATTTGTCATATGAAAATGGTGCTGGCAAGCGCCATTTCGGTCGCGGACTGCTGCCATATCCGGACACCGGGCGGCGTAGAGTTGTTCCAAAAAGGAGGCACCGCCGTGACCGACACGCTTATCCCCGCCGCCGAACTGGCGCGCGAGAACCCCGTCCGTATCCGCAATGAAAGCGCCGAATACCGTGCCGCCCGCACCGCCTTGCTGGCTGAGGAGATAGAGTTGCGCCGTCATCTCGAACGTGTCGCCGCCCAGCGCCGCGCCCTGCCGCCGGGTGGGCCGGTCGAGGGCGATTACATGTTCATGGGAGAGGATGGCGCCGTCGATTTTGCCGGCCTGTTCGGCGAAAAACAGACCTTGGCCATTTACTCCTACATGTTCGGCCCGCAGCGCGAAAAACCCTGCCCAATGTGTACCAACTTGCTCGGCCCGCTTGATGCCAATGCCGAGGATTTTGCGCAGCGTATCTCGCTGGTCGTCGTCGCACGTTCGCCGATCGAGAAACTGACGGCCTGGAAGAAGGCGCGCGGCTGGAAGCATCTGCGGCTCTACAGCGACCTGAACGACGCTTATTCGCGCGACTATTTCGGTGTCCTGCCCGATGGCTCGGAGATTCCGGCCTTCAATTTTTTCACCCGGCGCGACGGCACGATCCGTCATTTCTGGTCGGGCGAGATGACCGGCCAGACCGCCGATCCCGGCCAGGACCCGCGTGGCGCACCGGACATGTCGCCGCTGTGGAATGTGCTCGACTGCACACCGGAAGGCCGTGGTGAAGACTGGTATCCCAAGCTCGACTATTGAGCCGCCACCGCCGCTGCCGCTGCCGTGATCCGCACGCGCCGGAAGTGGTAGTAGATCAGCGCACTGACCAGGGCCGCGAAGAAGCACCACACCGACGGCCAGTTCAGGTGATAGAAACTGTAGGCGACACCAAAGCCGCCCAGCATGGCGACGCCGATCCAGCGCACGCTGCGATGCGACGACACAAAGTAAGCGGCGCAGGTGGCGATGACATAGGCCGAACGCACCAGCAGCCCGCCGCCGAAGGGATTGGAGTAGACGAGGCAGTGGTTGACGACCGCCAGATTGACCCCATAACGCAGGATGATGATAAAGGTGCCGATCGCCACCATGATACCGATAGCCAATACGCCCATCATCAGGCGTTTGCGCAGGCGGTCAGGCTCGATCAGTAATATGCCGAGCGGAATGACCATCGGCCAGATGACGCCGATAAAGAAGGCATAAACCTGGACCAGCAGGTGCGACGCGCCGCCGGTGCCGATCTGCGGCAGCAGGAGCCACAGAACACCCTCGACGAATTGCTGCATGGCAAACAGAAGCGGCACGCTGGCGAAGGGCCGCTCGGTTACGGTGCGGGTTTCACGCAGGGCCAGCGCCCCGGCCCCGGCCACAAAGGCGCTGGCGGCGAAACTCACGGGTGCGGAAAAACACATGCAGGTCAAACCCCTTGATTGTGGCGGTCAGCTTAGGGGCTTCGGCGGTATTGTAAACCTAATTCCGGCAGCGGCGCCGCTCGCGCTCCACCCCCCACATCCCGGCGATCAGGGCAAGGCTCACGGCGTAACCGCCCCAGAGGCCGACGGCTGTAATCTGCGTATACATATCGACATGCGAGGACAGGTAAACGGCGAAATGGGAAATCACGGTATTGAGCTGAAAGGCGGCCATGAACAGCGTCCAGATCCGCCTCGACCACAGCGATAACAAGACATAGGCGATCAGTCCGGCGACATCGACCGTAATAATCCCAACACCATCGTAGATATCCTTGGGTTGGAGAATTTGTGCGACAATGGTCAGGCCGAAAGCGGCCAGCAATATGCCACCACCCCAGCGCTCCGCCGCCTCGCCACGCCACAGCGCCCAGATGCAGCCGCCGACCAGCAGAATAGTGCCGAGCCAGACCCAGACAAGGTGAATGATCATGTCGGGCGCGCCTTTCGTCGCTCCGCCTGCCACATGCCGGCCATCAGGGTGAGGGGGGTGAAAAGCAGGACATTGCCGGTTGTGCGGTAAAGAAGCGCGATGGTCATGTGTTTTTGCGCCCGGCCATAAAAGAAATCGCCAGACCTGCCCCCTCAGCCGATCTGGCGATTCAAAACCTGAAGACCTTCCAGCGTGCCGATGACCGCCGCGATGAGCCCGCTGACCACAACGGCAGAGAGTACCCCCACGACCACGATCAGCCCCAGCCACTGAAAAACATTCAGTCGGGCCAGCCTTTTTTCAAGGCTTTCCCTTCGTCGGTCAACCAGGCGGTCGCCGCGATCAGGTCGAACAAAGCCGCTTCCGTGCCGCTGGTCCGATTCAGGGTCTGGATATCCTCCAGTATGCTCCGGATCGAGGACTGCTTTTGCGGCGTCGCCATCTCGCGCCACGCCAGTTCGAGCTGATCCCAGCGGATCGCCATGTGTGACGGGTTTGAAGAGAGCGGCTTGTTCATGCGGCAAGCCTATTTCGCCTGCTTCATCGCCCGCCATCGGTCCCGCTGACCATCGGTCGTCACGACCGAGGGCGGTCTCGCGCGCTGCCAGCAGCCGGGCGGCATCGCGGCTGGTGGCCACGCCCAGCCGGCGGCGTATTTCTTCGGTATGGGTCTTGACCATGCGTTCGCTGATATTCAGAGCGCGCGCAATTTCCTTGGTCTGGTAGTGCTGGTAAACCAGCCGCAGGATTTCCTTTTGGCGCTGTGTCAGCGCCTCAATGCCTGCCGCTCCGTTCTCCATCCCCGATCTCCCGTACGCACCTTAACCGAACCGTTCATAGCCTGAAAAGACGGACTATTTCCAGACGGTAATAGCAGACCTATTTCTGGGCTGGTGGCGGAACGGCTTTTTTAGCGGCTGCTTTCGTAGTCGTCGGTGTTCCTTTTGCCTGCATGTCCGCCATCAGGCCCGAGCAGTTGGCGTTCTTGGCGTAGTCGATGCCGACGAAGGGCAGCAGCGTATTCAGCGCCAGGGCCAGCCCGCCCTGGACCACCGCCGGACCGGGATCGACGCCGAACTTCGGCGCCGATAAATGCCCGCCCACAACGATCGGTACATTGATGCGGGTCAGACGGAATTTCTTCGGCTTGCCCTTGAAGACCAGCTTCAGGCGCTCGTCATTGAGATCGATCGTGCCGCTGCCGCTGACCCGCGTGACGCCTGTATCGAAAACCACATTGTTCGTCTGCATGACGCCGTTGCGGATCTGGAAATCGGCCACGCCACAGCGCACCTCGGTTTCATGCGGATCCTTGGTCAGGAGCTGGAACAGACCCTTGGTAGCATTGACGCCCATCAGTTCGGCGAAGCTCTGGCGGATCGTGCCGCTCGGCATGACCAGGGTAAGCTGGCCATTGGCATTGGCGGCGGCCTTATGCACCGAATTGCCTGTGCCGCTAGCCTTCACCCTCGCATCGAGAATGCCTTCCAGCGGCTTCGATCCGCTGATATTGGGCACGAAATCCTGCACGGCCAGGCCGGTCAGGCGCATGTCGAGGCTGTTCTGCTGCACGGCCTTGCGCGCATCGATCCGCGCCGTGCCCTGCAAACGGCCCTGCGGGAAGCTGAATTCGACCGGATCGAGCACCAGCAGACCGTGGTCGAGATCGACGCCCAGGCTGACCTCTCGCAGAGGCAGTTTGGGACTGGCCTTCACCGAAAGCGCCCGGTAGCGCACCTTCGCATCCATGCCGCGGACGCGATCGATATCGAGCGTGGCATCCGGCAGCAGGTGGCGTGCGGCCGTCGGTGCGGTCGGGGTGGCTGAAATCTCCGCGCCCTGCGGCGCATTGGCCGCGGTTGCGCCAAACAGCGAGCCTAAGTCCTTGAAATCGAGCAAACGTGACCGCAGGTCACCGGTCAGATAAGGCCGGTTATTGCGGCTTGTATCGACCTTGAGCGCGCCTTCCAGATCGCTGCCGCCCACCCGGCCATTGATGCCGGTAATATTATAGATGCGGTCATTACGGGTCACTTGAGCTGCGATCCGGTAGGCGGGCGTATTGGGCAGGCTCAGGCCGGTGAGGTAATAAAGATCGGCCAGGTCGCGGCCACTCACCGTCACCGCGCCGGCCAGTTCGCCGAGATTGAACGGATGCAACACGCGACCTTTCGCGGTGATCCGCATATCGCCGGCGCGTACCGCCATATCGAACGGATAGGGCACGCTGGTACGCACATTAAGCAATGGCCCGCCGGTGGCGTTCAGCTCGAAGTGACGATTATTCAGACTGCCATCACCGGTCAGGGCAAACGCCTGGCTGCCGGCATTGGCTGTCTCATGGGCATTGACCGAGCCGGTAAAGGTCAGCTTGCGCTGGAGGCTGGTCAGGATCAGGTGGCCGTCCGTGATGATGAAATTCCGGATCGGCGGCAGTCTGGTCGGTTTCCCCTTATTGCGGCCATCGCTGAAATCCCAGTTGGCGCGGCCGTCCTTGTCCTGGAAAAGCTGCACGATCGGCCGGTTGATCTCCAGGCGCGGCAGGACGATGCGGCCGATAAATACCGGCATCAGTTCGGCGGTGACGGCCACATGATCGACCTCCGCCAGATAAGGTTTCAGCCCGGCTTTCGCGCCCCAGTCCGGCTGGCCGATTTTCAGCCCGCCGACCGTGGCGGACGGCGTGAAGCTGAACAGATGGACGCGCAGTTTGCCGTCGATCTTTACAGGCCGGTGCAGCTTGCCCGAAGCGATGGACGCCACAAACGGCCGCGCCCAGTTCCAGTTCGGTTGCGCCAGGAAGATCAGCAGGGCGCCGATGAGCAGCACGATCGCCGCCAGCAGGCCCTGGCCCCAGCGCGGCAGGGCACGGATGCGCAGCCATATGGCCCGCGGCAAGCGCCTCAGCCATACCCAGGCTCGGCGCAGCCCGTCCAGGACGCGGTTCTCGATATCGGCGATATGCCGTCCGATGTCTGCCTTGCTTATCATGCGCAAAGCGTAGGCAGGCCGATATCAGGAATCGATCAGTTTATAAGTGCCGGACTCTACTGAGTTGGTTAGGTCATCCGGTGTGCCGAGGTGATAACCACAGGCGTTACCAGGTTTTCGCCCTTGAGGCGGCCTTTGAGAATGCGTTTGACGATATCCATGCCGGAAATCACATGGCCGAAGACGGCATAGCCCTGCTTGTCTGGCGTGGCCGTGCCGCCGGCATCGAGATAGGTCATGTCGCCGACGCAGATGGTGAACTCGTTGGACGCCGTGCCGATGGCATAGCGTGCGGTGGAAATGGCGCCATCGACATGCGAAAGGCCGGTCTGTGTGGTCGGTTCGTGCGGGATCGGCGGATAGGTCCGGTCGCCGCTATTGAACTGGATAAAGCCGGCGTCACCGGCCCGGATGACGCGGTAAAACGTGCCGGCGTCCAGCTTATGCGTATCGACATAGTGGAGGAAATTGGCGGTCGATTGTGGCGCGTGCTTGCCATCGAGTTCGAGGACGATCTGACCCTCGCTGGTCTCGATCGCCACGCGCACCGTATCGGGCGGCACATCGAGGCCGGTTTCCGGCAGGCGCTTGGGCGCCGGCGCGGGCGGCGGGGCTTTCTCAGTGGGTTTCGAACAGGCGAAAAGGCCGAGCGCGCCGGTTAAGGTCAGAAATTGCCGCCGGATCATGGATGTCTCCCTGGTTCGGCCGCAGTCTGGCAAATCCCGGCGTGCGGGTGAAGTCTTTTTACGCGGTCTGTTCGTCCGTCACGGCGGGGCGATCGGGTCTCCGACCTTGCGGGCGTGAGACAGGGCGATGCGGTCGGCCGGGCCCAGACCATCGAGCGGATCGAAGCCCGGTATGGCGAAGTGCTGATAGATGCAGCCATAGTCCGGATCGGCGGGATCATAAGGGTGGCCGTCATTCCAATGGCCGCTCTGTTTGGCGCGCGTGCGCACGATATGATCGAGGCGGAAGGCGACCATCGCGCGCACTTCCTCGGTGGTCAGTTCGCGGTCTTCATCATCGTCTTCGTCATCGAAACGGCTGGTGGATTTGGGCGCCGGCCGGGTGGCCTTAAGCCCCGCCAATTCCACGCGGGGTGCTTCCGGGCGCGGGGCCTCATAAAGCTGGGACAACATACGGTCGGTGGCCAGCACGCAGCGCCCGGCGCGCTCGCCTTCCAGGAAGGTGACGGGCAGTGTCAGGTTTTCGATGGCATCGAGCAGGCGATGGGCATAGACGCGCAGACGCTTGCGCGCGGGCGCGATAAGGGGGGCGGCCTCTGTTTCGGAAATTTCCGCGACCGGCAGGCTCGCCACCATGCGATCAGCGGCGATGACGGCGCGGGCGGCGCGTTCGCCCTCCAGAAAGGTTTCGGGCATGTCGATGGATTCGACGGCCTCGGCCACCAGAGCCGCCAAGGCGCGCAACCGGGCACGGGCCGCTTTCAGCTCCGTCTGGTCGTTTTCGATGTCGCTTGCATGGGTTTGGGCCGCGTCCATTTGGCAATTATGCGGGTGATTTAAGCGCTGAGGATAGGCAGGCGAAAAACTTGACTTTTGCCCAATTTGTAGATACATTTTTGTAGATACAGACAGGGGCTGATTTGGACTGGACGTGGGATAGCGAAAAGGCCGCGACCAATCTGCGCAAGCATGGCGTTTCCTTTGAACTGGCCGCGCGCGTTATGGGCGATCCCTTCGCCGTCAGCCTGCCTGATCCCTATAAGGACGAGGAACGCTGGCGCACGATCGGCATGCCCAGCGCGTCTGGTTCGACTGTTTTGTTTGTAGTCCACACGATCATCGATGCGGATTTTGACGGTGGCCGCATTATCAGCGCGAGACGCGCCCTGCCGTATGAAAGGAAAGCCTATGAAGAAGGGGAATTCTGAACCAATGTCCGAGGTCTTGCAGGCGGAACTGGTAGCGCTGGAAGCGATGCCGGACGATACAATCGATACGTCGGATATCGCGCCGGTCAGTGACTGGTCGGGTGCGCGCCGGGGGATGCTGTACCGGCCGGTCAAGCAGCAATTATCGCTGCGGCTCGATGCCGATGTGGTGGCGTGGTTCAAAGATGCCGGTGACGGCTACCAGACGCGCATCAACCGCGCCCTGCGGGAATATGTCGAGAGCCATAGCCAAAAGCGGGCTTGAATTTCTTTTGTCAAGCCAGTCGCAAATAACCGCGCGTGTCGGGATGCGGGGCGGAGACGTGAATCTGGACATCGCAGCCGAGATCATTGAGGAAGCGCATCAGGCGGTCGGTCGAATAGCCCTCCAGCCGGCCATTTATGATGGAGGAGACCTTGGGCTGATCGAGGCCCATGATTTTTGCCGCCTGAACCTGAGTGAGTTTGCGGACCTCAATAGCGTGGCGGATATGCAGGGCCAGGTTGGCCTTGGCCAACAGGTCTTCGGCATCCGGCAAGCCCAGATCGGCAAAGACATTGCCGCTGCTGGCCGTGGTGGTCATTTCAATATCGTCGGTCATGCGTTTTACTCCGTTTGGCGTGCATCAGCTCGGCGACGCGCAGCCGCTGGTTTATCAGGTCAAGAGTCGCTTTCGGCGTGGCGATCCCTGACTTCGATTTCTTCTGGAAGCAATGCAGGACATAGATGATGCCTGCCAGCTTCACGGTATAGACGGCGCGATAAGTGTCGCCGTCATGGTTCTCAACCACTTCCAGAACGCCCGCGCCGGTATAGCCTTTCAGGGGCTTGGCGTGATCGTGCTTTACGCCAGCCTGCGCGAACCGAAGCGCAAAGCCCATATTGCGGCGAACCTCTTCGGGTAGGGCCAGCAATTCCTCCAGCGATCGCCCGACCCATTCGAGCGGCTTATGTGGCGGCGGTGGAAGTTGGTTCATGCCATTATATGCCATATTGGGTAATAAAATGGAAGCGGGTTATTACTAAAATTGGGAATGGAAATTTAGCTTAAACTCAATCTAGTAATAGAAGTTTTATATACTCGGGGGTTATGGGGCCGTCATGTAGATGTAGATTCCACTTTTGCCCATCAAAAATAAATAGAACGCCCTTGCGCTCGCCATCGACTCCTAAAAGCGAAGGGATTAAATTTGGGTTTCCTGACCAATTAATTGTGCCGCCAGAAAAATCTATAGCGGTGTCAAGTACTTGGACCGATACCTCATTTCCTTGCACCTCGATAATTTCCAATTCCATCACGTGTAGGAGATCAAGCCGTTCGGTTGCAAAACTTGCGTGCATCGCTGTGTTATGGCAATTTTCTAAACCAAGCACGCAAGGATATTTTAGAGCAACATACCCATCATCACGAACATCGTGGAATTTGTTGGGTGGAAATTTTGAAGTTAAATTTTGTGCAATCGCAGATGTAAATTTATAATCATTTGCGAATGTTGAGTGTATTCGCTTTGTGAATTGGGTGTCTAAATAAGTAAGGATGATATCGTCGTTTGGCCCACTTATAGTTGATGTATCGACTCCGGGAACTTTTTTGTTTTCCTCATCGTCAAATATCCTGTTTACTGGAATTTCGTCACGACCAATCCATTGGCTTAAATACACAATTTCACCGACTTCAACGCGGGCTTCGACAAGCGCGCCTATTCTCCTCGATGCCACGTAAAACATGGGAATTCCCGGCGGATTGCAACGTTGAAAACCTTGCACAAACTCTACTGGAGGAGCTTGGAGTTCGGTTATCAAATTAGGTTTATTTCCGCCTGTCCTGCGCACGCGGTGAAACAATTCACCGTCTCCTGTTTTGCCAACAACTACGGCTAGACCTTCAGTAATTTTTTCATAGGTTGCACTGATCGCAGAATATAAAGCCCTGTTAGGGTCTAATCGATTCAGCTTTGTTATTTCTTGCCTTATCAAGACGCGCGATAGTGGCGACATGGTATCTCCGGGGAACTCAATAGCATAACACGAAAATGCGGTTATCTCTTTAGTTACGCATGGTCTTAAAAAAAGAGCGGGTCTTGCGACCCGCTCTTTCAATGTAACCTGTGACCATTTTCGCAGGGCTTTGCCCGAGAAAATTGTCTCGATCTTGAGCCACCTTGGAATGCCCCCTTGAGGCATTCCAAGGTGAGGACATTAGAAATCCATGCCGCCCATGCCGCCCATGCCGCCGCCCATTTGCGGGGCCGGCGCGGCTTCTTTCTTGGGGGCTTCGGCGACAGCGGCTTCCGTGGTGATCAGGATGCCGGCGACCGAAGCGGCGTCTTGCAGCGCCGTGCGGACAACCTTGGCCGGATCGATAACACCGTCAGCTACCAGGTCGACGTACTTTTCGGTCTGGGCGTTGAAGCCGTAACCGGCGCTCTCATTGCTGAGAACGGCGTTGACGACGACGGAGCCTTCGACACCAGCGTTTTCAGCGATCTGACGCAGCGGCGCCTGGATGGCCTTGCGCACGATGGCGATACCGGCGGTCTGGTCGGAGTTGACGCCTTCGTGCCGGCCAGGGCCTTGGACGCCTTCAGCAGGGCGGTGCCGCCGCCGGGGACGATGCCTTCTTCAACGGCCGCGCGGGTCGCGTTCAGGGCGTCATCGACGCGGTCCTTCTTTTCCTTGACTTCGACTTCGGTCGAGCCGCCGACGCGGATGACGGCAACGCCGCCGGCCAGCTTGGCCAGACGTTCCTGCAGCTTTTCCTTGTCGTAGTCCGAGGTGGTTTCCTCGATCTGCTTCTTGATCTGGCCGATACGGGCTTCAATGTCGGACTTCTCACCAACGCCATCAACGATGGTGGTGTTTTCCTTGGTGATGGTCACCTTCTTGGCGCGGCCGAGCTGGTCGAGCGAGACGGTTTCCAGCTTGATACCGAGGTCTTCGGAGATCACTTCGCCCTTGGTCAGGACGGCGATGTCTTCCAGCATGGCCTTGCGGCGGTCGCCGAAGCCGGGGCCTTGACGGCGGCAACGCGCAGGCCGCCACGCAGGCGGTTGACGACGAGGGTGGCCAGGGCTTCGCCTTCAACGTCTTCGGCGATGATCAGCAGCGGACGGCCGGACTGCACGACGGCTTCGAGGATCGGCAGCATGGGCTGGAGCGAGGTGATCTTCTTGTCGAACACCAGGATGTACGGGTCTTCGAGGACCGCTTCCATCTTGTCCGGGTTGGTGATGAAGTAGGGCGACAGGTAGCCGCGATCGAACTGCATGCCTTCGACGACGTCGAGTTCGGTTTCGGCGGTCTTGGCTTCTTCAACCGTGATGACGCCTTCATTGCCGACCTTTTCCATGGCCTTGGCGATCATTTCGCCGACTTCGAGGTCGCCATTGGCCGAGATGGTGCCGACCTGGGCGATTTCGCCGTTGGTGGTGACCTTCTTGGAGGACGCCTTGATCTGCTCGACGACAACCGTGACAGCCTTGTCGATGCCGCGCTTCAGGTCCATCGGGTTCATGCCGGCGGCCACGGCCTTGAGGCCTTCCTGCACGATGGCCCGGGCCAGAACGGTGGCGGTGGTGGTGCCGTCACCGGCCTTGTCGTTGGTCTTGGAGGCGACTTCGCGGATCATCTGCGCGCCCATGTTTTCGAACTTGTCTTCCAGTTCGATTTCCTTGGCGACGGAGACGCCGTCCTTGGTGGAACGCGGGGCGCCGAAGGACTTGTCGAGCACGACGTTGCGGCCCTTGGGGCCGAGGGTCACTTTAACAGCGTTGGCGAGGATGTTCACTCCGCGCAGCATCTTTTCACGCGCGTCAGAACCAAAGAGAACTTGTTTGGCAGCCATTGTGGATATTCCTATCTTTTGGCGTTGAATTTAAAAGGTTTTAGAGGAAGCAAGATGCCCCACCATCACGCCCTGCGGGCGCGGTCCCCCTCCCCAACAAGTTGGGGAGGTACAAGAGGGGATTAGCGGGTGATGATACCCAGAACGTCGGATTCCTTCAGGATCAGCAGGTCTTCGCCGTCGATCTTGACTTCCGTGCCGCCCCACTTGCCGAACAGGATGCGGTCTCCGGCCTTGACGTCGAGAGCGACAACTTCGCCCTTGTCATTGCGCGTGCCGGAGCCGACGGCGACGACTTCGCCTTCCTGCGGCTTTTCCTTGGCGGTGTCGGGGATGATGATGCCACCCTTGGTCTTGGCTTCTTCTTCGACTCTCTTGACCAGAACGCGGTCGCCTAACGGGCGAAAGCTCATGGGATGTCTCCATTTTTCATTTAATGAGTTGCGTGTTAGCAGTCGCCGTCGGCGAGTGCTAAGGCGGCCTTGAAGTAGTGCCGGGCCAGAGCCGAGTCAAGGGCGGCCCCTCACAAAAAAATTATAAAACGGCCTGAAATCCGAACGGTTTAATCACTATATTCACTCTAGGTTTGACTTAACCGCAATTCTGAGGAGCCCGTTATGTTGTCTGCCAAGGCCAAGGCCGCCGCCCGTAAGCTGGAATCGTTGAATGAAGGCGATGTCCAGTCGATTTCCGAGATGATCAAGCACGAGGTCGAGCACGCCACGCATGTGGTGGCCGAACGCGCCAAGGAGGCCGAGGCGAAGGTGCGCGATTTCACCGATCACGCCACGGATGATGTGAAGCGCTATTCCAGCCAGGCCCGCCACAAGATCGAGGAAAACCCGCTGCCGTCGGTGGCGATTGCGCTGGGGGTCGGGTTTATTCTCGGCGCCCTGCTGATCCGCGGCGACCGCCGTTAAACATCAAAGCCCGCCTGGTTTAATCCGCGCGGGCTTTTTTATGGCAAAACCACATCCGCCACGATCGGGAAGTGATCCGAGATCACCCGGCCACCGAAGCTGTCGGTGAGTACGCCGAAGCGTGAAACGGCCAGGCCGCGACCGACAAAGATGTGGTCGATCGCCTCGCCATTGGTCTTTTTGATATCAAAGCCGTTGAAGGTGCCCGGCGGGCCGAAATCGATGGCGGCGCCCACGCGGGCATCCTTCAGGTCCAGGCCGCCTTCCGCCGTCAGGATGCGGTAGGGCGCGCTGTCCGTGCCGGTATTGAAGTCGCCCATGATCAGCACAATCGCGCCCGGATAGGGTGGAATAGCCATGATCTGCCGGGCGCAGTTTGCGCGCGCCACCTCGCCTATATTGTCGAAATGGGTATTGCGGACATCGAGCAGGCGCTCGCTTTGCCGGTCGCGCAGGATCAGGCGGGTAATGGTGCGCGGATAGGCGGCGTCGGCGTCCTTGCCGGGCACGTCCGGCGTTTTCGAGCACCACTGCGTCGAGGCATCGACGCGCAGAAACCGCGTGTGGTCATAGAAAAGCGTGGTGGTCTCGCCGTTGACGCCATCGTCGCGGCCGATGCCATAATGGTCATAGCCGGGCAGGCGGTCGGCGAGGTCGGCTACGGCGGTTTGCGCCGCCTCCTGGACGCCGAAAATATCCGGCGCGGTGAAGGCGATCTGTTTCGCCATCGGGTCACGGCGCTCGGCCCAGCGCGGATTGTCGCCGCTGACATCAACGCGGATATTGTAGCTCATCAGCCGCACGGTTTCGGTGTGTGCCGGCGCGGCCAGCAGCATCAATGCGGCCGCCAGACTTAATATGCGCATGTTCAGTCCTCCGCCTGTGTCAGGTCATTATCGTCGATATCATATTCCATAATATCGGCGGGTTGGCACTCCAGGATCAAGCAAATCTTTGACAGCGTATCAAAACGCATGCCCTTGACCTTTCCTGTGCGCAACAGCGACATCTGGGTTTCGGAAATGCCGATGCGCGCCGCCAGATCCTTGGCGCGAAGCTTGCGCCGAGCCAGCATGATATCGAGGGTTACGCGAACGGGCATCAGACGATTTCGTCCAGTTCGGATTTAAGACGGTGAATACGCAGGCTGGCCGCCGCCATAAGGATACCGATCAGGCCGATCAGAAGCAGCAGGGCCTGTATGTTTTTGTTGGCAGGCGCAGGCAGGGGGCCTGAATAATACATCCACATATGCAGGGTGTGACTGGTCCACAAAAGCTGGAATAACGAACCAACCACCAGCAATCCGCCCGAAATTGTCAGTGAGCTTTCCCATGCAGCTTTATGATTATGCAATCGGCCTATTATTGTCGCACCGATCCACAAGGCCGTACCATACAATGCCCAGCCGATCATCGGCAGGCCGTAGGCGAGAGTCTTGAACACATCTGTCGGACGGGTGAAAATTTGCGACACGAGTGAGACAACTGGCTGCCAGTTCCAGATCAGTGTAATGATGACTAAAAAGACAGGCAGAGCAGCGATTGCTCTAAAAATCCAGGCAAACAAATCCGACGAGCGCCTGGTGACGATATTCAGTACACTACTCGTTTGTTTTAGCATTCTGCCCTCGATGCAATTTGTTTATCTTTGGCATATATAAATTTAAATAAAACTTAAAATCAATGCGTAATTTCAGACGCAGTCAGCCCTTGGCCGCGATTTCGGCAAACGGGCGGGCTCATTGGAAATTCAAGCGCTCAGTCAATCTCTTCGGCGACGAGGCGGGCGCGGTTCAGTTCGCCGATCGACTTGGCGTCGGGGTTTTGCTGCGACAGGAGGTCGGTCATCTGCACGCGCTGTTCGCAGTGGGCGCAGTGCGCCACCGGGCTGAGCGAATGGCCGCAGGCTTCATGGATGAACTCGGTGACCGGCTTTTCCTCACCATAGACATGGCGGGCGCCCCAGTCGCTCATGAAGACGATCATCGGTCGCAGTTCGCGGCCCTTCTGGGTCAGGATATATTCATAGCGGCGCGGGCGCTCGCAGTATAGGCGCTGCTCGAAGATGCCGTGGGCGACGAGATGCTTAAGCCGGGCGGCCAATACATTGCGCGCCAGGCCCAGGGCCTCTTGCCACTGCTCGAACCGGCACAGGCCGTCAAAGGCATCCCGGATAATCAGCAAGGTCCAGGGCTCGCCAACGATTTCAAGGCTGGCCGCTATGGCGCACCTCTGCTTGCTGTAGTCTGCGGATCGGCCCATCTCTGAAACTCTTACTTTTTCGGTTATTGCGAAGCATTCTAGCCATGCCGGCGGCGCATAACCAAGCAAAATAATTTTAACAATAGGTGGAGAATGAAAGATAATGCAAAGATAATATGGCGCGCAGGCTTATCTTACCGCCTTATAAATAAGGCGGCCCGGCCATCTCCTTGTTTGTATTTATTTATTGCCGAGGTCAGTGATTGAGGGCGTAGAGCGCGGAAAAGGCGCGCGCCATGCGGGCTTCGTCATTTCTGATGAAATCGGTTTCAAAATGATCGCCCTGCCAGTGCAGAAGCACGGTGGTGTCGCCGTCGAGGCCGAGAATCAGGCTGTCCTGCGTGGTGCGGATGCCGGTGGCGGCGCAATCGGTGGTGTAGGTGCCGCAATCGGCCTGATAGACGCCGGCAGCGGCGACATGCAGGTTAGGCGTGGTGTTGCCGCTGTCGATGCTGGTGACGCGGATATCCTGCTCGCCTTTGACTGTATTCAGACGGACATGGATAGCGACGCGGCCGGTATCGGCTTCGCTGACCATGTAGAGCTCGTCGGTGCGGCCGTCGCCGTCGAAATCACCGCTGCGCGCGATGGACTGGCCGGAGCGGCTGAAACTATTGAAATCGGGTGTCAGGGTGGAGGCATTCGCCAAGCTGGCGATCATCAGGCCGCCGGCGGCCAGACCGGCCAGAAGAGTTCCCAAAACAACGGTTCGCATACGCATTTCCACACCTTAAGCCTGCGGGCCGGCTGTCCGTTTTCGGTACAGTCTCAAACCCTTTGCGTGGGGGTCACGCAAGGCCGGTGCCAGATTTGCCACAGAGGCGGTCGGATGACAATAATAATTTGTTAACTAATTAGACGATTGTAAAAATGAAGGAAATGCGGACGACTGGCCGGACTTCCGAGGTGACTCAGTGACGGTTTCCGCGAACAGACACCGATTGTTGGGCGCGGTCCGGCGGTCATGTGTGCGCAAAAGGGCGACCAGGGCGTCCGGTCCGAGACTCAGTAACATCATCAGGCTAACTCCAGTTCTGCAATTGAGAATAAGTCGCATTTTTGAATTGGCAAGCGGTAAATGGATCACGTTTTGGTCACCGATCCGGGAAGTGCCGCCACGGAGGCTAACCGTCAGAGAAACCGGGTGGTATCTGGCTGGAAGTGATAGGTTCGGCCGGCGCGCAGGGATATCGCTTCGCCATGCCCAGTACTGATACCAGTGTTTACGCCGGATGGACCGTGCAGCGCCTGTCCCTTCGGCAGTGCGAGTTTCACCGCCAGATCGCGGGTTGGGCGCAAGGTCAGCGACGTGACGAGGCCGTTGCGCCATTGCATATCAAGCGCCACCCCGCCACGACACCTGACGCCTTTGACCTGTCCGTTGGCCCACGCCGCAGGCAGGGCCGGCAGCAGGCGCAGTTCATCCGTGTGGCTTTGCACCAGCATTTCCAGGATTGCCGCCGTGGCGCCCAGATTACCGTCGATCTGGAATATCGGGTCCGGATCGCCGGGGTGGGTATCGAACAGATTTGGCGCGGTGGAATCGGTGAGCAGCTTTTGCAGCATGGCATGAGCTTCAGGGGCATCGCCCAGCCTGGCGCGATACATGGTGAGCCAGGCGGCGCTCCAGCCCGTCTGGCCGCCGCCGTGCTGCAAGCGCGCCTCGATCGTCTTACGGGCCGCCGTCGCCAGGTCCGGTGTGCGCGCCGGATCAATTTCGATCCCTGGGTAAAGTCCGAACAGGTGGGAAATATGGCGGTGTCCCGGCTCCCCTTCCGCCAGTGGCTCGCTCCATTCCAGCACGCGTCCGTCGGCGCCGATCTTCATGCGGTCAAGCCGGGCTATGGTCGTCTGGCAGCGTGCGACGAAATCGACGTCGATCGACAGGGCCTGAGCCGCCTGTGAGGCATGGGTCAGGACCGTGAAGGCCATGGATTGCGACATGGTCGGCCCCATGTCGACATAGGCCACCGTGCCGTCAGGCAGGCGGTATCCGTTTTCCGGGGAAACGGTCGGGCCGGTGACCAGTTTGCCGGTTACAGGATGCTCGACCAGATAGTCGAGGGTGAAGTCCGCGGCCGAGCGAAGGAAGGGGTAAGCCTGATCGGCAAGGAACTGATCGTCACGCGTGAAGAGATAATGTTCCCAGAAATGGAGCGACAGCCAGGCCAGCCCTTCCGGCCACAGGCCGTATTGCGTATTGCCGTCCTGCGCCGTGTGACCCCAGGGGTTGGTCGTATAGTGTGCGACCATGCCATTGCAGTCATAGACCGTTTTGGCCGTCCTTTCGCCGAAGGGCTTTAGCCGCCGGGCATAATCGAACAGGCTTTGATGCAGGTCTCCCAGACCGCAGACCTCGGCCGGCCAGAAATTCATCTGCAGATTTATGTTGATGTGATAGTCGCACTGCCACGGGGGCGCAAAGCCATCGCACCACAGGCCCTGCAGGTTGGGGGGCAGCGAGCCCGGCCGGCAGGACGAAATGAACAGGTAGCGGCCGAAATTGAAATAGGATTCAACAAGCGAATTATCGATCGTTGCGGCGTCGGCGGCCGGCGCCAGCGACAGGTCGATCCGGTCAAACAGCGCCTTGTGGTCCGCGCGCTGCCCGGACACGGTCTGTTTCCAGGTTTTCGCTTTGGCGGCCGTCATCGCCGCCCGTGCCCGGCCGGCGGGATCGGGCTGGAAGAGGTCCGTCTCGCCCGTAATGCGGATAAGGACGCTCCGCGCGCCTTTAATCCGGTAGCCACCATCGATCGGCTCTATTGATCCGCCGTCCAGCGTACAAGTGAGGCAAGCCGCGAAGGTCACGCCAAATGGCTGGGGTTTTCCGGCCAACTGTAGGTGGTCGCCCTGGTGCGACACCTGTGCATCCTGGGTGCGCGACAGGTTGAGCGTAAGGTTGAGTCCCGCTTTCGCCGTTGTTTCCAGGCGAATCAGAATGGCCTTGTCGGGGAAGGAGGCGATCACCGAGCGGCGATAATGGGCGCCATCGATAACATATTCTGTCACGGCCATAGCTTCGGACATATCCAGATAGCGCACGTAATCGGTCGCCACATCGCCATGATCAAATGCGAGCGTCAGATTACCCAGCATCTGATAGGAGCCGTAGTCCTCGAAATTCATCCGGGGCATCATCCGGCTCTGAGCCAGCTTTTCAGCCTCCGCTCTCTGGCCGGCAAATAACAGGCGACGGATCTCTGGCAGGACATCCGGAACGCCGCGCGGATTGTCGTCCACGCCGCGACCGGCCCAGAGTTCGATATGGTTGAGTTGCAAACGCTCGGTTGCCACGCCGCCATAGACCATCGCGCCCATGCGCCCGTTCCCGACTGGCAGGGCCTCCATCATGTGCGTGGCCGGCTTTTGAAAGGACAGGCGTTTGGTCGGTCTGGAGCCTGTAAACCCGCTGTCATGCGCCTGAGCCTGAGCCAGGGCCGGCAGGAGGCTGAGCGCCAGCGAACCGGTGAGCATGTGTCGGCGGCTGATCAGCCCCGCGGAGTCGGTCGGCGTCTGTCCCATTTCGGTTCTTCATCCCTGTTGTTGCGGCCATATTTGCATATATGGTAACAATTTGACAGGTAAAATTATCTGGTCAAGGCTTCGTCCATATGCGGACAGCTCCCCTTATCCGCCGGGATGCAGGCCGGGCGCTTCCTGGCCCGTGCGCGCCACATATTCGCTGTAGCCGCCTTCATAGCGATGCACGCCTTCCGGTGTCAGCTCCAGCACGCGGTTTGACAGCGCCGCCAGGAAATGGCGGTCATGCGAGACGAACAGCATGGTGCCCTCGAAATCGGCCAGGGCCGCCACCAGCATTTCCTTGGTCGCCATGTCGAGGTGGTTGGTCGGTTCGTCGAGCACCAGCAGGTTGGGCGGATCGAACAGCATCTTGGCCATGACCAGGCGTGCTTTTTCGCCGCCGGAGAGCACTCGGCAGGGCTTTTCGACATCATCGCCGGAGAAGCCGAAGCAGCCAGCCAGGGTACGCAGCGCCCCCTGGCCGGCCTGCGGGAAGGAGCCATCCAGCGACTCGAAAATCGTCTCCTCGCCGTCCAGCAGGTCCATGGAGTGTTGGGCGAAATAGCCCATTTTCACGCTGGCCCCGACACCGACCGAGCCCTGATCGGGTTTCGTGTCGCCGGCCACCAGCTTGAGCAGGGTGGATTTGCCCGCGCCATTGGCGCCCAGCACGCACCAGCGCTCTTTGCGGCGCACCAGGAAATTCAGCCCGGAATAGATCGACTGGCTGCCATAGCTCTTGTGGACATTGCGCAGGTTCAGAACGTCATCGCCCGACCGCGGCGGTGAGCGGAATTCAAACTGGATAGTCTGGCGGCGGCGTGGCGCCTCGACCCGCTCGATCTTGTCGAGCTTCTTGACCCGGCTCTGCACCTGCGCGGCGTGGCTGGCCCGCGCCTTGAAGCGCTCGATGAACTTGATTTCCTTGGCCAGCATGGCCTGCTGGCGCTCATATTGCGCCTGGCGCTGGGCTTCGGTGAGGGCGCGCTGTTGTTCGTAGAAATCGAGATCGCCGGAATAGGTGATGAGCGAGCCGCCATCGATTTCCACCACCTTGCCGATGATGCGGTTCATGAAGGCACGGTCGTGCGAGGTCATCAGCAGGGCGCCGTCGTAATTCTTGAGGAAGCTTTCCAGCCAGATCAGGCTTTCGAGATCGAGGTGGTTGGAGGGTTCGTCGAGCAGCATCCCATCCGGGCGCATCAGCAGGATGCGGGCCAGGGCCACGCGCATCTTCCAGCCGCCGGAAAGAAGCCCGACATCGCCATCCATGCGCTCCTGACTGAAACTCAGGCCCGCCAGCACCTCGCGTGCCCGCGCTTCCACTGAGTAACCGTCCAGTTCCTCGAAACGCGCCTGCACGTCGCCATAGCGCTCGATAATGGCGTCAAACCCATCCGCCTGATCCGGATCGGCCATGGCGGCTTCCAGTTGCGCCATCTCGGCGGCCAGCGCACTGACCGGACCAACGCCATCCATCACGGCGGCCACGGCGCTCTGGCCCGACATCTCGCCGACCTCCTGGCTGAAATAGCCGATCGTCAGGCCGGGATCGATGCCGACCAGCCCGTCATCCGGCTGTTCCTGGCCAGTGATCATGCGGAAAAGCGTGGTCTTGCCCGCGCCATTCGGCCCGACCAGCCCGACCTTCTCGCCTTTCTGAATGCCCATGGAGGCATCGATGAACAGGATCTGGTGGCCGTTCTGCTTGCTGATATTGTCGAGACGGATCATTACTTACTCAGATATGGGGCACGGCCGTCAGCGATGTGCGCGGCATCGGGCAGCCCTCTACAGGGACACCGCCCGTTCGTCCAGAGTTTGCAGGGCGATCACGCCCGCCATTATGCATTGCCTTCTGCATAAGTCTGGCATCGCAACGCTACGTCAAAATTTAGCGGGGGCATGTCTCAAAGCATGGACAAAGGTTAATTTGACTGGTGCTGGAGGTGAGCATAACTTCGAGCAATATAAAAATAATGTTTCCAATAATACTACATGGCTGATGAGCGGGTATTACATGGGGGAGAAGATATACATGTTTCAAAGACTAAGTATTACCATTTTTTTTTCTGGCAATCGGCATTCTCCCAGGCGCTGCACAGGCGACGGACAAAGTGGAGGCGGATTTGGTTTTTGACCATGTTACCGTCATTCCCATGACCAGGGACATTGCCCAGGCAGACATGTCGGTGGTTGTGGGCGGCGGCAAGATAATCGCAATTGTTAAGGGGGGGCAGTCAGACCTTTATCCCGATGCCAGACATATAGATGGCCACGGCCAGTTCCTGATGCCCGGCCTGTCGGATATGCATGTTCACCTGCGAATGCCGCCTCAGGATTTTTTTGACCTGAACCTGGCCTCCGGTGTCACAACTGTATTCAATATGGGCACAGCCGACGGGAACGGTAAAATTGATCATCTGGCTCTGCGCGCAAGCATAGAGGCTGGCACAATGGAAGGCCCCCGTTATCTGGTGAGCGGCCCACAGCTTGAAAGCTACATGTTCAAGTCAGTGAAGGACGTGGATGCCATCCTTCAGGAAAATGGCGAGCGCCATTATGACGCCATCAAGATTCATGGCGACCTGCCGCCCGACATTTATGACGCCCTGATCACGGGCGCACGGCAAAGAGGATTCCGCATCAGGGGGCACGGCCAGCACATGATGCCGCTGGCGCAGACATTGCGCATGGATTGCGTCGAGCATATCGAGGAACTCCTCTATATCTCACGCGATTCAAGCTTTGGGCAGGAAGCCAAATTTGGCGTCGAGGAAAACGGCAACATCAATAACTACCTGACGGCCTATTATCACAATATTTCTCATCTCGAAGACCATGAATATCGCGCCGAAATCGTGAAGGACATCGCCGGTTCCGGCGTATACTGGGATCCTACGCTTATCATCTATGCCATGATCCCGACCTATGTCTCAGATGATTCCTTCGCCGAACTGGCTCACGATCCGCGTTTGAAATACCTGCCGGAATCGATGCGCCGCGAAAGCCTGGACAAGGATAAAAATGAATATCGCTCCGGATTGGTGCCCGTTTTCTCAACCTTTCTGAAATCCGTGGGTGATCCGTCCAGCTTGAAGGATCATTTCGATCATAATATCGATATCCTGCTCACCCTGATCAAAGAGCTTCACGAGGCCGGCGTCCCCCTGCTGATCGGTTCCGATGCCTTCGGGGCGCTGACGCCCGGCTTTGCGCAACATCAGGAAATGGAACTCCTGGTAAAAGCCGGATTGACACCTTTTCAGACGCTGCAGGCGGCAACGGTAAATTCTGCCAGGTATCTGGGTGAATTCGATGAGGCCGGCACGATAGAAGTCGGCAAACGCGCGGATTTTATATTGCTCGGCGCCAATCCATTGACCGATATCCATAATGCGGAAGATGTGCAGGGCGTTTTCACCCACGGGAAATGGCATTCGGCCGAAGATCTGCGGATGCGGCTGGCCAGGGCGGCGAAGGATGCGGCGGAAAACTGATCAGCCGCCGTTATGAACGCAGAGGGGATTAGATTTTGCGCTACCTGTTTAAATACATACTTACGGTCGCATGGCTTGCGCTGGCAATGACGTCCAGGGCCTGGTCCGCAGAGTCCGGATGTGAGGCCGGCGCCTATGGTGCAGCGGATCAGGATATCGTCGTGCTCCAGCCGAAGGATTTTATACCCTCTCCCGGCCTGGGATATCTGACGCTGGATGGCAGGTACGGCAGCACGCTATCGGGCACAAGTGCCGTTGTCTGTGGCGATGGATACGTTTTGCTAACGACCGAGAATGCTGGCCATATCCGCCTTGACAGACGCGAGTTTAAGCGGACGCGCAAAGACATCCAGGTGCCGGGAGCCACGCTTGTCGGCGAACTGCTTGAACCGCTAGGACAGGGGGCGCCATCTGTAATGCCCCTGGTCGTAATGGTTCAGGGATCGGAAACCGAAGCGGCGGTCGACAATAATCGCGCCTACCTGCTCGCGGCACGAGGCATCGCCGTCTTCACATATGACAAAAGGGGCACCGGACAGTCCGGCGGCTTTTATACGCAGAATTTCGAGCTGCTTGCCGATGACGCGGCCGCCGCGATGGCCCAGGCCCAGGCCATGATGCGCGGGCGTTTTGATCGAGCTGGATATTGGGGGCAAAGTCAGGGCGGCTGGGTGGCGCCGCTGGCCGCGACACGGTCGAAGGTCGATTTTGTTGCTGTTGGATTTGGATTGGTCGTCTCCCCGATTGATGAGGATCGTGACCAGATGCTTTTGGAGGCAGAGGCGTTCGGCTTGACCAGTCACGAAAAGGAACAGATCAGGCGGCTTTCCATAGCCACCGCACGGATTGTTTCCTCTCATTTTACATCGGGCTTCGAAGATCTGGAGGCGCTGCGAAAAGAGGTCGGCGTTAAACAGTGGGCAGGCCGGATTCAGGGGGAATACAGCGGCGACATGTTGCGGATGAGCGAGAGCGATCTGCGCCGCGTAGGCCGGGCCTTGTTCGATAACCTGGAAATTATCTGGGATTATGACGCCGCTTCCGTTCTGAACCGGCTGGACGTACCGTTGCTGTGGGCTATCGCCGGGAAAGATCGTGAGGCGCCAATTGATCAGACGGTCGCTTCATTAGGCGACTTCAAAAAACGGGGAAAGCCTTTCGATGTATATATATTCCCGGAAACGGATCACGGCATGTACGAATTCATTGAAAAGCCGGATGGAAGTCGTGTAAATATGCGCGTTACCGATGGTTATTTCAAGCTTACGGGCGATTGGATTCTGAGGACAACGGGCCGTCAGTATGGGCGATCCTATACGATCCTCAATCCGAAGCCTTGATAAGACATAATCCCCCTTCCGCCTAGGTTGTCTTCACGGCTTCAGCTTGATCACGCCGATCACAGCCGGGGCGGGGGCATCGGATTTCGCATTGCCCTGATCGTCGAGATTGCTCCACTGGCTGTCGGCGACGAAGACGAACTCGTCACCCGCCACCGTGCCTTGGGTCGGCTGGGAAAGCAGCTTCGGCGACCGCAGCAGGAGTTCGACCGAGTCCACCTCGGTTCCAGTCGGCGGACATATGCAGGCGCAGGATGCGGTTGGGCTTCAGGCCGTTCTGCACGGCGATCAGGTCATTGCCATAGCGGCTGAGCGAGGTGATGCCCAGCAGGTTGCCATCCGCCGGCGGCAGCAGGCGCGCCATGGCGCCGGTGGTCAGGTCGACGCGGTAAAGACCGGAGGTGAAATCCGTCACCATCAGGGCCGTGGCGTCGGCGTTTTCGGCCAGGCCCTGCGGACTGTCCATATAGCCTTCGGGGATCAGGGTTTCCAGCGTATCGCCATAGCCGGTCAGGCGCAGCACCTCGCCATGCACGGTATCGGTGACATAGAGATCGTCACGGCCCAGCAGCAGGTGGCCGAATTCGCGGTCCTTCTTTGCCGGATCGCTGACCGCTCTCAGCACCTTGCCATCGGCGGCGCTGAAGGCGACGATCTTGGAATTGATCGGCTTGGCCGCATCATAGCCCTCGGTCAGGCGGCTGTGGACCGTGGCGGCGTAAAGCGTGCCGTCGCGCAGGCCCAGACCATAGGCGGCGACGCCCGGCCGGAAATTGATGACATCGCGCGCCCCTTCGGGCGACAGGGCGATGACCTTGCCGTCATGAAGGCTGGTCAGGTAAAGCTGCTGCTGGTCCGGCAGATAGGCCAGCCCTTCGACGATATTGAAACCCTTGAGCGCGGTCAGCCCCTCCATGTCGCCTACCGGCGTCTGGTTGAGCTGAAGCTGGTTTTCGAGGTCAGCGTCCCATATGGCGTTGAAATCGCTGTTTTTGGCGAGATCGAGCAGGTTGCCGCGTTTCAGGTAATCGAGCAGGGCAGCCCTGGCCTCCGGCTTGCGCTTCTGCGCCAGGAAGACCTGGGCGCGCAGCAGCGGAATGGAGGGCGAATCCGGCAGGATGGCCTGGGCCTTGTCGAAATCGTCCAGAGCGGTGGCAGTGTCGCCCTTGTCGAACGCGGTCATGCCGTCGCCGCGAAGGGTGCGGAATTGGCCGAGATCGGAGGCGGGGTCAACCGTCTGGGCCTGGGCGGATGCGGCCGAAACAGAGAGCAGCAGGGAGGCTAAAGCGATTGGAATCGAAAAGCGCATATGAATGATTTCCTCGCAGGCCTTAGGATTTAGGCGAAGCCTGTGCGTATTTTTTGAGCAGCATCGTGCGCTTCATGCCTAATGCAAATGCGATCATAAAACCAATGATGACTGTAAGCGCAGAACTCCGCGCCACTGTTTCGATGCTGAGCATGTGGAATTTTGGAGCAAATATCAGGATGCACAGAGCCAGCATTGTGATGCCTAACAAGGCATACCGCAGGCATTCGATAATCAGAAACCTGGTGTCAAATGCTTTATCTGCAACCGGAGTTATGAATGTATGCCGTTTCATGCAGGCAAGGGCCGCTGCCACCAGTCCTGTGGCGATGGGACCAAGCCCCTGTTTTAAAATCACCTCAACACCAAAGGCATTGCCGGCATACTTGTATAAAAGGACAAGGATGCTGGCCGTCAGAAACAGTAAGGATGCCGGAGTCTGCGTCAAGGTTTTAACGGTTTTCTGCATATGCCCCCTCTTTTTGATGTGCGATATTGCTACTTTTCGGTAGCTTTAGACAACGGCGCAGCCTTCGTCATGTCGACCACCAGGCTGATCGGCACAGCCGTGGTCTGGCGGACGCTGCGCATGATGATCCGGCTTTCGACGCCGGAGACCAGATCCGAGGCCAGCAGCTTGTCGCGCAGGAAGTCGTCATAGGCGTGCATGTCGCGCGTCATCACCCGCAGCATATAGTCCTCGTGGCCGGTGACGGTCTGGCAACTGACGACTTCCGGCCAGTTTTCCAGCCGCGCCTCGAAGGCTTCCAGATTGGCGCGCGAGGGCAGGGCCAGCTTGACCGAGATATAGACCTCGAAACTGAGGCCCAGCTTTTCGGCATCGAGCACCGTCACGCGCTTGCGAACCACGCCCAGGTCTTCCAGCCGCTTGATGCGGCGCCAGCAAGGCGAAGGCGACAGGCCGACACGCTCCGCCAGGTCGGCCACCGAAAGCGAGGCGTCTTCCTGGATCAGTTCCAGGATACGTGCGTCGAGTTCATCGATCAGATCGGACAAAATTTACCCCCAAAAACGCGGCAATGCACGGCAGTCCTCTATTACTGGGCATAAACAGCGGAAATTTCTACCCAAAAACGCGCGAAGAGGCGACAAATGAAACAAAACTGCGGCTAATGGACATCCATGAACGAAATTGGCGGCAAAGGGCTGTAATTCCGCCGAATATATGTACGATACCGCCTACATTTTCGTCTGCCTCCGGATAAGTCCTCCATGCGCGTCCTCAATATCATGCTGGCCCAGGTGCGCGGTGGCGTCGAAACCATGTCCCTGCGCTACCACGAGGCGATGACGGCCGCCGGTATTGATGTCTTGAGCCTCGGCCACAGCGATGGCGTGCTGGCGCATCATTTGCCGCCGGAGCGCTTCCGGTCGGTCAATGCCCTGGTCAATCACGATCCGTTTGCCGCGCTGGCCTTGCGCCGCATCGCCCGCGACTTCCGGCCGGATATCGTGCTGACTCACGGCAACCGCGCCACCGGCATTGCGCTCCTGCCCTTTCTCGGCACGGCGGAAAAGACGGTTCAGGTGGTGCATAATTTCCGTCACAAGGGCCAGCTCAGCCGCCTGCGCGCCGCCATTTGCGTGTCCGATTCGGTGCATGACAGCGTGGCGGCGGCGCATCCGGATATGCCCCTGTTCACGGTCGCCAATTTCGGCCCGCTGCACGAACGCCCGGTCAAGCCGGCGCCGGCGGGCACGCCGGTGCTGGGGACACTCGGCCGCCTGCATGTCAACAAGGGCATAGATGTCATGGTGCGCGCCATGGCCCTGCTGAAGGCGCGGGGCGTGGCGGCGGTGCTGAAAATCGCCGGCGACGGGCCGGAAATGCCGCGCCTGACGCGCCTGATCATCGATGAAGGTGTCTCAGATCGCGTCCATTTCGCCGGCTGGATCGAAGAGCCGGCGGATTACCTGCATGGCCTGGACCTGTTCGTCCTGCCGTCGCGCGTCGAGCCATTCGGCCTGGTGGTGGCCGAAAGCATGGCGGCGGGCGTGCCGGTGGTGGCCACCGATATCGACGGGCCGAAGGAGATTTTACAGCATGGCGCGCTGGGGCAATTGTGCGCGGCGGAAGACCCGGAAGGGTTGGCGGCGGCCATCGCCCTGGCGCTTTCCGACTGGAAAACCACGCTCGAAAAGGCCCGCGCCGCGCAAAGCCATGCCCTGTCGCAGTTCAGCCTGGAAGCCGGCCAGGCGCGCCTGGTGAAGACGCTCGAACAAATTGCACAGAAACACATAATCTAGCCCTTGAATGCCGCAGACATATTGGCTATAGGCCCTCCCTCCGGGAGCGTGAGCCATCCGCTCTCATACGGACACTGGTACGGTTGGGTAGCTCAGATGGTTAGAGCGGTGGATTCATAACCCACAGGTCGGCGGTTCGATCCCGCCTCCAACCACCAGGGCCGTTACGCCCCTGACCCTGTAACGCGGTAGCGCAGTGGCAAGGCACCTCAGTCAATTCTGATTTTTATGGCTTGGAAAACCCACCAAAACTGCGGCTCAGCGATATGGACAGCGTCGGGCTTTGCGGGCTTGTCACGGAGCGGCTACGCAGGACATTCGAGTCGGTGACGAAAAACGTCTTGTTCATGCGCAGTATATTGCTCAGATAGACGCTCAATTGCACTTTCTGTGTGAGGCTGTGGCTCCAGGACAGGTTATCGTAGGCAAAGGACGACATGTAGCCCTGGCCGGTCAGGCGTTTGCCGATACTATTGAAGCTAAAGTTGATATTGTCCTTGGTGGAGAGGGTGTAGCCGAAGCCGAAACTGCCGTTGATTGCGGTCAGGGACTGTGAGCCGGACCGGCCGAAATCCGGCACCCGCATGGTCTGGAGCGTGATATCCGCGTTCAGGTACAGTTTCGACGACAGGCGGCGGTTGCCGTTCATTGCTATGCCAATGGCCGTCGCCGTGCCGGAATTCACCGCCATGGTCCTGATGATCGCGTTGCCGGCGCTGTCGGTTTCGGCTATGCTCGCGGCGGTGATGAGATGTTCGTCGCGGTTATAGAAGCCGCGAACCGTATAGCTGGTGCCTTTGTCGGTATATTCATAGGTCGCCTCCCAGGCGCCGGTTTCCTGTGGACGCAGGTGCGGATTGCCTGAGCTCAGGTGCGTGGCGTTGATATAGGCGACGTAAGGGTTGAGGTCGCGCGGCTGAGGTCTTTGCAGGCGGTGAGCATAGCTGAACCGCCACCGGGCTTTCGGCGACATGACATAGGTAGCGAAAAAGCTGGGATTCAGGCGGGTATCGGTGACATGTCCGGTGGTGTCCGAGCTGATCAGGTTGGTGTCGAGTTCAAGCGTTTCGGAACGCAGGCCTGCGAGCACCGTCCATTTGTCACCGAACTCCTTCTGCCAGGTGAGATAGGCGGCGGACAGGGTCTGTCTGTAGTCGAACGCGCTGTCGAACGCCGCCATTGTGCCGGAGTTGCGGGTGGTCTCGTGCGCCTGGGTCAGCTGCAGACCGGCGGACAACTGGTCGTCGCCCACGGTCGTGTTGTAATCGAGGGTGAAATCCGCCGTACGGGTTTCGCTTCGGTTTTGCACCGCATTAAAGCTCTGCTGGCCCCCCGAATACTGGTCCTGAAAGCTGAAATCGCTGCCCCGGCGGGAGAGAATGCCATCGATCCTGAGGGTCTCGTCCGGCTTTTTTCCGTAATGGGTCCAGCCGAGGCCCAGAGTGCCGCTGTCCATATTCATCTGCCCGGTATTTTCGTCCGTATACGGATTTTCCAGGCCGCTGGCATTATATACCGTGTAGCGTGTCACACCGCCGGAGCGGAGCCTCATCTGCATGAAGCTGGCCTGGCCGCGCAGCCGGTCATCGGGGCCAATCTCATATTCGAAATTACCGGAGGCATTGGGGCCGCCCGTGACAGAATGGGAAACGCCTTGGCTGTCGGTGGTTTGAAGCGGCAGGCCTGTGGTATCAAACGGGCTCAGGCTCTGGCTGGACGCCGTATCTGACACAGTGTGGTTATAGTAAAGAAAACCGCTGGCCGTCAGCTTGCCGGTATGCCAGTTGAGAAAGGCGTTTGAATCGATTCCGCCCGTCGATATAGTCCTTATGCCGGTTGTGCCGGACCAACTGTCGGGCAGGCCATGACTCGTTACCAGATTGATGATGCCGCCGGAACCTTGCGAACCGAACTGGGCGCCCGGCGTGGATATTACCTCGATCGAGGAAATATATCGCGATGGCATGGCCCTGAGCGCCGCGCTGCGATTATCACCAGTCAGGATGAGCGACGGATGGCCGTCGACATAGATTTCGACATGTCGGCCGCGCAGGGTAATGTTGCCTGCGGGATCAACCGCCACGCCGGGCACCTTGTTCAGGGCGTCGGCCACTGTGCCGTCAGCGGCCTGGACATCCTTGTCGACCTCATAAACGTCGCGGTCCGTTGCTTTGCGTTTCTCGCCCTTGACGATGACTTGCGTTGTGGCTTCATCGGTGGCGGGCGGCTGACTGTCCTGCGCGCAGGCGGCTGTAGCCGCCATGCTCAGGAGGCCGATCAGCATGTATATGGAAATATGTTTCCGGCTTATGTCCGCCCCCTGAGCATGGCTCCACTGGCAGATGAAAGTAAATCCCGCCCGAAATCAAGCGGGCCTGCACAGCAGATTGTGGTGTCCGCGATGGTATTTCGATCAAAGACCCTGTAAGTAACCGCCCATGTCCGACCTGTCCCTGCTTACCATACGCGACGCCTCGGTGGTGCGCGGCAAACGTTATCTGCTCGATGGCTTCAGCTTGACGCTTAAGGTCGGCCAGCATACCGCCATACTGGGACCGAACGGCTCCGGCAAGTCCACCCTCGTCAAGCTGATCACGCGCCAGCTTTATCCGCTGGCAGGTGGCCATGTGTCGCTGTTTGGCCATGAGCGCTGGAACGTCACCGAGCTGCGCAGCCTGATGGGGATCGTGTCGTCTTCCATGCAACTCGATTTCGACGCCCATCCGCCGCTGGAGGTCTTCGATTGCGTCGTCTCCGGCTTCTTCGCGGCGCGCGGCCTGTGGAAGCAGCACGCCGTCAGCGATGAGATGCGGGTGCGTAGCCGGGAAGCGCTCGTCCAGGCCGGCGCCGATCATCTGATCGGCCGCGACATGTCGACCCTTTCGACCGGCGAGGCCAGGCGTGTGCTGATCGCGCGGGCGCTGGTTCACAGGCCGAAAGCGCTGCTGCTCGATGAGCCGTGCGCTGGGCTCGATCCGGCCTCGCGGCGGATATTCCTCGAATCCCTGCGCCGGCTGGCCGCCAATACCACCCTGATCATGGTCACCCATCATATCGAGGAAATCCTGCCGGAGATCGGCCATATCGTCCTGCTGCGCGACGGCAAGGTTCTGCACGAAGGCGGCAAGGCCGAACTGCTTGACAGCGCCCACCTGACGGACCTGTTCGGGATGCCGGTCGAGGTTACCGCGCGCGGCGACTGGTACAGCGCCGACATCGCCTAGCCGGGGGCGTCTAGCCAATCTGGCCGCGCAGGTCGCCCTTATTATCAAGCATAACGGGGAAATCATTCGTGCGGATGGCGAAGCCTTCGCCGCCGCCCACGCGATTGAGTGATTGTCCTGGCTGTCCGGCATTGCCGCCATCGCCCCCCGGAGCGCCGCGCTGGCCGCCCTTGCCGCCGCCGCCGGGCGTGCCGTAATAGCCGCGGTTACCGGCCACGAGGGTGCCGCCATCGCCTTGCAGCGCGCTGCCGCCTTCACCGCCCTTGCCATTGGGGAAACCGCCGCCGCCGCCCGAACCGATGCCATCCGCGCCTGCGCCGCCACCACCGCCAGCCTTGACCGAGCCGCCTTTAGCTATGGCAATGCCGATTGGCGCCTGGACATAGATGGCGTCACCACCACGGGTGCCGTCACGCATCATCGGGGTGTCACCGCCATCGCCGCCATTGCCGCCGCCGCCATAGACATTGCCGCGAATGAGCAGGACAAGCGACACGCCTTCCGGCCATTTGCCGGTATCGATGCCGGGGCCGCCGCCTTGTTTGCCGAGGATATTGGTTTTGGCCGGCACGACGAACAGATAATTGGCCGCGGAATGGCCGTCATAGCCCTTCTGGTCGGCCAGGAAGCGCAGGTTGGCGCTTTCGGTGACGGTGATGACGGTTTCCGGCGCTTCGGCGCTGATGGGTGCTGTGCCTGGAGTGGTCAAATCAGGGGCGATTTGAGCATGAGCCGTGAACGGCGCGCAAGACAGGAACAGGGCGACGCGAACCAAGGGCTTCATGGAGACCTCCCAACAATATTTCATATACGATATATTGTTGGGTCTATCGGTGCAACCGGTATTATGACGCCATTGCAGCGCGTGTGGAGGCGATAAATCCGCCGCCCACCCTTGAGCCATGCGAAAGGGCAAATGCAAAAAAGCGAGGCGGCGCTTATGCCATCGCCGCGCGGGTGCTCGATATAAACCCACCGCCCAATACGCGGCCGTCATCGGCGGGATCGTAAAGCACGCACGCCTGGCCGGGGGCTACGCCTTCTTCGGCGCCATCGAATTCGACTTCTATGCGGCCATCTTCGGCGACCAGGCGCGCCGGCACCGGCGGGCGGGTGGAGCGCACGCGGGCCAGCACCGGCTTTTGCGCCGTGGCGGCCGCCATAAGGTCGGCCTCGTCGCCCAGCCAGTTGGTTTCCTTAAGCGTCAGGGCGCGGGTCAGCAGGGCCTCGCGCGGGCCGACAATGATCGCCTTTTCGTCCGGATCGATGCGAGTGACGAACAGGGGCTCACCGACCGCGATATTCAACCCCCGGCGCTGGCCGATGGTGTAGCCGGTGATGCCGTCATGCTGGCCCAGCACGCGGCCGTCGATATGACGGATATCGCCCTTTTCCATGCCTTGCGGGCGCAGTTTGTTGATCAGGGTGGTGTACTTGCCTTCCGGCACGAAACAGATGTCCTGGCTGTCCGGCTTGTGAGCGATCTTGAGACCTAATTGCTGCGCAATATCGCGCACCTGCGGCTTGGGGATGCCAGCCAGCGGAAAGCGCAGAAAGTCGAGCTGTTCGCGCTTGGTGGCGAAGAGGAAATAGCTTTGGTCGCGCGAAGTATCGGCGGCGCGGCGCAATTGTCCGTCTACAGAGCGTTCGACATAGTGGCCGGTGGCCATGGCAAGGGCGCCCAGATCGCGGGCGACATCGAGCAGGTCGTGGAACTTGACCGATTGATTGCAGCGGATGCACGGCACCGGGGTTTCGCCGCGCAGGTAGCTGTCGGCGAATTCCTCGATCACGGAATCCCGAAACCGGCTTTCGTAATCGAGCACATAGTGCGGAATGCCGATCTTTTCCGCTGCCATGCGGGCGTCATGGATATCCTGGCCCGCGCAGCAGGCGCCCGTCTTTTTCAGGGCTGCGCCGTGATCGTAAAGCTGGAGTGTGACGCCGATGACCTCATAGCCGGCCTGGTGCAGCAGGGCGGCGACCACGGTGGAATCGACCCCGCCGGACATGGCGGCGACCACGCGCGCGCCCTCCGGCAGGCCCACACTCAGACGGGTGGCGGCGATGGCGGCATCGAGATCAGCCGATTGGATAAGGGGGATGGCGCAGACGGTCATGCGCGCGTAAATAGGACAAAACCGAGTAAATTGCTAGGGTATGGGACTTACTTTTCCTCCCCTGCACAGCGGGGGGAGGTGTCAGCGCGAGGCTCGCAGAGCCGGTGTCGCTGACGGAGGGGGCCTCCTTAACTGTCCTTCTGCCCCCTCCGTCGCCGACTTCGCGGCGCCACCTCCCCCGATAAATCAGGGGAGGAGATAAGCCCTACTGCCTGTAGCCCCAGGTGAACATCCAGCGGTCGATACCGGTCAGCGAGGTCAGGTCCTTGCCCTTGTCATATTCCAGGCCGAAGACATAGTGGCTCTGCGGCGTGGGGTAATAGGCGGCGCGCGAGATCAGGCGGTCAGCCGTGGCGCCCTGGTTGCTCAGATCCTGACGGCGATTGTATTGCAGGTTGAAGCCAAAGCTGGGCTTGTCAGGCCCGCGATTGAGGCGGACATCCCACTGGGCGTCAAAGCCGGCGCGGGCATATTGCGGCAGGTCGATGAGGGCTGCCTTGGCGCCGGGATCGCTGACATCGACATAGTCCGTCACCAGGGTCATGCTGGTGGTCTGGCAGATAAGGCACTGGGCGTTGTTTCCGGCGGAACTCAAGGCCGGGAGGCTTTCGTCCAGCCAGGTCTTGACCGGCAGGGTGAGCGAGGCTTCGAACCGGGTGAGGGCTGATTCCAGCCGGTCGTCGGTCTCGTAGGCTGCCGTCAGGCCGCCGATATAGGCTTCCTTGCCGTCATTACGGGCGAAACGGAAATGGCCGCGCAGGCCGAGATCGAGATTATTGACCTCGCTTGCGACATCGACATTGGAGATGCGCTCATAACTGGTGAAGGGGCGGATGTCGCCGAAGCCCTTCGTGGCCACGGCCTGATCCCCCAGGTGACGATGGCCGGTGCGGCGATGGTGCCCTTGGCGGAAATGACCGGCGCGGCGTCGGCGGCATTGTCGGTATAGGTCAGGCGAGCCGGGTCGCGCTGGGTATAGTCGTCCTTCTCGGTCTCGTTGACGGTCGAGGCGATGCGCCATTGCGATATGGCGGCGCGCAGACCGGTTTCCGGTGTTTTGTCGTGTGGTGCGGTGGCCACGACCGGCGCGGCGGGCGGCAGGGGCGCGGAGGTCAGGCAGGTGAGGGTGTAGGTCGGGCGCGACAGGTCGAAAAAGGCGGCGATCCGCTCCGGGCGGCCGGCGGGTTCCGGGCCGTCACCGGTCCACTCCAGGCGTAACTGGCTGTTTTCGCGGGCATCGAGTACGGAAGCGACGGCGGCGTTCAGTTTGGTGTAGCTGTTTTCGTTTTCGGCGCAGGCGTCATCCGGACAGGCATTGGCCACGCGCTGGGCCAGGGGTGTTTGCGGGCCGCTGAAATCAGCGACATCGACCACAATCGGGTAGCGCGCCAGAAGCTGGGCAATGGCCTTTTGCCGGGGCAGTTGCCGGGCGTCGCCTTCACCTTCACAGACGGCGGTATCGAAGCCTGTAAGGGCATTTATATCCGGAATCGTTGCCGCTTCGGCGGAAATAAGCAGGCTGGCCAACAGGCTGATCATGGGGCAAATGCCTCCCAGAAACGAGCCTTAACCAGTAAAGGCCCTTCATGGATGCGCGGCACACACGCCACGCGGCTCCCCCCGTCATAACGGCTGCGGATGAACCGCAGATGACTAAAATAGCCGGCACTGAGCGAAGGTCTACCCCGAAAGCACAATAAAAACAGAGTTATTGTGCGGTCGCAAAATTGGCCTTGAATAAATCAATATATCATGTAATCTTGATTTATGGATAAATTGCACGCCCTCACTGCCTTTTCCGCGCTCGGCCAGGACACCCGGCTGGATGTGTTTCGCCTGCTGATCCAGGCGGGGCCGGAAGGCCGACTGGCCGGCGAAATCGGCGAAGCGCTCGGCGTGCGGCAAAATACCATGTCGGCCAATCTGGCGATCCTTACCCAGGCCGGCCTGATCCGTCATTCGCGCCAAGGTCGGGCCATCCGCTATTTCGCCGATATGGAGGGCGTGAAAGGTCTGCTGGCCTTCCTGCTCGAAGACTGCTGCGGCGGTCGCAAGGAGCTTTGCCAGCCCGTGATCGATAAAGTGGCCTGCCTGTGCTGAGGAAAAAATGACTGATAAAATCTATACTGTGCTGTTTATCTGCACCGGCAATTCGGCGCGGTCGATTCTGGCGGAAGCGATCCTGAACCAGTTGGGGGCTGGCCGTTTCAAAGCCTTTTCGGCCGGCTCCATGCCGCGTGGCGAGGTGAACCCCCATGCCCTGGCCTATCTGACAAGTCTCGGAATGCCGACCGACTTTGCCCGCTCGAAGAGCTGGGACGAATTTGCAGGGCCGGATGCGCCCGCGCTCGATTTCATCATCACGGTTTGTGACAATGCTGCCGGCGAGGTCTGTCCCGTCTGGCCCGGCCAGCCGATGACCGTGCACTGGGGCCTGCCCGATCCGGCGGCGGCCACGGGTTCGGAGGCTGAAATCGCCCTGGCCTTTGCGGACGCCTATCGCGTGCTGCGCAACCGCATTTGGGCCTTCATCAACCTGCCCATTCAAAGTCTCGACAAATTGTCCCTGCAAACGAAGCTGTCCAATATCGGCAAGGACGCCCACTGATGCCGAGCCTGAACCGCCGGCTGTTTGCTGAATTCATCGGAACCCTTTTGCTGCTCGCCACGGTAGTCGGCTCCGGAATCATGGCGCAGCGACTGGCGGCCGGCAATGACGCCGTTGCCCTGCTCGGCAATACCCTGGCCACCGGCGCCATGCTGGTGGTGCTGATCACCATGCTGGGGCCGATATCCGGTGCGCACTTCAATCCGGCGGTGACCTTGATCATCGCCCTGCGGCGCGAGATAAAAGCCTTGCCGGCTATCGCCTATGTCGTCGTGCAGATCATCGGCGCCATTGCCGGGGTCTGGCTGGCGCACGCCATGTTCGGCGAGGCGATTGTTCAGATATCGCAGAAGGTCCGGTCCGGACCTGCACAGGCCCTGTCGGAAGCGGTGGCCACGTTTGGCCTGATCCTGACCATTTTCGCCACGCACCAGGCGCGCCGCGATTTCGTGCCGGTCGCCGTCGGGCTTTACATCACCGGCGCCTACTGGTTCACCGCCTCGACTTCATTTGCCAATCCGGCCGTCACCCTGGCGCGCAGCCTCAGCGACACCTTCGCCGGCATCCGCCCGGCAGACGCGCCCGCTTTCATTCTGGCCCAGATCGTCGGCGCCCTGCTGGCCTTGGCTGTCTGCACCTGGTTTTTGAAACCCTCACACGAGATATCCGCATGACCCCGATCATTTTTCACAATCCTGACTGCGGCACCTCGCGCAATGTGCTGGCCGTGCTGGAAGCGGCGGGCTACCAGCCGGAGGTCGTCGAATACCTGAAAACCGGCTGGACGCGCGAATTGCTTCTGACCCTGCTGACCGCCGCGAACCTGACGCCGCGTCAGGCGCTGCGTGAAACCAAGTCGCCGGCCAAAGAAATGGGCCTGCTGGAAGAGGGCGTCAGTGACGAGACGATGCTCGCCGCCATGCTGGAAACGCCGGTCCTGGTCAACCGGCCTTTCGTCGTCACCGATCGCGGTGTGAAGCTGTGCCGTCCGTCCGAGATCGTGCTCGACCTGATCGATCGCTATCCGCGCGGCCCCTTCGCCAAGGAAGACGGACAGCTTATGATCGATGCCGACGGAAAACGGGTTATTTCAGCAGGTTGAGCAGGCTGGTCGAATTGAGGTTGGCCAGCACCTGCGCCGACGCCTGGACCGCCACCTGCGCCTGTTGCAGGTTGGAATAGGCTTCGGCCATATCGACCGAGGTCCGCTTGTCCACAAGTTGCGACAGCGAATCCGCCTGTCCCTGCAATGAGGTCTGCGTGTTTTCGACCCGCTTCTGCATGGTGCCGTTCAGCGCGCCCTGTTGCAGCATGTCATCGTAAAGCTTGCCGAATTCCTGCGACTTGGTGGTCAGGAAGTCCTTCTGTGCGTCGGTGAGCTGGTCGCCAAAGGGGCCGGTCGTCGGGTCGTCATTATAGTCCTGCACCTCCTTGTAGAGGCTCATCAGCTTGCTGCCCAGGTCCGAGGCCAGCATACCGGTCTGGATGGTGGTGCCGGCGTCGATCTGCGAGCTTTTCTTGACCGTGCCGTTGGTGAAGACATCGTCGGACGAGGTGACGCCGGCCAGTTGCGACATGCTGGTGATCGAGACGGGGGCGGCATTGTCATTGCCGCCGTTAAAGAGATACTGGCCGTTGTGGCGGTAGTTCAGCCCGGAGAGCGCCGCCGAGAAACTGCCCTGCATGTCCAGCATCAGTGTGGTGCCGGTGCCATTGGCCAGCGAACTCATGATCGAATCCTTGGCGGAAGAGACGGCATCGCTCGTCGTGGTAATGGCCAGGTCCTGGCTGTTCAGGCGGTCGGCCACGGTCTGGGTCACGTCGAGATAGGCATTGGTGCGCGACAGGGATGACTGATACGAGGCGATGATCTCCGAGGTGCGGCCATAGCCCCCAGGTCGGTGGCCACCTTCTGGGTGGCGACCTGGTCATTGGCGGTCTGCTGGCGGGTCTGTGCGCTCATGAGGTTATTGAGGGCGTTGGACCAGGATTCGGATGTCGAAATACGCATGTTTTCGGCCTTACATCATATTCAGCAGCACATCATACATGTCCTTGGCGGCCTGGACGAGGCGGCCGGCGGCGCTGTATGCCTGCTGGTACGTGGTGAGATGGATGAGTTCCTCATCGAGATTGACGCCTTCCTGGCTGGAGCGGCGCGAGGTCGCCTCATCGAGCAGGGAGGCATTGCTTTCCTTGGTGGTCTTGGCAGTGGCGGCCAGATTGCCGACCTGGCCGGCCAGATCGGAGCCGTAACGCTCAAGGGTCGAGGTGCCGCCGGCATTCAGTCCGGCCGCGTTGAAGCTGGTGGCCTGGGTGCCGATGGCCGCCATGGCCAGGCCGCCCGCGCCATCGCCGCCGGCCAGGGCGCTGACGCCGGTGGCGGCGTTCAGATTGACCTGAGCCAGGGAGAGATTGGCGACATTGTTTTCGATGCGCGTGGCGACAGTGAGATGGTTCGCCGCATTGCCCGCGCTGTCGGCCAGGCCGAAGAACTGGGTGAAGGAAGCGCCCGTGCCGTTGCGTGAGGTGGTGTCGCTGGTGACGCCGAGCGTATTGGCAGGATTGCCGAAGCCGGTAAAGGTGAGCTGGCCGTTGCCATCGAGCGCGAAAGTGCCGTAACGGCCAAGCCCGGTGGTGGTGTCATTCAGGCCGCCCGCGCCGGTGACCAGGTCAGTCATGGTGGTGGCGCCGGCGGGGATGGCATACTGGACGTTGGCGACGGTGGCGCCGGTGGCCGACTTTATGACGAAGCTGATCGTATCGCCCGCCGTGAAGCCGTGGGCGCTGCTGCCGGTCAGGCCGGTCTTGAAATTGGTCGGTACGTCCGAGGTGACCAGGTCATTGAGGCCGAAGAACTGCGAAAAGCCCTGGCCCAGCTTGTTGGAAGGCACTGTGCTGGTGGCTGTGTTCGCCGGGGAATCGACGACGGCCACGCCATCCGTGCCGCCGGAGGTCAGGCTCATCTTGCCGTTGGTGAAGTCGAGCGTCGCCGCCCCGCCCAGGCCGGTATTGATATCGCTGACGAAGCTGGACGCCGAGAAGGTGCCGGCCACGCCATCCATCAGGTAGCTGCCGTTGCCGCTGCCGTCGGTATCGAAGGTCAGGGTCATCTTGTGCGTGATATTGCCCGATGAATCGAGCGTGACGATATTGGTCTCGCCCTGGAAGCCAGTTATGGCTTCTTCCTCGGTCAGGCTGGTATTCTTGCCGGTGAGCGAAGTGGGCGCCGGCACGGCGCTGGAGGCATTGTGCGCGGCATTGAGCTGGTTGCTGAACTGGGTGACATACTCGTTGAGCTGGTCGTTGATCGCTACCGAGGTCTTGTCTCGGATGTCGAGCAGGCCCTTGATCTCGCCTGAGCCCGGGCTGTCGGCGAAGTCGCGGGTTTCGTTATTGACGCCGGTGAGGGTAATCGGGCCGAAGCTGGTGGAGGCGTCGACGCTGGTGGCTGGCGTATAGGCCGGGGTGGCGGCGCTGGCTCCGGAGACCAGCACCGTGCCGGACTGCGTGCGCAGGGTAACGCCACCGTTGGCTTCCTGGGTGACGCGGACATCGACCAGCTTCGACAACTGGTCGATATAGCTCATCTGCGTGGTCTGGGCGCCGGTGGTATCGGTGCCGGAAACGGCGGCGCCCGAAATCGAGCCGTTAAGATCGCGGATGCTGACCAGCAGGTCATTGACCGAGGTAACGGCGCTGGCGATGCGGGTATCGGCGTCGCCGCGGATGGTCTGGATCTTGGTCGAAATCCGGCCGGCTTCGGACAGGAAGCCCGACACATAGCTGATCGCTTCCTGACGGCTGGCGCTGGAGGTCGGGTCCTCGCCAAGCTGGGCCATCGAGGAAAGGACCGAACTGGCCTGGCCGAACAGGTTATTGGTGTCGGTGATATCGCCAAACTGCGCCTGCATCTGGTCGAGCAGTTCATACGACGTGTCGGACTGGGCCGAGATAGAACTCGCCTTCAGGGTCGCCGCCTGGAGGAATTTGTCGGCGGCCAGGGTGACCTGGCCCGACTGCACACCCATGCCGACGCCGGCGGTAACCACGCTGGTCTGGTGCGATACCTTGCGGATATAGCCCGGCGTGTTGAGATTGGCGATATTGTCGGAGACGACGTGCAGTTGGTCCTGCGCCGTCATCAGCCCCGAAACGCCGATGTTCATGATCGAACCTAGTGACATGCGGCGGCCTCCCGGCGGGCGTTCATAGGCAAACCCTGCACCTGACCCGGCAAAAATGACCGGGGGCTGTTATGGCTCAATTTTAAAAAACATTTTGTTTTCATAAACTTAGCATTTCGTTGGGGGCGAAGGTGGCGGTTGTCTGCGTTAACAGTTTCAAGTCCTGTGCCAGCGTGGCCTGTCGTCAAGGTACGCGCCCGCGCGCGGGGTCATCACGTCGCACGCCCGCGCGTTACGCTGGCCGGGGAGGCATCGGTGATGTCGCCTGATGCAGGCCCGGCGCCCGGCGAAAAACGCCGCCGCTCTAGGCAAATTTGACCTCAGGCCCCGGCAAAGGTCACCCTTTTGGGGGTGCTGAAAAGGGCATAATTTTAGTTAAATCAGTTGGTTAATGACTGGCCCGGCGTTTGCATGGGCTTTTCGGATCAGATGCGCAAAATGCGTTGACTTCGCCCCGACCGCCAGCCGCAAGACGCGACCGGCCGTTCCGGATGTTCTCGCGGATACCCGAATGCCTGCGCTGTTCGATTTCCCCTTCCTGCCGATGGCGGCGACCGGTGTATCCACCGGCGGGGATACGGCTGCGTCGCAAACGGGAAGCCTGGCCGGAAATGCGCCGGGCAACGCGACGGGCAGCGCAACGGGCCTTGCAGCCGCCACCGCCGCCGGTGATTTCGCCAGCCTCCTGGCGGCCCTGAAGGTGACGCCGGCCGGGGATGGCGCGACCCCCGCGCAACAAAACACCTTGCCGCCGGTGGCTATGCCATCCACCGTCAATCCCGCCGGCAATCCCGCCGGGATACCCGTGGCGGCGATCGGCAATGTCCCGGCCCTGCCGGCCGCCGCGACCCTGTTGCAGGTACAGGCCCCGACGGTGGAAGCGGCCCAGGCCGCCACGCCGGCAGTTGCGGCGGCTGCCGGGCCTCAGGGTATGACGCAAACGGTTCAGTCCCAAATTCTGGACACGGTTTTGGCTCAGGTTCCGGCCCCGGCTGTCACGGCCGAAGCCGCGCCGGCCTTGCCAGACGCCCAGCCAGCGACACCAAAGCCGATACAACACGCTGAAGCACGGGCAATCGAAGCGCCCGTTGCGGTGGTGACACAAGCCGAGGCACCTCAGGCCGAGGTGGCTCAGGTCCAGGTGGCTCAGGCGATCGTCGTGCCCCCGCAAGCCGAACCGCAAGCCGTCGCTCCTCAGGCGCCGACGCCGAAGGCCGCCATGCTGGCCGACGCGACGCCTGTTCAGATCGAAGCCCCGGTCGTCACGACGCCGAGCGTAAAAACGGCCGAGGCGAAACCTGCCAAAACCCCGACGGTGAAAAGTAAAGAGGCGGACACGACGACGGCTGAGCCCGCCGAAAAGCCCGCTGCCGCGCCGGATATGGTCAGCGTCGCTGTTGTCGCACCCGCCATGATCGCGCCGACCGTGCCGGCTGCGCCTCCGGCCGGTCAGCCGGTTCTCGCGGCCAATGACGGCACGATCAGCGATGACAAGGCCAGTGATAAAAGGGCCACACCGGCACCCAAGGGACAAGCTGCGCCAGTCGCCCCACAACCGCCTGCGCCGCAAAATCAGGCCGATGCCGCTGATGCCGATGCAACAGACAATAGTGCAGAGGCTGCCGCCCAACCGAAATTTGCCGCTCTGATAACGGTGCCGCCGCAAACCGCCGCGCCCGCCGCAAAGGCACAGGCGCCTGCGGCCATCGCCCCATCGGTAGGCGCCCCCGTCTCTGCGACCGCCAATCCGGCTGCGCGCACTGAAACGCCTGCCCCTGTAGCCACAAACGACGCCGCACCGGCGCAGACGGCGCAAATTCGCTCTGCGCCGGTTCAGGTCGCCCATATTCAGGCGCCTCAGGTTCAGGCATCTCAGGCCCAGGCCGCCCAGGTTCAAAGCCAGGTCCAGGCGACAACCCGCAAGTCCGTCAGTGTGCCGCCTGAAAACAAACCTGAAAACGTCAGCGAGCCCACCAGCCTGCCGCCCGCCGCCGGAACGTCCGGCTTTTCACTGGTCAGCAACGCGCAGACGACGGACACGACCGGCTACACGCCTGCCGCCACGCCACAGGCGCCGGCCACAAGCCTGATGTCGCAGACCGCCGTCGATAATCTCAATGCCCTGAGCGTGCAGATCAACCGCCGCCACGCCGAGGGCGCGACGAAATTCACCATGGAACTGCACCCGGCCGATCTCGGCAAGGTCGACGTGGCGCTCAGCATCGGCCGCGACGGCCGGATGACGGCGCACATGACCTTCGATTCCGACGTCACCGCCGCCACCTTCAGCGCCCATGAAGCCGAGCTGCGCCAGCAACTGCGCGATACCGGCCTGCAACTCTCCGATGACGCCTTGAGCTTCTCGGCGCGCCAGAAGACCGATGCGGTGGTTCAGGCCCAGGCGCATACGGTCAATGCCAGTGCCCGCAGCGCTGATGACTCCGCTTTCGGTGGTTCCTCTTCCGGCGGTTCGCCACAGCAACAAAACACCTTTACCCAGGCCGATAGCCAGCAGGGCCAGAACCGTCCGAACAGCCAGCATCTGGCCCAGATGGCGCGCAACCAGGCGGCGGCCGACCAGGCCGATGCCGAACTCGATGCCCTCAATGGCGCGGTCGATCTGGCCGCCGCCCGCCTGAATTACCGTCAATCCCCGTCGCGTCTCGCGCTCGATCTCAGCGTCTAGGAAGCACCCATGGTCACCAGCGTCGCCAACACCAATGCCGCCAGCAATCCCACCTCGAATACCGCGGCGGATTCCTCGAAGTTCAGCACCGACTACACCACCTTCCTCAACCTCCTGACCGCGCAGGTGAAGAACCAGGACCCGCTGTCGCCGATGGATACCACCGAGTGGACCAACCAGTTGGTGCAGTATTCCTCGGTCGAACAGCAGATCAAATCCAATGGCTATCTGGAGACGATCGCCAATGCCTCCGGCGCCTCCGGTTCCATGACTTCGGCGGTCAATTATATCGGCAAGACCATCGGCAGCGACGAGCCGACCGCCACCCTGACCGATGGCGGTTCGGCCACCTCGAACTATACGCTCGGGTCCACGGCCACGGCCGCCACCCTGACGATCAAAGACGCCGACGGCAAGACCGTCTGGTCCGATTCCGCCGATGATCTGACCGCCGGTACGCACAGCTTCGCCTGGGACGGCAAGGACAGTTCCGGCAATGCGGTCGGCGCCGGCAAGTACACGCTCAGCGTCTCCGCCGCCGATGCGTCCGGCGCCGTCGATGCCTCGGCCGGCCTGACCGGCATCGTCACTTCCGCCCAGACAGAGAACGGCAGCACCGTCCTCAAGATCGGCAATTCATCCGTTTCGCTCGACAGCATCACCAGCGTTTCCTGATTTTAACCCTGCTTCACACCGTTTTCCGGGAGTTCCACACATGAGTATCAACAGCGCCATGCAATCCGGGGTTACCGCGCTCGCCGCGAACGCCACGGCCCTTGCCACCATCTCGAACAACATCGCCAACTCGAACACGACCGGATACAAGCGCGTCACCACGAGCTTTACCGACCTGGTCAGCGGCACCAGCAACAAGCATTCCTACACGTCGGGCGGCGTGGTCTCGGTCAATCGCCAGACCAATACCACCCAGGGTGAACTGAACAGCGACACCTCCGGTTACAGCCTGGGCGTCAACGGTCAGGGCTTCTTCGTCGTCTCCGATCAGGCCGGCACGGTGAGTTCCTCCAGTTCCCTGCTGTTTACGCGCGACGGCACGTTCTCGACCGATACGGAGGGCAACCTGGTCAATTCCGGCGGCTTCTATCTGCAGGGCTGGCCGGCCGATTCCACCGGCACCATCACCACCTCGGCCACCGATGCCAACCTGCTGGCGCCGATCAATGTCAGTGACCTGGCCAACAAGCCGGCCGCCACGACGAACGTCAACTTTACCGCCAACCTGAATTCGAAGACCACGGTGTCGACGGCGGTCAATCCTGATCCCAATGATTCGACGACGTTCGGCACCGGCACCTATGCCGACGCCATCACCAACAATACGCTTGATGCCACCACGGCCATGTCGACCTACAGTTCGACCTCGAATACCGGCACCAAGCCGGACGCCACCATCTCGGCCAGCATCTCGGATTCGCTGGGCCAGGAGCATACGATCACCATCTCCCTGCTGAAGGGGAATATCGATTCCACGACCGGCAAGACGCAATGGTACTATGAAGTCTCGTCCCCCGATGTCACCAGCTCGGTCGGCGGCGCGGACAACGGCCTGCACCAGATCGACATCGGATCACTCTATTTCGATGCCAATGGCGCCCTGTCCACCGATCCGGCGGATTATGGCGGCACCCTGCCGGCCATCCTGAACGGCGGCTTTGCCATTGGCGCGTCGGCGGATGCCGCCGCCCCGCCGGCGGATGGCGCCTACTGGAATTCCAATGTCGGGGCCGCCGGCCAGTCCATCGATATGGGTTTCGGCACCTCGGGGCTCAGCACCATTACCCAGGTCGCCAGCGACACCACGACCAAGTCGATCACGGCCGACGGCACGGAATTCGGTTCTCTGTCCAATGTCGAGATCGGCAAGGACGGTCTGGTGACGGCCATCTATAACAATGGCCACACCAAGACCCTGGCCCAGATCGCCCTGGCCACCTTCCTCAATCCCAACGGCCTGACAGGGGTCAGCGGCAATGCCTACAAGGTCTCGACCGACTCCGGCGCCTATTCGCTGAAGGTGCCGAGCACCAATGGTGCCGGCAGTATCGATGCCGATACCCTGGAAGCCTCGACCGTTGATATCGCGCAGGAATTCACCGGCCTGATCACCACCCAGCGCGCCTATTCGGCCGCCTCGAAGATCGTCACCACGGCCGATGACATGCTTCAGGAACTGCTGAGCATCAAGCGCTAAATGAACTGAAAAGGGCGGTTATTGAAATTTTAACTGCTCTTTTTCACTCTATACTTATATGTATAAAAACGATTAATACGCGTTAATCTTGAAAGTGAAGCCTTAACACATACTAAACAGAGTATTAACGATACCTTACCGCAAATTTTACGTCATATTTACCATGGCAATTAAGCGGATATTTAAGGAGGTCATGTAGGATGCTCTCATGTGATGGTAACAAAGGCAAAACGCCATGCTTCAAGAGCAACGCCGCGATAACAAAGGCGAAAAATACGTGATTGGTCCTACCGGGGCAAAACTGACGCTCAACGACCTGCCGCCCGCCGGCACGGAACGCTGGGTGATCCGCCGCAAGGCGGAGGTGGTGGCGGCCGTGCGCGGCGGTCTCCTGACCTTCGACGAGGCGTGCGAGCGCTACAACATTACCTCGGAAGAGTTCCTGGGTTGGCAAAAAGGCCATCGAGACCCATGGCATGGCCGGCCTGCGCACCACGCGCATCCAGAGCTACCGCTAGCTCTTGCTAGTATACGAGATTTGACAGCCACACCCGGCGACGGGTGTGGCTGTTGTCGTTTGCGTCACCTCTGCTTCAGCAGGACTTCGGCGATTTGCACAGCGTTGAGCGCGGCACCCTTGCGCAGGTTGTCGCCGGCCACGAACAGCACCAGGCCATTATCGGCTGAAGCGTCGCGGCGGATGCGGCCGACCTGGACCGGATCGCGGCCGGTAACGGCCAGCGGGTTTGGTACATCGGCGATTTCCACGCCCGGCGCCTCGCGCAGCAATTCCAGCGCCGCTTCGGGGGAGAGGGGGCGCTCGAACTCGACATTGATCGACAGCGAATGGCCGGTAAACACCGGCACGCGCACGCAGGTGGCGGCCACCTTGAGGTCGGGGAGGCCCAGGATCTTGCGGCTCTCGTCGCGCAGTTTCAGCTCTTCCTCGGTATAGCCGTCCTCGCCCAGCACATAGTTGAGCGGCACGACATTGAAGCCGATCGGCATGGCCCACTTGAGGATCTCGCCCATATCGACAGACGAACCATCATGCGCCAGCTTTTCGATATCCTTGCCGGCGGTCAAAATCTGGTCGCGCAGGATTTCGATGCCCTCGATGCCGCCGCCGGAGACGGCCTGATAGGTGCTGGCAACGAGGCGGATCAACCCGGCGGCGTCATGCAGGGGCTTCAGCACCGGCATGGCGGCCATGGTGGTGCAGTTCGGGTTGGCGACGATGCCCTTCGGGATATGGCGCAGGGCTTCGGGATTGACCTCGGAAACGACCAGCGGCACGTCGGGATCGCTGCGCCGGGCCGAGGAATTGTCGATGACGATAGCGCCGGCCGCGGCCACCTTCGGCGCCAAAGCCTTTGAGGTCGAGCCGCCCGCCGAGAAGAAGACGATGTCGAGCCCGCTAAAGTCTGCCGTCGCGGCGTCCTCGATGACGATCTCCTGGCCCTTGAAGGCCACGCGCTTGCCGGCCGAACGTGCCGAGGCAAACAGGCGCAAGCTGGCGAGGGGGAAATTGCGCTCTGCCAGCAGGGCCAGCATCATGCTGCCGACCAGGCCGCTGGCGCCGACAATACCGATGTTAGGTTGGGAATTCATAAGTCACGTCTCCTTGAAAAATAAGGCGGAAACGCGAGGTTTGGGTGTGTGGAATACAGACCGCCCCGCGCTTTCGCGGGGCTAAAGTCCAGTGTCTGCTGTTAAACCGCCAGCACGACAGGACCGCCCCGCATACGGGTCGGTGTCATTGTCGGTTTTGTGGTGGTCATCATGGACATGGCGGCGCTTATAGAGGGAAAAGCCGGGCGCGTAAAGGCGCTTATGATATTGATAAAGGACTCAAATGAGTCGTTTCTATTGCATCGGTTGTCATGATTGAGGCAGTGTCTCTTAAGCACGGCGGGACCGTTTCAAGCATGTGGGAAAATGACCTGAACAAGATGTCTGCACTTGCAGATCAAGCCAGATTAGAGGCGCTCTGGTGCAGATTTGCTGATTACCTTGAGCAGCACGGTAAGGGCATTCGTAAAAGAGCACTTGTCACTCTTACAGAATTTATCGATGAGGCCCTTTTGTGGCCTTTCGCTGAGCGGCTTCGTTTCACAATTTGGCTGCTTGAGAACATGCCCGTGGATGCCTTGGTGCAGCCCTTAACTATGCGTCTCTTAATTCCTACGCTGAAGGAATGGAAGGCGTACGATCCCTCGCAGGCTGGGGCGTATCTTTGGCTTGGTCTTTTGCGCTGTGATGTTCCGGCGGATCATTTGCAGCGCGCGCTCGAACTTGACCCGGAATGCCAAAAGGCGCGCGCGCAACTGTGCGAGTGGATTATTGGTGCCGTCAGCTACAATCAGCACGAATTGCCGGCGTTTTACATTCACGATCCGCGTATTGACCTCCTCGACTTAGCCGCGGCAGAGGCATTGTGTCGGGGATATGAAGATGCAGATTGGGGAGTTTGTGTACTCGCTGCAATCGCTGAGCAGCGCGAGTTGGCGGAAACGTGGCTGCGAAATCATCCACGCGCGGGTGATTTCGCAGCTCACTGAATTTACTTCCGCGTCAGGGGCTTCAGCCATTTGCGGATCGGCTCGTCGTAGAATTTCACCGCCAACCAGGCGAAGGTGACCACGATCACAAAGGCCGCCGCGCCGGCGATGTGCGCGGTTTGCAGGTCCGGTTTGGTGAAGGTGACGAAGTTCATATAGATCAGCAGGAAGGGGTAGTGCAGGATATAGATCGGGTAGGAAATGCGCCCGGCGAACTTGCACAGCGCCATTTCCAGTGCGGGGATCTGCGAATGGGCGCCGCACAGGATCAGCAGCGGGAAGACCACGATCACCATCGAAACTTCGTAGATACCGTTGGCGTGTGGCCACTCTTTGGGCATCAGCGGTATGGCGAAGACGGCTACGAGCACGATCGTCGCGGCGATCCAGCCGAGACGGATCTTCGGAAAGCGATCGCGGACGCGATAGAGCCACAGGCCCATCATGAAGGAGAAGGCCATGCGCGCCGTGCCCTGCCACAGGGTCTCCCAGTAGGAGCCGAGATCGAGCGTGTTCTTGTCCCAGGCGCACCAGGCCAGCAGCGCACCGGCTAGAACGACGAGCAGGCCCAGTGTTTTGGTGCCGAGGCGGCGCAGCACCAGGGCATAGACCAGGTTGCCGATATATTCCTGCAAGAGCGACCAGGCAGGGCTGTTCAGGCTGTGGGTATCCGTCCAGCGGTTGGGCAGGGGCGCGTGCGGCAGCATCAGGCAGATCAGGGCGAAATCAACCAAAACGGTGGCCAGCGGAATGGCCTTCTGGTTGGTGGCGAAGGGATCGAAGACGAAACTGAGCAGGCCCAGAACCGCCCCCAGCAGCACCAGCGGATGCAGGCGCACCAGCCGGATCAGGATGAACTGCCCGGTCGACATGGTCTTCCAGCGGTCATCATAGGCGTAGGCGACAACGAAGCCGGACAGGACAAAGAAGAAATCGACGGCAAGCGCGGCATGGTGCAGCAATTGCCCGGTATCGGCCCAGGAAACCGTCATGCCCATGATGTGGAACAGCACGACCAGAACAGCGGCGCTGCCGCGCAGGCCATCAAGCACCTCATAGTGCGCTTTTCCGGTGACGGTGGTGTCGGGCGATATGGCGGTGGTCATCTGTCCTCACTGTATAGGCGCCTTTCAGTCTGGATTGGAAAATCCGCCGCAGGCTTTCTCTCTCGATAACGGGTTTTGGGAGCGCTATCAACAGGCAGTGAGGCCGTTAGAACAGTAGGTTAGGCCCGCACGCGCAGAGTCTCGATATCGCGGGCCGGCGGGCAGCCGTAGAGCCGGCTATATTCGCGGCTGAACTGGGAAGGGCTCAGGTATCCGACGCGATGGCCGGCCGTGCCGGCGTCGCAAGCCTCCACCAGCATCAGCCGCCGGGCCTCGTGCAGGCGCAATTGTTTCTGATACTGCACGGGCGTCAGCGCCGTCACTGCCTTGAAATGGTGGTGCAGCGAGGAGACGCTCATGCCGCAGTCACCGGCCAGGTCTTCGATGCGCAGGGGGCGGGCAAAATGTTCGCGCAGCCAGGCGACAGCGCGGGCGATGCAGTTGCCTGGCGTATCGGCGCGCGCGATATTCAGCAGGCGCGGGCCATCCGGGCCGGTCAGCAGGCGATAAAGGATTTCCTGCTCGATCAGCGGCGCCATGGCGGGGATATCTGCCGGCGTATCGAGCAGCCGCAGCAGGCGGATGACGGCATCGAGCAGTTCAGGCGCCGCCTGATTGACACCGACGCCGCGCACCGGCGCGGTGGTGAAGGTCGGATGAGGCACAGGAAGGCGGGCGATGACCTCGCGCAGGCGGTCGCCATTGATCAGCATCCCCATGCCGAGTTGCGGCACCTCCGGACTGGCCTCGGTGACGCAGGAAATCACCGGCAGGTCGAGCGAGATCACGATGCACGAACCGACGCTGTAATGATGGGTTTCCGAACCGACCGTCACGCTCTTGGCGCCCTGCGCCACCAGGGCGAAACAGGCGTGCTGGCCCTTATGGATCGGCGCAGACGGGCCGGAACGGCGGCCAAGGAACAGGCCGTCTATGGGCGTCATGATCTCGCCATCGGCCGTGGCGTAACGGGCAATGAGCGCGGCAAGCTCACGATAGGGCGTAAAGGGCAGGCTCATGCGAAAACCATGTATTCTGTGAAGCCCTGACCATAGCAGAGCCGCGCCCGCAGGGAATGGTGAATGCGCGCCTTTTGCAGGATTGTGCATAAGGCTTGCAGGATTGCTATACCACCGCAACCGCTGACCGGTGCATGTTGGGCCATCACCAAACATCGGAAATACGACATGGCTTCCCTAACCGCCTGCGGCGCGGCCGCCCGACCTCACGTCTTCCATTCGCTCCTGCGTCACCGCCAGACCGGGGCCGGCAAGTGCGTCGCCATCTATGGCACGGATGGCCTGGCCCATATGGCCATCCGCATCGCCCGCGCCACCGGCGCCGAGGTCAGCGTGCTGGCGCCGGTCATATCGGCCACCGATAGGTTATGGATGGGCGCCGATCATTATTTCGCCACGCTGGATCCGGTGACGCACCGCGCGCTCGAAGGCGCGTTGGACCTGATTGTGTGTACGCAAGCCGATGCCGATATCAAGGCTTGCCTCGGCCTGCTGAAATTTGACGGCGCGCTGCTGATGTTGGAGGCGCAGGCATCGCCGGACCTGATCCGGAACGCATTGACCTTCTGCGGCCTGTCGGGTGTCATGACTGCGGAGAGCCTGTGATGAGCGAAGCCATTGAGATCACCAGCTTCCGGCTGGCCCGCGGCACCTGCGCCGAATTCATCGCCGCCAATGCCGGGGTTGATGCCTGGCTCAGGCGGCAGCCCGGCTTCCGTTCACGGCGCATCTGCGAACGCAGCGATGGCGTCATCCTCGACATACTGATCTGGGCGTCGGTGGCGGCGGGCGAAGCGGCCGCCAGCGGCGTGATGACGGAACTGGCCGACTCACCTGTCCATGCGCTGATCGACCAGGCGACGGTTTCGTGGAGTGTTTCGCCGGTCCGGCACACGGTTGCGTAAGGCCGCTTCGCCAATAACGTGAATTTGAACGGCCGCCACTCGCCCCGCGCCTGTGCCCGTGTTAAAAAGTTAATTCGGTTTTGAAAAGCAAAGCGCCTTGCGGAATAAGCCTTTTCGCGCACAGGGCTGATTAAATTCATAAAATCCCCATCAAAAATTAATGCCTAATTAACCCCGCACTGGGAAATTATTGCCTGGTTCGGTGGTCGGTGCGTCGGGAACGCGTTTGTCCGCCTGTTTGGTAATGGGGCGTCTGGCGCGTGGACTCATTTTTTGCTGGTTTACAGAAGTTCGGTATCGGCCGGCTGACGGCCATTCTGGGCGCCGCCGCCGGCGTGGCCGCGGTGCTGGCGGCCATCGTCCTGCATGTCAGCGCCCAGCCGCAGGCCCTGCTCTATTCGAACCTCGACCTCAAGGAAGCCGGCGAAATCACGCAGAATCTCGACCAGGCCGGGATCAAATATACCGCCAAGGGCGATGGCTCCGTCATCATGGTCGACCGCGACAAGGTGGCCACGGCGCGCATGATGCTGGCCTCAAAGGGCCTGCCCACCGCTGCCTCGGTCGGCTATGAAATCTTCGACAATGCCCCCACGCTCGGCCAGACCGAGTTCGTGCAGAACCTCGATAACCAGCGCGCGCTCGAAGGCGAACTGTCGCGCACCATCAATACATTGAAAGGCGTCTCCTCGACGCGCGTTCACCTGGTCATGCCCAAGCGCGAACTGTTCAGTGAAACGCAGGAACAGGCCAAGGCCACTGTCGTGCTCGGTCTTTCGGGCAGCAATCCCAATGCCGAACAGGTCGGCGCCATCCGCAATCTCGTGGCCTCGGCCGTCCCTAACCTGAAACCATCGGATGTCACCATCGTCGATGACCGCAATCACCTGCTGGCGGCGGGCGGCGATGAATCGGCCAATGGCCCGGGCGCGGCGCACCGCGACGAGGTGGAAGACAAGCTGCGCAAGCGTATCACCGATATCGTCGAGGGCGTGGTCGGGCCGGGCGCGGCGCGGGTTACCGTCACCGCCGATCTCGACCAGACCGCCACCACCCAGGAAAAGGTCGATTATAACCCCGATGGCCAGGTCGTCCGCTCGACCACTACTTCCGAATCGAAGGACAGCACGACCGACCCGAACAGCAATGGTGCGGTGACGGCTTCGGCCAATATTCCCGGCGGGGCGCAGCAGCCGGGCACCTCCACCGCCACCCAGCAGAGCGGCCAGACATCGGAAACCACCAATTACGAAATCTCGACTACCAAGACGACATCCGTCACGGCCCCCGGCGAGATCAAAAAGCTGGCCGTTGCCGTCGTCGTCGATGGCACCCTGACCCCTTCCAAGGATGGCAAGGCCCCGCCGGCCTATGCCGCGCGCTCGGCGGAAGACATGCAGAAGATCGATACCCTGGTGAAGGCCGCCATCGGCTATGACCAGACGCGCGGCGACCAGGTTCAGGTGGCCAATATCCGCTTCAGCCACGGCGATGTCGATGTCAATGGCGGCACCGGCGGCAAGGCGTCAATGTTCGATTTCGATAAGAACGACATCATGCGCGCCCTGGAAGTGGCCGTGTTGTTCGTCGTCGCCCTGCTGACCCTGTTCCTGGTGGCGCGCCCGCTCCTCAAATACATCACCACGGCACCGACCAACTATCTGGTGGCCGGTCCGGATGGGCAACTGCCGGCCGGCATGGCCCCGGCCGGCGCCGGCGCGGGCGGCGCGCCCGGCCTCGGCGGTCCGACCGACGGCGGTTTCCCGCAGATCAGCGGCGGCGGCATGGTGCCTTCGGTGAACGAGGCATCGGGCATCGATATCGCGCGCATCGAAGGCCAGGTGCGGGCCTCCTCGGTCAAGAAGGTGTCGGAATTCGTCGATCGCCATCCGGAAGAATCGGTGTCGATCCTGCGCTCCTGGCTGCACGAGGGATAAGGGATGGCTCTCGGCGCACGCAAGAATATCATTGACGATCCCAGGAAGCTTTCCGGCGTGGAAAAGGCGGCCGTGGTGCTGCTGGCGCTCGGCGAAGAGCATGTCTCGCTGTGGCAGTCGCTCGATGAGGAAGAGATCAAGGAAATCTCCCAGGCCATGTCGTCGCTCGGCACGGTGACATCGAACGTGGTCGAGGATCTGCTGGTCGAATTCGTTTCCGGCATGAGCAATTCGGGCACCATCATGGGGTCGTATGAGCAGACCCAGCGCCTGCTGACCAATTTCCTGCCGCCCGACAAGGTCGAGGCGCTGATGGAGGAAATCCGCGGTCCGGCCGGCCGGACCATGTGGGACAAGCTCGGCAACGTCAATGAGGCGGTGCTGGCCAACTATCTGAAGAACGAATATCCGCAGACCGTCGCCGTCGTTCTCTCCAAGATCAAGGCCGATCACGCCGCGCGCGTGCTCTCTTCCCTGCCGGAGGATTTCGCGCTCGAATGCGTGCAGCGGATGCTGCGCATGGAGCCGGTGCAGCGCGAAATTCTCGACAAGATCGAGCAGACCCTGCGCATCGAATTCATGTCCAACCTGGCGCGGACGAGCAAGCGCGACTCGCATGAACTGATGGCCGAGATTTTCAACAATTTCGACCGCCAGACCGAGAGCCGTTTCGTGGCCGCCCTGGAAGAACGCAACCGCGAATCCGCCGAACGCATCCGGGCGCTGATGTTCGTCTTCGAAGACCTTTCCAAGCTCGATCCGGGCGGCGTGCAGACCCTGTTGCGCGCGGTGGAGAAGGATCAACTGGCCCTGGCGCTCAAGGGCTCGTCGGACAGCTTGCGCGATATGTTCATGTCCAACATGTCGGAACGCGCCGCCAAGATCATGCGCGACGACATGGAATCGATGGGGCCGGTGCGCCTCAAGGATGTCGACGCCGCGCAGATGGCCATGGTGCAGGTTGCCAAGGATCTCGCCGCCAAGGGCGAAATCATGCTGGCCGGTCAGGGAGGCGATGATGAGCTTATATACTAGCGCTCACGCTGTTTTCGCTTCGCTCAACGCTCCGCGGGGGCGGCGAAACGTCGCCGGGGCGCAGTCGCGCCCTGTTAAGAGGAGCTTGTGTTTATCATGACCCAGCCCGTTCACAAGCGTTTCGAATTCGGCACCGTCTTCGGTGATGGCGGCCACATCGTCTCTGCCCCGCCGCCGCGCGAGAAGAAGTTCTATACGCCTGAAGAGGTCGAGGACATCCGCAAATCCGCTCAGGCCGCCGGTGAAAACTCGGCCCTGGCCCGCGCGCAGATGGCTCAGTCCGCCGCTTTGCAGGCTCTGGCCGATGCCGCGCAGCAAGGTTTGGGCGGCCTGACCGACGCCATCCACGCCCACAAGGAAGCCGCCGTGCGCCTGGCGCTCGTCTGTGCGCAGAAAATCGCCGCCGAGGCGCTGGAGCGTTTCCCCGAAGCGCCGCTGACCGCCGCGCTCGATGCGCTGAGCCAGGAGATCGAGCCGGCCACGCGCACTGGTGCTCTTCGCCAGCAATCCGAGCGATGAACTCAAGGCCGCTGCCGAGGAGGCCGTCATGCTGGCGGGTTTCACCGGCACCGTGCAGTTCCGCGACAACCCGACCCTGCCGAAAGGCGGCTTCGAGGTGGTGTGGAGCGATGGCCGCGCCGAATATAACCCGCAATCCGTGTTCGAGGCGCTCGAACACGCCCTGAACGAAGCCCTCGAAGCCGAGGCATATCACCAAAGCCGCACCCATGAGTAAGGAGTAAGTCATGGCCGATCTGGGTCTGGAAGATTTTGAAGATACCGGCATCCCCGGACCGGGGCCGGAAGACGAGGGCGACAAGTCGGCGGCCGACCTGGCGCCGGTCTTCGATGTGCCGGTCAATATCTCGGCCGTGCTGGGCAAGAGCTACATGTCTGTTTCCCAGCTTCTGCGGCTGGGGCAGGGCAGCGTTCTGGAACTCGATCGCAAGGTCGGGGAAGCCATTGATATTTATGTAAATAACCGCCTGGTCGCGCGTGGCGAAGTGGTGGTGGTCGATGATCGTCTGGGTGTGACCATGACGGAAATCATCAAGAGCGAGGATTCGGGTCAATGAGACTGTTAGTTGTAGGCAAGCTGAGCGGCCAGCTCTCCGTCGCGGTCAAGATGGCCATGGAAACCGGCGCCAAGGTGGCGCATGTCGAAACGCCGACCCAGGCCACCGCCGCCCTGCTGAAAGGCCAGGGCGCGGACCTGCTGATGGTCGATTACGAGCTTGATATCAAGTCGCTGATCGAGGCCAATGAGCGCGAGCATATCTTCGTCACGGTCGTCGCCTGCGGCGTCAATCCGGACCCGCGCAAGGCCGCCTTCGCCATTAGCCAGGGTGCAAAAGAATTCATCCCCTTGCCGCCCGATGCCGAACTGATCGCGGCGGTGCTGGCGGCGGTTTCCGACGATGCGCGTCCGCTGGTGACGGTCGATCCCTCCATGCAGGCTGTGCTGAAACTGGCCGACCAGGTGGCGGGGTCCGACGCCTCCATCCTGATTACCGGTGAAAGCGGCGTCGGTAAGGAAGTGATGGCGCGCTACCTGCATGAAAAGAGCAAGCGCGCGACGCGGCCGTTTATCTCGGTCAACTGCGCCGCCATTCCGGATAACCTGCTGGAATCCGAACTGTTCGGCCACGAGAAGGGCGCCTTTACCGGCGCCATGGCCCGCCGCATCGGCAAGTTCGAAGAGGCCGACGGCGGCACCCTGCTGCTCGACGAAATCTCCGAAATGGACACGCGTTTGCAGGCAAAGCTGCTGCGGGCGCTTCAGGAGCGCGTCATTGATCGCGTCGGCGGCGCCAAGCCGGTGCCGGTCAATATCCGCGTGCTGGCGACCTCCAACCGCAACCTGGCTCAGGCGGTGAAAGAGGGCACCTTCCGCGAGGATCTGCTCTACCGCCTGAACGTCATCAACCTGGCACTTCCTCCGTTGAGAGAACGCCCGGCCGACATTCTGGCGCTGTCTGAACACTTCGCCAAGAAGTACTCCGAAGCCAATGCCATTCCTTTGAAGCCGATCTCGCTTGAGGCCAAACGCCGGCTCCAGGCCCATCCGTGGCCGGGCAATGTGCGCGAGCTGGAAAACGCCATGCACCGCGCCGTGCTGCTCTCGACCGGCGCGGAAATCGACGCCGAAGCCATCCGCTTGCCGGATGGCCAGCCGCTCAATCCGGTGGCGCCGATCGGCATGGATTATGTCAATCGCGCCGCCGAGGCCGCCCAAAGCGCCGCGCGCACCTTTGTCGGCTCGACGGTCGCCCAGGTCGAACAGAAGCTGATCCTCGATACCCTGTCGCACTGCCTGGGCAACCGGACCCATGCCGCCAATATCCTCGGCATTTCCATCCGCACTTTGCGCAACAAGCTGAACGAATATACGGCAGCGGGCCTCAGCGTCCCGGCCCCGCAATCGGGGTCCAGCGCGGCTTAAACACCTCTCCTCCCCTGCGAAGCGGGGGAGGTGGCAGCGCGAAGCCCTTTAGGGCTGGTGTCGCTGACGGAGGGGGCTTCCCCCCTCAATTTGGAAAAGCCACCTCCTGTGGAACCGCACGGGCGACCTCTTTCAAATTAGCGTGCGCGCGATTTTCATGAAAATCGCGCGGAAAATTGACTTTTTTCAGGCGATATGTATTGTAATCGCTCGATTGGTCGAGCGGAGAAGTTCCGATGGCGCTTAGTAGAGAAGTTCGCAGGCTGGAACGTGCCTGGCAAAATGAAACCGCGTGGCCCAAACGTCTTGATTGGGTCGAAATTGATAACATCCGCGGTTGGCAAGGTCAGCGTCTTCGCTTCCCATTCCCTATCATGGCGATTTCGGGAGAAAATGGGTCTGGTAAATCCACGATTATCCAGGCGTGTGCCGCATCTTACCAGCGGCAACAAAGTACTGGTTCGGTGAAGCAAAAAGGCACGAAATACGCTTCTGATTTTTTTCCAAAGACTTTTTGGGATGAGATTACTAACGCGTCTGTTCGCTTCGGTTATACTGAAGGAAAGGATGTGAAGGAAGGAAGCATACGAAAGCACACAGAGCGATGGAAGGGTAACTCTGAGCGCCCGATACGGCCTGTCCAATTCTTGGACCTGAGCAGAATTGTTCCAATTGGCGGTAGAACTGGATACGCAAAGATAGCCAAGAGTCCCCACATAGAGGCATCATTTGAGAGCTTTGACGATGCAAGATTAAGCCGGTTGTCAAATATTTTGGGTCATAAATATGATCAAGCTAAAATGTCACTCTCAAATGTTGATCTTGAACGGCCGATACCTGTTTTAAAGAGAACAAATTCCTCATATTCCGGTTATCATCAGGGGCAAGGCGAGACAACTATTGCTGAATTACTTCAAGCTGATCTCCCCAAATACGGACTGATACTTATCGATGAAATTGAGTCATCGCTACATCCAAGGGCGCAACGTCGTTTAGTTCGAGACTTGGCTACAGTTTGCCGAGAACGGGAGTTACAAATTATTCTAACAACTCATTCACCGTATATTCTTGAGGAACTTCCCAAAGAAGCACGCCTTCAAATATTTGAACAGGACGGGGTAAGGCAGGCGATGATAGGTGTTAGCCCTGAGTTTGCTCTAAGTCATATGGATGATGTGCAGCACCCAGAATGCGAGATATACGTTGAAGATGACGCAGCAAAAACACTCGTAGTTGAAATGTTGTCACAAAGGGACCGTGATCTTTGCTCAAGATTATTGGTCACTACGTATGGGGCAGCATCTGTGGGATATCAACTCGGCCAAATGGTTGAAGGTAAGCGTTTCCCACGGCCAGTAGGTGTCTTCCTTGATGGGGATTGTGCAGAAGGTAGAGGGTGTTGTGTGTTGCCGGGTGGAGATGCACCAGAAAGAGTCGTCTTTGAAGATTTGTCTGAAAAAAGGTGGGGTGACTTATGGGTATTGCTGATGCGGGACACATCCATCGTATCTGATGCGTGTGACAATAGCCTAACTCTAACCAATCATCATGATTGGATTGGTGAGGCGGCAAAGCGCCTAATGATTGGTGGCAATGTTCTGTGGCACGCCATGTGTGCGGAATGGGTTAAGAAGTGCTTGAAGCAAAACGATTATTTGCGAATTAAGCAGTATGTTGAAGATCGCCTTTCGGATTATTCCTAACCGCTTTATTCTTTAACAGGGTGTCCTATCGAGCGGGACTCTTTTAACGCAAATTAACCATTCGTTCACCACGGATCGGGTAATTTTTGCCTAGTCCGGCCGCCGGATAAGTTTTGTATCCCGGAGAACCGCGTGGCCGTCGCCTCACCCGTCCCCATTCCCTTCAAGCCTTCCGAAATCGGCGGCTGGCTGAAGCGCGGCGAGGTCATCATGGCCGTCGGCGTGATCTCGATCATCGTGATCCTGATCGTGCCCATGCCGAGCTGGGTGCTCGACATTCTGCTGTCGCTCTCCATCACCTCGGCCATCCTGATCCTGATGACCGGCCTCTTCATCAAGAAGCCGCTGGAATTCTCATCCTTCCCGACCGTGCTGCTGGTGACGACCCTGTTCCGGCTGGCGCTCAACATCACCTCCATGCGCATTATCCTGACCCATGGCCAGGATGGTTCGGAAGCGGCCGGTGCCGTCATCCACGCCTTCGGCATGTTGATGACCCAGGGCAATTTCATCATCGGGGCGATCCTCTTCGCCATCCTGGTGCTGGTCAATTTCGTCGTCATCACCAAGGGTTCGGGCCGTATCGCCGAAGTGGCGGCGCGCTTCACCCTCGATTCGATGCCCGGCAAGCAGATGGCCATCGATGCCGACCTCTCCTCCGGCCTGATCGACCAGGAAGAGGCCAAGATCCGCCGCAAGGAGGTCGAGCAGGAATCGGGCTTCTTCGGCGCCATGGACGGTGCCTCGAAGTTCGTGCGCGGCGACGCCGTGGCCGGCATTGTCATCACGGTCGTCAATATCGTCGGCGGCATCCTGATCGGCATTTTCCAGCACCAGATGGATGCCGGTGAAGCCGCGAAAACCTACATGCTGCTGACCATCGGCGACGGCCTGGTGACGCAAATTCCGGCCCTGATCATTTCGATTGCCGCCGGTTTCCTCGTCTCGAAAGCCGGCGTCGATGGCTCGGCCGACAAGGCCATCGTGCTGCAACTGGCCAGGAACCCCGTGGCGCTGGGCGTCGTCTCGGCGGCTTCCGGCGTCATGGGGCTGATCCCCGGAATGCCGATCGTGTTCTTCGGCGCCATTTCTCTGGCCACCGGCGCCCTGGCCTGGCGCATCGGCCGCCAGCCGCCGCCGCCCAGCCAGGCGCAACTCGATGCCATCAATGCCGCCAACATGCCGCCTGAGGAAGAACCGATCTCGGCGGCGCTGGCCATAGACGATGTCAAGATCGAGCTGGGCACTGGGCCTGCTCGGCCTGATCAACGATCTCGACGGCCGCAAGCTGACCGACCAGATCAAGGCCCTGCGCCGCACCCTGGCGCAGGAATACGGCTTCATCATGCCTTCGGTGCGCATCCTCGATAATATGCGCCTGCCGTCTCAGGGCTATTGCGTGCGCATCAAGGAAATGGAAGCCGGTTCCGGCGAGGTGCGCATCGGTTCGCTGATGGCCATGGACCCGACCGGCCGCCAGGTCGAACTGCCCGGCGAGCACATGAAGGAACCGGCCTTTGGCCTGCCCGCCACCTGGATCGATAACGCCCTGCGCGAGGAAGCCACCTTCCTCGGCTACACCATCGTCGATCCGGCCACCGTCATCACCACCCACCTGACGGAAATCCTCAAGGACAATATGGCCGATCTGCTCAGCTATTCGGAACTGACCAAGCTGCTGCGCGACCTGCCTTCGGATGAAAAGAAGCTGGTGGACGACCTGATCCCGCAGGTGGTTTCGACCGCTACGCTGCAACGCGTATTGCAGGCGCTGCTCAAGGAACGCGTGTCGATCCGCGACCTGCCGGCCATTCTCGAAGCGTTGGGCGAGGCGGCCTCGCACACCAAGTCGATCACCCAGATGGTCGAACATGTGCGGTCGCGCCTGGCGCGGCAACTGTGCTGGGCCAATCGCTCGGACGATGGCAGCCTGCCGATCGTTACCCTCTCGCCGGACTGGGAAAACGCCTTTGCTTCGTCGCTGGTGGGGCAGGGCGAGGACCGGCAACTGACCATGGCGCCGTCGCATTTGCAGGATTTCATCCGCGGCGTGCGCGATACCTTCGAACGTGTCTCGATGAACGGCGAGGTGGCGGTGCTCCTGACCTCGCCCACCATCCGGCCGTTCGTGCGCTCGATCATCGAACGCTTCCGGGCCAATACGGTGGTGATGAGCCAGAACGAAATCCACCCGAAGGTGAAGCTCAAAACGGTCGGGCAGGTGTAAACTTTACCGCTTACAAGAGCTGAGTTATGAGTGTGACGGACACACTTTGAAATGGCCAATGACTCCAGAGAATATCGAATTTACCGGATATCTTTCCAGATGGAAGCTCGTCGGATGTCTAATCTTATGGATATGCGGTGTTGCGAGTGTTGTTTTCAGCACCGTCGATGACCATACCTACTACAGATGGATGTTTCAGCCTTGGGCATTTCCTTTAAGGGTGCTTTTGGTCATTGGCGGGGTGTGGCTAATCCTGGTCACTCTACGGCTATTGATTATGGCGTTCACAAACACGCCTGCCATTCAGGTGAGTGACGGCAACATCACTCTATGGCGATGGAAAGCGGTGACTTTTCCGATTTCAAGCATTACTGAAATAAAAGCAATTTCAAATGGTATTTATAATATCCGTGTTGCCGGTAAAAAATATGCAATTGCTCGTCTGTTCTTTAGATGTCCCGAATTGCTTGATGCCAATATGGAAAAGTTGATCAACGTCATACACTTCTAAACCATGCCCAACGCCTTTGACCGCCACGAACCTAACCTGCCGCCTGGTGCGCGCGATGTGCTGGCCACCATCCGTCTGCACGGCTGGTCCTATGCGCCGGGTAGCCACCAGAACGTAAAGCTCAAGATGGTGGAGCAGGTGTAATGCTGTCTGCGTTGGATGCCGAAGAGAGTAAGCTGGATGAAAGCGAACGAAAGTTCGTCAGCACCATCCGCGAGCATGGCTGGTTCAACACGCATATTCTGGCGAGCGAAGAGATGCCGGGATTCAATTTCACGACAGGTTTTCAAGTCAATCTCGGCGTGCCAGAAATCATTGTTTTTGGCTTGCGAGATCAGGTGGCGCACGGCCTTTTATGGAATTTCTACCGCGATCTGAAGGCGGGTAAACGCTATGAAACGGGCCAGCCCTACGCCGATTTTCTGGAAGGATTTGAAATTTGTTTTCAGGTCGTCGACAAGTCACAATACCATAATCATCTGGGATGGAGCCGCTGGTTTTACGCCGGGGATGAGTTCGATTGCTGGCAATTGATCTGGCCGGACAAACTGGGCAAGTTTCCCTGGGAAGCAAACTTCAATCCAAATCTGCTTGACCTTCAGCCGGATTTATCGGCAGGGCATTGGGGCGGAAAAATCCTGAACTGATAAGCCTGATGCCCAACGCCTTTGAACGCCACGAACCCAATCTGCCGCCCGGCGCGCGCGATGTGCTGGCCACCATTCGCCTGCACGGCTGGTCCTATGCGCCGGACGATCATCACGCCTATACCACCGGTTTGGGCTGGAGCCTGAAAGCGCCGGAGATCGTGGTGTGCGCGCAAGTCCCGCATGTGGCGCGCGACCTGCTGGCCGAAGCCTATCGCCAGATTGCCGCCGGGGTAAAACTGCGGCCCGGCAAGCCCTATGACGGCTTTTTCGAGGATTGCCCGGTCTTTTTCCAGCCCATCGAGCGGCGCTGGTATGACCGCTATCTCGGCTGGAGCGTCTGGTTCTGGGGTGATTATACGTTCAAGGCCCTGCAAATGGTGGTGCCGGATTCCAGGGGCCTGCTGCCCTGGCAGCCGGGTTTCGATCCGGCGGAAACGCAGCCCGATCTCTCCGGCCGCAAATGGGCAGCCCGCGGTTAACCAATCACAAGTCTTGACAATTTCGCCGTAAACGACGTTAACAATGCGACGGAAGACAAATTCGTCTTTGCGGGGAATTCGGCATAATGCAGCGTACCATCAGACAGGTTTTCGGCACCACGCGCCCCAGGGATATCTGGCTCAACCTGTTCACGTTTGACCAGTTGCTGACGCGGCCGATCATCCACATCGTCTACTGGTGCGGACTGGGCCTTTTGTTTATCGGCGCGCTCGGCTGGGCGGGCATCATGGTCGGCACCGGCATCAAGGACGCCTCGATCATGGGCTGGCTGCTGTCGTTCGGCCTGCTGGTGGTCGGTTTCCTCGGTTTCATGATCGCCGTGCTGGCCTGGCGGTCGGTGTGCGAACTCTATATGGCGGTGATGAATATCGCCGAAGACCTGCGTTACCTGCGCCAGTTCCAGGAAAAGCTGACGCCCCAGAACTTTGTGGCGCCTGCGGCGCCTGTGGCTCCGGAACCCGTGGCGGCGCCGGATGTGGCGGCCGTGGCCGAACCCGCGGCCCAAAATGGTTCGAAGGATAATATCCTCGAAGACCCGTTCTTTCGCCCGCGCTTCGAGCGCAAGGATTTGTAACCTTTATCCTCCCTTGCGAGCCTCTTGGCGAAGCGGGGGAGGTGTCAGCGCCCAAGTCATGCGGGCAAAGCCCGCAGGGCTGGTGTTGCTGACGGAGGGGGCTATGCGGTGTGAGGGGGAGTGCCCCCTCCGTCGCGGACAAGCCGCGCCGCCTCCCCCGCTTCGCAGGGGAGGATCATCTCTTAGCCTCACTTCATCGCGCTGACAAACGCCTGGGCCAAGGGCTTCGGCCGGCCGAGACCATCGAACAGCACCGGCTCATCCGGCAGCAGCCCCTTGCCGCCCTGCGGCGTATTCAGCCACGAATCGGAATCGCGCAAAGCCCACAGGGTCAGGCCATAGCGCTGGCGCTCCGGCACGTCATGATAGGCGTCCAGCAGTTCGCTCAGCACCCTTACCTGATGGATGCGCGGGGCGGCGAGAGTGACCGGATGATCTTCGCGCAGGGAAATATCGACCTCGGATACATGCACCATCAGGCCCAGCGAGGCGATATCGCGGATCGCTGCCTTGATCAGGCCCGGTTCTATGCCGGAATCGATATGGGTCTGGGTGCCGATGCCGGATAATGGCGCGCCCTCTTTCAGCAGCTTTTCGCACAGCTTCAAGAAAGTGATGCGTTTCTTCGGCGTCAGTTCGAGATTGTAATCATTGAGGAAGAGGATGGCGGAAGGGTCCGCCTGATGCGCCGCTTCCAGCGCCAAGCCGATATAGTCATCGCCCAGCACCTCCCGCCACAGGCAGGGCCTTAGGCCCCGGCCATCATTCCACACCGGCTCATTGACTACATCCCAGCCCCTGATGAAGCCGGTGAAATGGCCGATCACGTTCTGGATGTAGCGGGTATAGGCGAGCAGAAAGGCATCGGGTTTCGCCTTCAGTTTCTGGAAATAATCGCCGTCCTGCGCATACCAGATCAGGGCGTGGCCGTGCAGGCCCATGCCATTGCGGCGTGCAAAGCCGGCCAGGGCGTCGGCACGGTCAAATTGCAGGCTGCCGTCCGCCCGCAGCAGATATTCCATCTTCATTTCCCACTCGGGCGTCAGACGGGAAAAGTGCGTGGCGGCCAGCTTCGTCCAGGCCGAATCGGACAGCTTGCGGTAGCTGGCGGAAACGCCCAGCGGATATGGCGTGACGGATTTGAGCGGCGGGACGGCGCCATAGGTTTGCGCCACCGCCGGAATTTGGCCAAACGCTGTCGCGGCCGCGGCCAGTCCGCTCAGAAGGCCGCGCCGGTTCACAGATTAAGCCTGGCGGCTCAAGCGCAGCGAAACCTCATCCAGCATGGCGTTTTCGGCGCGCTTGTCATTGGCGACGCGCTTCAGATGGGTGATTTCGGCGACGTGCTCGAACTTCTTCAGGTCTTCAAACGCCAGGCCCAGCGAATCACGCACGCCGTCTTCTTCCTGGGTGATCAGGTCGAGTTCGGTTGCGGCGGCATCGCGGCGGAACTGGAAGCCGCGCTTGTAGGCGGTCAGGCTGTGGGCCAGCATGGGGTCTTCGGCGGCGCGCACGCATTCCAGCTCGAATTCGGCATCGAGCGTGGCCAGCTTCATTTCGGCGTGTGTGCGGCGGGTAACCACCTCGGCCAGTCGTTTTTGCAGGGTTTCGACCTCGAAAGTGGACAAACGAATTAATGATTTGGCCCATTTGGTCATGATATTCCCCTTGCACTGACTGGCTTTACCGGCAGCGCGGCTACCGGTATCGGGTCAAAAAGTTAACCCTTGCTAAGAATGTCGGCCAAAAGGGTAAAGGACTCGTCAAGAGGTGTGTAATCATCCTTATCCTGACGCAGAAATTGTTCGATATCAGGGTTAAGAATAATCGCCCGATCGACATCGGGATCGGCGCCGGAACGATAGGCGCCAATGCGGATCAGTTCTTCCATATTCGAGTAGGCGGACATCACCTTGCGCGCCTGCCGCACCACCTCGCGTTCGGGGATCGACTGGCATTCCGGCATGGTCCGGCTGATCGATTTCAGCACGTCGATGGCGGGAAAACGGCCGCGTTCGGCAATGGTCCGGCTCATGACGATGTGCCCGTCCAGGATACCGCGCACGGCATCGGCGATCGGCTCATTGTGGTCGTCGCCATCCACCAGCACAGTGAACAGTCCGGTGATCGGACCCGTCTGGGTGCCGTCATCAAGCATGGGGCCGGGGCCGGCGCGTTCCAGCAGCTTGGGCAGTTCGGCGAAACAGGTGGGGGTATAGCCCTTGGTCGTCGGCGGTTCGCCGGTGGCCAGGCCGATTTCGCGCTGGGCCATGGCAAAGCGGGTGACCGAGTCCATCAGGCACAGCACTTCCAGCCCCTGGTCGCGCAGGAACTCCGATAAGGCCAGCGTCATATAGGCGGCCTGGCGGCGTTTCAGGGCGGGCTCGTCCGAGGTGGCGACCACGACGATGGCGCGCTTCAGCCCCTCTGGCCCCAGGGTTTCTTCAATAAATTCACGCACTTCGCGGCCACGTTCGCCGATCAGCCCAACGACGACGGCATCACAGGTCGCCTCGCGCGCCAGCATGGAGAGCAGCACCGACTTGCCGACCCCGGAACCGGCGAAGACGCCCAGGCGCTGGCCGCGGCAGCAGGTGGTGAAGACATCCATGGCGCGGACGCCGAGATTGAGGCGTTCGCCCACGCGCGCGCGCTTGTGCGCCGCTGGCGGGGCGGCCTTCAAGAGATAGCCTTCCGGGCCCTGCGGCAGGGGACCATGTTCGTCGATGGCGTTACCGAAACTGTCGACAATACGGCCCAGCCAGGCGGTGGTGGGGTAAACCTTGGCACCTTCGGAAGAGATGCGGATTTCGGCGCCGGGGGTGACGCCTTCGACCGGTCCGAAGGGCATCATCAGGGCGCGGTCCTCGCGGAAACCGACAACCTCGACCGGCAGCGGGGTATCATGCCGGCGGATGATTTCGCAGCGGGCGCCGACCTGCATGTAGCTGAGGCCGCCCCGCGCCTCGATCAGCAATCCGTTGACCACCGCCACGCGCCCGAAAATGCGCAGGGGATCGATATTTTTCACCACTTCGACCAGATCTTGCATGGCGGCGATTATGGTAAATGAGAGCTTAAGAAAGGTTAACAGGCAGTTTGTAAGAGGCTTTATTTCTTGTACCTCCCCATCTTTGATGGGGAGGGGGACCGACGCGCGGAGCGCGTTGGTGGTGGGGTATCTTGCTTTCTTATTCTGCTCCTCACATGATCAGCCTATGACCCCCATCCTTCTTGTTCCCGGTCTGCTGTGTACGGCGGAAATCTTCGCGCCGCAGATAGCCGCGCTCTGGCCCTGTGGACCCGTCACCGTGGCCTCGACGCTCGAAGGCGAGACCCTCCCGGAAATTGCCGCCCATATCCTGGCCGATGCGCCGCCGCGCTTCGCCCTGGCCGGTATTTCGATGGGTGGCTATATCTGCTTCGAAATCCTGCGCCAGGCGCCGGAACGGGTGACCAGGCTGGCCCTGCTCGATACCACGGCGCGGCCCGATACGCCGGAACAGACCACCCAGCGCCGGGCGCTGATCGCCCTCAGCCAAAAGGCCAGTTTCAGGACCATCCTGGCGCAGATGTTCACGACCCTGGTGCATCCGTCGCATCGGCGGAATGCACATCTGCGCGATGTCCAGACCCGCATGGGGCTGGTGGTGGGGATTGACGGCATGGCGCGCCAGCAGGCGGCCATTATCGCGCGCTTGGATTCGCGGCCGGACCTGCCGGGGATTGCCATTCCCACCCTCGTCCTCGTCGGCGACAAAGACCCGCTGACCCCGCCCGATCGCGCCGAAGAAATGGCCGCCGCCATTCCTGGTGCGCGTCTCGTTATCGTGCCGGACTGCGGTCACATATCGACGCTCGAACAGCCGGAAGCGGTCAATCGCGCGCTGATCGAGTGGCTCAGTCTTTCAGGATAAACACCCCGACCCGGTGTTCGCAGCTTTGCCGTTCCGGGGCATCAGCCGGTGTTTCCGGGTGGGCAAAAGCGGTGTGGAAGACGGTCTTAAGTCCGGCCTCCGGTGCCTCCTTGAAATGCTCGAAAATCTTGAACACCAGAACCTCGCCAGTCGTCATGTCCGGATAGTAATGCCAGCGGTGTTCGGGATTATAGCGCAGCGAAAGCTGGTTGGTGTTCTTGCCGGAAGGCGCGAAATCGACCAGGGCGGCGGGCACGAGATCATCCGGCGCCACCGAGGCCGGATGGCAGATGGCCAGCGGCATGTGACGCAGGGGCTGGTCCATATAGACGGTGCGCCAGAAATTGAGCACCATGTAGCCGGCGACATCCGGCTGATCGTAGCGTGCCCGCCAGCTTTGCGCATATTCCGGCGTCGAAAAGGCTTCGAGGCTTTCCATATAATCATCCGGCGTCAGGCCGTGATCCTGATGGACACCTTGCGCATAAGGATTGCTGCCGGGGCCGCGCCGCACCAGATAAGGCCCCTGGCGGATTTCGAGCCTGCGGCCGGGCAACAGGCGATCACGGATCAGGGCTTCGATTTCCGGCATATAGACACGCAGGATATCGTTCTTTTCCTGGTCTTGCGATGCGCCGGAATCCCAGTCCGCCACCTGCGAGACATGATCGGTTAGCGCGAAGCCATTGGCGGCCAGAAACGCATCTACGGGCAGGTCACCGGTTTGCAGGGCGCGGGCGTCATGGATCGCAATCGGCGGCGCAGCTTCCCAAGGCATGGGACCATCGGCCGGGCCATTGACGCGGATCAGCACCGGGCCGTCGATCACCAGATCACGGCGGATAAAGCCATTGAGTATTGCTGTTGTTTCCATCGCCTGTCCCTGTTTTTGTTAGGGTAAGATATTGGCGGGCGACCGTCATTTGGCAAGGGAAACTTGACCGCGCAGTTTGCACCTGGTCTAACCGGCGCAGGGGGAACCATGCGCGCCTATTATACCGCGGACCGGTCGAAATTCTTCAGCGACAGCGAAGAACATATTATCGGAGCCTTGGCGCTCCGACACAGCTTCGACCTGGAAGACAACCAGAAACGCGCCTGGCAGCAGCAGATACTGATCATGCGCAATGCGCTGAACGCGATTGTTGCCTTCACGATTTATTTTGAGTTCGCCATTCCGCGCATGGGCAAGCGCGCCGATGTCGTCGTGGTCATTGGTGACTGTATCTTCGTCATTGAGTTCAAGGTCGGCAGCAACGCGTTTTCGCCTCAGGCGATTGAGCAGGTCGAAGACTATGCGCTTGATCTCAAGAACTTCCACGCCGGCAGTCATGACCTGTCGATCGTGCCCATCCTGGTGCCGACAAAGGCCAACAGCGCACATCCTGTGCAACTGGAACTGTCATTCGGTCAGGTGGCGCGCCCGGTTCTGGCAAGTGTTATCGATCTGGCCGACATTATCCGCATGAAAAGCGCGCAGCATATCCATAACGATTTGAATGTCGATGAATGGGCGGCCTGCGGCTATCGGCCGACCCCGACAATCATTCAGGCGGCGCAGGCGCTGTATGCCAATCACAATGTCGAGGATATCACCCGGCGTGATGCCGATGCCGTTAATCTCACCCGGACAGAGGCCGCGATCTCTCAAGTCATTTCAGAAGCCAAAGCCTTTCAGCACAAGGCCATCTGCTTTGTCACCGGCGTACCCGGCGCCGGCAAGACCCTGGCCGGCCTGGATATTGCCACCAAACGCAGCGAGGACAGGACCGAGCACACGACCTATCTGACCGGCAACGGGCCGCTTATCGCCGTATTGCAGACCGCCCTGGCGCGGGATCAGGCGGCGCGCGAAAAAGTGTCCGTCAAGTTTGCGGAAAGCAAGGTGAAAGCGTTTATCCAGAATATCCATGAATTTCGGGACGAGTATGCGACCCGAAGCGCATTACCGCCTTCCGATCATGTGGTGGTGTTCGACGAGGCCCAGCGCGCCTGGACGAAGGCGCAGGCGTCGAAATTCATGCAGGCCAAGCGCAATATTCCTGATTTCGACATGTCCGAGCCGGAATTCCTGCTGAGCGTCATGGATCGCCACGATGACTGGTGTACGGTCATCTGCCTGGTGGGCGGCGGCCAGGAGATCAATACCGGCGAGGCGGGGCTTTCCGAATGGATGGCGGCCATTCGTGACCGTTTTCCGCACTGGCAGGTCCATGCCTCGGCGCAGATTGTTCAGCCGGATTACGATCTGAATAACGACGCCAAAGCCTTTATCGCAAGCGAGCAGGTGCATCTGCATGATGACCTGCACTTAGGCGTTTCGATGCGCTCCTTTCGCGCCGAAACCCTGTCGGACTTCATTTCCCACCTGCTTAATGGTGATGCCGAGGCCGCGCGGATTGCCCATGCGCGGCTCGAAAACTACCCCATCCATCTGACGCGCGATCTGGCGGCCGCCAAGGCGTGGCTGCGCGACACCGCTCGCGGGTCCGAACGTTATGGCCTGGTGGCCTCGTCCGGTGCCCAGCGTCTGCGACCGGAAGGCATCCATATCAAGGCCGCGATCGATCCCGCCAACTGGTTCCTCAATGATCGGTCGGATGTGCGCTCGTCCTTCTATCTGGAAGAGGTCGCCAGCGAGTTTGACGTGCAGGGGCTGGAACTGGACTTCACCGGTGTTTGCTGGGATGCCGACTGGCGCTACATAGATGGCCAGTGGCAGGCATGGAATTTCAAGGGCACGAAGTGGCAGAAGATCAATGACGGTTTCCGCCGGCTCTATCTGAAGAACGCCTACCGCGTGTTGCTGACCCGCGCGCGCCAGGGCATGGTGATCTTCGTGCCCCAGGGCGATGACGCCGATCCCACCCGGCCAAAGCGGTTTTATGATGAGACCTGGGACTATCTGGAAAGCTGCGGGTTGAAGCAGCTCCCGAATAGTTGATCAGTCCGTGTAACGCGGTTGTGTTACATTACAGAGAAGGCGGGGGACCAACAGGAGTGCTCCTATGTTCTTTATGAAAGATGCGGCGCAGCAGGCGCTCGATATCAATATCGGCCGCGTGCTTGAGATGTTCCGGTCCGGCGTTCTGGACCGCAGCCAGGCGTGCGAGGCCCTGACGCGCTTTTTCGAGGGCGCCTCCCACCATGACGCCGCCGATCTGAATGCTCACCTGATGCGTATCGTCGAGCGGGTGGATATCGGCACCCTGGAGCCCAAGGAAGCCCGCCACAAGCTGGTGAAAGCGGCGCTGGCCTCGGAAAAGAACGACCTGCGCTATGTCGATATCCTCCACCATATGGTCGAGGAAGCGTAATCAGGTTTCATAAGAGCTGGTTTTGAGGGCGCGCTGGCAATGGCGGCGCGCTAAGGATTTTTGCGTTGTTTAGGGCCTTTATTTGTTTCCGCTACCTGCTGAAACAATTTGCCCTTCGCAAGGCTTCGGGCGTTCGTCAGGGGAATCGAAACATCTAGTCTCGATTCCATAAGTTTTGGCCTTTGGCCAAAACTTCCTTTCTCACTGTGTGATTCAAATGACTCACCCGGAGAAAATGCCGGTAAAAATCCTGTGCATAAAGAGAATCGTTGACTCCCGACTCTTGCCCCCGATTCGCAAATCACCTTACCCCTTGAATCTGAGTTTTCTAACCCGAGTTGTTAAGCTTAACGAATCTTAAGGGATTTCCTGTTTAGCATGAAGGTTAACGGGTATTCGCATGTCGCGGGTGCCGCTTTCGTTACCCACGAGCCGGGAGGGGCTTATATGCGCGTACTACTTATTGAAGACGACAGCGCGACCGCTCAGAGCATCGAACTGATGCTCAAGTCGGAAGGCTTTAACGTCTATACCACCGACCTCGGCGAAGAGGGCATCGACCTCGGCAAGATCTATGATTACGATCTGATCCTGCTCGATCTCAGCCTGCCAGACATGTCCGGCCCGGAAGTGCTGCGCCAGTTGCGCGTCGGCAAGATCAACACGCCGATCATGATCCTTTCCGGCACCTCGGAAATCGATACCAAGGTCAAGACCACGGGTTCCGGCGCCGACGACTACATGACCAAGCCGTTCCACAAGGACGAACTGATCGCGCGTATCCACGCCGTTGTCCGTCGTTCCAAGGGCCACGCCCAGTCGGTCATCCGCACCGGCGACATCGTCGTCAACCTGGATGCCAAGACCGTTGAAGTCTCCGGCAACCGCGTCCACCTGACCGGCAAGGAATACGAAATGCTGGAGTTGCTGTCCCTGCGCAAGGGCACGACGCTCACCAAGGAAATGTTCCTCAACCACCTCTATGGCGGCATGGACGAGCCCGAACTGAAGATCATTGACGTGTTCATCTGCAAGCTGCGCAAGAAGCTGGCTGTGGCCGCCGATGGCAACCACTATATCGAAACCGTCTGGGGCCGCGGCTATGTGCTGCGCGATCCGCACGAACAGGGCTCGATCGTCGCTGCTTAATCAGCGCGCCTGCCTTTAAGAGTATCGAAAAAGCCTGCCGACCTCTCTCGGCAGGCTTTTTTTGTTTGCCTTTAAAAAGTCAACGCGGGTGCAGACATTGGCATAGGTATATCCCATTGACATATCCCGACTGAACATTATTATGCAGGGCTGTATGGAGGCATGTATGTCCAGGACGACCTTGTTCCAATCAAACCGCTCACAAGCCGTTCGTTTGTCTAAGGACGTGGCTTTTCCCGAAGGCGTGAAGGAAGTGACAATTATCAGAGAGGGCGGGCGGCGTATTATTGTGCCGTCCAATAATGTCTGGGACGATTTTTTCGCAGCGCCTGGCATAGACCTTGGAAAGCGCAGCCAACCGGATACTCAGGTCCGTGAGGACTTTTAATGCTCCGGTATATGCTGGATACAAATCTCTGTATTCGTGTCCTGAGGGATCGGCCACAGAGCGTTCGTGAGCGCTTCAATGCTGAAGCGGATGGATTGTGTATTTCAACCGTCATACTGACTGAATTGCTGTACGGTGCCGAAAAAATCTGACCGTCCCGCTTTGAACCGAACGAAAGTCGAGCAGTTCGCAGCCCGGCTGGAGGTCTTGTCATTCGGACCTGAAGCCGCTGCTCACGCGGCAGATATCCGGGCAGACCTGGAGCGTAAGGGTACGCCAATCGGCGGTTACGATGTGCTTATCGCTGGTCATGCGCGCAGCCGGGGACTCATCGTAGTCACCGGGAATCTGAGAGAATTTTCACGGGTCGAGGGACTTCGTTGCGAGGATTGGTTCTCCCCAGCGCCTTAACCTGCTGCTCCGATTGTCAAAGTTGCCGGTCCGTCCTTATTGTCAATTCATTCACCCATTTCGTAAATCCCGGAATAAACAATTGGTGATAACGTTGTTCTCATAAGGGGGCCGCCAACACTGGTCGCTCCGATGCAGGGAACAAGCTGATGACGACAGATTTGCGTAGCTTCAATGTGCTGTTTCTGTGTGCCGATAATTCGGCGCGGTCCATTCTGGCCGAGGCGTTGCTCAATCGCCTGGGCGCCGGCCGCTTCCAGGCCTATTCCGCCGGCTATGGCGTGGCCGAGGCCGTCAGTCCTCACGCCCTGACGCTGCTGGAAAAGATCAATTACAATTCCGACCGGGTCCATGCCAAGCAGATGGCGGCGGTCATGGATGACGCCGATCCGGGCTTCGATTTCATCATCCGCCTGTCGCCGGATCGCCGCGGTAGTGCGCGGATGCCGCAGTTTTCGGGCACGCCGGTTATTGTCGACTGGCATATGCCCGATCCCGCCGATGCGATAGGGCCTTCCGGCATTACGGCCTTCGCCGATCTCTTCAATCACCTGGCGGCGCGCATTGATGTCCTGGCCAATCTGTCGGAAGCCTGTCTGACCAGCCCTCAAATACAGGCGCGCCTTGACCGCATGGGCGAGGACGCTCTGCGGCTGGCGGCGTAATCGATAGGGCTGAGACTATGCAGCCATATCGGTTTCTGTCTTGACGGCCGGCACCTGGCTTGCAGGCGCAGGTCGCCTGATCCAGCGTTTGCTCATCCATTGCCGTATCGGTTCATCAACCCGGCGTTCCAGAAGAATGCACAACGGAATCAGCAGGCCGAGCGTCACTATGCCCGCAAATGGCGCATATTTTTCAGGATGATAGCGCAGCATGATCTCGGCGTATTTCCACGCCTGAAAGTGCAGCAGGTACAGCGGATAACTGGCCGCACCCAAAGCCAGCCAGAGGCTGGTTGTCCGCCCCGAGGCAGCCTTGGAAAGCATCAGCACCGCCGCCGGAAAGATTATCATCACGGCTAGCAGATCGATCACGCCGTCGAACGGGTCGCTCCGGGGCATGAGCATGGGCAGGCAGGCGATCCCAAGAACTAAGGGCGCAGGCAGTCGGTTGAGCGGCAGCGCAATTCCGTCGCGGTAGCGGAAAAGGGCGATGCCGGCGAAAATGCCAAACACGGCGCGCGCAAGCCCGCCGCCGAATTCGGGCCAGGAAACGCCGAGATCAAGGTTGCCGTTAACCAGCGCCAGTCCCGCTATCACCAGACCTGAAATCATGATCACCGTGAGTAACGCCCGGCCCTTGAGGAAACGATGACACGCCGCATAGACGATATTGACGGCCATTTCGAAGAACAGCGACCAGTAGACCAGGTTGACGGCAAACAGAACGGGGCCGCGTGGCGAATATGACGGCAGCATGAAAAGGTTCAGCGCCATGGTCTTGGCGGCGAAGAGCAAGCCAGCCGGTGTTATGCCTTCGACACCCAGATAGGTTTTCAGGAACAGGGGCAGGGAGACCACGAAAGACATCAGGTAAACGGGATATAACCGTATGAGTCTGACCTTCAGAAAGTCCGGAACCGACATTTCGCCCGAAGCCAGGCGGGCATCATAGGCGCTGGCGATGACAAACCCGCTCATCAGGAAGAAGATATCGACCGCCAGATGGCCATGGGCCAGGCTGAACCCCACAGGGTGTCCGCGTGAAAAATCATGACAATGATGGCGGCGGCGCCGCGTAAACCATCGAGATAGGCGTATCGATGTTTGTGCATCTGTCTGTCCGAAGGAAGATTGTACCATTCCGCGACACAGTGGCGCGAGACAGAATCCGTTATTCAATATAGATGCCAATGGGAATGTTGATTACAGTAATACCGCTTTTATATGATCAAAAAATTTGTCGGGGCGGTAACCGGATCACGGTGCGCGGTCAATTTTTTTTCAAAAAGCCGGGATTTGCATTTCCGTCAGGGGGCGAATCGTTTTTCACCGTTCACGCATATGCACGAAAGCGTGTGAAGACAGCCGGGATATTGTGAGGGAAGAATGGGAAACTCGCCTTTAAGTTTCCATAGTTTTATTATAGCAGAACACTTCGCTCACAGTTTTATCGCGCAAATGCAGCTTTCGCTGCGCGCGGTCCGTTTCCAAAGGCCTCCCCATGATCAGCGAAGACGCGGTGGTAAATCTCTTTGCTCTGGCGCATCCCGGCCGTCTGAACGTCTTCCGCACCATCGTGAAAGCGGGACCGGACGGCATGGCGGCGGGCAAGATCGCGGCCGCCAACACCATCCCGGCCAATACCGCCTCGACCCACCTCCAGCATCCTGACCGGCGCCGGGCTGCTGACCGCCTATCGGGACGGCCGTTCGATCATTTACCGCGCCAACTTCACCCACTATGCCGAGCTGATGAGCTTTCTTCTGGATGAAGTGACGGAAAATAACGCCGAAGCCGCGACGGCGCTTCGGGCCTGGTTCAAGGATCATCCCGCCGCAGACCCTTCCGCGCGCGTTCAGGCATAGCCGGTTTTCGCCACGATCTGGCCCCGATTGCCCGGCGTGCCCGCCAGCACCTATGGCTTTTTTATTTTTTGTGCAGCGATGGGGTACGGCCTCTTATTTAAACAGCCCCATTTCCACCAAGGCGTGTCCTTATTGTCAGTCTCCTCAGCCAGCATTCGCTCAACAGGTGCAGATCGTTAAAAATGAGGACTGTTATGAAGAACGTATATAAGGTCTCCGGTATTCTGGCCGCGGTTATGGCGGCCACCGCCCTTGGCGCCTCGGCCCAAACCACGACCCCGACCACAAGCCCAGATGCGCAGCCCACCGTGCCGCCAGTTACGGCACCCGTCACGGCGCCGGCTGTCGATCCGGCCGCCCCTGCTGCGACGCCCGCTGCCGCGCCGGCCGTGGCCGCCGATGCCAATGCGGCCAAGGACTTCATGAAGGAAGCCTTCATGGCCAATGAGTTCAGCATCGCCGCCAGCCAGTTGGCCGCCACACAAGGCGAAAGCGCCGATGTCAAGGCGGCCGCACAGGCCGTGCTCGATAACGCCCTGAAGACCCGCACAGCGATGGTGACGGCCATCCAGGGTTCGACCTCGGACATGCACTTCGACCAGAATTTTACCGATGACTACAATATGAAGCTCGGTGAACTGAAGGCCGCCAAGGGCGCCGATTTCGATACCAAGTATGTCACTGCAATGGGTGATGTAACGGACAAGGCCGAGGGTGTGTTCAAGTCCTATGCCGCAACCGGCAGCGATGAATCGGTCAAGACCTTCGCTGCCAACACCCTGCCGATCCTGGCCACCAATGGCGACAAGCTCGACGCGGTTTCTCAGGGCGGCAATTAAATATTTCCGCGCCAGTGGGTCAGGTCTTTGGCCTGATTATGGGCGAAAAAATCCCCCAGACCGTCCTGGGGGATTTTTTATGGCCTTAGCGGTTCAGCCCAGATTACCTGTTTAACATAGCCATGCCGGCATCGGTGTAGCGGGCGCCGGCAAAGCCGGTATCGGCAATGACGGCTTCGATATCGCTGAGATCGGCGGCGCTCAGGACAATCTCCGCCGCAGCTATGTTTTCCTTCAGGCGGTCGAGGTGGCGCGTGCCGGGAATAGGCGCGATCCACGGCTTCTGCGCCAGCAGCCAGGCCAGGGCAAGTTGCGCCGGCGTGACGCCCTTCGCCCTGGCGAGGTCGGTCAGGGCGTCGACGGCACGGGTATTCTGCGCCTTGGCATCACCGGTAAATCGCGGGCTGGTATTGCGGTAGTCTGTCGGATCGAGCGCGGCGTCCTTCAGTGCGCCGGTCAGGAAACCGCGGCCGAGCGGCGAATAGGGCACGAAGCCGATGCCCAGTTCCTCAAGCGTCGGCAACACTTGCGTTTCCGGATCGCGGGTCCACAGTGAATATTCGCTTTGCAGGGCGGTAACCGGCTGCACCGCATGGGCCTTGCGGATCGTCTCAGAGGAGGCTTCCGACAGGCCGAAATGCTTGACCTTGCCGGCCTTGATCAAGTCGCCGACCGTGCCGGCCACGTCCTCGATCGGCACATCGGGATCGACGCGGTGCTGGTAGAGCAGGTCGATTTCATCGACCTGCAGGCGCTTCAGCGAGGCATCGACCACCTCGCGAATATGATCGGGCCGCGAATTGACGCCGGTCAGGCTGCCGGGTTGCTGACCCATGGCGAAGCCGAACTTGGTGGCGATGACCACCTTGTCGCGCACGGGTTTCAGCGCCTCGCCGACCAGTTCTTCATTGACGAAGGGGCCGTAGACCTCGGCGGTATCGAAGAAGGTGACGCCAAGATCGACGGCATCGCGCAGCAGTTTCAGGCAGGCGTCGCGGTCGGAAGGCCCATAGGCCCAGCTCATGCCCATGCAGCCGAGGCCGAGCGCGGAGACTTCAAGACCGGCCTGGCCGGGTCTTTGGCCGAGTTTACGTGTTTTCATTTGGGGAGGCTCCTCTCACAGAAAGCCTCGCATATGTGGGGATGGGACTTGGTCGCGCAAAGGGTTCACGCAGAATGTTACCGCAGCCTATGAAAGCTCAGCGTGCAGGGACGTATCCCCGGCTTAAGCCGCGCCTCTGAGCGCCCGCTGCGCCGAAACCTGCGCGCTGGCCTGGTTCTTCACGTACAGCCCGCGCATCCCCGGCATCGGCTTGAAGGCATCGGTGATGCCGAGCACGGTTTCGGCGGCGCCGAGGAACAGGCAGCCGTCATCGGCCAGCAGGGTCGCCATCTGCTCTAGAACGCGCTTCTTGGTTTCCAGGTCGAAATAGATCAGCACATTGCGGCAGTAGATCACGTCCTGGCGGCCAACCATGCGCAGGTCGTCGAGCAGGTTCATCTTCTTGAAGCGGATCGACGAACGCAGCTTCGGCGAGATGCGCCACATCTCGTCGACCTTTTCGAAATGCTTGACCATCATGGTGATCGGCAGGCCGCGCTGGACCTCGAACTGCGTGTAAAGCCCGGCCTGCGCCTTTTCCAGGCAGCGCTCGGAGATATCGGTGGCCAGGATATCGAGGTTGAGGCGCGGATACTGGATGCGGGCCTCGTCCATCAGCATGGCCAGCGAATAGGGCTCCTGGCCGGTAGAGCAGGCAGCGCACCACACCTTGATGTCGCCGGAAAGACGCGTCTTGGCCAGGGCCGGCAGGATGTCGCTCTTGAACTGGTCAAACGGGATCTTGTCGCGGAAGAAGAAGGTTTCGTTGGTCGTCATGGCATCGGTGACGGCGGCCATCAGCTTTTCGTCGCGCTTGGTGCGCAGGGCGGACAGCAGGGCCGAAACATTGGCGAAGCCTTCGCGGCGCGCCACAGGCGACAGACGGCTCTCGATCAGATAGGTCTTGTCCGATCCCGAGGATCAGGCCGGAGCGGGTTTTGAGCGTGGCGGCGAGGTGTTCGATATCTTCAGGTGTCATTAGTTTGGACGCTCCCCGCGCGCAAAAGCTTTACAGGCCGCACTGAGCCCTTCGATCGGTTTGATGATTTCAGCGAGGCCCGCTTCGGCCACGGCGCCGGGCATTCCCCAGACGACGCTTGAGGCTTCATCCTGCACCATGACGGAGCCATTGACATTGACCAGCGCCTGGGCGCCGTCACGGCCATCGTGGCCCATGCCGGTCAGCACCACGCCGAGCGCATGATTGCCATAGGCGTCGGCGGCGGACCTGAACAGGGGATCGACCGCCGGGCGGCACCAGTTGACCTGCGGCCCCTGGTCGAGCTTGATCTGCTTGACGATCGGGTCGTTCTTGATGGTCATGTGCCAGTCGCCGGGGGCGATATAGATGTTGCGGCTCTCGATCAGCATTCCGTCCTTCGCCTCCTGCACCTTTTGCGGCAGGGCCTTGTCGAGGTGTTCGGCGAGAATGGCGGTGAAGGTGGCCGGCATGTGCTGGACGATCAGCACGGGGATCTTCCAGTCAGGGCCGAGGCCGAGCAGGAAGGCGCGCAGGGCCGGCGGGCCGCCGGTAGAGGCCCCGACCACGAGGCAGTCTATGCGCTTGGGGCCGGTGCTGCGCGGCCGTAAGATCGGTGGGGCCGGTGTAATGACAGGCTTTGGCGCCATGACAGGCGCGGGACGAGGTGTCAGGGCCGAGGGGCGCTCCAGCGTGGCGGGCTTTTCCGTTGCCGGTGCCGGCGCGGCTGGTGCAGGCCACGAGCGCGTGCGGCCGCACAGCGCGCGGATCTTGGTCAGCAGTTCGGTGCGGAAGCCGTCGGCGCCGCCGATGCGGGTCGAATCGGGCTTCGGGATGTAGTCGGCGGCGCCCAGTTCGAGCGCGCGCAGGGTGACATTGGCGCCGCGCGTCGTCAGGGTCGAGGCCATCAGCACCTTGAGGCCCGGCTTGGCCGCCAGCAGCTTCGGCAGGGCTTCGAGACCGCCCATGTTCGGCATCTCGATGTCGAGGATCAGCACATCCGGCTGGATTTCCTTGACCTTTTCCACGCCCTTGGCGCCATCGATGGCCAGACCGGCCAGCACCATGTCCGGCTCATGTTCCAGCCAGCGCGAGATCAGCCCCCGCACGACCGCCGAGTCATCGACGATCATGATCTTCAGGGGCCGCAAGGACGCAGCGGTATGGGGATTCAAAGACATGAATGGAGCCGGAAAAAGTGAATACGCGATATTTTTTTGTTAGGCGTTTCCTCCCCGAAAGCGCCCGCCTTGGGGCGCTTCCAGAGTCGTCAGGATATTACAGCAGGCCGACTTCCGAGAACTTGGCTTCGAGAATTTCACCGTCGAACGGCTTCATGATGTATTCGGAAGCGCCTTCGGTCAGGGCTTCGGTGATGTGGGCCAGGTCGTTTTCGGTGGTGCAGAACACCACGACCGGCGCCTTGCCGCCATCTTCCTTGCGCAACTGGCGCAGGAAGGTGATCCCGTCCATGACCGGCATGTTCCAGTCGAGCAGGATGGCGGAGGGCATTTTTTCCTTGCAGGATTTCAGCGCTTCCAGGCCGTCATTGGCCTCGGAGACCTCGAATTGCAGGTTTTCCAGGATGCGTCTGGCGACCTTGCGTATCACGCGGCTATCATCGACAACGAGACAGGTTTTCATCCTGTTTTCCCCTAATATTCTAAAAGGCGTTTATGCGGCCTTCAGATGTGCGGCATCCAAAAGCGTGTGTGGATCCAACACTATCAGAAGTTCCTTTTCCAATTGATAAACGCCGACGATTATTTCTGCCCAGCGCGGGGGAAGGTTGCCGGGAGGGGCGTGGAACTTTTCATCGTCAAGCTTGAGGACTTCATCGACCGAGTCGATAACGAGGCCATAGGAATCACCGTGGACTTCCAGGCCGATAGCCAGGGGCTCGGGCGCGCCCTCTTCGCGGGGCGGCAGGCCCAGACGGCGGCGGGCGCAGACAGCGGTGACGATGCGGCCGCGCAGATTGAGCACACCGGCGATTTCGGCGCGCGACAACGGCACGGGGGTCAGGCCGCGCGGATGGAAGACATCGTGGACGCGGGCGGCATCGACGCCGAAAAGCTGGCCGCCGACGCGGAGGGTTACATAATCACGCAGGCTCATGCGACGGCTTTCTCATTGGTGGCGGCAGCCAAAGAACCAGGTGTTCGCTGGTGTTCGGCCAGACCGCGCAGATGGTAATAATCGACATCGAGGATTTCGCAGGCGCGGCCGGCCACAATGGCGGTGCCGCGAACGCCCGGACGATCGGCAGAAAGCTCGATGGTCATGTGGTCTTCGACGACATCGACGATCTCATCGACCGCCAGGCCCATGGCGTAGCCTTCACCGGTGAAGACGAGCAGGGGCTGGATATGTGTCTCTTCCGAACGCGACGACAGCAGGCCGGAGAAATCGCTGTTGACGGTCAGGATCGGCATCAGCTTGCCGCGATATTGCAGGGCGGCGCGGCCTTCCATGATCTCGATCTGAGACGATTCGACGTGTTCGAGGCGGGTGATATGTTCGAGTTCGACCGCCTTCGGCGCGCCGTTGCCGGCCTTGAAGAGCAGCATGGCGACCTTCTGGCTGCCGGCGTCGGTGACGGTCTCTTCCGTCTCCTCGGCGGCCTTTTCTTCCAGCATGTTGCCGGCGCGCTCGGACATGGCGTTCGGATCAAGGATCAGCACAACCGAACCATCGCCCAGGATGGTGGCGCCGGAGAAGACATCGACATCGCGCAGGATGGTGGCCAGCGGCTTGACGACAATTTCTTCCGTATCCAGCACGTCATTGACGACCAGGCCATAGCGGCGTTCGCCGACCTGGATGACCATGACGAAGGTGGCGTCTTCGTCCTTCGCGGCTTCAAGCTGGAGCGTCGGGCCAAGCTGGACCAGCGGCAGCAATTTATTACGGAGACGCAGGACCAGCGCGTCATTGATCTTTTCGATCCGGTGCTCGGCGTTTGCGCCGGTGCGGACCAGTTCCATGACCGAGGTCTGCGGCACGGCGAATTTCTGCGCGCCGGCGCCGACGATCAGGGCCGAGACGATGGCCAGGGTCAGCGGAATCTTGATGGTGAAGGTGGTGCCCTGGCCGGCCACCGAGTTCAGGTCGATCTGGCCGCCGATCTGCTCGATATTGGTGCGCACCACGTCCATGCCGACACCGCGGCCGGAGAGATTGGTGACTGCCGCCGCCGTTGAGAAGCCGGGTGCGAAGATGAAGCGATGAATCTGCTGATCATTCATGCCCTCGACTTCGCCGCGCGAGGCCAGGCCCTTTTCAATGATCTTTTCGCGGATGCGGGCCGTATTCAGGCCGCGGCCGTTATCGGCGATGCGGATGACGATGTAGCCGCCTTCGTGGAAGGCCGCCAGCTTGATGGTGCCGTTGGCCGGCTTGCCAAGCTGGACGCGTTCCTCGGTGCCTTCCAGGCCGTGGTCGGCCGAATTGCGCACCATGTGGGTCAGCGGATCGCGGATCAGTTCGAGCACCTGGCGGTCGAGTTCGGTGCCTTCGCCTTCCATGACGAGGTCGATCTTCTTGCCGAGTTCGTAGCTAAGGTCGCGCACCAGGCGGGGCAGCTTTTTCCACGCCGCGCCGATCGGCTGCATCCGGGTCTTCATCACGCTGTCCTGCAACTCGCCGGTCAGCGTCGAGAGGCGTTGCAGCGGGGTGGCGAAGGCGGAATCTTCACGATTTCTGGAAATCTGGAGAAGCTGGTTGCGGGTCAGCACCATTTCCGACACGAGGGTCATCAGACCTTCGAGCACATCGACCGACACGCGGATCGATTGCGTGGTGGCGATGCCTTGCGCGTCTTCGCCGCCAAGCGAAGGCGCCGGCTCGGGCGCGGCGGGCGCTTTCGGGGCGGCGTGGGCTGCGGCTTTGACCGGTTCAGGCGCTTTGACGGGCTCAGGCTTTACTTCGGCGACCGGTTCCGGCGTCGAATCGTTCATCCAGTCCGGCGCCTCGGCGGCGGCGAAGGCGGCTTCGAGATCGGCTTCGGAGACTTCGCCGGGGCGCAACTGGCGGCCTGTGGCGGGATCGATATCGCCGGGCTTGAGGCCATCTTCCGGGCCATCTGCGGCAGCAAACGCGGCTTCCAGTTCGGCTTCGGACACCTCGCCAGTGGCGCAGTGCGCGGCCGGTGGCGGGGTCGATATCGCCGACGCCGAGCGCTGGCGCGGTGATTTCAGCGGCGTCGATTTCGGCGCCGATCGGGCGGTCCGGCACTTCGACGGTCTTTACGGTGGAAAGATCGACTTCCTGGCCCTCGGCCATGGCCTCTAACTGCGAAATCAGGTCGTGATCGTCGCCATCGGGCTCGTTGCCGGTGGCTTCCAGTCCGGCCAGGATTACCTTGATGCGGTCGATGGAGTGCAGAACCAGGGTCACGGCCAGCGGCGTGACTTCCAGCTTGCCGTCACGGAAGCGGCCGAGCAGGGTTTCGCCGGCGTGGGCCACGGCTTCGAGGCGCGACAGCCCCAGGAACCCGCAGGTGCCCTTGACCGTGTGGACCAGGCGAAAAATGTTGTCGAGCGTCTTGCGCTCGGTGGGGTTGGCTTCGAACTTGACCAGTTCGCTATCGACGACCTCAAGGCTTTCAGCGGTTTCGGTCAGGAATTCAGCAATTAAGTCGTCCACAACATACCCCGTGTTTACTGCTCGCCCTGACGGAAATGAGACTCCAGGCAGGGCTTTTCACGAGCCATAGTGAACAGCTTTGGTTAAGGGACCGTTGCCACAATCTTACCAAAGTCTGAATTTTATCCGATTGTCGCAGGCGGGTTGTTTTTGAGGACGAAATTGGGCGCTTGTCATATGGCACGGTCAAGTATACACTGTATACATGACAACCAGAGACCGCATCCTGACAATCGCCATCGCCGAACTCGAAGCCAAAGGACTGGAGGGTTTGAGCCTGCGCGCCGTCGGCCAGAAGGCGGGGATAACGCCGATGGCGGTCTATCGTCATTTTGCCGACAAGGCCGTCCTGTTGCAGGCCCTGGGGGAATACGCGCTTGGGGTCTGGCAGGCACGTATCCAGGCGCAGACGGGATTGCCGCTATTGGCAGGCTTCGCGGCCATGGCCACGGCCTTTATTGATTTCGCGCTTGATGAGCCGGCCCTGTTCGACGCCGCCTTCGTCCTGAAAACGCGCGCCGAACGCATCTATCCGGAAGATTTCGAAGCCGGGCGCTCGCCAGTGATCGGCGGATTTGCGCATCGTCTTGCTGAAGGGCAGGCGGCGGGACTGGTGCGCGAGGGGCCGCCGCTGGAACTGGCCATGGCGGTCTGGGGCGTGTTGCAGGGTCTGGTGGGTCTGCATCGCTCCGGTCGGTTCAACCTGTCACGGCCCGACTTTACGGCGCTGTGTTTGCGCTCGGCGGAACGAATTTATCTCAAGGGAGACGGGCAATGAAATGGGGCATAGTCGCAGCTTTACTATCGGGGGTCTTGCTGGCAGTGAGCCGCGATACCGGACAATTCGGCTGGCTGGTGCTGGTGGCGCCGGTGCCGCTGCTGGTTTACGCCCTGCGCGTGTCGAAAGCCTTTTTGGTCTTCGGCCTGGCCTTTCTCGCCGGCCTGATGGGCGAGGCCGGACCGATATGGTTTTATGGCCGCGTCCTGCCGCTGATCTATGGGCTGGCGGTCTATCAGGCTCTGGTGTTTGCCCTGGCGGTGCTGTTTATGCGCGGGCTATATCAGCGCGTGTCACCGGCGGCGGCTGTGCTGGGCTTTGCCACCATGACCGCCGCCATCGAATATCTCTACGGCCTGGTGTCGCCAAACGGCAGCTTTGGCGCGCTCGGTTATACGATGGTCGATGTCCTGCCCCTGCTGCAAACGGCCTCGCTGGCAGGCATCGCGGGCCTGAGCTTTCTGGCGGCTATTATACCGGCCGGACTGGCGGTTTTGTGCCTCAGGTCGCGTGATGTGATGGCGCTGGCGGTCTGGGCTGTGCCGGTTTTGGCGGCGCTGGTGTACGGTTTCTGGCAATTGTCGCAGCCATCCGGGCCTTCCCTGCGCATCGCCCTGCTGAGCGATGACCGCTATGCGGGACGGATATATGACCATCCCGAAGCCGGTCCTGAAATCGCCGCCGCTTTTACCGCGCAGATTGCTCAAGCGACGGCACAAAAACCGGCCGCCATCGTCATCCCGGAAAAGATGCTGGCGACGGGCGCGCAATTGACTTCGGACAGCGTGATCGTCGCCGGTCTTGATAGTCTCGTAAAAGGCGGTCGTCTGAATGTCGCCGCACTTTATGAAGGCGCGAACATGCGTTTCTATCTCAAGAAGCGCATGGTGCCGGGACTGGAAGCGGAATATCTGCCGGGCCATTCCGAACTGATCACTCATATCGATGGACAGGCTATCGGTGTCGCCATCTGCAAGGATATGGATTTTGCTTCCGATCTACGGCTTTACGGGAAGCGTGACGTGGCGTTGATGCTGGTGCCCGCGTGGGATTTCGACCGCGACGCTTACCTGCATGGTCGGATGGCCGTGGTGCGCAGTGTCGAGAACGGTTTCTCTCTGGTGCGCTCGGCTTCACAGGGGCTGATGACGTTGAATGATTCAAAGGGCCGGATCATTGCCGAAAAACGCACAACCAACGGGCCGTCGATGTTGATTGGCGATCTGCCGATGGGCCATGGTGGCACGGTGTACAGCTGGCTCGGTGATATCTTTGCGCAAGGAATACTGGCGCTGTGGGTGGGGCTGTTCGGTCTGATGATCTGGCGGTGGAAGGCGGAAAAGTAAGAAACCCCACCACCATTTCGCTAACGCTCATGGTCCCCCTCCCCAACGAGTTGGGGAGGTATAAAAAAACTATACCTCCCCGGCTATGCCGGGGAGGGGGACCGACGCGCTCTTGCGCGTTGGTGGTGGGGTTTCTTACTTGATGTTTTCAGCAGGCCCCACGTCCATGCCATCGTAAACCACAGATATGAAATGGCTTGCAGTTTCTTCCAGCGCTGAATTTCGTATGTTCAGGCTATCGACAGAGTGTGTCTCGACACGTTCAACATGTAATTGCCACTCCTGAGTCGCTTGAGGCGTGTCGGATTCGCGTTTGCGAATTTCCACCAGCCTATAGCCCTCACCTGTCAGTTCGGTGGCGACCTTTTCTAATTCACCTTGATCGGTTCCTGTGAAGAAGTAACCCCACAGCATATTCTCTTTCATATTCCAGGGTGTTTGCGTTTCGATGTTGGCGAACATTTCTTCCAGTTGGGCTTTTGGAATATGCCGTTGTTGAGCCAAGACTGGTCCTCCAATAAAGGCAGTCGCAATAGCCAGGAATACGCCGAGCCTTCTCATGATTGTTCTCCGACAGGTATGAAATCGCCTGATGTCATGAAAACAAACGAAAATACCGGTGAGATCAAGCTGTTTTACCATCTTGACATCATCCGACTTTGACTTTTGCCCCCCAAACCTATATCCCCCGCCGCATGTCAAATACCCCTGAAACCGAAGCGCCACGCCGCCGCACCTTCGCCATCATCTCGCACCCGGACGCCGGCAAGACCACCCTGACCGAGCATCTGCTGCTGGCCGGCGGATCGATCCGCGCCGCCGGCCGGGTGCGCGCGCGTGGCGAAAACCGCCGCACGCGTTCCGACTGGATGAAGATCGAAAAGGAACGCGGCATCTCGGTCTCGTCCTCGGTCATGACCTTCGAGCACGACGGCAAGATGTTCAACCTGCTTGATACGCCGGGCCACGAAGACTTTTCGGAAGACACCTATCGCACGCTGACCGCCGCCGACGCCGCCGTCATGGTGCTTGACGCCGCCAAGGGTATCGAGCCTCAGACCCTGAAGCTGTTCGAGGTGTGCCGCCTGCGCGACATCCCCATCATCACCTTTATCAACAAGATGGACCGCGAGGCCGAAGACGCCCTGGCCCTGCTCGATGAGGTGGCCTCGAAGCTGCAACTCGACCCGTCGCCGCTCTACTGGCCGGCCGGTTCGGGCAACCGTTTCCGCGGCATGATAGAGCTGAAAACCGGCCTGTTTTACCCCTTCACCAAGCGCGATAGCGGCGCCGAATACGATCAGGGCCACGAAGGTCCGGCGCCGCTCGACGAGGCTGTGGCCAAGGGCTGGCTTTCCGCCGATGAACGCGCGGAACTGACGGAGACCGCCGAACTGATCCAGGGTGGTTTCAAGTCGTTCGATGAGGAAAGCTTCCTGGAAGGCCATATGACGCCGGTGATCTTCGGTTCGGCCCTGCGCCACTACGGCGTCAATCAATTGCTGGCGGCGATCGGCGGTTTTGCGCCGCCGCCGAAGGTGGTGAAAGCCTCGAAGGCCGGCGTCGACGCCACGGTCAATCCGACCGACAAGGAAGTCACCGGCTTTGTGTTCAAGGTCCAGGCCAATATGGACCCGAACCACCGCGACCGCATCGCCATGCTGAAACTGACCTCCGGCAAGTTCCAGCGCGGCATGAAGCTGAAAGTGCAGAACACCGGCAAGCAACTCAGCGTCAACGCGCCGATTATGTTCTTTGCCTCGGACCGCGAACTGGCCGAAGATGCCTTTGGCGGCGACGTTATCGGCATTCCCAACCACGGCGTTTTGCGCGTCGGTGACTCATTGTCCGAGTCCGGATTAATCCGTTTCGCCGGACTGCCGAACTTCGCGCCGGAAATCCTCCAGCGCGTGCGCGTGAAAGATCCGCTCAAGGCCAAGCACCTGAAAAAGGCGCTGGAATCCCTGGCCGAAGAGGGCGTGACGCAATTGTTTCGTCCGTCGATCGGCTCGGATTTCATTGTCGGCGCCGTGGGGCAGCTCCAGTTCGAGGTCATGGCCGACCGCCTGGCCAATGAATATGGCCTGGAATGCGTGTTCGAGCCATCGCCATATGCCGAAGCGCGCTGGCTCGGCGGCGACGCGGCCAAGATCGAGGATTTCGGCGGTAAGTACCGTTCTCAGATGGGCGCCGATATCGACGAGGCGCCGGTCTTCCTCGGCAAGTCGGGCTGGGAGATAAATTACGTCTCCGAGCGCTTCCCGGATGTGTCGTTCCAGAGGACGAAGGAACGGGGCTAGATATTGCCGCCAAAGTAGTTATTTTACGTAAACGCACGGTCGGTTGATTGACAGCTCGATTAAATACAGCCCGCGGGGGAGGGAATGATTGGATTTCAAAATCCATTTTTCAAGAGCAAGTCAAAAGAAGCTGAAGGCGAATACGTTGCGGGTGTTTTAGCTTTACAGAAAGGTGACAACAGTGGCGCAAGTAAGCATTTTGGCAACGCGGCAAGACAAGGGCATATTTCTGCGGTTTATAACCTTTCCCTTCTTTGGGGCGGCGGCAGCATAACGCCATATGATTTCGATTTAGCTGCGGACTGTTGGTATAAGGCAGCCGAAGCAGGGCATCCTGGTGCCAAGTCTGCCATATGGCAGCTTGAAGCGTCTGACCGAGGGGGATTTGGGGGTGATAATTTGGCTAAATTTGCCGAAGAAACCAATGATGGTAATTTAATACCCTCTATAATGATCTGCGCAGCTCGTTTTTATGATGTGGTTTGTAGAAAGTATGGAGCCACGGTAGATGTTATTGCATATGAATTGGATGCAGCAGCAACAAGTGATTATGACTTTGTGCATTCATTCATCAGGCGAACAGGCATTGACAAGAGCTTCTATGACGGTGGTTTGCGCAGACTAAAGTCTGGGTCGGCCGCTGACCAAATTACCGACGGTTTGAACAAGTTGCATATAGCGATGACACGTTCCGGAATAAGCGGAAACCTAGCCCTTATGGCGCGATGCTCGATTGTGGGATACATCATCGCAAAATCCACATATGGAAGCCGTTCTCAACCACTTTGTGGAACTGACACATTCTTTTTGAGCTAATAAAATGAGGAATTGGGTTCACGGCAAAGCCTCAGCAATTTTTTGGATTACTCTGGCAATATACCTAATTATTTGGGCAACCGTTTCTTATGTTGGGGTCTATGTGACTTATGTTGGCGGCCCAATTTTATTAATATCAGGTCTCGCGGCATGGTTCACAAAACCTAAGCACAAAAATTAGAGATTTATTATTTTAAGCTGTGTCTCCGAACGCTTCCCCGATGTGTATTTCCAGCGGACAAAAGCGCGGCTCAAACGAATTGTATATACAATTTGACTTGGCGGATAAATTGTATATACAATTTGCATGAAGATCGACTTCGATCCTGCCAAGGACCGCACCAATATCGAGAAGCATGGTTGCTCGCTCGCCTTGGCGGAGCGGTTCGAGTGGGACGGAGCCTATACAATCCCCGACACCCGCTTCGACTATGGTGAAGAACGCTTTATTGCCGTGGGCTATATTGGTTCCCGACTTTATGTCAGCGTTTATACAGACCGGGGCGACACTAGGCGCATTATCGGTTTGCGCAAAGCCAATCCACGCGAGGACAAAAAAATATGCCCAAGTTAAAACCTGATCATATTTCCCTTACGCCGGAAGAGGACGCTATCGTTACAGCGGCAGCCATGGCCGATCCTGATTCCGGCTACCTCACCGAAGAAGAGTGGGCCGAATTGGAACCCTATGCTTTTATCGGTCGTTATCCGCCCAAGAAAGTCGCCATTTCCATCCGGCTCGATCAGGTAGTGCTTGATCATTTCAAGGCGGCTGGTGCCGGTTGGCAGGGCCGGATCAATGCCGCTTTGCGCCGGATAGCCGAGGCTGAACCGGTGTCGGTCCCAAGGTCGCTCCATGAACCGGATGCGCAGGCTTTCGACCACAAGAAATAGCCGTTTATCCGAAATCCGCTTTCATTTCTATTTCACATTGAAATTTCTGACGCTGTCTCTAAAAGATGTGGAGATTAGGCTGTTTAGGGTAGCGAAATGGATGAAATAAAAAAGGACGGTACAGGGGATGCCATTACGATTTTGGCAATGGGAGCATTAATATTATTGAGTCTCCCGATTGTCCTGCCGCCTTTGCTTTTATTTGGGGGTCTAATTGCGGCGCTGATGACGGGCAATAGAAACTTCATAAAAACAACAACAAAGCTTATGCAAACGTTGTGTGTGATAGGGGCGCTAGGTGTTGGTATATGGTCCATTATGGAATATAGCGCGGCTGAACAAGCAAGTGCTAATGTTCCAGCCAATCCAAATTTGAGCGCTGATTATTACCTTTCTCCATTAGACCTCCACCTGAAATACGGGTCAGAAGCTGATAGTCGTCTTAGCGAACAGGTCGATGCCAATAATCGGTATCAATGGGCCACATCGATAGTTGACGAACATGTCATGGAAAGTCGTGTCGGAGGCTTGATCGCGCTACTGGCAATAGTCCCCGTCGTTCTCTTAAAGTTTAGATGGGCTGATCCTCTGAACCGCCAATTTGATAAAATGCACGAAGCGATCAACCGTAAGAAGCCAAAACAAAAAGAAGATAAATCCCCGCCTATTATGGCAAGAGATGCGCTTACGACATATTCGGTTGCCGATGAACTGATCAAATGGAAGTCTCTGAAAGAGGAAGGCGTCATTGACGAGGCCGAATTTGTTAAAATCCGCGACAAACTGATGCAAAAGGATTCTGTAATGTTTGCTAAAGCCATGTCGTCGCAGATTGCCCTGGTCTGGATGCTAAAGCAGTAAAGATGGTTCTGTCGCTATGGTTACGTCGAATAAGAACCTGGAAGAAACGTCGCAGCAGCGAAATCGGGCGGAGTGATGAGGGTTTACCGCGCTGGATCGGGCGGTAAAATCAAGAAACCCCACCACCACCGCGCAAGCGCGCGGCGGTCCCCCTCCCCGACAAGTCGGGGAGGTATAAGATGCGTATGGTGGATAAACCGTCCTTATCCACTGCTTCCGGCACTTCCTTTGCAAATGTCCATTTACCGCCGAACGGAGCGTATCGTCCTGATACGCTTTTCGCTTCGGAAGCGATGGACAAGCGATGTTTGAATTTGGCCGTGAACTGAGGCGCATCTTTCGTAACCACGGCCGGATCGATTCCGATCCCAGCCTGTACGAGCTGATGAACCTGCAACTGCTGATCACGCAAGGGCGCCAGCTCGATATCGAAGGCGGCCGGGTCTCGACCAAGAACCGCTTTGCCCCCTATCTCGAAGCCGCCCAGGTCTGGCGCGAATATGGCCGCCGCACCGGTGATCCGGTGGCGCTGCGCCGTGCCGCCTCCGCCGCCGAAAAACGCCGGCAAGGAAGCCAAAACCGCCGCCGAGGCCGCCATCGCCGCCCTGGAACAGGCCCAGACCTGCATCCTGTCTTCCGATCTTTACGAAACCCACGACCTGCTGACCTCTGCAGAGGACCTGCTGGCCGGGGGCCGCGCCGCCATTCAGGACGATGAAGCCATTCGCGCCCGTTTCAACCGCGTGGAGGCGCAACTGGCCGCCCGTTTGGCGGTGAAGCAGGGCGTCGGCGAAGACCTAGAACTGGCCCTGCTGGCCATGTCCCATATCGATCGCGCCGTGGAGCGCGCCGACAAGCGCGTGCAGCAGACCCATGCCGCCGCCGACAAGATCGAGGCCGCGCAGGCGCGTTATGAACGCGCTGACCTGCTGACCCTGGTGGGGCTGGATCGTTGCGATCCGTCGCTGATGGCGGCGGTGATCAAGGACTTTGAAGCGCTGCAGGCGCGCTTCGATCCGGCCTATGAGCCGGTCACCTGGTCGCGAGTCAATCTGCGCCTGGGTATGGCCATGGTATGGAAAGGCGAGATCGAGGGCAATCCGGGCATCATCTCCGAAGGTATTTCACTGCTCAGCACAGAGGAAGAACCGGTTGATTTCGAACATTCGCCGCTGGACTGGGTGGCGCACAAGCAGGCCCTGGCCATGGGCTTGCAGGCCCTGGCCGAACTGACGCTCAATCAACAGATCTACGAAAAGGCCATGCAGGTCTATGACCTGGCGCTGAAGCGGCCGCTGCAAAAGGGCCTGTCGCTACGCGGGCAACTGATCAACAACCGCGCCGCCTGCCTGGCCAAACACGCCGAACTGAAGGGCGATCTCCAGTCGCTCGATCAGGCCGAGGCCGATTTCAAGGCTGAACTGCGCGCCTGCAAGCCGGAGCATGATCCGGTCGGCTGGGCGATCCTGCAAACCAATCTGGCGCGGCTCTATGTGGCGCGCGGCGATATCACCGGCTTCATGATGGAACGCGCCGAAGCCGCCTATGCCCTGGAAGCGGCGCTGGAAATCTTCGACGAGCAGCATCTGAAAAGCCTCTCTAAGGGCGCGCAGGCCCAGCTCGATCGCGTGCGCGAACAGGCGTAAAACATATTGTCCCTTGATGCGTTTTTGCCGGAAGATTCCGGCGGGGCGCACAGGAGGACATGACCATGACCGTAACCACTTCGAAAGGGCTGGCGCGCGACAGCGTGCTGAAGCCCGGTGAAACCACCCTGACCGATGCCGCCGGCCTGCCGTTTACGCCGGAAAACCGCGAACGGCACGGCTCGGAATATGTGCCGACCGGCATTGACGATAGCCACCATCTGCACAGCGGCGCCGCGCTCGATATCGATGCCGCCGACATGCCGGAAGAGGGCGCGGTGGCGGTGCATGACACCGACGAAGACCTGCTCGCCATTGAGCGCGAAACCCCGATCGCCGATGATACAGGGCCGGTGCGGTGAGCCGATATGACATTGACCGGCTAATCCTGACGCCGGACGATATCGACCTGTCGCGCTCGCCCCTGGCTGGGCATTTAAAGGCCGAAACCTATGTGCTGGGCGCCTTCAATCCCGGCTTGACCCGGCTGGCCAATGGCAACCTGCTGATGATGGTGCGCGTCGCCGAAGCGCTGCGGACGCCGATCTTCGATAATCATGTCCATTCCATCCGCTGGGACGAGGGGCGGTACGGGCTCGATCCGTGGCCGCTGGACCTGGTCGATACGGCCGATCCGCGGGTCTTCAAACTGCGTGGCGGGGGCTGGCGGATCATCGCCCTGACCTCGCTGTCGTGGTTCCTGCCGGTCGAGCTGTCGCCGGATGGGCTTGAGGTCATTGCCATGCACTATGACAAGGCGGTGGCGCCGGAAAACAGCCTGCAGTGCTACGGCATAGAAGACCCGCGTATATCGCGGGTGGATGGCCGTTTCCTGATGACCACCTGTTCGATCAGCCCGGAGCGGCAATCGACCACGCTCTACAGTTCGCAAAATGGTCTCGACTGGGTGTTCGAAGATATTGTGCTCGATCACCAGAACAAGGACATGCTGATCTTCGAGGGCAAGGTCGGTGGCGAATACTGGGCGCAGACGCGGCCGCTCGGTGATCTCTATTTCGCCTATCCGCCGGGCAGTGAATGGCGCGCCGGGCCTTCGATCAACCTGGCTTCGTCAAAGGATGGGCTCTATTGGAAACCCTGCCGCAGGCCGGGCATTCGCCCGCATTCCGGCACCGTGGCGACAGCGCGCATGGGCGGCGGCACCCCGCCGATTCTCACGCCGGAGGGCTGGCTCAGCCTGTGGCACGGCGTCGAGCCAAAGGAAATCATAGGCATCTATCGCACCTACTGGTCGCTGCTGGACAGGGACGATCCGGGCCGGATACTTCGCACCAGTCACGTGCCGCTGATCGAGGCAAATGCGGAGCTGACTCGACCGATCGAGGACCAAGTCTATATCCGCGACGTGGTGTTTACGACCGGGATTGTCGATGGCGGTGATCATTATATCGTGGCGTCGGGTGAGGGCGACCTGGCCTGCCGGATCACCCATGTTCCGAAGTCGGTTTTTACCGAGGCGAAAGCGGAAGCCCTGAGTGAGCAGGGCATTAACTAAGATATCTCCTCCCCTGCGAAGCGGGGAGGTGGCGCCGCGAAGTCGGCGACGGAGGGGGCTTTCCAATGTTATTAGGCCCCCTCCGTCTCGACGCGGCCTAATGGCCTTGCTCGATACCTCCCCCGCTTTGCAGGGGAGGAGAAGGAAGTCTATGCTACCGGCCTCAACCGATAATGGCCGACGCCCCATTCCGAACCGCCAGCATGGCCCCACAAACCGGCCGTGGCCAGGAAAAACAGCCGCCAGCGCCGGCGCCACAGGCCCGCATCCTTGCCATAGACGGATTTCAGGATCGGTTCGATCTGCGCCTGGTGGGCATCGAAATTTTCCAGCCAGTCCAGGGCGGTGCGGCGGTAGTGCTCGCCCGACCAACGCCATTCGGCCTCGACCGTGAACAGGTCAGGGAAGCGATGCGGCAGATCCTGCGCCGGCATGATGCCGCCGGTGAAGAAGTACTTGCCGATCCAGTCATCGCTGTCTGCCTCATGATTGAAGCGGTAGGAATGCGTCTTCGAGGTGAAGACGTGCAGGAAGAGAAAGCCGCTGGATTTCAGCCAGGTGCGGGCGCGCGCCAGCAGTTCGCGCCAGTTCGACATGTGCTCGAACATCTCGACGCTGACGATGCGGTCGAACATCAGGTGCGTGGTGAAATCGTTCATGTCGGCGGTGATGACCGTCAGGTTGGTCAGTTTGCGCAGGACGGCCTGGCGCTCGATATAGTCGCGCTGGGACTGCGAATTGGATACCGAAATGATGCGGGCGTTGGGATATGTTTCGGCCATGTAAAGCGACAGCGAGCCCCAGCCGCAGCCCAGTTCGAGGATGGTCTGGCCGTCCTTCAGGTCGGCGTGGCGGCAGGTCTCTTCCAGGGCCAGAACCTCGGCCTCATCGAGCGTGGTGTTGTCCGACGGGTAGAAGCAGCAGGAATATTTGCGCCGCTCCCCCAGAATATAACCGAAGAAGCGGTCGGGGATTTCATAGTGCTGCGCATTGGCCGCGGCGGTATGGACGGCGATCGGATAATCGTTCATGGCGGCCACGAATGCCTCTTCCGGGAGCGCGGATTGCGCGATCTTTCGCTTGCTGCGCCCGACCAGAAAGTCGATGGCGGCCAGGGTCACGGCGTTCGGCAGGGGGGCGCGTTCGGCAAGCGTGGTGGCGAGGTTCATGATCGGCTCTTTGGGGGTAAGGGAAAGAAGGCGGAGGTGCGGGCGGCGTAATCATCAAACGCCTGGCCGCGGGTCTCGCGCATGTGTTTTTCGAGCGGCGGAATGCCGGAGACGTAAACGAGCAGGATGTACATCTGCACCGGCGCCAGCACGGCCAGCCAGCCGAACGGGCCGGACAGCGCGATCACTGCCCAGCCGCACCAGCCCAGCCACTCGAAGAAATAATTCGGATGGCGCGACCAGCGCCACAGGCCGATATCGGCCACCGCCTTCTTGTGCGTCTTGCCAAAGGCGCGGAGCTGGCCATCGGCCACGCCTTCGCCAATGAAGGCAATGAGCAGGACGGCGATGCCGATCAGGTCCGTGGCGGCCGGAAAGGGCGCCGGACTTATAGCGGCGAAGCGCACGGCCACCACAAGCACAAACGCGGCGATGGCTTGCGCCTGCAACATGCCGAAGAGATAGACTGGCCAGTCCCTGGGGTGATCGGCCTTTATGGCGGCGTAGCGCGGATCGTCCTCGCCTTCATGGGTGCGCGCGGCGATATGCAGGCCCAGCCGCAGGGCCCAGACGGCAACCAGCAGGCCGACGCAGATACGGCGCAGGTCATTGGCGCCTTCGGCCGGCAAAAGGGCCGCCGCGATCCCGCCGGCGCCGACCGCGAAGGTCCATAGCGTATCTATCCAGCCGCTCTTGCCGGTCAGCAGTTGCACGGCTGTGGCCGCCATCATGATGGCGCTTATGCCGGCGAAGAGGCCGATCAGGACGATAAGGTTGGATGACAGGAGCATGGGCATTTCCGTGTGACCTGCCAAGGCTTACGGAGGGCGCGCGTCGCCGGTTCACCGCGGGCTGAAAAAATCGCGTCCTGATCCGGTGCGCGGTTACGGGCGTATCTGTTTACGGCTGGCTAAAACCGGAGTGATTCATGCGATTGAAAATCCTGATGGCCGGGCTCGTCCTGGCGGGCATAACCTCCTCTGCACAGGCGATGTCGCCGCAGGGCGACTGGGCGCGCGGAGACGGCAAGGCAAGGGTGCGCATCGCGCCCTGCGGCGAGGATATCTGCGCCGTCAACACCTGGATACGACCGGGCACGAAGGATGAAAAAACCGGCGACCGGCTGGTCATGATGATCACCGACCAAGGCGACGGCAAATGGACCGGCAAGGCTTACGACCCGCAGCGAAAGCTGCACTACCGCCTGAAAATGCAGGTGGCTGAAAACACCATGACGACGACCGGCTGCGTGCTGGGCGGCCTGATCTGCAAGGGCGTCGACTGGACGCGGATTGAGGGTTAGGTTTGCCTGCCGGGTGCGGCTTCGAAGTCCGCTTTTTGCGCCGCGAACGCACGTTGGTAGGCGGGCCTGGCCTCGCCGCGCGCCACATAGGCGGCCAGGCCCGGATATTCGTCCAGCAGGCCCGATGGCCGCAGCCTGAGCAGGACCGACACCATCATCAGATCGCCCGCGCTGAAGGCGCCATCGAGCCACTCATCGTCGCCCAGGCGGGCAGACAGCGGCTTCAACCGGTCGCGGATGCGGTCCTGAACCAGGGGCAGGCGTGCTTCGGCCCAGGGTTTGTCGCGTTCGATAATCCGGGCGGTCACCAGGTCAAGGATCGGCGGTTCCACCGTATTGGTCGCGGCGAACATCCAGGTGATGGCCCGCGCGCGGGCATTGGAATCTTGCGGCAGCAGGCCCGGATGGCGTTCGGCAATATGGAGGACGATCGATCCGGTCTCGAACAGGACAAGATCGCCGCACTCATAGGTGGGAATCTGGCCGAAAGGGTGCCGCGCCAGGTGCGCAGGCTGTTTCATGGCCTCGAAGGAGAGATGACGGACCTCATAGGGCTGGCCGGTTTCCTCCAGCGCCCAGCGCACGCGCGTATCGCGGGCCAGTCCCCGGCCGCCATCGGGTGAGCGTTCAAAAGCGGTAATGACAGGCGGCATAGGCAGGCTCCGGATTGGTGTACCGATTAAGCGCGCCATGAGGATCAAGTCAATGATCGTCGTCTGTGCCGGGCGGTGTCAGACGGACGCCGCGTTTCTTCAGGGCTTCGCGCAGAAGCATTTCAAGCTGGGCATTGGTCGAGCGCAGTTCGGACGCGGCCAGGCGTTCTACTGCCGCCAGGACTTCCGGCGGCAGTCGCAAGGGATAGGCTTTCTTGCCGGGCGAGGCCATCAGAGCACTTTCCGAAAAGTGTGACGCACTTTTCGGATTAAAAAGTGCGTCAAAGTAAAGAGCTAGAGCATAGATCCGATTCAGTCGGATCTATGCTCTAGCCGTAAAGTGTGCCGGTATTGACCACCGGCTGGACTTCCCGATCGGCACACAGCACGACCAGCAGGTTTGACACCATCGACGCCTTGCGCTCCTCGTCGAGATCGACGACGCCGCGCTGCGACAACTGCTCCAGGGCCATTTCGACCATGCCGACGGCGCCGGCGACGATCTTCTGGCGGGCGGCAATCACCGCCTCGGCCTGCTGGCGCTTGAGCATGGCGCCGGCGATTTCCGGCGCATAGGCCAGGTGCATCAGGTGGGCTTCATCGACCGCCACGCCGGCCACCGCCACGCGCGCCTGCAAATCCTCTTTCAGCCGGGCGCCGACGATATCGGCGTCATCGCGCAGGGTCGGCTGGCCGTCATCGGCGTGATCATAGGCATACTGGCGCGCCGTTTCGCGCAGGGCTGTCTCGATCTGGATATTGACGAAGGCGGCATAGTCATCGACATCGAACAAAGCCTGCGCCGAATCGGCGACATGCCAGACGATATTGGCGGCGATCTCGATCGGATTGCCGCGCTGGTCATTGACCTTCAGGGCCTCGCTGGTGACATTGCGGACCCGCAGGGACACCTTGCGGCGGCCATACCAGAAGGGCACCCAGCGCAGGCCGGTATTGCGGTCGCTGCCCTTGTAATTGCCAAAAACGGTGAGCGCCACGGTCTGGTTGGGCTGGACAGTGTAGAAGCCCATCAGCAGGAAGAGCGCCGTCAGGGCCGGCGGTATGGCCCACAGCGGCATCCGCATGACCGGGGCGATGACGGCCGCCACCACGAGCGCCAGGAAGACCAGCAGCATGACGCCGCCATTGCCGCTTTCGCCGACGCGTTCACGGGTACTGTTTATCGGTTGATCGTTCATATCACCCTCCCTTAAACATCCATTTCCTTGACGACAAATCCCTTGCCGAGCATCTTCGGCCTGACGCTGAGGATCCGGTGCATCTTCTGTTTGCGCAGAAGGAAATTTTCGACAATCGCGCCATTGGTGGCGTCGTGTGACGAACTGTAGTTCAGGATTTCCCAGCCCTGCGCCACCAATTCGCTCAGGGGCCTGCTGTCATCGGTCATCTTGCCCTCCATAAAGTTATATCAAAGTGATATCACTTTTGGAGCGAAAGGTCCAGTATTTTAAGAATAGCCAGCTTCTAGGATGTGGACCTTAAGCAATGCGGGTGGCTATGTCGGCCGGCCTTTGTCGACCCATTCGCGCATTGCATCTACCATCTGAACTGTTGGGTAGGACTTAATATCTTCTTCAGAGGAGCCGCGGCCAAGTTCGCGTTCCCAATACCATTCTTGAAATGTGGCGTAATCGCTAAGTATTTTGGCGGGGCCTGTTGGATCCGCATTGGCTTGTCTTAAAAGCCAATTTCGTACATGGCGAACGGCTTTAATATGGTCCCCTCCGTGAGCATGGATATCCCAACCGGAAATATCAGACAACGACTTCTGATAATCATACTGGGTATGCTCAAGTATGAGGATCGCTTTAGAAGATAACGAATTTTCACCTAGCCTTCGGGCGCCATGATCAATGCCCAATTCAAAAGGCATATTCAGTCTTGAATATTCATTGGCTGAGATGGATTTACAGCGGCTTAAATCGTGTATAGCGAATTTTGATTCTCGAATTAAATCAATAATTCGATCTAATCTATTTGCCGCATTATCGGCATTTTCGGGTGCCAATCGAGGATAGAAGCCCAAATCGGTCACACAGAATGCCACCGCCTGCAGCAAGGGGGCAAACTCCGGATCAAAAGGGCAATTGATAAAGACAGATTTTTCAAACGGGATTGGCAAATTTATCCCTTTGGTGGGTGCGGGTCTGTGCCATAGGAATTGCGCTCACGGATACGCCCATCTCGCCCATGAATATAAAGCTCAGTCTTTTGATTTTGTGCAATCTTTGTTGCGGCCGCAATAGCCTCGGCTTGCGTTTGGTAAATGACCGTAGCTCGCATTGCGCCTGACTTTTTTACGCTCCAACCGCCAGTAGCGGACGGAACTACATGTTGGCCTTTTCTTGACACGATCGAACACCTCCGAATTCACTATAATCATTTATCGTGCTTTGCGCTAGCCCGCTACACCCGATAGACCGTCTTCAGCTTTTCAAGTGTCGCTTGGGCGGCTGCCGGATCGGCGGTCTCGTTGGCGTCGTTCCAGCCGAAGGCTTCGTCGGGGCCGAAGTCCTGCACCACTATGCCGTCACGACGGGCCAGGACGCCGACACCCTCATGATAAAAGCCGTAATGGACGCCTTCCTGCGGGGTCAGCCAGACGATCTGGCCGCGGATGGGAATGACGCTTTCATCGCGCCACAGGGCGCGGGCGCCATAGCCGGTGCAGTTGATGATGACCTTTTCCTTCAGTCTGGAGAGGTCGGACGGCTCATGAAATTCCATATATTCAAAACGCCCGCCGGCCACCAGGAAATCAGCCTCAAGCTGGCGACCGTAGTCGGCGATATTGAAGGAGAGATTGGCAGCGCGGCGCACCTGCGCGGCGGCAAACGGCGTGGTTTCCGTCGCTACCGGACCGGAATGCGGCATCAGGCCCTGAAGGCGGTCGTTCAGAGAGGCAAAACCGGGGTCAAAAACGTCGGGGGCTTCAGCGGCCGGCTGGGTTTCCGGTTCCGGATCGCGCAGGATGTAGTAATCGATCCATTCCACCGGATTGCCGGCGCTGCCGACATAGCTTTCGTGCAGGGCGGCGGCGGTGCGCGCCATGCGCTCCCACAGGACGGGAAAATCGGCGGGCATAGCGGCGGTTTGTGCCACGCGCGAATCCGGCGACCAGATGCCGGTGGCGCGCGCCGAACGGACAAAGGGAAAGCGCTCCTTCGCGTAAATGGTGACCTCGGCCCCGGCGCGCTGGGCGGTGATGGCGGCGGTCAGGCCAAGCGCGCCGGCGCCGATGACCGCGACTTTTCGCGGCGAGGACTGCATGGCCAGCCAGACGGCTTCTGCGGCCGAGCCCCGGAGAGCGACCAGCCGCTGCCGCCGTGGCCGTAATTATGGATGACCTGTTTGCGCCCGACGGTTTCGCTTTCGATGCGCGGACCGGCGGCGCGGAAGGGGCGCAGGCAGACCGTGGTGCGGAACACCTGCGCCGGATCGGTGTGGATAGGGATCAGCGGCGGCTCGGCCGCCAGGGCTATTCGGGGCGCCGTTAGCGGGGCCAGCACGGCGGCGGCCAGGCCGGTGCGGATAAGCGAGCGTCTGTCGGTTGTTCTGGCCATAAGCTCCCCCATCTGTAAGCGCCGGCACCCTATACGACGGTATCATGCGGCGACAAGCCCAAGGACTATGGGATAGGGAATGGTCACAAAAAAATGACCAGCTAGATGTTATGGTATTGGGTCGAAGCAAGAAACCCACCACCACGCCATGAAGACTGGCGCAGTCCCCCTTCGCGGCAAGCCGGGGAGGTATAAGGTGGAGGATGATCGCTTTAAACCAGGGTGCCGTGGCAGTGCTTGAACTTGGCACCTGAGCCGCCCAAAGGGCGAAGCCCGTCTGGCTAAAAACTTGCGGCTCAGACCAGCGTGCCGTGGCAGTGTTTGAACTTAGCGCCGGAACCACACGGACACAGGCCGTTGCGCGAGGTGTTCTCCCAGCCGGCGGGCAGGGCCTGGGGCGGCAGGGCGGCGCGTTGTTCCGGCGTCAGGTCGTCGGTCAGTTTGGCGGCGCGCTCATTGTGGCCGGTCAGCGGATCGAGATGGACTTCCTCGAAGGCGCGGCGCTGCTGCGGCAGGGACGGGGCGAAGGGCATCGGATCGGCTTCAGCCAATTGTTCCGGCGGCGCCTCGAAGCGGATTTCCATGGTCATCAGCCAGCGCGTGACCGAGTGGCGCAGATTGGTCAGCAGGGTCTCGAACAGGGTAAAGGCTTCGGTCTTGTATTCGTTCAGCGGGTCGCGCTGGCCGTAGCCGCGCAGGCCGATGACGGCGCGCAGGTGATCGAGATGCATCAGGTGCTCACGCCAGTGCATGTCGATCATTTGCAGCAGGAACTGCTTTTCCAGCGCCTTCATCTGGTCGTCGCCGAGCAGGCGCAGACGCTCCTCCATCTTCTCGGCGGCCAGGGTCTGGATGCGTTCCTCGAATTCCTCGTTGGCGATGCCTTCTTCTTGCGCCCACTCTTCCAGCGGCAGATCGAGCCCGGTGAGGTTGAGGATGGCTTCTTTCAGTTCCGGAATTTCCCACTTTTCGGCATAGGCCTTGGGCGGCATGTGGCGCTCGACCAGATCGTGGATCGTGTCGGTGCGGAATTCGCCGATCAGTTCGCTGAGGTCATCCGAATCCATGAAGTCCTGGCGCTGCTCGAAGACGGCCTTGCGCTGGTCATTGACCACGTCGTCATACTTCAGCAGGTTCTTGCGGATTTCGTAGTTGCGCTGTTCCACGCGCTTTTGCGCGGTGGCGATGGCGCCGTTCAGCAGCTTGTGGGTGATGGCCTCGCCTTCCTCGACGCCGAGCGATTTCATCATCGCATTCAGGCGGTCGCCGGCGAAGATGCGCATCAGGTCGTCTTCGCAGGAGAGGAAGAATTTCGAGCGGCCGGGGTCGCCCTGGCGGCCGGTACGACCGCGAAGCTGGTTGTCGATGCGGCGGCTTTCGTGGCGTTCGGTGCCGAGCACGAACAGGCCGCCGGCGGCCAGCGCCTTCTGCTTCAGGTCGCCGACCCGGGCCTCGATTTCGGTTTTCTTGGCGAGAATCTGCTCGGCCGAGACGGCATTGCCTGCGGCGTCCTGTTCGGCCAGCCATTTCTGCACGCGCATGTCGACATTGCCGCCCAACTGGATGTCGGTGCCGCGGCCCGCCATGTTTGTGGCGATGGTGACGGCGCCCGGCACGCCGGCGTCGGCGATGATGTCGCCTTCCTGCTCGTGGAAGCGGGCGTTCAGCACGTTATGCGGAATGCCCTTGCCGGACTTGTAGACGATGTCATAGGCGTCTTCGCCGGCTTTCAGGATATCCTTCTTGTCGGCATTGGCGAAGTTCGCGCGCAGGGTGCGCGACTGCTCGACCTTGTAGCTGTAGGCATTGAGGAATTTCGACAGGTCGTCGGATTTCTCGATCGAGGCGGTGCCGACCAGGATCGGCTGGCCCTTGACGTAGCAATAGGCGACCTGGGCGGCGATGGCGTTGAACTTCTCGGCTTCGGTGCGATAGACCTCATCATCGTCATCGACGCGCATGATCGGGCGGTTGGTCGGGATTTCGAGCACATCCATCTTGTAGATATCGCCGAATTCCTGCGCTTCCGTGGCGGCCGTGCCGGTCATGCCCGAAAGCTTTTCGTACATGCGGAAATAGTTCTGGATCGTCACCGAGGCCAGGGTCTGGTTTTCCGGCTGGATATCGACGCCTTCCTTCGCTTCGATCGCCTGGTGTAGACCTTCGCTTAAGCGGCGGCCCGTCATCATGCGGCCGGTGAATTCGTCGATCAGGATAATCTCGCCGTCCTTGACGATATAGTCCTTGTTCAGCGTGTAGAGCGTATTGGCGCGCAGGGCCTGGTTGGCATGGTGGACCAGCGAGATATTGACCGGATCATAGAGGCCGGCCGAATCTTCCGCCAGGTGGCCCCCGGCCTCCAGCATTTCTTCCAGACGCTCGGAACCCAGTTCCGAGAGCAGGACCTGGCGCTGCTTCTCGTCCAGCTCGAACGTATCCGGATCGCGGATCAGTTCCAGTATGGTGGCGTTGAGGATCTTGTAAAGCTCGGAGCGGTCCTCGGTCGGGCCGGAGATGATCAGCGGCGTGCGGGCTTCGTCGATCAGGATCGAGTCGACTTCGTCGACGATAGCGAAGTTGTGCCCGCGCTGGACCATTTCGTTGCGGCTGTAGGCGAGGTTATCGCGCAGGTAATCGAAACCGAATTCGTTATTGGTGCCGTAGGTGACATCCGAACCGTAGGCCTGCTTGCGCTGGCCCTGGGAAAGGCCCTGGACGATGACGCCGGTGGTCAGGCCGAGGAAGCGATAAACGCGACCCATGAAGTCGGCATCGCGCTTGGCCAGGTAGTCGTTGACCGTGATCAGGTGGACGCCCTTGCCCGACAGGGCATTGAGATAGACCGGCGCGGTGGCCACCAGGGTCTTGCCTTCACCGGTGCGCATTTCGGCGATGCCGCCCTTGTGCAGGATCATGCCGCCGACAAGCTGGACATCGTAATGGCGCTGGCCGATCGAGCGCCAGGCGGCTTCGCGCACCACGGCGAAGGCTTCATCCATCAGCAGATCGAGCGAGGCGCCCTTGGCGATGCGTTCCTTGAAAATCTGCGTCTGGCCGCGCAGTTCCTCATCGCTCATCGCCTTGTATTTGGGCTCAAGCGCGCTGATCTTCTGCGCGCGGGCCATGTAACCGCGCACCTTGCGATCATTTGAGGAGCCGAAAAGCATTTTGGCGATGGCCAGCATGAGAAACCTTAACTATGAATTTCGTATCAGTCTGAAATAGCCTCAAATCGGGCCAGATTAGCCTGTCAGATGTAGAGAATTGTGAAGTCGGCGCGAAAACGTCTTATTTATCTGTAGTGTTCGTAACGAGACTGAAACGACTTACAGGTCAAATAGGTCCGGAATTGCGCTTTTCAAGCACGGGCACTGACTTAAGCGGCGGAATGATGTATGTCAATGTCGGCTTGGGGTCGGTACCGTCGTAAGGCCACTTTGGGGAAATTCATGGTTAAACGCTCTGTCCTGCGCTTCGTATACGTGCCTGTCCTGCTGGCGCTGAGTTTAAGCGTCGCGGCCTGTAACAAGACGACCGTCAGCAATGAAGCGCCGCCGGAAGCCGGCGATGTCGCGGTGGCGCGGATCGACGGCGAAACCATCTGGACCTCCGATGTCCGTGCCGAGGCGATCGCCCAGGGGCAGATCGGTCCGGGCGAGCCGCTCGATGTCACCTCCGACCTGTTCTCGCGCACCCTGGAAGAGGTGATCGACCAGCGCCTGCTGGCCAAGGCGGCCATGGCCAAGGGGCTGGAGAAATCGACCACCGCCCAGCGCCGCCTGCGCGCCGCGCATGACCGTATTCTGGGCGACATGCTGGTCGAGACCAGCATTGACCGCGATATCGACGACAAGGCGGTTAAGGATCATTACGACGAGCAGGTCAAGCTGTCGAAACAATCCGAGGAAATCCGCACGCGCCTGATACTGCTGCGGACCAAGGCCGAGGCCGACGCGGCGCTGAAGCAGCTCGTGGGCGGCGCCCTGTTCGAAGCCATGGCGATGGAAAAGTCGATCGACCAGGGCACGCGCTTCAATGGCGGCGACATGGGCTATTTCACCACGGACATCATGCCGCAAGCCTATAAGGGCGTGCTGGCGACGGCCAAGACCGGCGATACGGTGGGGCCGGTCCAGGTCGATGGCGGCTGGGCGCTGCTGCGAGTCGAGGATCGCCGGCCCGAGCAATTGCCGACGCTTGAGGAAGAGCGCCCGATCATCATGCGCTACCTGATCTATAACCAGGTGGCGGGTATGCTGAATAGCCTGCGCAAGAAGGCCAAGGTCGAGCTGCTGGTCAAGCCGTCGCAGACGGGGGCGGCCAGGAGCCGGATTCCGCCCCGGCCTCGATGGCGGCGGATGATGGGTCTTCGGACAGCGCCTCCGCATCCAGCGCCGCGCCTGTGAAAAAGGCCGGGCAAAAGACGTAAAACGTCACCCGGCCTTCAAAAAGGGCGATCGCTGGCAGCGATCAGAACTTCGCCGTACCCGGCGCGAAACCGAAGGCCAGCAGGCCCATCAGGAAGGCTTCAATCTGCTTTTTCATCGTGTGGCGCTCCCTTTAGTCCGCGACGGGCAGGCGGTGCGCGCGGGCCCAACCGATGACGAGGTTCACAAAAATGCTGGCGATGGACTTCATGATACTTAATTCCCGCGGGGGATGGCCCGCCTCATATTTACTGACAGCGCTGTCATAACATATTTCGCACCTGCGAAAAAGCCCTCTCTCCATCACATTTGGCAAAACCTGTCGTAACAGTGCGTGTATCGGCCCGGAGCGCCTATTGCCTATGGCGTCCTTACCGTGTCTCTGTTAAGGGGCAAGACCGTATTCCGTCAGTTAAAGGAACCGCGCCAGTGACCAAGACGCCCCCATCAAAGACCCCTTCCGCCAGCCGCATTACCCAGCGTGCCGCCGAGGGTTTGGAGCGCGCGCTTGATCCCTTTACCAGCGCGGTGAAACGTGCGGTGCAAACCGGCGCCGATGCGGTCGCCAACCTGACCCACGCGCCGGAGGCCGAAGCCCCTAAAGCGGCGGCACCCGGAAAGCCCGGCCTGGCCGTATCCCCCCTGGCCGTGCCGCTGCCGGATATGCCGCCGGTGGGCGGCGTGCAACTCTCTACCGTCCGCTCCGGCTTCTACAAGCACGACCGCAAAGACACCCTGCTGATGAAGTTCGCCGAAGGCACCACCTGCGCCGGCGTCTTCACGCGCCATACGGTCGGCTCCGCGCCGGTGGACTGGTGCAAGAAACAGCTCGACGCCAATGAGGGCAGCGATGTCCGCGCCCTGATCTGCAATGCCGGCTGCGCCAATGCCTTCACCGGCAAGCCGGGCGCCGACGCCGCCCGCCGCACGGCCTCGGCGTTGTCACGTCGTATCGACTGCCGCCAGCGCGACATCATGCTGGCGAGTACAGGCGTGATCGGCGTGGTGCTCGATGACAGCAAGATCGCCGCCCGCTTGTTCGATCTGGAAAAAGACCTGCGCGCCAATGCCTGGGCCGATGCCGCGGGCACCATCATGACTACCGATACCTTCCCCAAGGGCGCCTCGGAAACGGCGGTAATCGAGGGCGTGACGGTGCGGATCAACGGCATCGCCAAGGGCTCCGGCATGATCGCGCCGGACATGGCCACCATGCTGGCCTTTATCGCCACGGACGCCACCCTGTCGCCCGGCGTGCTGCAAAGCCTGCTGGCGCTTTTCACCCGCACCACCTTCAATTCGGTGACGGTGGATGGCGATACCTCGACCAATGACACCTGCCTGCTGTTCGCCACGGGGGCGGCTGGTGCACCGAAGATTTCCCGCGCCGGCGACAAGCGTCTGGCCGATTTCAAGGCCAAGCTGGAAAAGGTCATGCACTCCCTGGCCACGCAACTGATCCGCGACGGTGAGGGCGCCACCAAGTTCGTCAAGGTCAATGTCACCGGCGCATCGTCACCGGCCTCGGCGCGGAAAATCGCCAAGTCGATCGCCGAAAGCCCGCTGGTCAAGACGGCGCTGGCCGGCGAGGACGCCAACTGGGGCCGGATCGTCATGGCCGTCGGCAAGACAGAGGAACCGGTGGACCGCGACCGCATCGCCATCCGCTTCGGCGATCTGGTGGCGGCCGAACACGGCGCCGTGTCACGCACCTATGACGAGGCGGCGATGTCGGCCTACATGAAAAACGCCGAACTGGAGATCAGCGTCGATGTCGGCGTCGGCCGGGCGCTGGCGCATGTCTATACCTGCGATCTGACGCATGGGTATATCAGCATCAACGGCGACTATAGAAGCTAGGAAATCGCGATCTTTGGCCGATTAGTGCGTTGGCGTCGCTAGGCTGTATCAGCATACAGCCGTCGCTAGCCGCCTGCTACTCGACTCAAATCTCACGATTTCCGAATCGTGTTACAAAAAGTCTATTGGCTAAGGGCACAGCAATGGAAATCAACACGACCAACATTCTGATCATTTTGGCGACCCTAGTGTCTCCACTTATTGCAGTTCAGGTTCAAAAGTGGATTGAGAGAATTAGGGAAGGGCGACAGAAAAAGCTATGGATATTTCACACTTTGATGTCAACGCGAGCACAACGCGCGGCATCCAATGACCATGTTCAAGCGTTGAATTCTATTGAATTGTTCTTCGAAAAAGAAAAGAAAATATTTTTCTTTGAAACTGAGAACAAATTGGAAAGTGAAGTTTTACATTCATGGCATGAATACATGAAGCATTTAACTGCAAATTTAGAAGGACTTGATGAAGAAAAAATACGATCTTGGAATGATCAAGGGGTAGATCTTCTTATGGATTTGCTTGTGAAAATGGCTAAAGCCTTAGGATACAAATTTTCCGCTAAGCAAATAAAATTCGGCATTTATTATCCCAGAGTTCATGCTGAAAATGATGTCGCACAGCAGAAGTTGCGGGATAATTTGATTAAAATTGTATCGGGTGAGCAGCCGATGCCAATTTATGTAGTTAATTTAGCCGAACAAAACAGCGAAAAAGAAAAATGAAAACCATCCTTGTCGTTGCCGCAGCCCTGGTTGATTCCGATGGTCGGGTGCTGATCGCCCAGCGTCCGGAAGGCAAGCAACTGGCCGGCCTGTGGGAGTTTCCCGGCGGCAAGGTCGAACCGGGCGAGACGCCGGAAACCGCCCTGATCCGCGAACTGGAAGAAGAACTCGGCATCGTCGTCAAGCAGGCGTGCCTGGCGCCGTTTGTCTTCGCCTCGCATACCTATGAAACCTTTCACCTGTTGATGCCGCTCTATCTGATCCGCCGCTGGGAAGGCGAGCCGGAAGCGAAGGAACACCAGGCCATCAAATGGGTGCGCCCGAATGACATGAGCCAGTATCCCATGCCGCCGGCCGATGATCCGTTGGTCGCCTGGCTGCGCGATTTTATCTGATCGTTAAGCGTTTTTGAAAACCCACTGTTAGAGCCTTCGGCGTAACCTGGTTATCCGGAGGGCCGGGCAATGACGCATGGACCGAGCTACGGAAGACAGTCTGAAACACACGACGCCCAATTCCTGCGGCAACGCCTGGGCGCGAGCTCGAAACGCCTGAACGCGCAGAGCGAGATTTCCGATCGCCTGAAGCTGATCAGTACTTTTGTCCTGATCGCCTTGTGCCTCTATCTCGGCCTGACTCAGTTCAGCCCGTGGGATGTGCCGACTACCCTGCGACACCTGGCGGCTGGCGGCGGCTGTGATATCGCCCGCGCGGTCCATCTGGCGCCGGCCCATCGCGGTGCCCCCGGCTACTGGAGCTATCTCGATCCGCGCCACAAGGGCGTTGCCTGCGCCGTCTGAGCGGAATGGCCAAAAAGCCGGAATGTGTTAACGTTCTTTCAAATCTGAGGAGGGGCGTATGAAATCGATTCATGCCGGAATAGTGTTGGCTGCATTATGCAATCTTTCAGCTTGTGATAAAATTCCATCTGAGGTTTCGTCCACTGTGGCTTCATCACAAGCGGCGAAGCCTGATCCGGATGCTTTTCTGACGCGTCTTTACGCCCATTACAGAGGCAAGCCTGCGGATACATCTTTCTCACCGACAGGCGCCCAGGCGCCGCTATGGTTCGACAGGGAGATGGTGGGCCTGATGGCCGAAGATACACGCCTGGCGAATGGCGAGGTCGGCGCACTCGATGGCGATCCCATCTGTGATTGTCAGGACTTCGGCACATTATCCGCCAACATCAAGATTGAGCAGGCAACGGCCACAACGGCGAAGGCGAGCGTCACTGTTACCGAAACAGACGCCACCTATAGCCCGGAAGCCCGGCAGCCGCGCACATTCACCTATGATCTGGTGATGCAAGACGGTGACTGGCGCATCCATGATATTGGCACAAAAAACATGCCCAGCCTGCATGACTGGCTTGCCCGCTCCAACACTGTAGCCAGTTCGCGCTAGAGCTTGCCTTCCTTGACGCCCAAAGCGTCCGCCAGGCGCATCTTCGCCGAGCCGGGGCGTAGCGGCTTTTGCTGGCTGTCATGCGCCTTCCAGCCGGACAGAGTGATGATCTCGAAGGTCGCCGTGATCCGCCCTTCGTTATCGGCATGACGCTCGAAATAAAGCGCCGACGCCTTCTCCAGTATGGCGCGGTTCAGGCCCTTGCGCGGCCGCTTGAGCAGGATATTGCTCTCCCCCATCATCCGCAGATCGGCCATCAGGCGCAAGGGATGCTCATAGCTCACGGTCACCCGGTCGCTGTCGACCACCGGCATGGCAAAGCCCGTGCGTTTCAGCAGGTCGATCAGGTCCGGGCTTTCGGCGAAGGGGGCGATGCGCGGGCCATAACCGCCGCGCACCTCCAGCTCGGCCTCCATCAGGCAGGCGCGCAACTCGGTCAGGGTCTCGCCGCCGAACAGCGAACCGATAAACAGACCGTCCGGCTTTAACGCGCGGCGCACCTGCACCAGCACGCCCGGCAGATCATTGACCGTATGCAGCCCCAGGGCGTTGACCACCAGGTTGAGGCTGTCATCGCCGAAGGGCAGGGTTTCCTCGTCCATGATCAGCCGCGCCGAACCTGATTGCTGCGCCGAGAGCTTTTCCGACAGGTCCCCCTCGATCAGCAGGCCGATCTTGCCAGACACGGGGGTGCCCTGAAACGCCCGGCCAAAGGCGCCATCGCGCGCCGCCATATCGAGCGCCACATCGAATTGCCGGTTGATGGCGGATAGCGTCTCGATCAGGTCTTCCACCGCCCGTTCACGCAGAAAATGCGCTTGCGAAAAGCCGCCGGCCGCGCGATCAAGTCGGTGGGCCAGAAGCGTGCGATCAAATAAACGGGGGGCAGCGACATGATGGGGGACTCTATATGCGACTAGCCTCCCGTTTAGGCCAAATCCGCTCAGAGGTTAAGGCTTTTGTCGATGACCGCCTGACCGCTGCTCATATCCGCGCCTCCCTGGCCCACGCGCTTGATACGGTTTTCCCGCCACACCGCTTCGACAGCGTGGAAGACGCGCCGCCGGAAGCCCTGATGGGCGCCGGACTGGCGTCGGCCAGTTGGTCGCGCATACGTTTTCTCGATCATGATGGCTGCGATATGTGCGCCCGGCCCTTTGAGGGCGGGCTGTTCCTCGGTAGCGGCGCGCACTGCGATGACTGCACGGACAAGCCCTTTCCCTTCCGCCGTGCCCGCGCCGCCTGTGTCTATGACGAAGCCGTCAGCGGGCTGATCCTCGGCTTCAAGAATGGCGACCGGCTCGATCTCGCCCCCATGCTGACGCGCTGGCTGGAACGCGCCGGTGCGGACGTTATCGCCGAGGCCGATATCGTCATGCCGGTGCCGTTGCACCCCTTGCGGTTGCTGCATCGCCGTTTCAATCAGGCGGCGGAACTGGCTCGGCCGGTGGCGCGGCGTCTCGGCAGGGCCTATCTCGGCAATGCCCTGAAACGCACGCGCCAGACCCATCAGCGCGGCAAGGGCGCACAGGCGCGCTGGGAAAATGTCCGCGGCGCGTTTGCGGTGGGGCCGCGCGATCAGAAACGTATCCAGGGCAAGCGGATCGTGCTGATCGACGATGTGTTTACCACCGGGGCCACATTACGCGCCTGCGCCGATACCCTGCTGAAGGCCGGCGCGGCCTCGGTCGATGTGTGCGTGCTGGCCAGGGTGGTTTTGGCGAGATAAGGCTGGAACCACGAATGCGCACGAATAAACACGAATAGATCGAGCGAGACGTCTTTAATTTGTGTCTATTCGTGTGCATTCGTGGTTTCGATTTTGCAATCTTATCCACATATGCGCTTTAATTTATTATGCGTTTTCCTATATTCTCGTTTCAATGTCATTTTGTGCCGAGTGCCCCATGTCAAAGATCGATATCTATACCAAGCCCTATTGCCCCTATTGCGAGCGCGCCAAGGCGTTGCTGGAAGAAAAGGGCGCCGAATATAACGAGATCGTCGCCTCGCACGATCCGGCCCTGCGCGCTGAAATGAACGAGCGTTCCGGTCGCTACACCTATCCGCAGATATTTATCAACGGCACCCATGTCGGTGGCTGCGATGACCTGATGGCGCTGAATGCCCGCGGCGGTCTGGATCCGCTGCTGGCGGCATAAGCATGACCGACATCCTCAACCTCGCCCTGATCCAGACGCGCACCCCGGCCACGCCGGCGGCGGCGCTGGACCATGCGCGTCCGCTGATCCTGCAGGCCGCCGCCAATGGGGCGCAGCTTATCCTGCTGCCCGAATGCGCCAACCTGATGGAGGCGCGTAAAGAGCATAAGGCGCAGGTGGTGACGACCGAGGCCGAGGATGTCTTTATCCAGGGTGTACGCGAGCTGGCGCAGTCATTGCGTGTCGAAATCCTGATTGGCTCGGCGATTGTAAAGTCGGAGATTGACGAAAGGGCCGCCAATCGCAGTCTGCTGATCGATGCGCGCGGCGAGATCGTCGCCCGTTACGACAAGATCCACCTGTTCGATGCCGATACGCCCGATGGCCGGTCTTACCGCGAAAGCGCTGCCATGCGGCCGGGGGAAGCGGCGGCCGTCGCCGTAACGCCGTGGGGCGGTCTGGGCCTGACCATTTGCTACGATGTGCGTTTCCCGCACCTTCATCGCACGCTGGCCGGGCAGGGCGCCAACATGATCGCCGTCTGCGCCGCCTTTACAGTGCCGACCGGCAGGGCGCACTGGGAGGTTCTGCTGCGCGCCCGCGCCATCGAAACCGGCTGTTTCGTGCTCGCCCCGGCGCAGGGCGGCCTGCATGAAGACGGCCGCACCACCTATGGCCATTCCATGGTGATCTCGCCCTGGGGCGAGGTCATCGCCCGTCTGGACCATGACCGCCCGGCGGTTCTGGAAGCCAGTATCGATTTCAGTGAAGTGACCCGTGCGCGGCAGGCCCTGCCTTCGCTGCAGCACGACAGAGAGTTCCGAGTATGATCCGTTACGCGTTGAAGTGCATTGTCGAGCATGAGTTCGATGCCTGGTTTTCATCATCCGATGGCTTTGACGAACAGGTGGCCAAAGGGCTGGTCGAATGCCCGATGTGCGGCTCAAAATCGGTGACCAAGGCGATCATGGCGCCGATGGTGCGCACCACCAAGGGCAGGGAAGCGCCGCAAAGCCTGGCTGAGGCGCAGCAGGCCGTGGCCGAGGCCCTGCATCGTCTGCGCCGCCATGTCGAGGCCACGCACGATTATGTCGGCAAGGAATTTGCCAGCGAGGCCCGCGACATGCACGAGGGGCTGACACCGGAACGCCCGATCTATGGCGAGGCCACACCGGAAGAGGTCAAGGGGCTGGTCGAGGACGGCGTGCCGGTGGCGGCCGTGCCGGTCTTTTTCGCCAGCAACGGAAGGGGAGGCAAAAGTGCCTGTGTTGCCACCCGCGACGCCGCTGATCGATAAGAAGCTGAACTGACTTTCTTATACCTCCCCAACAAGTTGGGGAGGTATAAGAAAAAAGCCTCCGATTTGCATCGGAGGCTTTTTCTTATCAGGCTTCTTCGGACGCGCTGGCGTCTTCCTTCTTTTTGCGGGTACGCTTTGGCTTGGCTTCCGGCTCCGGGGCGGGCGCATCAGCGGCCACTGGGGCTGGCCGATGCAGGAAGGCCGGCAATTGCGACGCATCATCCGAAGCCTCGGTGCGCGGCTTGCGTTCCGGGCGTTCGCGCTTTTCCTTCACCGGTGCCTCGGCGGCCGGCGCCTCAAAACCGAGGTCCGGTTGCGCGGCGGGTCTGGCGCCCAGGGGCTGGGTCGAGGCGATAAAGGCCGGCGCGGTATATTCTGCGGCGGGCGCCGAAATGCTCACGGGCGCATTCAGATTGGCTTCCTGCTCGGCGAAACGCTGCTGGCGGCGGCGTTCATAGCGCTCGCGGCGGGTTTCGCGGCGATTGCCGTTTTCGTCATATTGCGGCTCGGAATCGCGTGGTGCGTTATTACGCGGTTCGAAGCTGCGTTGCTCGTTGTTGCGATCGCCATTATTGCGGTTATCGCGATTGTTGCGGTTGTCACGGTCGCGGTTATTGCGGTTGTCACGATCACGGTTATTGCGATCGCCGCGATCATTGTTGCGCTCGCGGCTCTCGTAGCGCGGCTCGTCCGAGGGCTGCTCGTCGCCGGAGGCGTCGGAGTCCGTATCGGTGGCCTCGACCTCCACATCCTCGTAGTCATCGTCGAAGCCGCTGGAGAAGGGGTCGCGCTGCACGAATTCCGAGACCGGACGCGTTGGCTGCATCTGGCGGATCATGCGGAAATAGTGTTCGGCGTGCTGCAGGTGGTTTTCAGCCAGAACCCGGTCGCCGGACGAATTGGCGTCGCGGGCGAGCTGCTGGTACTTTTCGTAAATGGTCTGGGCGTTGCCGCGCACCTTGGTGCCTTCGGGTCCGTTCGACTCGTAGGCGCGGTTGGGATTGTTTGAATTGCCGGCGGGTTTGCGGTTACGGCTGCGTTGCCGTTTCATGCCCCTGAAGTCTTTCATCGGTAATTTCGTCTCTCTTACGCTCCGCCCGGTCTGTTCGTGGGGCGGCGAATATGTGCATAAATGTCAGGTCGGACCGTTGGCTATCGTCGTGTCGAGCGGTCCTGAACCTTGCAATTGTCCTGGCTTTAAGGGGCGCGGGGGCCGTTTTTATGACCCGAAGAAACCTCGCGCTCTCACAGTCCTCCGCCGCGTTCATACCGTCTGTTTAGGCCGGGCCTGCTGCGATGTGAGGAAGACGATTATGTCTAGCCTTTCCGAAGCTTTCTGCCAAGCGGAATTTTATGTCAGGTCTGATGCGGTTTTTGGCCGGTCACCACACGCGGCAGGTTGGACAGGTCGAGATAGGTAGTAACGTCATCAAAACCCGCTGATCTCATTAGGTTTTCCACGTCCATCGCCTGATCGAAGCCGATTTCGAGATAGGCCATGCCGCCCGGTTTGAGCAGGCGGAAAATCTCCGGCGCCAGTTCGATATAGGCATCGAGGCCGCTTAGACCGCCATCGAGCGCGAGAATCGGGTCGTGCTCCTTGACCTCCGGCTCCAGGGTCGGGATGACCTCGGAACGGATATAGGGCGGGTTCGACGCCACGATATCGAAGGTGCCGTCATGCAGGCCCGAGCCCCACGAGGTGCGCAGGAAGGCGGTCTGGTGCGACAGGCCGAGATTGGCGGCATTGTCGCGCGCCACGGCCGGGGCGTCCTCGCTGATATCGGTGCCCAGCCCCTGGCGGCCGGGCGTTCGGACAGCACCGACAGCAGGATGGCGCCGGACCCGGTGCCGAGATCGGCCAACTGGAAGGCATCGCCTGGCTGGCTGCGCTTGAGGATCATATCAACGATTACCTCGGTTTCCGGCCGAGGGATCAGCACATGTTCGGAGAGGTTGAGCAGCAGCTTCCAGAATCCCTTGCGGCCGAGAATCCGCGCCACCGGCACGCGTTTTCGCGCCGCGCCAGGAATTCCTCCAGCGTATTGATCTGGTCGTCGGTCAGTTCGCGGTAGGGATCAGTCAGAATATCGGCGCGGGTGGCGCCGGTGGCGGCCTCCAGCAGCAGGCGCGCGTCGATGGCGGGCGAGTCGATAAAGGCGGCCTTGAGGCGTTGCTGGGCGCCGGTCCAGGCTTTGACGAGTGTGAGGGGCATGGGCAATCTTTAGAGCTGTGAAAGGAAGAAGCCCCACCACCATTGCTTTGCAATGGTCCCCCTCCCCGACAAGCGGGGAGGATCAAGAAATGTGTACCTCCCCGCTTGTCGGGGTTTGGTGCCAGCGAAAGTATAGCTTTCGCCAGCCATGGGACCGACGCGCTCTTGCGCGTTGGGGGTGGGGTATCTTGCTTGCTAGGTTAAAACGCGGTCGTAACCGGATATTTCGCCACCACCATGTAGTTCACATCGGTATCGTCCGACAAGGCCCAGGTGCCTGAAATCGGATGATAACTGACGCCCACCGGTGGTTCCGGCATCAGCGGCGTGCCGTCGAGGAAGGTTTTGATCTCCTCCGGCGTCAGGAATTTCTGCCAGTCGTGCGTGCCCTTAGGCACCCATTGCAGCACATATTCGGCGCCGACGATCGCCAGGCCATAGGCCTTGGCCGTGCGGTTCAGGGTCGCCACGAACAGCAGGCCGCCCGGCTTGACCAGCGAGGCGCACGTTTTCAGGAACGCTTCCGGATCGCTGACGTGTTCGATGACCTCCATGGTCAGGACCACATCGTAAAGCACCTCGCCGGAAGCCGCCAGTTGCTCGACCGTCTGGTTGAGGTAGCGGATATCGAGTCCCCCTTGCGCGGCATGGGCGCTGGCCGTGCCGATATTCTTTTCAGAGGCATCGAGGCCGGTGACGGTAAAGCCCATCCGGCGCATCGGCTCGCTGAGCAGCCCGCCGCCGCAGCCGACATCGAGCAGTTGCAGGCCCTCGAAAGGCGCGCGCTTGCGGTAGTCGAGCGCGAAATGTTCCGAGCAGGTCTCGCGGATGAATTTCACACGCGTCGGGTTGAATTTGTGCAGCGGTGCGAATTCACCCTTCACGTCCCACCACTTGGCGGCCAGCGCTGAAAAACGCGAGACTTCGCCCTGATCGATACTGAAGCCTTCTGCGGAGCCGGAATCGTTGACTGTCGTATTCATGACTGGGGCTCGTCCATTTTACGTTGCGCTACCGCTGCGCTGCTTGAGCGCGGTTCGCCTTCATCGATGCTGAAAACGCTGGCCGCACCTGAATCCAAACTGTTTAGGTTTTGCGCCATTTTGCGTGCCTATTTCTCATCTTTTGTCGCCGGAATCGGCCTTGCAGCACAGGGGTTTAACCGCTAATTAGGCCGCGCAACAAGTCCGGACAAGGATAGATGCCTGTCCGTCAGAAAGAAAGTGGCGAAATGACGCGTTTAGTGATGAAGTTCGGCGGCACCTCCATGGCCGATCTCGAACGCATCCGCAGGGCGGCGCGGCTGGTGGCGGCCGAGGTTGACGCCGGTCACAAGGTGGCGGTGGTGGTTTCGGCCATGGCCGGCAAGACCAATGAACTGGTCGCCTGGACAGACGGCGCCGGCCAGCCTACCGGCAAGGCCGCCGAAGTTCATGCCAACAGCGATGACGAATATGACGTGGTCGTAGCTTCCGGCGAACAGGTGACCGCTGGCCTGCTGGCCATGACGCTGCGAAATCTCGGTTATCCGGCGCGCTCGATGATGGGCTGGCAGTTGCCGATCAAGACCTCAAACCTGCACGGCAAGGCGCGCATCGGCGATTTCGAGGCCGACAACCTGATCAATGCGCTCGATTCCGGCCAGATCGTCGTCGTCCCCGGTTTTCAGGGCGTAACCGACGATGACCGCATAACCACGTTGGGCCGTGGCGGTTCGGATACCTCCGCCGTGGCTGTGGCCATAGCCGCCAAGGCCATCCGCTGCGACATCTATACCGATGTCGACGGCGTCTATACCACCGACCCGCGCATCGAGAGCAAGGCGAAGCGCCTGCCGAAGATTTCCTTCGAGGAAATGCTGGAAATGGCCTCGCTCGGCGCCAAGGTGCTCCAGACCCGTTCGGTCGAACTGGCCATGGCTTACCGGATGCCGGTGCGCGTGTTGTCATCCTTCGTCGAACCCGGCGAAAATCTAGATCAAGGCACTTTGGTGTGCGACGAGGAAGAAATCGTGGAAAAACATATCGTTTCCGGCGTGGCCTACAGCCGTGATGAGGCCAAGATCACCCTTTTGGGCCTGCCCAACAAGATCGGCGTTTCGGCTGCGGTTTTCTCCAAGCTGGCGGCCGCCAATATCAATGTCGACATGATCGTTCAGTCGGAAAAGCGCTCGGGCGAATATGCCAACCAGCTCTTCACCGTCGGCCGCCGCGACGCCCAGCGCGCCGCCGAGATCATGGCCGCCGCCAAGGCGGAGATCGGCTTCGACGACATCAAGGTCGATGAAGGCGTGTCGAAAATCTCGATCGTCGGCGTCGGTATGCGTTCGCATACCGGCGTGGCCGAGACCATGTTCCGCGCCCTGTCGGAAAAAGGCATCAATATCCAGGTCATCTCGACCTCGGAAATCAAGATTTCCGTCCTGATCGATGAAGCCTATACCGAACTGGCCGTCCGCGCGCTCCATGCCGCCTATGGCCTGGACAAGGTGGGCGCCTAGTCTAAGTCTACTGCGATGGCCTGCGCCGCGCCGTCGTCCTGTGCGCCCTTGCTCGTGTACAAGCGTACACGTCGCGTCGGGTGCTCGCACGCCAATGCGTCTCGGCTCATCACAGCGACTTATACGCGACAGTAAATCTCAAAAAATTGACCAACCTCCTGCCTTACAACCTTAAGGTGCTGTTAACCGTGTCGGCATACCTTCCGCCGGGACATCCACGAAGATCGTCTCTGTAAGCGTAACCGGGGCCTGCTTTCTCTGACATCTGCGCGAATGCCGTCCTTGTTTTCATGAGGTTTCCGGTGTCGTTCAAGAATATGCCCATGCTCGGCAAGGCCCTGGCCATGCTGCTGTCGCTCGCTGTCGTCGTTATCGCGGCCGTCGCTTTCACCACAACCAAGATGGCGAAGATCGGCGCCGATTACAGCGCCGTCATCGCCGGGCCGGGCGTCGCTTCGGTCGATATGGAACGCGCCAGCCGGCAGATCGAACGTTCCGGGACCGCTTTTTACAAACTGGCCATCGCCATCAGCCCGCAGGACCGGGCGAAGGCCGAGGCCGATCTCAAAAAGGCCCAGGCCGCCTTTACCCAGGAAACCGGCGAGGCCATGAAAGCCCTGCCGGCGGAGACAAAACGCATATCCGATATGCAGGCCAGCTATGTGGCTGCCATAGACGACGCCTGCGCGCCCACCCGCGAACTGGCCGATGCCGATAATGATGCCGGCGCGGTCAGGCAGCTTCAGGATGTCTGTGATCCGGCCATTGGGCAACTGACCAGCACCATGTCGAAGGTCGTCGATGACACCCTGGCGGATAATGCCGCGGCCTCGGCGGCCGCCGGTGCCGAAACGCGCCAGACCATCGGCCTTTCGTGGACGGGCGTCATCGCCGGTCTGGGAATCGTTCTGGCTCTGGCCATCTGGATGACCCTGATGTTTATCGTCCGGCCACTGAAAAGCCTGACCGGCACCATGACGGCCATGACCGGCGGTGACCCGGCGGTCGAGGTGCCGGGGCAGGACCGCAAGGACGAGATCGGCGCCATGGCGCGCGCCTCCGATATCTTCCGCCGGGGCCTGCAGGAAACCGAAACCCTGCGTGCCCAGGCCGCCGATGCCGAGCGGCTCAATGCCGAGAAGATGCAGGCGGAGCGTGACCGCATCGCCGACAGCTTCCAGTCGAAAATGGGTGTGCTGGCGGACGCCTTCGTCCGCTCGTCGCGTGAAGTCTCGGAAGCGGCGCAAAGCCTGGCCGCCACGGCCGAGGAAACCAGCCGTCAGGCCCAGGTCGTCTCCGGCGCGGCGGAAGAGGCTGCGGTCAATGTCCAGACGGTCGCCGCCGCCACAGAGGAAATGACCGTCTCGATCCGCGAGATCGACAGCCAGGTGACCGCCGCCGCTGGCGTCACGGTCGAGGCCGCCAACGAGGCGGCGCGCTCGGAAACCGACATCCGCGAACTGTCTGAGGCCGCTCAGGAAATCGGCGCCGTGCTCAGCCTGATCAGCGATATCGCCTCACAGACCAACCTGCTGGCGCTCAATGCCACCATCGAAGCCGCCCGCGCCGGTGAGGCCGGCAAGGGGTTTGCCGTCGTGGCTTCCGAGGTCAAGCAACTGGCCACCCAGACGGCGAAAGCGACCGGCGATATCGGCGCAAAGGTCGCACAAATCCAGGAAGCCACGCAACGCACCGTCGCCTCGATTGGCCGGATCGTCGCCACTATCGGCGATGTCCGTTCGATCTCCACCGCCATTGCCTCGGCGGTCGGGCAGCAGGGCGCGGCCACGCACGAAATCGCCGGCAATACCGCCCGCGCCTCGACGGGCGCCCTTCAGGTGACCGAGAACATCTTCGGCGTTGGCCGGGCGGCGGAAATGACCGGCGCGGCCTCCACCCAGCTTATGGGCCTTTCGGGTACTCTGTCTGCTCAGGCCGACGACCTGCAACGCGAGGTCAATGCGTTCGTCAGCCAGCTCCGCACGGCCTAAGACAAGGTATTATAAGGCAGGATAAGATCACAGTTAAACCGGCATTAACTACAGTTCGTTACATAATACATCACCTGACATGCACGAAGATCGACGGTCCGGACGAATCCGGGGGCGTTCCGTTCGAGATCCAAGCGTATGCGTCCTTCGCCTCTGAGGTTGCCCGTGTCGTTCAAAAACATGCCCATGTTGGGCAAAGTCCTGAGTTTGCTGGGTTTTTTGGCGCTCGTCGTCATTGGCGCCGTCTTTTTCACGACCTCGCGCATGAGCGCTATCAGCGCCGATTACGGCCGGGTGATTTCCGGACCGGGCACGGCCGCGGTCGACATGGAGCGCGCCAGCAAGAACATTCAGCGCGTCCAGACGGCCTTCTACAAGCTGGTCTCTTTCAATGATCCCCAGGATATAGCCGACGCCACCAGCGAACTGAAACTGGCCCAGAGTTCCTTCTCCAAGGAAACCAACGAGGCCCTGAAGGCCCTGCCTTCGGAAGCGAAGCGCATCCAGGGCATCCAGGCCAGCTATAATGCGGCCATCGATGAAACCTGTGCCGAGACCCGCCGCCTGGCGGAGAGCGGCGATGATGCCGATGCGCTTCGCCTGATGCGGACCACCTGCGATCCGGCCATATCGCAACTGGAAAAGACCATGGCGCAGGTGGTCGATGAAACGATTGCGGATAATGTCGCGGCTTCCGCTGCCGCCGGCGCCGATACGCAGCATACCATCGGCATTACCTGGGCGGGGCTTGGCTTCGGGCTGGTGATCGTCATGGTGGGGGCCATAATGGTGACGCGCATGGGGATCGTGCGGCCGCTGTCGGCGCTGAACGCCACCATGAGCGAGATGGACAAGGGGACGCTTGACATCACCGTTCCCGGTCAGGACCGCAGGGATGAACTGGGCGGCATGGCCCGCACGCTCGAAACCTTCCGCCAGGGGCTGGAGGAAGGCCGGCGTCTGCGCGAAGCCGCCGAGACCGCCAAGGCCGCCGAACTGGCGCGCCTGCAACGCGAGCGCCAGGTGGTCGAAAGCTTCCAGGGCAAGATGGTCGATCTGGCCGATTCGTTTGTACGCTCCTCCTCCGAAGTCTCCGATGCGGCCCAAAGTCTTTCAGCCACGGCCGAGGAGACCAGCCGTCAGGCCATGGTGGTCTCGGGCGCGGCCGAAGAAGCCGCCGTCAATGTCCAGACGGTCGCCGCCGCCACCGAGGAAATGTCGGCCTCCGTCTCCGAAATCAACGGCCGGGTTCTGCGCGCCGCACAGGTGGCCAGCGAAGCCGCCGACGAGATCGGCAGCACCGAGCATGAAATCCGCGCCCTCTCCGAAGCCGCATCTGGTATCGGCGCCGTGGTCAGCCTGATCAATGATATCGCCGCCCAGACCAATCTGCTGGCGCTGAACGCCACCATCGAAGCGGCCCGCGCCGGCGACTCCGGCAAGGGCTTCGCGGTCGTTGCCTCCGAGGTCAAGACCCTGGCCAACCAGACGGCGCGCGCCACCCAGATATCGGCGACCGTGTGTCGCAGATTCAGGAGGCCACCCAGCGCACCGTCGCCTCGATCGAGAAGATCGTCGCCACCATCACCGACATGCGCAGCATCTCGGCCAATATCGCCTCGGCGGTGGAACAGCAGGGCGCCGCCACGCATGAGATCGCCGGCAATACGGTGAAGGCGTCCGACGGCACCCAACAGGTGACTGAGAACATCTTCGGCGTCGGCCGGGCGGCGGAAATGACCGGTGCGGCGAGTACGCAACTGATGGGTCTTTCGGGCAATCTCAGCGAACAGGCCGGCGACCTGCAAAAGGAAGTGCAGAACTTCGTGAAGCAGTTGCAGGCGGCTTAGGTTTGGCGGGTTCTAATCGAAGTGCGAAGTCCGGTTTCGGACTAGCAGGCTTTTCTGATTTGAGCCAGTTCGGCGTTGAAAACTTCGGCCGGCGTTCGGTATCCCAGGCACTGACGGGGCGTATTGTTCATCCGCAGAGCAATAGAGGACAGGGCCGCATCCTCGAGTCTTTTCAGATCAGTCTCGAGCGGCAAATAGCGGCGCAATCTCCCATTCGCGTTCTCGACGGAACCCTTTTGATAGGGTGAGGCCGTGTCGCAAAAGTAGCTTCTGATACCCAACGACTGATGCAGCGTTTTCCACGCCATGAACTCGGTTCCACGGTCGAAAGTGACTGACTGGCGGCCCTGAGATGGGAGAGGGCGTAATTGCTCCTGGATGGCGCCTAAGACACCTAACGAGTGGCGATCCTTATTGCGGATGACGACTTGGTAACGGCTTTTGCGCTCGATCAGACTGGTGATGTTTGCCTTTCCGAAGTCGCGTCGGAAAATCACCAGATCGGCCTCCCAATGTCCAAAAGTCTCGCGATTAGCAATGTCTTCAGGTCTTTGTTTTATGTTACAATACAAAGGGATATGTGACCCTCTTGGCTTGCGGCCACGGAGGCCACGCCGAGTTCTACGCCGGCGGGCGAGCAGGGTGTAAAGCGCCATCTCACGGTTGCTGCGATCGTAGATAAAGCGATAGATCGTCTCTGAACAGACGCGGCCGAACCTGGATTTACCCACAGGGTGAAGCTTGAGACGACCGGCGATTTGTTCAGGTGACCAGTGCTGCTCAAGTCTCTCTATGATGTGCACACGCAACTCGAGATCACGCTCCAGCTTGCGCCGTTTAAAACGCCGCTTGCGCGCGAACTCGGTTGCGTTCCATGCAAACCATCCAGAGTATTGCGGGCATTCTCTATCGTGAAAATAATTGCGCCGAATTTCGCGATAAAGCGTCGAATGGTGGCGGCCGAGCATCTTGGCGATCTGCGTGAGTGGAATTTTGCGATCGAGCAGTTTGTAGATTGTCTGACGTTCTTCCTTCGTCAGATGGGTGTAAGAATGGCCCATAATGGTCTCTCAAGAAGCGGTTGATTTTATGGATCATTCGCTCTTCAAAATAGAGTCCACCTTTGATTGAATAATCCGCGCATAATAAGTCTTTTGAAAGCCCAGGGGGATTGATGCAGATCCGGGTTATGTTTGCGCTACTGCCTCTACTGGCGGGATGTCATCAGTCACCTGCGGCCAATCCTCCCGCCGATATGGCCGTTGCGACGTCATCGGCAAGTGAGTCATCCTTTGTGGCTGTTGCGACCGCGTATGAGCAAGACACATCGTCTGCGGAAGCGATGCCCGCGGATGTTCAGGCCTTCATGGAAACGCGCGACGAATGCGATCACTGGCGTGGCGAAGAGTCCTATGATGAGAACCGCGCCAAGGAAATTACAAATGCCATTAACGACACCTGTAAGGGTACTGACCGCAAACTGGCTAATCTGCGCCGGAAATACCAGGACCAGCCGCACGTCATGCAGGCCCTGGCAGACTACGACGACAAAATCGAAAACTGAAGCCTGTAGGATAAGCGGATGGCCAACAGTCCGGTTTTCTGTCAGGCTCAGCGGATGAAAGCTGTCGCTCTTCTGCTTCTAATCTGGTCCGTGGCCGCGCCTGTCGCGGCAAAAGACAATCTGTTCGCAGTTGATTTCGAAACCGCTTTAGCCGGACCCTATAGCCCGGCGACGATGAACACGGATTTCCATCATCCGGCGTGGAGTGACGGCATAGAGGAAGGCCGCGCCACCATCGTGGCCGCGCCCGGCCGCTGCGGCCAGGCCCTGCGCGTCGACTATCCTGCCGGCCGGGTAGGGGAAGGCGTCATTATCCCGTTTACCCTTGCGCGGCACGATGCGCTTTACCTCACCTTCGATGTCTATTTTCCGGCGGGCTTTACCTTCGTCAAAGAGGGGAAGCTGCTGGGACTTTGCGGCGGCGCCTGCAACAGTGGCGGCAAGAAGCCCGATGGCCGCGATGGCTGGTCATCGCGCGTGATCTGGCGCGGCGACCGTGCCGCCCAGTATCTCTACTGGCCGGAGCAGGCCGATATCTATGGCGATATCGCGCCGTGGCGGAATGCCCGCCTGAGCACCGGCGTCTGGCATCATGTGGAGACCTACGTGAAGATGAACCATCCCGGTCGGGCCGATGGCGTCAGCGAATCCTGGCTGGATGGCCGCCGCGTCTACCGAAACCGGCATATCCGCTGGCGTGACACGGCGGATTTCGCCATCGACAGTTTCCGTTTCGAGACCTTTTTCGGCGGCGGCACGCCCGATTTCGCGCCGCCATCGGCTCAGTATGCCCTGTTTGACAATATCGCTGTATCGACGCGGCGGCGACCTCATGCGGCATCAAATGTATCAGACTGTTAAATCAATGTGATTATAACCCCTTCGTGACTTGCGCGGCGGCGGGTGCTGCCGCTAGACAGCGCGCGAAAAGGGTTTCAGAATAAGAGCCTGTCGCGTATCGACGCCCAAAGGGCCGGAAGGGATATTAGGGTGGTAAAACTGGGTCCGTTCGAAGGTATTCCGAAACCCTTCATGGCCGTTCGCGGCCAGCGCGGCCTGCTGCGCCAGATCCGCGAGACGATGGAGGAGGGCCAGTCCGCCCAGGCGCGCCTCGATACGGTGGTGCGCATCATCGCCTCCAGCATGGTGGCCGAGGTCTGCTCGATCTATCTGCGCCGCACCTCCGAAGAACTGGAACTCTTCGCCACCGAGGGCCTGAACGCCGCCGCCGTCCACAAAACGCGGATGCGGCTGTCTGAAGGTCTGGTCGGTGAAGTGGCGCGCGCCGGCGTGCCGCTCAACCTGATGGATGCGACCTCGCACCCCAGCTTCTCCTACCGTCCGGAAACCGGCGAAGACCCTTACAAGTCCTTCCTCGGCGTGCCCCTGCTGCGCGGTGGCCGCACCATTGGCGTCCTGGTCGTGCAGAACATGGCGGCGCGCAAGTACGAGGAAGAAGAGGTCGAGGATCTCCAGATCATCGCCATGGTGCTGTCCGAGATCGTGACGGCGGGCGAACTGGTCGGCCTGGAAGAACTGAAGGACATCGAACTGGCGCCCTCGCGCCCGGAGCGTCTGAAGGGCTCGATCTTCGCCGACGGCATCAGCTTGGGCGTTGTCATCCTGCACGAGGTGCCGGTGACCTCCGAGCATCTGCTGAGCGACGATTCGGTGGCCGAGGAAGCGCGCCTGAATGACGCCATCATCGTTCTGCGCGAACAGATCGACGCCATGTTCGAAGGCACGCACGGCCGGCGGGGCCGACGTTTGACGTGCTCGAAACCTACCGCATGTTCGCCCACTCGACGAGTTGGGTGCGCAACCTGACCGAAGCCGTGCGCAACGGCCTGACCGCGGAAGCGGCGGTCGATCGCGTGCGTAACGAGCAGCGCGCCAAGCTCAATAACGCCCGCGACGCCTATATGCGCGAGCGCCTGCACGATCTCGAAGACCTGGCCAACCGCCTGCTGCGCGTCCTGGCCGGCAAGAACACCACGGTCCGCGACATTCCGGATAACTCGATACTCGTCGCCCGCGATCTCGGTCCGGCCGACCTGCTGGAATATGACCGCACGCGTCTGAAGGGGATACTGCTCGAAGAAGGTTCGGCTTCGAACCATGCCGCCATCGTGGCGCGCGCGCTGCAAATCCCCTGCGTCGGTCGCCTGCAAGGGCTGCGCGACAAGGTCAGTCAGGGCGATATCGTCATTGTCGACGGCGAAACCGGCGAAGCCTACCTGCGGCCGCGTCCGGATATCATCGAGGCGGCGACGACGCGGATGGATGTCCGCGCCGCCCAGCGCGCCGAATTCAGCAAGATCAAGGATGTCGAGGCCGTCACCCGTGATGGCCAGCGCATCACCCTGCTGATGAATGCCGGTCTGGAATTTGATATCGAAATCATGAACGAAACTGGCGCCGAGGGCATTGGCCTGTTCCGCACCGAATTCCAGTTCATGGTGTCCGACGATTTGCCGCGCCTCAAGCGCCAGACCGAGCTTTACGAACGCATCATGGATGGCGCCGGTGATCGGCCCGTGACCTTCCGTACGCTCGATCTCGGCGGCGACAAGATCCTGCCCTATATGGAGATGGAGCGCGAGGAAAACCCGGCGCTCGGCTGGCGTGCCATCCGCATGGGGCTGGACCGCCCGGCGCTTTTGCGCATGCAGCTTCGGGCCCTGATTACCGCCGCGCGGGGCCGCGAACTGCGCATCATGTTCCCGATGGTGGCCTCGATCGACGAGTTCCGTCAGGCGCGGGAAATGGTCGATATCGAATGCGCCTGGGCCAAGCGGCGCGGCCGCGTCCTGCCGGCGCTGTTGCGCGTCGGCGCCATGATCGAATGTCCGTCCCTGCTGTTCCACCTAGATGCCCTGCTGCCGCTGGTCGATTTCGCCTCGGTCGGCACCAATGACCTGATGCAGTATCTCTTCGCGGCCGATCGCACCAATCCGAAGATGTCGGATCGCTACGATCCGTTATCACCGCCTTTCCTGACCGCCCTGTCGATGATCCAGAAGGCGGCGAAGGAGTCAGGCACACCGGTGTCGGTCTGCGGCGAGATCGCCGGCCGTCCGCTGGAAGCCTTCGTGCTGATCGCCCCGGGCTTTGAGCGCCTCTCCATGCCGCCGGCGGGCCTTGGCCAGGTCAAGCGCATGATCCTGTCGTGTGACCGCGAGGCCGCCGCCAAGGCCATCACCAAGCTCATGACCAGCTCCAATGGCAGCGTGCGTAACGAAATTTTGTCGCTGGCGCGCAAGCTCGATCTCGATATGTAGGCGGCTTGCCTCCATGATACATTCAGGCCATAATTTGGTGGCAGACCGGGTGTAGTATGACCCGGTTGGAGGATTGGCCCATGCTCACGTCTCGTCTTGTTTTCGCCCTTGCGCTGGCGGCCGGTTCATTGACGGCCTCTCTCGCGGTGGCCGCCGATGAAGTCGTGGTCGCCGCCTCGCGCCCGGCGCCCCTGCCGACCGAAGCCGAACAAACCAAGGCCAAGGCGGATTTGCAGGCCAAGGCGGCGCAGTTGACCAAACCCCTGACCACCGAGGAACAGGTGGCCGCCTGGACCGCCCGTTCCCCGAAAATCAGCCGCGACGATCAGAATGACGCCTTATGGCCGGTCGATGATGATGATGGGGCCAGGCGTCAGGTGCATGGCGTGGCCAGTGTCACTGTCGGCACCGGCGGCTATCGCAGCGCCTATGTCTCGTCTCTTATTCCGCTGGGCGAAAACGGCACGCTGGGTATCGCGGTCAGCCAGACCGACTACGGCAAGAACGGCGGCTTTGGCTATTACGGCGACCCTTATGGCTATGACGATTATGGCTACGGGTACGGGTACGGGCGCGGCTGGGGACGTCGTGGGGGCACCTCGCAATCGGTGGGCCTGTCGCTCGACATGACCGGCCAGAACCGCAGCGGCGCCAGCACCCCCGAAGGCTGCGCCCCCGGCTTCCGCGATGGTGACCGCTATGTCGAGCCCGTCTGGGTGACGCGCATGAACGGCAACCGTGACTGCGAAACCGCCGTCGAGCCCTGATCATGGCTTAAGCGTGAGGCCAAATCCTTCCCCCTCTCCCCACTTGTGGGGAGAGGACGGGAGCCGAGCGTAGTGAAGGCGACCGGGTGAGGGGCATTTCAAATGGACACAAGCCCCTCACCCGACGATCTGCGGCTTCGCCTTGCCCGTCGTCCTCTCCCCATGAAAATGGGGAGAGGGGGGGAAGTGAAGAGAGATGATTCAACAAGAAATCATATTGCTCGCCGCAAAAATTTTCTGTCACCAAAATGCGGTCTTCGACGTATAGATAGGCAAAACCAATTCCATCGGGTGGCGCGTGTCTTCAATTCTGCGGTTTGTTGTCTGTCTCTTCGTGCTTGCCTTTGCCCTGCCGGCCAATGCCCAGGACGCCGCCATCGAAGGCAAATCCCCCCACATTACTGCCCGCCTGATCGCCGAGTCCGCCACGGTTGCGCCGAATGGCGATATCACCCTGGCGCTCGACTATACCCCGGCCCCTGGCTGGCATACCTACTGGATCAATCCCGGCGATACCGGCCTGCCGCCCAAATTCAAATGGAACCTGCCGGACGGCGTGACCACAGCAGACGCGCAGTTCCCGACACCGGAATTGCTGCCGGCCTTTGGCCTGATGAGCTATGGCTTTACCGGCCGCACGGTCCTGCTGATCCCGGCGCATAACGGTTCCAGTCTCTCGGCGGGAGACACCCTGCCCATCAAGGCCCATGTCGATTTTCTCGTCTGTGCCGATGTTTGTATCCCCGAAAGCCTCGATGTGAGCCTCGATCTCAAGGTCGGGGCGCCGAAGCCGAGCGCTGATGCCGGTGTTATAGAAAAGGCCCGCAAGGCCCTGCCGATTGCCAATACCGCCGCCGCGACCATCGACCTGCACAATGGGGAGGTTGAACTGGGCTTACCTCTGGCGGATGTAAGCGCGCAAGGGGCTTACTTCTTTCCCGAACAGAGTGGTGTGACAAGCGCCCCGGCGCCTCAGGCGCTTGATATGGGGGCGAAAGGCTTCGCCCTGCGCACCAAGGCCGCTGGCACGGCCCTGCCGGAGGGCGACCTCTCAGGCGTGCTGAAACTGGCGGATGGCACTGCCTATGCGATCAAACTCACACGCGCCCCGCTTGATCCGTCAGTCCATGGTCTTGGCGCCGCGCCGCAGGCCAAGGCGGATGCTTCCCTCTCCGGCATCCTGATCGCCATCGCCGGCGCCTTTATCGGCGGGCTGATCCTCAACCTGATGCCGTGCGTTTTCCCGGTCCTTTCCATGAAGCTGCTCAGCCTGGCGCGCTCCGGCCATGACAAGGGCTTGGCACAACAGGAATCGCTGTTCTATGGCGCAGGCACCATCCTCACCTTTGTCGGCCTCGCCCTGATCCTGATGGCGGCGCGCGCCTTCGGCCAGTCGATCGGCTGGGGCTTCCAGTTGCAGTCTCCCTATGTCACCGCCGGTTTGAGCCTGGTCATGCTGCTGGTGGCGCTCAATATGTCGGGCGTGTTTGAAATCGGCACCTCCCTGCAGGCGGTGGGCGGCATCCGGTATCATCGAAACGCCCGCGGCTCAGCGCTCTGCTGACCGGCGTGCTGGCTGTGGTCGTGGCCGCGCCCTGCACCGCGCCCTTCATGGCCACGGCCATCGGCGTGGCGTTGGCGCAAGGGGGATTGGTTTCCTTTGCCGTCTTCGTCAGCTTAGGGCTTGGCTTTGCCCTGCCGTTCGTCGTCCTGACCTTCCTGATCACCCTGGTGCCGGGTTTCGCCCGCCTGCTGCCGAAGCCCGACAAGTGGATGGATGTTCTCAAGCACATCCTGTCGCTGCTGATGTATGCCGCCTGCCTGTGGCTGGTCTGGGTGTTTGCGCAGCAGGTCGAGCCCTATGGCCTGATCCTGCTGGTCTTCGCCCTGGCGCTGGTCGTCATCGCCGTGCTGAAAAGTCCGCTGCCGAAGATCGTCAAGCCGCTGGTCCTGGCGGGCGGGCTCGTGCTGTGCGGTCTGGCGGCCTCCCTGCCGCGCGCCGAAAAAGACACCGGCCGCGCCTGCCGGCCTGATCACGCATCAGGATTTCAGCGTCGAAAGCCTGGCCGCCTTGCGCGCCGAGGGCAAGCCGGTCTTCGTCGACCTGACCGCCGCCTGGTGCGTCACCTGCAAGGTCAATGAACGCCTTGTCCTGAGCACCAAAGATTTTGAAAAGGCCGTGGCCGATACCGGCACGGTCTATATGGTGGGGGACTGGACCAACCAGGATGCCGCCATCGCCCGTTACCTGACCCTGTTCGGTCGCTCCGGCGTGCCGCTCTATGTCTATTATGGCCCCAATAACGCCGAGCCGGTCGTTCTGCCGCAATTGCTCAAGACGGCCGATGTGGTGAAGGTGATCCGGGGGAAGTGAAGGGGATCACGGACGGGCACGGAAAAAGACGGAAAGACACGGAAATAAGTGTCCGGCAACACCGGCGCGTAGCGCCAGCATGGCGTCTTTGTTTCCATAGACTCACTTAACGCCCTTCGGGCAAAGATGTCGTCATAAGCTCATATTTCCGTGCTTTTCCGTCTTTTTCCGTGCCTGTCCGTGATCTTCTTGCCTTCTAACCCGCCAGCGCTGTTAAATGCACGCCGAATGGCCCGCGATAATAGAGGCAGTCGGCGTCATTATTGGCATGGGTGAACTGGCCGGAAACGATAATCGCCTGTCCAAGGCCCAGCTTGAGCAGTGACGGATAGGCCGGGTCGCTCTTCTGCACGATCGCCTCCAGGCGTATGCCCTGGCCGATATTGATCTCCAGGTCGGCCGTGCCGTCGAGCGTCGAGATACGCAGATCCTGAACCTTGCCTTGCCAGTTTTCAAACCGGTCGAAGGTCTTGAATCGCGTGCAGAAGTCATCCGTCGCCGCGCCGGTGCGCGGCAGGGCCAGGAAGGCGGTCTGGCTGGCCGGGAGGGACGGGCCTTGCGCGGCGGGCGTGGCCGCTGGCTTTGGCTTGTCGCAGGCCGCAAGCGCGAGCAAGGTGATAAGGGCCAGCCCCGCAATGCGACGCATCAGGCGTCGGGCCCGAATTCGAGGGTGCAGTCCAGCCCGGAATCAGCGGTGGCCGGCGTGACGATCACGTCGATATTGTCGCTCAGCAGGTCGGCCATATTGGTCAGCGCCGTTTTCATGGCGGCATCGTCCTTCGCTGCCTCTATCGCCGTCAGCTTGATCGGCAGGTCGCGTGACAGGCCGGTCAGGATACATTTCAGGTCGCGGTCGGTGCCGCGCGCTTTCAGCGTCATGTGGCCCTGCAGGTCACCGGCGGAAAGCGCCTTGATCGCCTGGGCATAGGTCTTGAAATCGGGTTGCGACACGAGGGTCGGCGTCGGCGTGAAGCCCTCGGTTTCGGCTTTCAGGCGCCCGGCTTCCGTCACCAGTCCGGCGAAGAAGGGTTCCTGCGATATGGCGCTTTGCGTCGGTGCGGCAGCAGCAAGGACAGGTGATCCCGAAGCCAGTAACAGGCTGGCCAGGCAGACGGTAACAAGAGGACGTTTCACGGCGCGCTCCGGGAGTGACACAAACTGCCCGACACTATGCAATATGGCGGCCAAGAAAGCGTTAACGAATAGCTGACGCCATTATAAAAGACACCATTAACGCCGCTCCGATGGGGCACGGAGCGGCGTTAATGGCCGCGTATCAGGAACACACCTGCCAAGCGGCTCGATCACATGGACTGAGCCGGAGGTCACTCCTGCAAATGACGGATGGCGAAGCCTTGAGCTTCGTCAGTAACTGACGTGCGTGGGCTCACCGCCCTTGTGACACGGAACACCGGCGGCACAACCTATCGAGTCGAAGGTCGAGAAGGCCCAGACGACGGCGCCGATGAGGGCGACGACGACGACCATGGCTACGACAAAACGCGAAAAGTTCTCTGCTGTATGCGACTTACTCATTGTTTTGCCCTCCTTAAGGGAACCATATTTATAACATTGTTTTACCGCATTTTGAAGGGGTTGATCGCATTTTTTGACTTAAGTGTCAAAATACCGTAGCGTCTTTATTTTCCCCTTACGGGCGAACCGGTTTTTTGTTTCAGCTTGTCTCCGGCGGCGGGATGCTTTAATTCGCCCGCCATGACCCAGAACTCTGAAAAAGACACCGAGACCTTCCGGCCCGAAGCGCGCAGCCCGCGCGGCTTTATCGACAAGCGCAGCGGCCAGATCGCCATCGAGCGCCGGCTGATCGAGACCGTCTCGAAGGTGTATGAGGATTTCGGCTTCGAAGCTTTGCAAACGCCGGCCTTTGAATATGCCGACGCGCTCGGCAAGTTCCTGCCCGATTCCGATCGTCCCAATGTCGGGGTGTTTGCCCAGCAGGATGATGATGATCAGTGGATGGCCCTGCGCTACGACCTGACCGCGCCGCTGGCCCGCTTCGTGGCGCAGAACTGGGAAACCCTGCCCAAGCCCTTCCGCCGCTATGCCTTCGGCCCTGTCTGGCGCAATGAAAAGCCCGGCCCCGGCCGCCTGCGCGAATTCATGCAGTGCGACGCCGATATCGTCGGCTCCGACCGTCCGGAAGCCGATGCCGAAGTGATCGCACTGGCCGTCGCCGGCTACAAGGCGCTCGATGTGCCGGCGCGAATTCGCATCAATAACCGCAAGCTGCTGAATGGCCTGCTGGTGAGCCTCGGCGTCACCGATGCCGGGCAGCAACTGGGCGTGCTGCGCGCCATCGACAAGATGGACCGGTTTGGTCCCGAAGGCGTGGCCCTGCTGCTCGGCGCGGGCCGCAAGGACGAAAGTGGCGACTATACCAAGGGGGCGCAACTGCCCGACGCCGCCATCCAGCCCGTGCTCGATTTCGTTCTGGCGGGCGGGGCCGATACCCGCTCCGGCGTGCTGGAAAAGCTGGCGGCCGTGCTCGCCAATTCGGCCGAAGGTCAGGCGGGACTGGAAGATCTGGCGCGTATCAATGCCGCCGTTTCGGCCATGGGCGTGGCCGAAGAGGAAGCCATTTTCGATCCCGGCATCGTGCGCGGTCTCGAATACTATACCGGCCCCGTGTTCGAGGCGGAATTCCTGCGCGAACTGCGCGACGACAAGGGCAATCTGGTCCAGATGGGCAGTGTCGGCGGCGGCGGTCGCTATGATGATCTTGTGGCGCGCTTTACCGGCCAGTCCGTCCCGGCTACCGGCTTCTCGTTCGGTGTCTCGCGCCTGGCCGCCGCCCTCAGCCTGCTCGATGGCGGCAAGCGCAGCGGCGCCCGCGGCCCGATCGTCATTATCGCCTTTTCGGATTCGGACATGGGCGAATATTTCAGCCTGGCCGCTGAACTGCGCGCCGCCGGCCTGCCCGCCGAAGTCTATCTCGGCCGTTCCGGCATGAAGGCCCAGATGAAATATGCCGACCGTCGATTCAGCCCCGCGGCAGTCATGATTGGTGAGGATGAACTGAAATCTGGTACGGTTACTGTCAAGGATCTCGATCTCGGCCGTGATCTGGCGATGCAAATAAGTGACAATAAGGCTTGGCGTGAAGGTCGGCCGGGACAGGTAACCCTGCCCCGTGCCGAAGCTATCAAGCACTTGAAATCCATAGTGGAATCGTAACGCTTTGCGGATGGAAGCGCTGCCAATGATGCTCCGTTTTTGACGTTGAAAAACAATATGGCCGCATTGCTGAAATAATTTTGACGTAATGTGACAAAACCGGTTGACAGTCCTGGCAAAAAAATGTTTTCTCCACTCCAAGAGAGCAGAACTTTTCCCGTAGAGAGAAGTCAGCTCCGGCGTTTCGGGGAGGAAACGCTCTTTAATTTACAGAATAAAAAGCTCGCCGGGTTTATCCCCCAGGCGGGCTTTTTTTGCCCTGAAAATCCAAAAAAAGTGACGGGTTCGTCAAAAAGTGGCACTTCGGGTACGGCGGTAACTTTCGCAACAAGATTACCAAATGTTCATGAGACAGCCTTGTTAAACTGTATCAAGGTGCGGGCCTGATTTTGGGGGCGCGCTGATAGTCCGGCCGTCCATTGCCGGAGAGCCACATGCATTTTAAACCCTTGGCCAAATCCCTTATTTCTTCCATTGCCATCGCGGCCGCCTTGCTGAGCGCCCCTATAGCCGCCATGCCGGCCTTTGCCGAAGCCCCGGCCGCCGCGTCATCTGAAAGCACCGTCGCCAAGACCTATGGCACATGGGGCTTCGATACCGCCGGCATGGACAAGTCCATCAAGCCGGGCGATGATTTCTTCGACTATGCCAATGGCACCGCGCTAAAGAATATGGTCATTCCTGGCGACCAGCCCGGCTATGGCAGCTTCAATGCCCTTTATGATCTTTCGGAACTGCGCCTCAAGGCCCTGGTCACCGGACTCGCCGCCCGTAATGACCTGACCGGCGAAGACCTGAAGATCGCCGATCTTTACCGCTCGGCCATGAATGTTGACCTGAAGAACCAGCTCGATCTCAAGCCGGCGCAGGCCGAACTGGCGAAGATCGCCGGCATCGCCAGCAAGGACGACATGGCCGCCTTCATGGGCGCCACCTCGGAAACCTTCGGCTCTGCCTTTTTCGGCATCTTCGTTTATGACGACGCCAAGAAGCCCGGCTACCGCGCCCTGCAGATGTCGCAAGGCGGCCTGGGCCTGCCCGACCGCGACTACTACCTGACCGACACCTATGCTGACAAAAAGGCCGCGTATGAGGTCTATATCAAGGATATGCTTAGCATGGCCGGCTATCCCGGCGCCGAACAGGCGGCCAAGGATATCGTGGCGATGGAAACCAAGATCGCCGAGGTGAGCTGGACCAAGATCGAGAGCCGCGACGACACCAAGACCTATAACCCGATGGCGCTGAAAGACCTCAATGCCTACGCGCCGGGCTTCAACTGGGATGGCTTCTTTGCTGCGGCCCATGTCTCCCAGGCGCAGAAGGTGATTGTGGCGCAGAATACCGCCATTCCGAAGATCGCCAAGATCTATGCCGATACCCCGCTGGAAACCCTGAAAGCCTGGAAGCCTTCAACGCGCTCGACCAGGGCTCGGCCTATCTGTCGGATCGCTTCTATACCCGCCGCTTCGAATTCCGCTCCAAGACCATGTACGGCATTGCCGAGCAACGCCCCTTATGGAAGCGCGCCGTTGGCACCACCGACGACAAGATGGGGGAAGCCCTCGGCCGCGCCTACGTCCGCGATTACTTCCCGCCGGAATCCAAGGCCAAAATGGAAGACCTGTCCATGGCCTTCTGGCGGCCATGAAGCTGCGCATCGAGAACCTGACCTGGATGAGCGCCCCCACCAAGGCCAAGGCGCTGGAAAAGCTTTCCACCTTCGGCGTCAAGATCGGCTACCCTAACAAGTGGCGCGACTATTCGGCGCTGACCATCAAGGCCGATGATCTCTACGGCAATATCGAGCGCTCCTCGGCCTTTGAATGGGCCTATCAGGTGTCGCATATCGATCAGCCGATCGACCCGGAAGACTGGGAAATGACGCCGCAGACCGTCAATGCCTACTATTCGCCGACCAAGAACGAGATCGTCTTCCCGGCCGCCATCCTGCAACCGCCCTTCTTTGATCCGAAGGCCGACATGGCGGTCAATTACGGCGCTATCGGCGCGGTCATCGGCCATGAAATCACCCACGGTTTCGATGACCAGGGCCGTCATTATGATCCGACCGGTGCGCTGGTGGAGTGGTGGACGCCGGAAGACGCCGCCAAGTTCGAGGCCCAGACCAAAGCGCTCGGCGCGCAATACGATACCTATGAGCCGGTGGCCGGCGTTCATGTCCAGGGCGGCCTGACCATGGGCGAGAATATCGCCGATCTTGGCGGCGTGCTGCTGGGCCTGGATGCCTACCACATGTCGCTCGGCGGCAAGCCGGCGCCGGTCATCGACGGCTATACCGGCGACCAGCGCGTCTTCTTAGGCTTCGCGCAGGTCTGGCAATCGAAATACCAGCCGGATTTCCTGAAATTCCTGGTGTCGTCCGATCCGCACTCGCCGGACAAGTTCCGCGCCATCGGCGCCGTGCGCAATGTCGATGCCTGGTATTCGGCCTTCGATGTCAAGCCGGACCAGATCTACTATGTCAAACCGGCCGATCGCGTGAAAATCTGGTAAGGGTGCGAGGCACCCTTAACCCGGAATCGTGACGGTGGCGGTTGCGCCGTTGTCGCGGTTCTCACAAAAGCCCGTCTCGCAAGAGGCGGGCTTTTTTGTACGTCCCCGACTTGTCGGAGAGCGACTGCGTTGTTGGCCAAGTTTTTGTTCAGTCCAGGGGCTGTTATCTCTGATCATGGCGTTGATCTGTGTCAGTAGTTTTCTGACGACGGCGATCATGGCGACCATTTTAGGCTTTCCGGCTTTGACCAGGTTTTCAAAGAAGGTCTTGAAAGTCTTGTTGTGGGTCTTTGCATTGAGTGCGCTGTCCAGAAAAGAGCAGACGCAAATAACTTACAAGGGGGACCACGCCCGACTTCGGGCGTGGTGGTGGGGCTTCTTGTGCGCATCCGATGCAAAGCTTCAGCTTAAAAGCATCTGGCTCTGGCTAGTGACGATTGCCGACGAAGCGGCCATTATCGTCGCGTTCGCGGTTGGTAGCGCTACGACCGCGCATATCATCATCGTCGTCATAATCGCGGCTACGGCTTTGCGAGCCGCCGTGGCTCATGCTGCCGGCGCGGGCATGGCCTTCCGGATCACCGTGCCAGCCGCGGCCTTGTCCTGATGAAGCCCCGCCCGATGAAGCCCCGTAAGAGCGGTCATCGTCACGATCCCGCCCGCTGCGTCCACCACTGGTGAAGCGGCCTTCTTCGTCACGGTTGCGGTTGGCCTGGCCGTGGCGGCCCTGCTGGTGAGCGTGCCAGCCGCGGGCGTGGCCATAGGCGTGCCAGTCCTCGAAGTCGCGGTCTTCGTCACGGGAGCGGCCGCGTTCGCTGGTGAAACGGCCGTTTTCATCGCGGTCGCGGCCTTGCGTGCGGTAATCGTCGTCGTCATCGTCATAACGCGAGGATGAGCGGCGGGGGCTGCTGGTGAAGCGACCCTCTTCGTCGCGTTCGCGGGATTGGGAACTGCGTTGGTCGTCGTTGTTTCTGGGCATGGTATCTCCTTTTCCCGCAAGGGCGGCGGGATGGTAACAGGGTATATGTGGATTGATGCCGTGCCCAGGATCGCCGGGCACGGCGCAGACCCTACGCCCCGGTCCGTAAGATTGTCATCCATATGGCCGGTAATCGTGGTAAAGAGATTGTAAGTCTTGTCGGTGCGGCAAACAGACGGGAAGTATTCGCTTTTCGGATGTCTGGTGAAAAGCGGATATGTTTTGCGGACAAGGGATTTTTCCTGTATTTATGAAATTTTGATTTCGCTGCCGGTTTGTGGTCTGCGGATTTTACGGTGTGAGTGCTAGGTTGCGCTGTCCGATATCTATCCGGGAGCATCACCATGACCCTGACTGACACCCATACTGAGGATGATCCGCCGCCGCCCGTGCCCGATCCGGCGCCCGATGTGCCCGACCTTTCGCCGGTGCCGGAAGGCGATGACCCCATGCCCGTGCCGGAACCTTTGCCGGAACCCGATGCGCGGGCACCGCGCCAGCCGGAGGCGGTGTGATGGAAAAGGCATCTGACGGCGGTAAGCCATACCTGTCATGGAACCTTTCGGCCGGTCATGACCTGCGCGAAGATGAGCGCGAACTGGTCCAAGCCCTGGGCACGGCGGTGATCATGCACTGGTTCGACCTGCCGCGTGATATCCAGAAGCGCCTGTTCGAGGCGGCGGTTTCCGGGCCGCAGGCCTTGCGTGAACCGCTGGCAAAGTTCCTGCACGCGCATGGAGAGGGGTGAGTAAAAAAAGCATGACAGCGCTGTCATTTTTTGCTTGCGGTAGCGCTAACAGCCTGCTATAGACGGGGCCTAGACCTTGTTCGAGGTCTTTGCCCTTCCTGGGCGTTTCCTCCCTGTAAACTGGCCGCGCTGTTTAGCGCGGCTTTTTTTTTACGCGGAAGGATGGGGAAGGGCGCCCCCCGTCAGCGACACCAGCCCTTCGGGCTTCGCGCTGCCACCTCCCCACCTTACGGTAGGGAGGAGATAGGGGCATGAGACCTCCAAAATGCGATGACTAATCGCATTTTGGCAAGCGCGACTGCGCGCCCGAGCCGATGCGAGGTATCTTCTTAAGAAAAAAGCTTAATCGGGACAAAGTCCCGATTAAGCGGCGTGGCCCTCGGCGCGGCGCATTCGCCAGAAGCGGATGGTGCGAAGCGCCGTGTCGCGCGGCAGGTCGGTATAGAGCCGGCCATATTCGCTGGCCTTGCCCATGGCGTTTTCCTGGTCCGACAGCATGATCATGGCGTAGGTCAGGAAGAGGGCCTTGTCGAGATCGGCGGCCTTGCAGGCAATGGCAAGCGCATCGATTTCCTTTTTCTCGACCAGGTGGCGGGCGGTCAGGAAATCGATATCGGCCATCTGCGCCAGGGCGCAGAGGAAATAGGTCGGGTTCGGATCGCGCATGTACTTGGCGAGCAGGGTCGGGGTCAGGCGCGAATTGCGGCGTAAGGATTCGACCTCGTCGAAGATCTTCTCGTAATCGTCGGGGAAGCTGCCATAGGCCACGGCCACCTTATCGCGGCCTTTGGACAGGGCCTGTTCGAGCACGGCCGGATCGAGCTTTTCGTTCTCGCGCATGATGCGTTCGCGCAGGCGGGCCTCGACGACGAAATACATGTCGTTCATCAGGTCGACCGGCATGTCGGCGCGGTTGACCACGACCTCGTGCAGGGCCGGATTGGCCTGGGCGCGCTGGATGACCTGCTCGTTGGAGGCGCGCGACAGACGGGCGCCGTCATTGCTGAGTAGGGTATGGAGCGTGGTGTCGTCGCCGCGGTTGATGATGACGCCGGAGACGCTTTCGGGCACCGACTCGCGCTTAGAGACGGCGCGCAGGTGATCCTGCCCTTGCGTCGAGACGATGTGCATCAGGTCGGTTTCGCTGAGCGCCTGCGAGCGGGTCAGGATCGGTTCGGCGACGGCGATGTCATCGGAGGCCAAACGACGCAGCAGCCCCAAAGGCGCATTGCGGGTTTGCGAAATGGTGGTGGAAATTTCGGCGCGGACGGCGGTTTCCATATCGGCGGCCAACTGGCTCATCACCGAATCGTAGAGTTCCATTTCCGGTCCGCTGATCTCTTCCGGATTGGTCATGAAGATACCGGTCACCTGGCGCAGCAGTTCGCGGCGTTTGGCGCTCGAAGGTTCCTGGGCCAGTTCGATCAGGTCGGTCAGGGCTGAGGTCGGGACGCGGGACATTCTGTTTCCTTGAGGGCCATTCTGGCTGAGAAGGTTTATCGAGTATGGATCAGTTCTTATCGGTGTCGGATTTTTTGCCGGTATCGCTGGCCTTATCGTCATCGTTCGGATCGCCGCCTTCTTCCGGCGAAACGGTCAGCAGGGCGCCGGTGGCGCCGGGCGTGACGCTGATCGGATCGGGGCGCATCCCGTACTGGCGGTGCAGGCTGTAGAGGCGCGGCTCGTCGGCCGGGGTGGTGTAATGTTCGCCGGGAATGAAGACGTGATCGGTTTCCTGCGAAGCCGGGGAGACATCGGGTTCCGGCGCGGTGGCGGTCGGTTTGGCGTCCGGTTTGCCGGTTTTGGGGACTTCGGCGGTCGGCAGTTGCGCGGCGCGGGCCGCGGCGATGCGGGCGGCGTATTTGCTTGTTGCGGGCACTTCGTAGGCGCCGTCGGTGCTCAGGGCGGAAGCGACGGCGGCCGAGGGTGGCGCGGTTTCGGTGCGTGCAGGCGTTGGCGCTGACGCCACTGCGGCCGCGGATTTGCGGGCGGCTTGAGGCGGTGAGGGCTGTGCGGCGACCGGCGCTTCGGGCGTCAGGTCGGGATCGTCGGCCAGGCCGGGATCTTCGCGTTCGGGCTCAGGGGCGGTCGGGGGGGCGGGTAAGGGCACCACAGCCACCGGCGTCGGCGCGGCCATCGGCACGGGCTGAGATACGGAAACGGGGGCCGGATTGCGGACGGGGGCCGTCGGCACAGCGGCGAATTGCGGCTGCGGAGGCGGGGAGACTGAAGCCACGGCGGTCGCCTGCTTGGCGGGCCAGCGCAAGGAGCGGGCGTAGGGATCGCCAACCTGGCCATAGGGCGAGGGCGGGACGGGATAGGCGCCGGTGGTCGTCTGGACCTGTTCGGTCTGCGGGGGCGCCTCCGTGACCGGCTGGGCCTTGGCGCTCCAGGTCAGATAGGGACGGGCCGAACCGGCGAGCGCCGCGCAAGGGACCGCGACCGCCATCAGGGCGACGGCGGCGGGCAGCAGATAACAGGCGCGGCGGGCAGGCTTGGTCATGGCTTGCTGGATGACTTTCACGCGGTACGTCAGGTTGTAACCCTGAAAGCTTAAGCCAGTGAGTTTAATTAAGACCTAATAGCGGAGGATTTTTGGTTGGGAGTGCGGGAAGTGGATAGAAGAAGGTTTATCCGTGGTTTCCCTTCTCTTAAGAAGGTCAGACACCCCACCACCACGCCATGAAGAATGGCGCGGTCCCCCTCCCCGACAAGCGGGGAGGCTCAAATAAGAATCGTTCCTCCCCGCTTGTCGGGGAGGGGGGACCGCATGACGCGCGGAGCGCTAGATGCGGTGGTGGGGTATCTTGCTTTTAGTGGCTCCTAGCCCGCCAACTGCGCTTTCTTCTCTTCCAACTCCAGCCATTCCATTTCGCCGCTTTCCAGCGAGGTGCGGGTATGGGTCAGTTGCCGGGTTGTCTGCTCGAACGCCTTGGGCGCCTTGGTATAGAGGTTGGGGTCGCTGAGAATCTCTTCCAGTTTTTCGATCTCGGCCTGCCATTCGGGCATCAGGCGCTCCAGATCTTCCAGGCGCTTCTGATCCTTATAGGACAGTTTTGCCGCCGGCTTCTTGGTCAGAGTGGCCACTTCCACCGGCTTTTCAAACAGGACCTTCGGCGTGTCGCCCTTGATCTTGATCGATTCCATGCGCGAGATTTCCGAGAAGAAATCCGGGTTCTGGCGGATGAAGTCCTGCCAGCCGCCGGGGGTTTCGGCGGCATCGCCCTTGCCGTTCAGGGCCGGGGTGGAGGTGGCCAGACGGTCGATGAAATCCCGATCGTGCGAGACCAGGATCAGGGTGCCGTCGTAATCGGCCAGCATGTCCTCCAACAGGTCGAGCGTGTCCATGTCGAGGTCGTTAGTCGGTTCGTCCAGCACCAGCAGGTTGGTGGCCTTGGCCAGGGCGCGGGCCAGTTGCAGGCGGTTGCGCTCCCCGCCGGAGAGCGATTTTACCGGCTGGCGCAACTGGTTTTCACGGAAGAGGAAATCCTTGGCATAGGCGGCAACGTGGCGCGGCGTGCCCTGGACCATGATCTGGTCGGAGCCGGAATTGGCCAGCACGTCCCACAGGGTTTCCTCGCCTTTCAAAGCGTCGCGGCCCTGGTCGAGATAGGCGACTTCGAGATTGGTGCCGAGTTTGATTTCGCCGGAATCCGCCGGAATCTGGCCGAGCAGCAGCTTGACCAGGGTGGACTTGCCGGCGCCATTGGGGCCGACGATCGCCAGGCGGTCGCCGCGCATGATGCGGGTCGAGAAATTTTTCAACAGGGTGCGTTCGCCGAAGGCTTTGGATACGCCTTTCAGTTCGGCGACCAGACGGCCGGAGGTGCCGCCGGAATCGATGCTCATTTCCATCGTCTTGCCGCGTTGCATAAGCCGGGCAGTGGCGTCGGCGCGCATGGCGGCCAGGCGCGAGGCGCGGCCTTCGTTGCGCGTGCGGCGGGCGGTGATCGAGGAATAGAAGGTTTTGGTCTCGCGCTCGATCGCCTTTTGCAGGCGGGCCAGGGATTCCTCGGCGTCCCGGATGACCGAATCGGACCACGGCTCAAAGCCGGCATAGCCCTGGTCGAGCTTCAGCACCTTGCGGTCATAGAGCCAGAAACAGCGCTGGGTGGTGCGCTCAAGAAAGGTCCGGTCGTGGGAGACGATCAGGGCGGCGCCGCGGAAACTGCGCAGGCGGTCTTCGAGGGTTTCGATGGCGAAGATGTCGAGGTGGTTGGTCGGCTCGTCGAGGAACAGAAGGTCGGGTTCTTCGGCAAATGCTTTTGCCAGGGCGGCGCGGCGCTTTTCGCCGCCGGACATCGAGGTGGTCGGCGCGTTCGGATCGATCTCGAAGGCGTAGAGCTCGGCCTCGGCGGTATAGTGCTCGGCGCCGCCGGAACAGGCCCAGTCGAGGATGGTTTCGCCCTTGGGTTCCGGCTCCTGCAGCACGAAGGCATAACGGATGCCGTTGCTGACGATGCGTTCGCCGGAATCGGCCTCGATCAGGCCAGACATCAGGCGCATCAGGGTCGATTTGCCGGCGCCGTTCTTGCCGACCAGACAGGCGCGCACACCGCGCTCCAAGGCGATATCGACGCCGTCGAACAGCGGGTTCATGCCGTCCATCAGGCGGACGTCTTTCAGGGCGAGCAGCGGGGCTTTTGCGGGTGTTTTGGCCATAGGCGCCATGTAGTGTGCCGGCGGCTATTTTACAAAGGAAATCTGCGTCAGCAAGGAACGTCCCATCTGCTTTTCAGGCTGTTGGAAAATAACTTGGGTGCAAAAATGAGCGCGGGGGACTATAAGCCCGCGCATGAACAGTGATTTTGCGCAAAAACCCTTCTGGGAGACCAAGACCCTTGCCGAAATGAACCCGCAGGAGTGGGAGAGCCTGTGCGATGGCTGCGGGCTGTGCTGCCTGGTGCGGTTCGAGGACGAGGAGACGCTGGAGGTCATCCCGACGCGCGTCCACTGCAAGCTGTTCGATCCGGACAAGTGCGCCTGTTCCGACTACCAGAACCGCAAGCGGCATGTGCCGGACTGCATCAAGCTGACGCCGCGCAATATCGAGGCCCTGGAATGGATGCCGATGAGTTGCGCCTATCGCCGGCTGCATGAAGGCAAGACGCTGCCGGACTGGCATCATTTGATCACCGGCGACCGCGAGACGGTGCATCGCTCAGGTGTTTCGATCCGCGGCCAGACCATTTCCGAACTGGCGCTCGGTGATCCGGAAGAGGCGCTCGATTTCGCCGCCTGGGATCTGAACGAGGACCGTTCGGACTGGCCGGCCGAAGATATCGATTAGAGGCAGGTGAGGTTGGATTTGGCCACGCCCTCCTGTTTTTACCCCTCCACCCCTTCGGGGTCCCCCTCCCCTCCAAGAGGGGAGGATTAAGAGAGAACATTCACGGTAAGCTTGTCGCACTTCCGATTTACCATATCCTTGCGAAGTGGGAGGGCTTTCGTCTTTCGGGTTTAGGATTTTGAGCGCACGTTTTGCGGAGGAAAATCTTCAGGGAGACGGTCATGAAACGCGCAATTGTTCTTTCGGCGGCCCTGGCCGTTGTGCTGGGGCTCAGCGGCTGTACCGGCTATTATGGCGGCGCGGGGGTCGGCTACGGCTATAACGATTACGACGATCTCTATTACGACAACTATTACGGCCCGGTGCGCGATGGCTACTGGAGCCAAGACGGCTGGTATTATTACCGTGACCACACGAACCGCCAGTATCGCCGTGATGATGGCCGGCATTTCCGGCGCGAGGCGGCGGATGGCTATCATTCGGCGCGGATGCACCGGTCGCGCGATAATGATCATGACCGAAATCACGACAGGGATCATGATCGCAACCACTACTGAGAGCGCTTTCAATTGGTGTGCGATAGGGGCTTGTGTCCTGCGTCAACAGGCCGCATAAAGCGAATATGACTGTTTGGCGAGTGAGACACCCTATTGCGTGCCGGTAAACCGACGATCGACGATGTAGCGGCGCTGTCCGGCGTGGCGCGGGCCACCGTATCGCGCGTATTGAACGGCGGGCCGAACGTGCGCGAGGAGGTTCGCCAGCGTGTACTCAAGGCCGTCGACAAGCTGCAGTACAAGGTCAATATGCAGGCGCGGTTCCTGGCCGGCGGCAAGACGCAGGTGCTGGGTCTGGTCTATGCCTCGGACCTCGATAGCGAACCTAACTCCTTCTATCATTCCGGCCTGGAACTGGGTGCGCTGAGAGGCTGCGCCGAGGCCGGTTTCCAGCTTCTGATGCACACGGTCAATCAGCATAGCCTTGGCAAGACGGCCAAGATCATCGAACTGGTCGATTCAAGGCGCTGCGATGGGCTGATCCTGACGCCGCCCTTTTCCGATGACTGCGACCTGCTGCGCGAACTGGAGGCGCGCAACTGTCCGGTGGTGTGCATTTCGCCGGGCCTGGCGGCGCAGAAGGTGGCTTCGGGCGTGGGGATAGATGACGAAGTGGCGGGCTATGAAATGACCCGGTACATGTTGTCGCTCGGCCATAAAAAGTTCGGCTTTATCAAGGGCCTGGAAGGGCACCTCTCGGCAGAGGAGCGCTATTCGGGCTTCCGGCGGGCCATTGCCGAGGCGGGGATAGACGAGGCGGATGTGACGGTGATGCGCGGCAACTTCACGTTCCGCTCAGGCGTGGAGATGACGGCGGCGATCCTGAATAATGGACATCGACCGAGCGCCCTGATCTGCGCCAATGACGACATGGCCGTCGGCGCGCTGTTCTCGGCACACAAGGTGGGCCTGAATATTCCGCAGGATCTGTCGATCGTTGGCTTCGACGATACGCCTGTGTCGGAGATTATCTGGCCGCCGCTGACCACGGTGAACCAGCCGCTGAAAACCATCGGCTATCGCGCCGTGGACATGATCGTCGAGCGGATCAAGGCCGGCAAGACGGCCAGCGGGCCTTTGCCGGTGCGGTTTGATGTGGTGCCGCATAAGGTGGTCATGCGGGAAAGCGCCAGCCCCCCGCGGGGGTGAAGTAAGGCCCTTGCATAGGGATTAAAGCTAAAAACAGGCCCCTCCGTCAGCGACACCAGCCCTAAAGGGCTTTGCGCTGACACCTCCCCCGCTGCGCAGGGGAGGAGAAAAATGGGAGCGCTCCCATAAATGGTTTCAGCCTAAACCTTGTGTCATATTGAACACATTTTGTCTCTGATTGGGGCAAATGTGTCTGAAAACGGGCTTGTGCGTGGTGTCGCGCTTGACAGAGGCGTATTCTGCGGCGCAGGAATTGAGAGCGCTTCCAATGGCGGGATCAACTCGCCTATACGGCACCCAAAGAGCGCATAGCACCCGATCCGGGGAGGAACATGATGAAATCTGTCACGCGACGCGGTTCTGCGTCCATTAAAACGGTTCTGATGACTACGGCGGCCTGCGCCATTGCGCTGGGCGGCCTGACAACAGCGGCCCAGGCTCAGGATGAGGCCGCGGCCGCGCCGGCCGAAGATACCCAGGTCGTGATCGTTACCGGCATCCGCAAGGGCTTGCAGGATTCGCTGACCATCAAGAAGAAGAACACCTCGATCGTGGAAGCCGTTTCGGCCGAAGATATCGGCAAGCTGCCGGACGCCTCGATCGCCGAATCGCTGGCGCGTCTACCGGGCCTGGCGGCGCAGCGCGTCGGCGGCCGGTCGCAGACCATCTCCATTCGCGGGCTTTCCGGCGATTTCTCGACCACGCTGCTGAACGGCCGGATGCAGGTCTCTTCCGGCGACAACCGCGCCGCCGAATTCGACCAGTATCCGTCGGAAATGGTCTCCTCGGCCATCGTCTACAAGACACCGGATGCCGGCCTGACCGGCCAGGGCCTTTCCGGCACGGTAGTGCTGAATACCGTGCGCCCGCTCGACTATAACAAGCGCGTCATTTCGGTGAATGTGCGCGGTTCGGTCAATACCAATGGCGAAATCGTTCCGGGCTACAGCGCCAATGGTAATCGTATCAGCCTGGCCTATATCGATCAGTTCATGGACGGCAAGCTGGGCGTCGCGCTCTCCTATGCGCACCTTGATGATCCGTCGGAATTGCAGCACTCCAAGAGCTGGTGGTGGGACAAGCAGGGCAATGACTCGGTTACCGGCCTGCCGCGCCTTGGCAATGCCGATGCGTTTGGTCTGCACGGCGTTGAAATCTGGTCGACCGCCCGCCGCCAGACGCGCGACGGCTACATGGCCGTGCTCGATTTCAAGCCGAACGACAATTTCCGCAGCGTGAATGACTTCTATTACTCGGTCTTTGACCAGAACGAAGTGACGCACGGCGCGCAGTGGTATCAGACGCAATGGACCGACGATATCCACTTCTCGAATGTGGTGGTCTCCGATCGCGGCGGTACGCCGGTGGTGCAGCAGGCGACGATCAGCGGCATTGCGCCGATCATCCGCAACGACAACAATCTGCGCCGCGACGAAATGTTCTCCTTCGGCTCGAACAACCGATTTAACATCGGTGCGTGGCGGTCGGTGATTGATTTCGGCTATTCGCGCTCCGTGCGTAAGGAAAGCATCGCCGAAACCTATGCTGGTTACGGCACGGACCCGACGCCGGTCAGCCGCACCTTCGATACGATTGACGAGAACATCGCCTTTGGCGGCTTTCCGCAGCTTACGCCGGGTCTGAACTATGCCGACGCCGATAATGTCTATCTCGGCGACGTGGCGCCCTGGGGCGGCTGGGGCCATGACGGCGCCATCCGTCAGCCGAAAGTGGTCGATCAACTGGCGACGGCGCGCTTCAGCGGCGTGCATGACATGGACTGGGGTGGCTTCAAGAGTATTGAACTGGGGGTCGACTACTCGCACCGCACCAAGGAAAAGGGTGTGCAGGAATGGGATCTCTGCCTCAAGGGCTGGAACCAGACGACCAATGACTGTCATGGTACGCGCGTGGCGGTGGATGCGGCTGATCTGCAGGAACCGACCAATCTCGATTTTGCCGGCTTCGGCAAGGTTCTGTCCTATGATCTGGGCAGCGTGCTCGACAAATATTATGACCGTCGCGCCATCCTGAACGAGGACAACCTCAACAAGTACTGGCAGGTCGATGAAGAACTGGTGACCCTGTTCGCCAAGATGAACATCGATACGGAGATGGGCGGGCATGGCCTGCGCGGTAATCTAGGCCTGCAATATGTCGGCGCCAAGCAGACCTCGGCCGGTAACGAGATCATCCAGCGCGGCTCGCCGGCGATCGGCCAGTGGGTCTCGACCAGCAAGGAATATGGCGACTTCCTGCCGAGCCTGAACCTGATATACGACATGGACGACAATTCCGTGCTGCGCTTTGCGATGAGCCGCGCCATGGCCCGTCCGCGCATGGAGGACATGCGCGCCAGCCGCAATGCTTCGGTCAGTATAACGACCCAGACCTGGAGCGGCTCCGGCGGCAATCCGAATCTGAAGCCGTGGATCGCCGATGGTGTTGACCTGGCCTATGAGCGCTATTTCAACCGGACCAGCTATATCGGCGTAGCCGGCTTCCAGAAGGTGATGCGCAACTATATTCGTAACCTGACGGTCTCCAACTACGACTTCACCGGCTGGACCAATACCAGCGGGGTGACGCCGCTCAGCAATATCGGCAGCTTTACCCTGCCGATCAATGATGACGGCACCGCGAGCAATATCGGCGGCGGCAAGAACGTCTCCGGTATCGAATTCAGCGGCGCGTTGGATGGGGCTTTGATCTGGGACAAGCTGAATGGCTTTGGCGTGATCGGCAGCTTCTCGCGTGGCTGGACTAATATCCGCTCAGGCGATGATATCGATCCGTCGAAACTGCCGGGCTTCTCCGGCGATGTCGGCAACCTGACCGGCTATTACGAGCGGGGTGGGTTCTCGGCGCGCCTGAGCTATCGTTACCGCTCGGCCTTCCTGGGCGAGACCTATGCGCTTTACGCCAACCGCGCGGCGGCCCGTATCCTGGCCGACGACCAGGTTGACGCCCAGCTTAGCTACCAGATGCAGGACGGCCCGCTCAAGGGCGTTACCTTCCTGCTGCAAGGTTATAACCTGACTGACTCGAACTACCAGACCCAGTTGAAGGTGACGGAGAACAAGACGGCGGATGGGTCTTCCTATCCGGAAATCTATGAGGAATACGGCAAGACGATCCTCTTCGGCGTCAGCTACAAGTTCCAGTAATCCCCCGAGCGCCTGCCGCCGTTCATTGCGTGTGGCGGCAGGTGTTGGCTATCCGGGGAGGGCACCTCCCGGCCTTCCCCGGATGTCTTTTTGAGTTTTGAAAGAGCGCCCCTCCGTCACGGACGACCCATGAATGGATCGCCGCGCCACCTCCCCATCGCAAGCGATAGGGAGGAGAGGGAAAACGTTTCGCTTTTGTCTTCAGGATTATCCCATGTCCAAGTCATCTTTCCGCCGGGCGTTGCTCGGCTCGATCTCGCTGTGTCTGTTGTTCGCGCCCTTGAGTCAGGCGCAGGAACTGAAGGACTGGCCGCATATCGACTCGGCGATCAGGCCGGATGCGGCGATGGAGGCGAAGATCGCCAAAATCGTCAGTCAGATGACCCTGCGCCAGAAGATCGGTCAGATGACCCAGGCCGAGATCAAGGCGGTGACGCCGGAGGATATCCGCAAGCATTACATTGGCTCGGTGCTGAATGGCGGCGGCTCGTGGCCCTATATGATGAAGCACGCGACCCTGAAGGACTGGGCTAAGATGTCGGACGGCTTTTATGACGCGTCCATGAAGACCGACATGAAGACGAAAATTCCGCTATTGTGGGGCACCGACGCGGTGCATGGCCACGGCAATGTCATCGGGGCGACGCTGTTTCCGCACAATATTGGTCTGGGCGCGGCGCATGATCCGGAACTGATCGGCGAGATCGGTGCGGCAACCGCGAAGGCTGTGCGCGCCACGGGCATCAACTGGGTATTCGCGCCGACGCTTGCCGTGGTGGAAGACCAGCGCTGGGGGCGGACCTATGAGGGCTTTTCCTCCGATCCGCTGGAGGTGAAAGATTACGCTTCGGCCTATGTCACCGGGATGCAGGGTGATTTCTCGAAGGCCGGAAACGTGGTGGCCACGGCCAAGCACTATATCGGCGACGGCGGCACAAAGAACGGCAAGGACCAGGGCGTCAACATGTCGTCCGAGGCCGACCTGATGAATATCCACGGCCAAGGCTATTATGGCGCGCTCGGCGCCGGCGTGCAGACCGTGATGGCCTCCTATTCCTCGTGGACCGACGGCGCCACGGGCAAGGATTACGGCAAGATGCACGGTGATGAATACCTGCTGACCGACGTGCTGAAAGGCAAGATGGGCTTCGATGGTTTTATTATCTCCGACTGGAACGCGGTCGGGCAATTGCCGGGGTGCCTGAATTATCACTGTCCGCAGGCGATCAATGCCGGCATCGACATGATGATGGTGCCGCTGGAGTGGGACAAGTTCATTGATGCGACCGTGGCCGATGTCGAGAGCGGCGCCATTCCGATGTCGCGCATCGATGACGCGGTGACGCGGATACTGCGGGTAAAGATGCGGGCGAAGATTTTTGGGGCGCGGCCGTCGAGTAATCCGTATGCTGGGAAGGTTTCGGCGATCCAGGCACGCGATCTGGCGCGGCGGGCGGTATCGGAATCGCTGGTATTGCTGAAAAACGAGGGCTCTGCTTTGCCGCTGAAAAAGGGTGCGAAAATTCTGGTGGTCGGCAAGAGCGCCGACAATCTCGGCAACCAGACCGGCGGGTGGACGATCACCTGGCAGGGCACGGACAATGCCAATTCGGATTTCCCCAATGCCGACAGTATCCTGGCCGGCATCAAGGCCGAGGCGGGAGCGGGCAATGTGACCTATAGCGCGGATGCTGCGGGCGTAGATATTGCGCAATATGACGCGGTGATCGCGGTGGTGGGAGAGACGCCCTACGCCGAGACGGCGGGGGATATCAGCAATCTGTCGCATACGGCGCGTTACCCGGAAGATGTGAAAGTCTTGCAGGCGGTCTCCGGCAAGGGCAAGCCGGTGATTACGGTGCTGGAATCGGGCCGCACCCTCTATGCCAATGATTTGCTCAACCTGTCGGATGCCTTTGTGGCGGCGTGGCTGCCGGGGACGGAAGGCAGGGGCGTGACCGATGTGCTGTTTGGCGGGAAGGATTTCAAAGGCACCTTGTCGTTTGACTGGCCGTCGGCGGGGTGTCCAGGGGCGGCGGCGCAGTTCGCTTTGGGCTATGGGCTGAGCTATGCTAAACCGGGAATGGTCGGGGCATTGCCCGTGGCTGAGCCGGTGGAATGTAAATGATAAGACTTGTGAGGAAAGGCCCCCTCCGTCAGCGACACCAGCCCTTCGGGCTTCGCGCTGACACCTCCCCCGCTAACGCAGGGGAGGAGAAGGGATCATGATTCCCTTGAACAAAGTGGTCATCGTTGGCGGCGGGACGGCGGGCTGGATGGCGGCGGCGTTGTTGGCGAAGCTCGCTCGAAAGGGGCTGGAAATCGAGCTGGTGGAATCCGAGGAGATCGGCGCCATCGGCGTCGGTGAGGCGACCATTCCCGCGATCAAGCGTTTCAATCACCTGCTGGAACTGGACGAGACCGATTTCATCAGGAGCACACAGGCGACCTTCAAGCTGGGGATCGAATTCACCAACTGGGGCCATGAGGGGGACAGCTATATCCACGGTTTTGGCAAGATCGGCCAGGACCTGGGGTGGCTCAGGATGCACCAGTATTGGCTGAAAATGCGTGGCACCGGGAAGGTGTCGGAACGCTTCGCCGACTATTCGATCAATACGGCGGCGGCCTATGCCAACAAGTTCATGCGGGCGCGGCCGGATATGAAGGCTTCGCCGCTTAATGATATCGCCTATGCCTATCATTTCGATGCCGGGCTCTATGCGCTCTACCTGCGCAAATACTCTGAAGCGCTGGGCGTGAAGCGCACCGAGGGGAAGATCGTCAAGGTCAATCAGCGGGCCGAGGATGGCTTTATCGAAGGTGTGGTGCTGGAGAGTGACGCGGTAGTCGAGGGGGAGTTGTTTATCGACTGTTCGGGGATGCGGGCGCTGCTGATCGAACAGACCCTGGGTGCCGGTTATGAGGACTGGTCGCATTGGCTGCCATGTGATCGCGCCGTGGCGGTGCCTTGTTCCTTTGAGCGCTCAGACGCCGCGCAGGCTTTACCTCGCAACGGCTCGGGCGGCCAGTCGGCCTTGCCTCGGACCGGCGAGCCGGTCCTCGGAAAATCCGAACTGTTGACGCCCTATACGCGCTCGATTGCGCACAAGGCCGGCTGGCAATGGCGGATTCCGTTGCAGCATCGCATCGGCAATGGCCATGTCTTTTCCTCACGCTATATCAGTGATGATGAGGCCACGGCGGTGCTGATGGGCAATCTCGATGGCGAGGCGCTGGCGGAGCCGCGGGTGATCCACTTCCGCACGGGCAAGCGCCGCAAGGTGTGGGATAAGAATGTCGTAGCGGTGGGGTTGTCCTCCGGCTTTATGGAGCCGTTGGAATCGACCTCGATCCAGTTGATCCAGAGCGTGATTTTACGGTTACTGGCCTTCTTTCCTGACAGCGGGTTCGCGCCGGCGCAGCGCGACAGTTTCAACCGGCTGGTCGATGAGGAATACCGCGAGATCCGCGACTTCCTGATCGCGCACTACAAGCTGACGACGCGCGATGACAGGCCCCCAAATGGCAAAGGATTTTGGCGCTATTGCCGGGATATGGATATCCCCGATGCCCTGCGCGAGCGGCTGGATTTGTGGCGCGTGGCCGGACGGTTCTTCAAGACAGGCGAGGAGCTTTTCGTCGATGAGAGCTGGATACAGGTGCTGATCGGGCAGGGATTGATTCCGGACGGTTACGATCCGTTCGTTGATCTGCGCGCGGAAGATGAGATTGTCAAATATCTCAATGATATCAGTGGTGTGATTGGCAAATGCGTGGCCGCAATGCCGAGCCATGCGCAATATATAGAGGCCACCTGTAAGGCCTGACGGAGGAGATGATGCGGATTTTTCAGGTGGCGGTATTGGCCGCGCTGATGGGCTTAGGCGGATGTGCGGCCGGCGGATTGGCGGGTAGCCATCCGGCAGTCAAGGTGTGGGAGACCGACGCCGACCAGTCGAAGCTGCTGGCGCCGCAAGGAGATGTGCATTTCGGCGCGGCGGCTTCGGGCACGGTGATCACGATCGATCCGGCGCAGAGCTACCAGAGCATGGTGGGGTTCGGTGCGGCGATGACCGATGCTTCGGCCTACCTGATCCGCAACAGGATGACGGATGATCAGCGTGACGCCCTGATGGGCGATCTGTTTGGCGCCGAGGGTCTGAATTTCAGCTTTATGCGCCTGACTATCGGCGCTTCGGATTTTTCGCGCGAGCATTATAGCTACGATGACATGCCGGCGGGGCAGACCGATCCGGCTATGGCGCATTTCTCGATAGACGCGGCGAAGGGTGATGTCATTCCGGCGGTGAAGCAAGCTTTGGCGCTTAATCCGCAACTGACGGTGATGGCCTCGCCATGGTCGGCGCCGGGCTGGATGAAAACGACGGACAGCCTCATTCAAGGGTCTCTGAAGCCGGACGCCTACCCCAACTTTGCCGATTATCTCAGCCGCTACCTAACCGATATGCGTTCGGAAGGTATCGATATCACGCTTTTGACCCTGCAGAATGAGCCGGGGTTCGAGCCGGATTCCTATCCGGGGATGCGGGTGGAACCGGAGTCGCGCGCCGCCTTTATCGGCGGGTTTCTGGGGCCGAAACTGAAGGCTGACGGCGACCGGACGAAGATCCTCGATTATGACCATAACTGGGATTTGCCGTCCTCTCCGCTGACGGTTCTGGGCGATGCGAAGGCCAGCCCTTACGTCGCGGGCGTGGCCTGGCATTGCTATAATGGCGATGTGGCGGCGCAGGGGCCGGTGCATGAGGCGCATCCGGACAAGGACGCCTATTTCACCGAATGTTCGGGCGGCGAATGGGCGCCGAAATTCAGCGATACCTTCGACTGGACGGTAAAGAACCTGATCATCGGCTCGACGCGCAACTGGGCGAAGGGCGTGCTGATGTGGAACCTGGCGCTGGATGAGAATTTCGGGCCGCACAAGGGCGGGTGCGGCGATTGCCGGGGCATCGTGACCATCAATTCGACGACCGGTGCGGTGACGAAAAATATCGAATATTACGCTTTTGGCCATGCGTCGAAATTCGTCAAGGCGGGGGCGGTGCGGGTGGCGTCCAATGAGGCGGACGGGATTTCCAATGTGGCGTTTAAAAATCCGGATGGATCGCTGGTGCTGATCGCGCTGAATGGCAATGCGGCGGCGACGGCGTTTTCGGTGAAGGCGCAGGGGAAGACGTTTGGCTATACCTTGCCAGCAGGGGCTGTGGCGACGTTTGTTTGGCGGCCGTAGCGCCCCTCCACCGCTTTGCGGTCCCCCCTCCCCATTTAGATGGGGAGGAGCGTTGCCCCCTCCGTCAGCGACACCGGCGCTATGCGCCTCGCGCTGACACCTCCCCCGCTGCGCAGGGGAGGATCAGATAAGCCGTTCCGTGATTGCGGGACGGTTTTTTTGTGCGAAAAATCCCCGCTGGTCCGGGGGGCGGTAGAGTAGCGGTCATGGAAAAAGACCTGAACGATCTGGCGCTGTGGAAGTCGTCATTGAAGCTGAGGCTGGCGGCGCAGGCGGAAAAGCTGGTGGGCCACATTGAGGGCCTGGATGAGCCGAAGACGCCGCTGGAAGCCGAGCGAATGGCCAAGGCGCTGAAGGCCGCCGATGCCGCGATAGAGCAGATTTTCAAGGGCGAAGATGAGACGCCGGACGATATTGAGGAAGAAGACATGAATGACGATACCAGTGACCATGCCTGGCGGGTCGAACTTGAGCGCAAACTTATTGACCTCGCTCACAGACGACGAAATTCGCGCGTGGGTGTGGCATCCGGACAGCCCGGTGAACAACGGGAAGACCTGGGGGTTCTGGGCGAACGACCATCAGAAGGCACCGACGGGGGACTGGCATAGCTGGCTGTTTCTTGGCGGGCGCGGTGCCGGCAAGACACGCGCCGGGGCCGAATGGCTGTCGGCGCTGGCGGGGCGCGGGGTGCGGTGCGCATTGATCGGGGCCAGTCTGCATGATGTCCGCGAAGTGATGATTGAGGGGCCTTCGGGGCTGAAAGTCACCGCTTCAAAGGGCAATCGGCCGAGCTATGAGGTGTCGCGGAAACGGCTGCGCTGGCCCAATGGCGGGGTGGCCTATGCCTATTCGGCGGAAGACCCTGAGAGTTTGCGCGGCCCGCAGTTTCATTACGCCTGGGCGGATGAATTCTGCGCCTGGCGGCATCCGGCCGAGACCCTGGCCATGCTGCGGATGGGTTTGCGGCTGGGAGAGAAACCCCGGCTGTGCCTGACCACGACACCGAAGCCGATCAGGGCCTTGCGCAATCTGATGGCCGAGCCGGGCGTGGCGATTACGCGGGCTTCGACGGCACAGAATGCTGAAAACCTGGCGCCGGCCTTCCTGGAAGGTCTGCGCGGGCTTTATGGCGGCACGCGGCTGGCGGCGCAGGAACTGGAAGGGCTGGTGGTCGATGACGACAACCGTGCCCTGTGGCGGGCCGACGATCTGGCGCGCTGTTATGGTGCGCGGCCGGACCATTTTGAAGAGGTGGTGGTAGCCGTTGATCCGTCGGCCACGGCCGGCGGGGATGCCTGCGGGATCGTGGTCGCGGGCCGCCTGGGCGAGCGTGGCTATGTGCTGGAGGATGCCACGGTCAGCGGATTTTCACCGCTCGGCTGGGCGCAGAAGGTGGCGTCTGTTGTGGCGGAATACGGGGCGCATCGCGTGGTGGCCGAGGCCAACCAGGGCGGGGAGATGGTGCGGTCGCTCCTGGCCATGTCGGGCTGCAATATGCCGATCGAACTGGTCCATGCCAGGGCCGGCAAGCGGATGCGGGCCGAACCGGTGGCGGCCTTGTATGAGCAGGGGCGGGTGAGCCATTGCCCGATCGGTCGGGGCCGGTTTGCCGAACTGGATGAGGAACTGATGGCTTTGGGGAGCGGGGAACTGGGGAAAAGTCCGGACAGGGCGGATGCGCTGGTTTGGGCGCTTGGGGCCTTGCTGGTGAACGCGAAGGCAGAACCGAGATTGCGGCGGGTTTAGGGAAGAGGCCCCCTCCGTCGCGGACAAGCCGCGACACCTCCCCCGCTGTGCAGGGGAGGAGGAAAAAGGAAATTTTGATGTTTGAAAAATTGAGCGGCCTTTTCAGGCGGGAACAGAAACAGAGCGCGGCGGGGTCGGTGATCGCCATGAATGTGGTCGGGAAGCCGGTGTGGACGCCGCGCAATTATCAGGCCCTGGCCAGTGAAGGCTTTGCGAAGAACGCCATCGCCTATCGGTGTGTAAGGATGATTGCCGAGGCGTGTGCCTCCGTGCCGATGCGAGTGGAGTTTAATGGGCGGCGCGCGCCGGATCATCCACTGCAAACCCTGATCGACCGGCCCAATCCGGAGCAGGGTGGGGCCGACCTGCGCGAGGCGCTCTATGGCGGTTTGCAGACGGCGGGCAATGCCTATGTCGAGGCGGCATTTCTCGATGATGACGCGCCTGCGGAACTGTGGAGCCTGCGGCCCGACAGGATGAAGGTGGTGCCGGGCGTTCGGGATGGCCGGACGCCTATGAGTACAGCACCGGCAATGCGAAGGCTGTGATCGGGCGGGACGGCGAGGGCTGGCTGAAGGTGCTGCATCTCAAGCTGTGGCATCCGCTCGATGACTGGTACGGGCTGTCGCCTCTGGAAGCGGCGGCGTTTTCGATCGACGTGCATAATGCCTCTGGCGCGTGGAACAAGGCGCTTCTGGATAATGCGGCGCGGCCATCCGGTGCGCTGGTCTATGGCTCGAAGGCTTCGGAGCGGCTGACCGAGGATCAGTTCGCGCGGCTGAAGGAGCAACTGGCTGACACCTATTCCGGTCAGGACAATGCCGGGCGGCCGCTGCTTTTGGAAGGCGGGCTCGACTGGAAGCCGATGTCGCTGACGCCGGCCGATATGGACTTCATCCAGGGCAAAAACGCCGCGGCGCGCGAGATCGCTTTGGCCTTCGGTGTGCCGGCGCAATTGCTGGGCATTCCGGGTGATAATTCCTACGCCAATTATAAGGAGGCCAATGCCGCCTTCTGGCGCAATGCTGTGCTGCCGCTGACCGAGAAGACGACGCGCAGTTTGAGCGCCTGGCTGGAAGCTAAATTTCCGGGGGCGCGGATCGTTAACGATATCGAGGCCCTGCCGGCGCTTTCGGCGGAACGGGATGCGCTGTGGGCCAGGCTGGAGACGGCGAGCTTCCTCACCGATGCCGAGCGGCGGCATCTGGCGGGCCTAAGTGAAATTGCGCGTGAGGTGGAGGCATGAACTTCTGGCAGGCCGTGCCGCTCGCGGCCGTTATCACGATCGTTATACAGACGGCGTTTGTCCTGCTGTGGGTTGGCAGAGCCGGCGCCCGGCTCGACATGATGGAGCAGCGGCTGGAGCAGCAGGCGGGCGTCAATGAGCGTCTGGCACGGCTGGAAGAACAGGCGTTCGCACAACGCGCCACGCTCGACCGGATCGAGACCAAGTTAGACAGGGAGTATTCATGACGCTCTATATCGAAGGCTATGCCTCACGCTTTGGGCTGCGCGACCTGAATGACGATGTGGTGGTGGCCGGGGCCTTTCGTGACACGCTGGTGAAGACGGGGCCGAAGGGCGTGCGGATGCTTTACCAGCATCAGGTCAAGTCACCGGTGGGCGTATGGGACGAGCTGCGCGAGGATGCCATTGGGCTTTATGTGCGGGGGCGGATTCTGGATTTGAATGCCGAGGCGCGGATGGTCGGTTCGCTGGTGAAGGCCGGCGTGGTTGATGGCCTGAGCATCGGTTTTCGCGCGGTGAAGAGCCGCAAGGATAGCGGCAGTCTGCGGGTGCTGACGGCGGTGGAGTTGTGGGAAATTTCCATCGTCACCTTCCCAATGCTGCCGAGTGCGCGGATCACATCGATGGCGGAAGTGGTTCAAGCTGCGTGAACGTCAGGGTGGTCAGATCGCGTGCTTTCAAATCAATCGTATTGCCCAGGCTATCGCCATACTGAAAGCCTTCCAGGCATTCGGGATAGCCGTCCTCGAGCCACAGGATAAAGCCCATGATCATGCCCTCGCCCATGTTGTTCATATGGGCGACGGGACCATTGATCAGCCGATGTGGCGTCTGGACTGGCGGCAGGCGGCGATCGATCGAAAAGGAGGTGTAGAAGCCATGCCCGGTATTTTCACGTTCAGTCATTTGGGCGGTATCGAGCAAGGCACGAAGCGACGGAACCTGACTATTGCAGATGGCCGCCAATACGGCGATTTCAAGTGAAGTGAAGGCGGTCATGGCGGCGAACCTAGCATATCGAAATCAGTAAGCAAGAAACCCCACCACCCCGACCGCAAGCGGTTGGGGTCCCCCTCCCCCGACAAGCGGGGAGGGGTCGAGTAAGCGCAGCGCATCGAGACGGAGGGGTAAACGCGCTGTCGGTTGTTACCCCTCCGTCAGCGACACCAGCCCTGAAGGGTTTCGCGCTGCCACCTCCCCTCCAAGAGGGGAGGAGCGGGAGACTGTGTTTTTCAACTGGAGAAAATGGATGAAAGAAGTGAAACAGGCCGCGGCCTCGCCGGAGGTGCGTGCGGCCCTGCATGAGGTGCTGGCCAATTTTGAAGCCTTCAAGGCGGCCAATGACGAGCGCCTCAGCGCCATCGAAACCAAGCGTGGCGACGGCCTGCTGGAAGACAAGCTGGAGCGCATCGAAAGCGCTCTGCAATCGGCCGAGGGACGTTTGCAGCGTCTTATGAGCCAGAAGTCGCGGCCGGTGATCGAAGAGGGCCGTCTGGTCCAGCCGGATGAGGCCAAGGCGGCCTGGAACGGGTATTTGCGCTCAGGACGTATGGGCATCGAACTGAAGGCAGGCATTTCGTCGGCCAGTGGTTCGGGCGTATTGGCGCCGACCGAGACGGAAACCTTTATCGATCGCCGCCTGGCGCAGGTGTCGCCCTTCCGGTCGCTGGCCACGGTACGCCAGGTCGGTGCGGCGACCTTCAAGAAGCCGGTCACGACCGCATCAGTTACCTCCGGCTGGGTGGCGGAAACCGCCGCGCGTCCGGAGACCAATCCGGCGACGCTCGACCTGATCACCTTCGCGGCCGGCGATCTCTACGCCTCGCCTTCGGCCACGCAAGACCTGCTGGATGATGCCTATATCAATCTCGACGAATGGCTGGCTTCCGAGATCGAGGACAGCTTCGCCGCTCAGGAGACCACGGCCTTTGTTTCCGGCGACGGTTCGGCCAAGCCGAAGGGCTTCCTAAGCTACACCACGGCGGCCAATGCTTCGGCCACCTGGGGTCAGATCGGCTATGTGGCCACGGGTGCGGCCAGCGATTTCGCCACCACCAACCCGACCGATGCACTGATCGACCTGATCTATGCCCCGAAGGCGCAGTATCGCCCCGGCGCCAGCTTCGTGATGAACCGCCGCACGGCCGCCAAGATCCGCAAGTTCAAGGATGCCGAAGGCAACTATATCTGGCAGCCGGCCATGACGGCGGGCAGCCTGCCGCTTCTGCTTGGCTATCCGGTGCAGGAGATCGAGGACATGCCGGATGTGGCGGCCAATGCCTTTTCGGTGGCCTTCGGTGACTTCGCCAAGGGGTATCTGATCGTCGACCGTGCCGGGATTTCGGTGCTGCGCGATCCGTATTCGGCCAAGCCCTATGTGCTGTTCTACACCACCAAGCGGGTCGGCGGCGGCGTGCAGAATTTTGATGCCATAAAGCTGCTTAAGGTGGCTGTAAGCTAAGTCAGAAACCCCACCACCACGCCCTAAGAAGGGCGCGGTCCCCCTCCCGGCAGAGCCGGGGAGGTACAGGGAATAGGGAAATAATCCCCGGTGTTTCGGACGGGTTTAGATTGGTCGTCAGATCAATATTCTTAAGGAAAATCAAATGGCTGATCCTGTCTCGCTTGACGAGACCAAGCTCTTTTTGCGCGTGTCGCACGATGCCGAAGATACCCTGATCGCGACTCTGGTCGCGGCGGCGAAGATGCGGCTGGAGGGTGAGGCCGGTGTGGTGCTCGATGAGGCGTCGCCGGCGCCCTTGCGGCTCTGCCTGCTCTACCTGGTGGCGCAGGCTTACCAGAACCGGGGCGAGGCAGCGATGAACCTGGAGGCGCTGGACGCGTGGCTTTCGCCCTATCGTGAGGTGCGCCTGTGAATCGAAGTGTGAGGATCATGGATTTGCAGACGCCGGCGCGGCTCTATGCCGTGACCGAAACGGAAAGCGCCTATGGCGGCCGGTCATTTTCGCTGGCGCCGGACGCCATGATCTGGGGCGATTTCCGGCCCGATACGCCGGCTGTGCAAAGCATGGCCGAGGGCGATGCCTTTGTCGTTCAGGGCGCGGATTTTATCTGCCGGTCGGCGACGGGCATGGCGCGGGGCGGGCGGCTCAACCTCAGGGGCTTCGACTGGCGAATCGTCAGTCTAGATGAAGGCACGGACGGTTCTGTGCGCCTGCGGCTGGAAAGGGTTCACGCATGAGCGACCTTCTCGATTTACAGGCGGGGCTGCTGGCTTGGCTGCGCGGGCAGTCATCCCTGGCGGTCTGGCTGGGGAGCCCGGCGCGGGTTTACGATCAGGTGCCGGCGGGCGTTGTTTATCCCTATGTCAGCTTCGGGCGGGTGTCGGCGCAATCGATCGGCGGGGTGGATGCCGAGGTGACCGAGCAGGCGATCAATCTGATGTGCGTGTCGCGGTTCGACGGCTCGGAAGAGGCCAAGGCGATGGCCGCGGAACTGCGGGTTTTGCTCGATGGCGCGGCATTGGAAATCGCCGGCCTGGTCAGTCTGCGGGTGACCTATGTTGATGTGTTTCGTTCGGCCGATCAGCGGACGACTTATGCGTTGGTCCGGCTTCGGGCGGTGACTGAGGCGGTTTAGGCTGGCCCCCTCCGGCGCGACTGCGCGCGCCACCTGCCTCGCTGCGCAGGGGAGGAGAAGATAAACAGGAGAAAAATATGGCTGTGCAAAAGGGCAGGGACATGCTGCTCAAGATTTCAGATGGTGCGGCGTTTGTGACCGTGGCGGGACTGCGGGCGCGGACGGTATCGCTCAATGCGAAGACGGTGGATGTCACCGATTCCGGTTCGGGCGGCTGGCGTGAATTGCTGGCGGGGGCCGGGGTGCGGTCGCTGTCGGTTTCGGGTTCCGGTGTTTTCCGCGATGCGGCCTCGGATGCGCTGATGCGTGAAGCATTTTTCGCGCAGGCGCAATCCGACTGGCAGGTGATTGTGCCCGATTTTGGTCAGTTCGAGGGGCCGTTCCTGATCGCGGCGCTGGAATATGCCGGCCAACACGACGGCGAGGCCAGTTTCGCCCTGACCCTGGCTTCGGCGGGGGAGGTCAGCTTTGCGGCTGTGTAATCCGGCGAGGGGGGAAGTGTCGGTGTCACTGGGCGGGCGTGAAGTGCGTTTGTGCGTGACGCTTGGCGCACTGGCGGCGCTGGAAGGGCACTTCGAGGTGTCCGGATTCGAGGCCCTGGGTGAGCGTTTGAAGACGCTCGGCGCGGCGGATCTGATGGTCGTTTTGCAGGCGTTGGCGATGGATGAATTACCGGATGGGATCGGCTTTGCCGAGGCGATCCGGGCGGTGGTCAAGGCGTTCGAGGCGATGAATGGGTAACGGTGGGATAGCCCCTCCCACCGCTTCGCGGTCCCCCCTCCCCGTAAACGGGGCGGGCGAGGATATTTGGATTTCGCTGTTTCGGCATGGCGTGTTGGGTTTGCGTCTGACGCCGGAGGCGTTCTGGCGGCTGAGCTGGCGCGAATGGCAGATGCTTACAGCCGCACCGGAAATGGCGGTTTTGAGCCGGCAGGCTCTGGAGGATTTAATGCGGGAGTTTCCGGATGAGTGATCCGTTTGGTGGTCAGGTCGGTGAGGCGGGGGCCAGTCTGAAGGCGCTGGAAGCCTCGGCGGCAGAAACGGCCGATGCCATCGATCAGGCGTTTTCCATGGCGGGGGAAAGCCTGTCGCGTTCGCTGGCGCGGGCCGCTTCGGACGGCAAGATCAGCCTGAAGGAACTGGCCTCGGCGGTGCTGGCGGCGGTCAATTCGGCGGCGGGCGTGTCGTCGTCTTCGGGCGGTCTGGCGAGCGTGTTGTCGGAGGTGTTTTCGGCGGTGAGTTCGTCGTTTTCGGGTGCGCGAGCCGATGGTGGTTTTGTCGGTGCCGGTGGCAGTTATGTGGTTGGCGAGCGCGGACCGGAGGTCTTCCGGCCGGCGGTTTCGGGATCGATTGAGGCCGGTGGTTCCTCGCCCAATGTCAATGTGACCGTGATGGTTTCAGGCGGGGCGCAAGGTTTGGTGCGGTCGGAGGCACAGGTGGCGACGGCCTTGCAGCGCGCGGCGCGGATGGGGGTGAGGTAGGTTTAAGGGAAGCAAGACACCCCACCACCAACGCGCAAGGGCGCGTCGGTCCCCCTCCCCACCAGAGGTGGGGAGGTATAGGAGAAAAAAGGATTGTGATGACAAGTTTTCATGAGGTGCGGTTTCCGGCGCGGCTGGCCTTCGGGTCGGGTTCGGGGATCGAGCGCAAGACCGAGATCGTGTCGCTGGCTTCGGGCTATGAGCGTCGGATCAGTCCATGGACGCTTGGGCGCCGGCATTATCTGATCGGGGCGGGCGTCAAGTCGCTGGTCGATGCGGCGGAGTTGCTGGCGTTTTTTGAGGCGCGGGAAGGGCGGCTCTATGGCTTCCGCTTCAAGGATTTCGCCGATTTTAAGAGCTGCGCGCTGAATGTCAGTCCGGCTGCGACGGATCAGGTGATCGGGACCGGCAATGGCGTGATGACGTCATTTCAACTGGTGAAGGTCTATGGCGACGTGGTGCGCGATATTACCAAGCCGGTGAGTGGTACGGTGCAGGTGGCGGTGGATGGTGTCGAGGTCGGGTTTTCGGTCGATGAGACCACAGGCATTGTGACCCTGGCCGGCGCGCCGGCGGCGGGCAAGGCGGTTACGGCCGGTTTTGAGTTCGATACGCCGGTGCGCTTCGATTCCGAGCGGATCGACCTGACGCTGGAGGGTGTCGATGCCGGGCGGCTGACGGCGGTGTCGTTGGTCGAGATACGGGCGTGAGGAAGTAAGAAACCCCACCACCACGCGCCAAGTGGCGCGCGGTCCCCCTCCCCGACAAGCGGGGAGGTACAAGAAAGGGAAAACCTTGCGAACAATTTCTGAGACTATGGCCTCTGCTTTGACGCAGGGGGTGGCAAAGCTTTGTCATGTCTGGCTGATTGAGCGACGCGATGGCTTGACGCTCGGCTTTACCGATCATGACCGGGCGCTGGTCTTTCTCGGTGTCGTCTGTCAGGCGCAGTCCGGCCTGACGGCGGGGGCGGCGAGTGCGGATATCGGCGAGACCGGCAGCGCGGCGATATCGGGTGTGATTTCCAGCGAGGCGATCAGTGCTGAGGATATCGCGGCGGGGCTTTATGATGCGGCGGCGGTGCGGACCTATACGGTCGATTGGACGACGCCGGCGGACTATGTGCTGACCGGTGCGGGCACGCTGGCGCGGCTGGAATGCCGGGGCGGGGGTGGCGGAAGGCGGATCATTTATCGCCCATATCGAAGGACCGGCGGCGCAGCTTGACCGCGTGATCGGGCGGCGGTTTGGGTTTCTGTGCGATGCCGCCCTGGGCGATGCGCGGTGCGGGTTGACAGGCGCTCTGGCGGCAGCCAGTTGCGACAAGCGCTACAGCACCTGCCTGACTGTGTTCGATAATGTACTGAACTTCCGCGGCTTCCCTGACCTGCCGGGCGAGGATTTCCTGACGGTTTATCCGCGCAGTGGCGATGTGATGGATGGGGCGTCGCGGCAGCAGGGCGCCGGGCGATGATTGTGGCGGAGGCGCGGTCATGGATCGGCACGCCCTATCAGCATCAGGCGAGTTTGAAGGGTGTCGGGTGTGACTGCATCGGTCTGGTGCGCGGGGTGTGGAGGGCGCTTTATGGTGCGGAGCCGTGTGTGCTGCCGACCTATAATCCGGACTGGGCGGAGGTTGGCGGAGAAGACCGGTTGATCGCGGGGTTGCGCGCGTATTTTGAGCCGGTGGATGAGGCGCGGGCGGGGGATGTGATCGCTTTTCGCATTAAGCCCGGCACTGTGACCAAGCATGTGGCGATCTTAAGCGCAGGAGAGGGGATATGCGATCCGGCGGCGAAGATCGTCCATGCCTATTGGGGCCATGCGGTGGTCGAGAGTTGGCTGGGGCCGTTTTGGCGTAAGGCGGTAGTGGGGGCGTTTAGATACCCCGATTTGCCCCCTCCGTCAGCGACACCGGCGCGTTGCGCCTCGCGCTGACACCTCCCCCGTACGCTTCGCTACAGGGGAGGAGATTTAGGAAAGGATTTGAGATTTGGCGCAGGTGGTATTGAGTGCGGTGGGGCAGGTCCTGGGCGGGCCGGTCGGGGGCTGGATCGGGGCGCAGATCGGGCAGGCGATCGACCGCACGGTGCTGAACAGTCTGGCGCCCACGCGGCAGGTCGGGACGCGCCTGAGCGGTTTGCAATTGAGCGGGAGCGCCCAGGGCGATCCGGTCAAACAGGTCCTCGGCAAGGCGCGGGTGGCGGGTACGATCATCTGGGCGACGCGACTGAAGGAGAACCGCTCGACGACGCGCGCCAGCAAGACATCGGGAAGGACGGAAAGCTTCAGTTATGGCCTCTCGTTCGCCGTCGGGCTTTGCGAAGGGCCGATCGATGGTATCGGTCGTATCTGGGCCGACGGACAATTACTCGATCAGTCTCAGGTAGCTTACCGGCTCTATCGCGGTGAGGAAAGCCAGACGCCGGATGCCCTGATTGAGGCGGTTGAGGGGGCTGCGCCGGCCTATCGCGGCCTGGCTTATCTGGTGTTTGAGGATCTCGATATAACACAGTTTGGCAATCGCCCGCCCAACCTGTCGGTCGAGGTATTCCGGCGTCCGAAGGGCGATTATGCCGATCTGGAAAGCCTGATCAAGGGCGTCTGCCTGATCCCCGGCGCGGGCGAATTCATCTATGCGACGGAACCGAATGCCGTTTTGAGCGGCATGACGCGCGCCAGTTACGAAACCCAGCATACGGGTGACGGCCGCACCGATTTCGTCGTCTCACTCGATCAGTTGCAGGCGCAATTGCCCAATGTGAAGACGGTCAACCTGGTGGTGAGCTGGTTTGGCTCAAGCCTGGATGCGGCCACATGCACCATCCGGCCCGGCGTCGAGGTGGCGGACAAATTGACGACGTCGCTCATCTGGGAAGTGGATGGCGTGGGGCGCGAAGACGCTTATGTGGTGTCGCAGATCGGGGGGCGTCCGGCCTTTGGCGGCACGCCCGCGGATACCGTGGTGATTGAGGCCATCCGCGAACTGAAGGCGCGGGGGTACAGTGTGACACTGATCCCGTTTATCCTGATGGACTGCGCTGGTTATCCGTGGCGCGGGCGGATCACTTCGGCGGCGGATATGACGGCAGGCGCAGCCACGGCGGTCAGCGCCTTTATGGATGGCGTGTGGGGCTTTCGCCGGTTTGTGAAGCATTGCGCGGACCTGGGCGCGGCGGCGGGCGGGGTGGACGGCATTGTGCTCGGCTCCGAACTGCGCGGGCTCACGACCCTGAGAAGCGCCGTCAACACCTATCCGATGGTTGGCGCCTTACGCGCCCTGGCGGCGGAGGTGCGCGGCCTTTTACCGGAGACGCTGATCGGCTATGGCGCCGACTGGTCGGAATATTTCGGCCACCAGCCGGCCGATGGCAGCGGCCATGTCAGCTTCCATCTCGATCCCTTGTGGGCGGATGGCAATATCGATTTTGTCGGCATCGACTGGTATGCGCCGCTGACCGACTGGCGCGATGGCGACGATCATCTCGACCGGGGCCTGGCGGCTGCGATCTATGACGACGCCTATCTGCAAGGGCGGATCACAGCCGGTGAAGGCTTCGACTGGTATTATGCCAGCGAGGCCAATCGCGCGGCGCAAGCGCGATCCGTGATCAGCGATGGCGCCTATGGCGAGCCGTGGATTTTCCGGCCGAAGGATATCGTTTCCTGGTGGTCGAATGCGCATCATAACCGGCCGAATGGGGTGCGCTCGGCTGTGGCGACCGCGTGGGTGCCGCAATCCAAGCCGATCCGCTTTATAGAGATCGGTTGCGGCGCCATCGACAAGGGACCGAACGCGCCGAACCTGTTTCTTGATCCGAAAAAGCTCGGAAAGTGCCCTGCCGCCGTTCTCTAGTGGTGCGCGTGATGACCGGGCGCAGCGCGCCTGCCTCACCGCCTATATGCAGCATTATGCGGCGCATAATCCGGTGAGCACGGTTTATGGCGGGCCGATGCTGGCGGACATGGCAGTCTGGTGTTGGGACGTGCGACCCTATCCGTATTTTCCGCAACGCGCCGATGTCTGGGGCGATACGGCCAATTGGCGGACCGGGCACTGGCTGAACGGGCGGGTCGGCGCGGGGGAGGCAAAGAATTTAATCAACGATATCGCCGGCCAGGCGGGGGTGACACAGCTCGATCTCGATGAAGTGATTGGCGCGATCGATGGCTATGTCATCGAACAGCCGATGACGGCGGCGGAGGCGCTGTCGCCGGTGCTGGCCTATCTCGGACTGGCGGTGGTTGAGCGCGGCGAGGGGCTGAAGCTGATTGGTTCGACGCATGGCATGGATGCGGCGTTGCTGGCCGGCGATCTGGCCTATAATGACCAGAACGCGGTGATGGCGCGGCGCGATTTATTGGTGCCGCCGGCCAGCCTGACCCTGCGCTGCTATGATGTCGATCGCGATTATCAGTTGCTGGCGGTGACGGTGCGCGGCGATGAGGCGGGGGCATCGCAGGCGTCGGTGGAGCTGCCGCTGGTTCTGAGCGCGGGGCAGGCGATGGACTATGCCGGTTATGCGTTGCGGGCTGTACAGGGTGTGAGTCAGACCGTGACGCTCGATATCGACCCCCTGCGCCTGCTGGAACTGGAAACGGGCGACGGGGTGGCGTTTGGCGCGGCGAATTATCGCCTGGGCCATGTCGATCAGGGGAGGCGCCGACCGTCACGCTTGAGCCGGCGCCGGAAGCGCGGGCGTTTGTCAGCGCCGATCCGTCGGTATCTGGGTCGGTCAGTGCGGTGGTGTCGGGGGCGATCATGACCGGTTTCCGGCTGCTGGAACTGCCGTGTTTCGGCACCGACGAGGCCAATGCGCGGCCGGTGCTGGTGCCTTCGGCGGACCCGTGGGCCGGTGCGGATGTCTATGCCGGAGCGAGTGCGACCTCCTTGCGCCTGCGCGGGCGGGTGACTGAGGCGGCGTCGGTCGGGCGGGTGCTGACGGGCGTGCCGGTCCAGCGGGCGCATTATCTTCATGAGGGGGCTTCGCTCGATATCTACCTTGAAGGGGCCGCCCCTAGCAGCCGCAGCCTGGAAGAGGTGCTGGCAGGGGAGAATTATCTGTGCGTTCAGGCGGATAATGACGAATGGGAGATCATCCAGTATCTGACTGCGGCGGCCCTGGGCGTCGATCAGTATCGCCTGACCGGTCTGATCCGCGGGCAGTGGGGCACGGAACAGGCTCTGCTGGCGGGGATGAGCGCGGGGGCGGAGGTGGTGAGCCTGCCGGCCGGGTTTGTACACGCCGATATGGCGCTGGAGGAACTGGGACTGTCGCGGGTATGGCGTGTGGGGAGGACCGGCTTTGGTGGTGTGGCAGCGGGGGCGCTGGATGTGACCGCGACATGGACGGGTCTGGCTTTGCGGCCGCGCGCGCCGGTCTTTGGCCGGGTGACGGGGGATACGATAAGCTGGCTCAGGTCGCCGCGCTATGGCGGCGATAGCTGGGAGGCTGAACCGCCGCTGTGCGAGGACTATGAGCTTTATCGCGTGCAGGTGTGGGATGGCGATGACCTGGTGCGGGAAGTTGAGGTGAGCACGCCGGAATGGGTGTATGCGGAACGCATGACAGATTTTCTGGCAGGATTCGGCGCGGATGTGCGGGTGGAAATTGCGCAGAAATCGCAGGTCTGGGGCTATGGGCCGGTGCTGACTGTGGCTTTGGCTTAGGGTGAAGTGGCCCCCTCCGTCTCGACGCGCTGCGACCTGCGGTCCGCGCGTTGCTCGACACTTCCCTCACAACGAAGTTGCCGCTTTGCAGGGGGGAGAAGTCTACAAAATTCATTCATTGAATTTTGGCAAGGCCGACCGGCCGCCGCGCACGTTTGCGCGCAACCTCTTATGAAAGACTCAAGAGGCAAGCATCGCCGTGGCGATGCTTGCCTCTTGAAACGATAAGGTCTAGGACACACCTCTATCGCGGAGGTATGTTTTACAGTGGCAAATGATCCCTATTCTGAATTGGGCCTGAAAAAAGGGGCCAGCGATGCCGAGATTCAGAAGGCGTTCCGCAAGCTGGCCAAGGAACTGCATCCCGATACCAACCGTGACAATAAGGTGGCCGAGGAGCGCTTCAAGCGTGTGACGGCGGCCTATGATTTCCTGAAAGACACCGACAAGCGCAAGAAGTTTGACGCCGGCGAGATCGATGCCGACGGGCGCGAAATTTTCCGTGGCTTCGGCGGCGGGGGGGCGCGCCGGCGGCTCGCCCTTTGGCGCCGGTGGCGGACGCAGCACGCAGTTCGAGGGCATGGATATCGACGATATCATGAGCATGTTTGGGGGCGGCGCTGGCGCGCGGGGCGGCAGTCCGTTCGGCGGCGGGTTTGGCGGTTTCGGTGGTCAGCGTGAACAACCGCCGGCCAAGGGACAGGATATCAAGATCCGGCTCGATATTGACCTGCTCGATACCATTGTCGGCAATACAAGACGCGTGCTGCTTTCGGATGGCCGCACGGTCGATGTCAATATTCCCAAGGGTTCGCGCGATGGCCAGACCCTGCGCCTGAAGGGGCAGGGCTCGCCTTCGCCTACGGGCCGTGGCGCGCATGGCGATGCCCTGGTCGAACTGCACCTGAAGCCCCACCCGGTCTTCCGCATGGATGGCAACGACCTGCATATGGATCTGTTCGTTTCGCTGCCGGATGCCCTGCTGGGCGGCAAGGTACAGGCCCCGACGCCGGATGGTCCGGTCAGCGTCAACCTCGCCAAGGGCTCCAATTCGGGCGCCATCCTGCGCCTGAAGGGGCGCGGCGCGCTCGATGCCAAGGCCGGCACGCGCGGCGATCTGTTCGCCCATGTCGTCCTGGCCATGCCGGACAAGGGCCTGGACGGGATGCCGGCTGACCTGAAGGCCGAGTTCACCAGCCTCCTCGAACGCTGGCGTGACAAGGCGGACTATACGCCAACCATCACCACCCGGCGGAAATAGGGTGGTAAGGGCATAATCGGGCAGATTGTATTTTTTCCAATTATTTACTTCCCTGACGCGTCTGTTCAGATAAGGTTCAGGTGTTGACCTCTATAAATGGCGTCATGAAACAGATTTGGCCCCTTCTTAGTCTTGTGCTGATCGCCGCGCCTGTGGCCGCTCCGGCGGTCGCGGCGGCGGAGCCCCGGCCATGCGCGGCGGTCTGGATGAAGCCGTGATGATTCTGGCGGGCAATAAAAAGGACCGCGATTACAGCGGCGGCAATCGCCAGCGCGGTAATGACGATCGCCGCGGCAATCGCGGGGACGACCGGCAGGACGACAACCGCCCGTCACGGGATCGTCCGGCGAACGCGCAGAATTTCGATCGCGGCAATGGCAGGCAGTTCCAGAACCGTGACGATCGCATCAATCGGGCCATGGCTGTGGCCGGACAGCGCGGGCGGGTGCTTGACGCCGGACCGCAGGGCGGTTCTGTCTTCTGGGTGCGCGTGGCGACCGATCACGGACGCGTCGATCTGCTGGTCGATGCTGATTCAGGCCGTATTATTGGAGAACGCTAGTTGAGAATCCTGTTAGCCGAAGATGATCCCGACCTGTCGCGCCAGTTGAAGGCGTCGCTCAGCGATGCCGGCTATGTGGTCGATCATGCGCCCGATGGCGAGGAAGCGCATTTTCTCGGCGATACGGAGCCTTATGATGCCGTGATCCTCGATCTGGGCCTGCCCAAGATTGACGGCGTTTCGGTGCTGGAAAAGTGGCGGCGCGCCGGAAAGTCGACGCCGGTGCTGATCCTGACGGCGCGTGGCGCCTGGAACGACAAGGTGGCGGGCTTCGATGCCGGCGCTGATGATTACCTGACCAAGCCCTTCCATACCGAGGAGTTGCTGGCCCGATTGCGTGCATTGGTGCGCCGGGCCGCCGGCCATGCCCAGCCCATGCTGGTCTGCGGTGGTGTGCGGCTCGACCCGCGGGCGGCGCGGGCGTCGGTCAATGGCGAGCCGCTGCGTCTGACCTCGCTGGAATACCGCTTGCTGCATTATTTGATGCTGCACCAGAGCCGCGTGATCTCGCGCACCGAATTGGTCGAGCATCTCTATGATCAGGATTTCGATCGCGATTCCAATACGATCGAGGTCTTCATGGGCCGCCTGCGCAAGAAGATAGGCACCGACCGGATCGAGACCGTGCGCGGCCTTGGCTATCGGCTCAAGCCGCTGCATGACGAGATCAGCGATCTGTGAGCGATGACACGACTGCCCCAATCGTTCGCGCTGCCGGCAAACTCTGGCGCCGGCTGACGCGCCGCAATTCGCTGGTCGGGCGGCTGATCCGGCTGGCCTCGGTATGGTTCATCTTTGCTCTTGTCGTTACGGGCATCGCGCTGACGGCTTATTTTCATGAAGTGACCATGAATCGTTTCCAGGAACGGGTGGGGCAATCGGCTTTCAACCTGTTCTCGGTCGTTAACATAGATAGAAACGGCATAGATACTTCGCGCTTCGTCGACACGAGTTCGACCATCATCCATTCAGGGCTGTACTGGCAGGTCGGCGAAGTTAATCCCCAGGGCGCGCTGGTCGCGCCGGTTACGTCGCGTTCCTTATGGAACGAGCAACTGGCCTTGCCCGCGTCGGTGCTGGCCAATGCCAAGAAGGCGCGTAACGGCACCAGTGTGTTTTATAACGGTTTCGGGCCGGTGCGCGAGCCCCTGCGGGTTGCTGTGATCTACTCTATGGTAGGTGGCAAGGCTTATGTTTTCATGGTCGGGGAGGATTCCAGTCCGGTTGAAAAGGACGTGCGCACTTTCGCCCTGCTGACAGCGGCGGCGCTGTTCATTCTGGCGCTAGGCTCACTTGTGGCCATCTTCATCCAGGTGCGGGTCGGTTTGCGCCCCCTGTTCGATCTGACCGGCGAGATCGCCGATGTGCAGAGCGGCAAGCAGCAGCGCCTGACCAAGACCTATCCGGCGGAGATCACGCCGGTGGCCACGCAGCTCAATGCCTTTCTCGACTATTCGCAGGAGGTGGTGGAGCGCCAGCGCATGCACGTCGGCAATCTGGCGCATGCGCTGAAGACGCCGCTGTCGGTGCTGATGGCGACGGCCGGCGAGACGGAAGGGGTGCTGCCGGAAACCATGCGCAAGCAGGCCGAAACCATGCGGGCCCAGGTCGATCACCACCTGCGCCGGGCGCGGGCGGCGGCGCGTTCCCAGGCCATGGGGGAGCGGACGCCGGTGGAGCCGGTTTTCGATGAACTGGCGGTGATGCTGGAGCAGGTCTTTCAGGACAAGGGCGTGATCATCGACTGGCGCGCGCCGGAAGACCTGGCCTTCCGTGGCGAAAAACAGGACCTGCAGGAAATCGCGGGTAACCTGCTGGAAAACGCCTGTATCTGGTGCCGGCGCAAGGTGTGGATCACCGCCGAATTCATCGCGGCCGATCAGACGATGACCCTGGCCATAGAGGATGACGGGCCGGGGCTGGACGAGGCCCGGTTCGACGAAGTTCTGAAGCGCGGTGCAAGGCTGGACGAGAGCGTGCCGGGCTCCGGCCTGGGGCTGTCGATTGTCGATGAACTGGTGCGCGCCTATGGCGGACGGCTGCATTTCGAGCGTTCCCCTTGGGGCGGCCTGAAAGTGCTGGCGAAACTGCCGGCTATCCTGTCCGAACAGGCAAGGTGATCGGATACCCGTCAGACAAAATTAACCGGATCGTTACTATGATGCGTTTTCCCTAAAGCGTTGTGGCGTAAGGATTTCCGGTTTGGCAGGCTTGATAGCCGAAAAGCGCATGAATATGCTCAAAGGGCTGGTTCGCACCCTGCCCCAGGCGTCCCTGCGTTCGCTGGAAATGGCGCTTGGCCTGACCAATGAGGCGAAGATGGTCGAGGTCCGCGAGCTGATCGCGGCCGAGATGGCATTCCGCCAGGTGCGTGAGGCGGTTTTCGCGCCCTTCATGCCGCTGTTCCGGACGCGCGCCGATGGACTGGCCGGGGTCAGGTTCGAGCCGTGGATCGTCAATGCCCTGTGGTCGGCGCTGGGCGCAAGCGAGCCCGATCTCTGCGCCGAGGCGCAAGCGACCTTTAGAACCCTGCGCGCGGAAGACCCGACGCCGGTGGTCTTTTTCCGGCTGGTGACGGCGGCGGCCCATATCTGCTATGACACGCCGGAGATCATTCTGCGTCCCGGCGCCAGTGAGGCCGACCGTGCAGCGGTGGCGGAATTCGGACATTATCTCGACCTGCACCGGCTGGCGCGTCAGGTACTGGCGCGGCTCGATGATTTCATGGGGCGGATCGACGCCGACAAGGCCGCGGCCCTGCGCGTCATGTTCGGTGACGCCAGCGATCTCGATATCAACGGCGGCACGCGCTTTCTGGAGATCATCTTCGCCAATCTGGATGACGGCGCCCAGATTATCAAGTTCGTGGCCATTGTGTCCGACCGGCCGAACGACCGCTTCCTGGCCGAATCGGAATTGGCGGATTTCGGTATACGCATCCTTGACCGCATCGAAGCGGACCTGGCCGCCATCAAGGCTTTCATGGGCGGCAAGGGGCAGGTTTGCGACGATCCGGCCGCGGCCGGCGAGCGGGTGGCGCACTGCCTCAGCCAGATTCAGGCGTTCGGGCACTATGTCGAGCTGACGCGCGGCGGCCCCCAGGGGCAAGCGGATCACCGAAGCCCAGAAGACCATTGCCGGCCTGGTTGAGCACCAGCTCAAGAGCGCGGAAAAGGCACTTGAAGGCGTCATGCCGATGCGCACCGAACGGGTCTATGGCCGGGTTAAGAAGGAGGTGCCGGATTATGCGCGCGTGCCGCCGGATGCGGTCATGGCCACGGCGCACGGCGTCCTGACCTTTATCCGCAAGGTGCGGCCGATCGCCATGTCCGGCGGGTTCGCCTCCTTGCAGGCCAAGACGGCGGAGGCCTGCGAACTGACGCTGGATGCCTATTTCACCGAACTGCTGGCCCTGGCCAATGGCGATGAACCCTTTGATGCGGAGCAGTTGCTGGCTGGATTTGAGCGCATTACCGACCTCATGGAAGCTCTGTGCGGCGAGGAAAAGGGACAACTGGCGCGACGCCGTGTCGCGTCATCGGACCTGATGAACCCCTCGAAATCCGTAGCCTGAGCCTGTATAGGCTTTCTTTTGGCCTGAAATCGGCTATTGAGGCCACATGCTCCTGCTCATCCTTACCTGCCTGCTGATCTGCGCCGCGCTGATGGCGCTGGTGTGGGCATGGCAACGGAAACGCGGTTCGACACCGGCCCTGGCGCAGGAAAAAGCCCTCTATGCAGGGTTCGTGGCCGACCTTGAACGGCGGTTGGCGCGGGGCGATATCGATGGCGCCCAGGCGCAGGAAGAACGGGCGCAGGCGGCGCGTGTGCTGCTGAAAGCCAGCGGCACGGTGGCCGCGGATGCGCCGGTAAAACCACTTTATGGCTATGTGGCGCTCGGCGTGACCGCGATCCTGAGCCTGGCGGTTTACCTGACGGTCGGTCATCCCGATCAGTCGGATCAGCCCTACAAAAAGCGCCTGCAAACCTGGACGCGCCTGGCCCAGACCAACCCGGATGTTCTGCCGCCGCAGGCCATGGCGGCGGTATTGCGGCAAGGGCAGGCAGGACACACCAATGACGTGACCTACTGGCTGTTCCTCGGCCGCATCGACATGCTGGCCGGCAATAATTACGCCGGCGCGCAGGATTATGAAAATGCGCGGGCGCTCGCGCCGGGCACGTTTGCCGCCTGGTCGGAACTGGGCGAGGCCCTGACCTTTGTCGGCGGCGGCACCAGCGGACCGGAGGCGGTGCAGGCATTTGAAAAGGCGCTGCAACTGAATCCGGACGATGCACGGGCGCACTATTATCTCGGTCAGCAGGCGCTGGCGGAGGGCCGGTACGAAGTGGCGCGTGGGCACTATGAAGCGGCACTGAAGACCATGGCGCCGGATGATGTCAGCCGGCCGCAGGTGCTGGAAGCGCTGAACAGCATTGGCCCGGCGGAAGCGTCCGCTAGGGCGATGAATACCCGCATTTCCGGCATGGTGTCAGGGCTTGAGGCGCAATTGCAGGCCGATCCGGAAAATGCCGACGGCTGGGCGCGGCTGCTGCGTTCCTACGATGTGCTGGGGGACAAGGCGGCGCATGATAAGGCGCGGGCGGCGATGCAGGTGCATTATGCCAATCGGCCGGAAGTCATCGCCGATATCCTGACGAAGGCGCAGACGCGCGTCGGTTCGGAAGGAGAGGCGAAATGAATTTCTGGCCGAAGTCCGTCAAAGCCCGCCGCCGGCTGACGATTTTTCTCATTGCTGCACCGGTATTTATCGCCGCTGTCGCCCTGAGCCTGTATGCGCTGAAAGGGACGGTGGTCTATTTCTATACGCCGGCGCAGTGGATTGAAGCGAAGGTGCCGGTCGGCAAGACAGTGCGGCTGGGCGGACTGGTCAAGCCGGGCAGTGTGGTGAAGACGCCCGATGGCGTGACCCGCTTTACCGTGCAGGACAAGCTCAAGGAAATCGCCGTGGTCTATAAGGGTGAACTGCCTGATCTGTTCCGCGAGGGGCAGGGGGTTGTTTGCGAAGGTGAAGTGACGGGAGCGACGTCGCTGAAAGCCGTCCAGGTGCTGGCCAAGCATGACGAGAAATACATTCCGAAGAACGTGCAGAAAGAACTGGAAAAGCAGGGTGAATGGCGTCCGGAAGCGGGGATGGACAAGCCGAAACCGGTCCAGAGGCCGTTTCAATGAGGGGACAAAATAACTTCTCCTCCCCTGCGCAGCGGGGGAGGTGTCACGGCGAAGTCCGTGACGGAGGGGGCTACTTGCCATCCTCGATGCCCCCTCCGTCAGCGACACCGGCCCTGCGGGTCTTGCGCTGCCACCTCCCCCGCCGCGCAGGGGAGGAGAAGAACGCATGACCCATATCAACGAAATCGGCACCTATTGCCTGGTCCTCGCCTTCTGTTTTTCACTGGCGCAGGCGGGGCTTGTCGTTGCCGGCAAGGGACGCGGCATTGCCCGCTATGCCGAGGGCATGTCTCTGGCCGGCGCGGTCAGCATCGTCATCGCCTTCGCCATCCTGATCTTCGCCTTTATCCGCTCCGATTTTTCGGTGGTGAATGTCGCCGAACATTCGCATACCGACAAGCCGCTGCTCTATAAAATCTCCGGCGCCTGGGGCTCGCACGAAGGCTCGATGCTGCTGTGGTGTACCATCCTGCTGGTTTATGGCGCCCTGATCACCCTGCGCGGGCAGGGGCTGCCGGAATCCCTGCGCCTGAAGGCTCTGGGTGTGCAGGGCCTGCTCGGCGCGGCCTTTGTCGGTTTCACCCTGTTCTCATCCAATCCGCTGGCGCGGCTGGCCGATGTGCCGCTTCAAGGGCAGTCGCTTAATCCGGCGCTGCAGGATCCGGCACTCGCCTTCCATCCGCCCATGCTTTACCTAGGCTATGTCGGCATGTCGGTGGTGTTTTCGTTCGCCGTGGCGGCCCTGATCGAAGGTCGGCTGGATCGCGCCTGGGCGCGCTGGGTGCGGCCGTGGGCGCTGCTGGCGTGGAGCTTCCTGACTATCGGCATTACGCTGGGCGCCTTCTGGGCCTATTATGAACTGGGCTGGGGCGGCTGGTGGGCCTGGGACCCGGTCGAGAACGCCTCCTTCATGCCGTGGCTGGCGGCCACCGCCTTGCTGCATTCGGCCATCGTCATGGAAAAGCGCGACAGCTTGAAGGCGTGGACGGTGTTTCTGGGCTTGCTGGCCTTCACCTTCTCGATGATGGGGGCCTTCCTGGTGCGCTCCGGTTTGTTGACCTCCGTGCATGCCTTCGCCGTCGATCCGCAGCGCGGCATATTGCTGGCGGCGATCCTGCTGGTGACGGCGGGTGGCGGCTTTGCCCTGTTTGCCCTGCGCGCCCCGACGCTTGCCCCTGGCGGCCTGTTCGCCACGGTCAGCCGCGAAACGACCCTGGTGCTGAATAATCTGCTGATCTCGGCGGCGCTGTGTTCGGTCTTTCTCGGCACCTTGTATCCGATCCTGATGCAGGCCCTGTTCGACAAGACCATGTCGGTGGGGGCGCCCTATTATCTGGCGGTCTTCGGGCCGATCATGATCGTGGCGCTGCTGCTGGTGCCGGTCTCGACCCTGATGTCATGGAAACGCGCTGACCTGAAGGGGGGGCTGCAACGGCTCGCGGCGGCTTTCGCCGTGGCCGTGCTGGCGGCGGCGGTCGGTTCGCTGTTTTACAAGGGCCCGACCTTTCTCAGCGAGGCGGAATATCTGATTGGTTTGATTGTGGGGTTCTGGCTGATCTTCGGCACGGTGCGGACCCTGATGCAGGCGGTCGATTTTCGGCTAAACGCGACGGGGAAGGCGCTGCGCCGTCTGCCGGGCGTGCCGCTGGCGACCTGGGGGATGATTCTGGCCCATATCGGCCTCGGTGTTTTTGTCCTCGGCGCGGTGGTGGAGGGGCATCAGAAGCTCAGTGTCATGCAGGGCATGGCCCTGGGGGATAGCGTGAAGCTGGGGCAATATGAGCTGCGTTTCCGGTCGCTCTACCAGACACCCGGCGCCAATTACGACGCGCAGGGCGGGGTGTTCGAGGTGAGGGATGGGAAGGGCCGGATCATCTGCCAGCCGAAGCCGCAGCGGCGGTTTTATCCGGCGTCCAATCAGGTGCAGAGCAAGGTGGCACTGTGTTTCACGCCGCTGGATGATCTCTATGTGGTGATGGCGGAGCCGCAGACGGGCGAGGGCGGTGTCATGTCATGGCAGGTGCGGTTCTTCTATAATCCGTGGGTGCGGCTGATCTTCTTTGGCCCGCTGCTGATGGCGCTGGGCGGGTGCTTAAGCCTAAGTGATCGGCGGTTGCGGCTGGGGATTGTGAAGAAGGCGGCGAAGGGATGAGCTTGAAGAGAGCAAGAAACCCCACCACCAAAGCGCAAGAGCGCTTTGGTCCCCTCTCCCCACCGAAGGTGGGGAGGTATGATATGGCTTTTGCTTGTCTTTCCCCTCCACGCCTTCGCTGCCACGCCGCAGGAAGACGCCCGTGCCAGGCAGCTCTTTACCGAGGTGCGCTGTGTCCAGTGCCAGAGCGAAAGCATCGCCGATTCGGACGCCCAGATCGCCGGCGACATGCGCCGGGAAATCCGCGCCGATATCGCCGCCGGCAAGACGGACGCGCAGATCCGCAAGGAACTCTTCGCGCATTATGGCGATTATGTTCTTTTTCGGCCGAGATTTTCAGCGGGCAACCTGCTGCTGTGGCTGCTGCCGCCGCTCATTGCCATAGTCGGCGGCGCAATCCTGTGGGTCTCACGGCGAAAGCCTGAAAAATCAGGTGATTATGCCCTAACTGCGGCCGAGGAGAAAAAGCTTCGTGATATCCTGAAGAAACACGATTGATGTCACGATTTTGCCTCACCGCTTTGATTACATAAGGACGAAACCGGGATTCTTCGTGAGTCCGATACGGTTTGTGGTTGTAATCGCCCCGCTTAACGCTCAGATATCTGACTAAACGCGGCTTATTCGTACGGATAAAGGTAGGATTATGGGGAATTGGAATTTCAAGACGCTGCTGAAAAATCGTTCGGCAGTGGGTGGCGCGGTTGCCGGTCTGGTCCTGGGCGCGGGCGTTGCCGGCGCGACCATCACCGGCTTCGGCTCACACGGCATCGGCGCGGGCTATGACGGCGCGCAACTGATCAAGACCGCCGACTTGACCCCGGTCAAGCCGCCCGCCGGCGCCCCCATGTCCTTTGCCGACCTGATCGAGCGCGTGTCGCCGGCCGTGGTCTCGATCGAGACCAAGGGCAAGATGAAGATCGACACCGGCATCCCGTCGCTTCCGGGCTTCAGCTTCCCCGGCCAGGATGACGGTTCCGGCCAGAAGGAACAGGAGGTCCGCGGGGCGGGCTCCGGCTTCTTCATCTCGGCCGATGGCTACGTCGTCACCAATAACCACGTCATCGACGGCGCCGATGAGATCACCGTCAAGCTGACCAATGACAAGGAATTGAAGGCCACTGTTGTGGGCCGCGATGTCGGCACCGACCTAGCCGTGCTCAAGGTCGAGGGCACGAACTTCCCGTTCGTGCGCTGGGAACTGGAAAAGCAGCCGCGCGTCGGTGACTGGGTCATCGCGGTCGGCAATCCGTTCAATTTCTCGAACACCGCCACCGCCGGCATCGTTTCGGCCTATGGCCGCGACCTGCGCGACAATTCCTCCGGCCCGGACTATACCGACTATCTGCAGATCGACGCCGCCATCAACCGCGGTAACTCCGGCGGCCCGACCTTCGACCTCTACGGCAAGGTGATCGGCGTCAATACCGCCATCGTCACGCCTTCGGGCGCCAATGCCGGCGTCGGCTTCGCCATTCCATCAGATGTGGCCAACAAGATCACCAGTCAGTTGATGAAGGGCGTCAAGATCGAGCGCGGCTATATCGGCGTCACCATTCAGTCGGTGACGCAGGAAAATGCCGAGGCGCTTGGCATCACCGATGTCACCGGCGCCTATATCGCCGAAACCACCCGTGGCGGTCCGGCGGACAAGGCTGGGGTCCAGCTAGGCGATATCGTCAAGTCGGTGGACGGCAATCCGGTCAAGAGCCCGACCGAGCTGACCCGCCGCATCGCCGATGTCAAGGTCGGTGAAAAGGTGACGCTCGGGGTGCTGCGCAACGGCAAGATGATCAACCTGACCCTGACAGCGGCCCTGCGGCCTTCGGAAGAAGACCTGCTGAAGGGGCTGAACGGCCAGAGCGGCGGGGATGATAGCTCGTCCAGCGGTTCGGCCAGCGGTTCGGCGCCGGTCATCGGCCTGTCGGTCAAGGCGATCACGCCGGATGTCCGCAAGGCGTTCGGCCTGGATGACACCAGCAACGGTCTGGTGATCACCGATGTGGCCGCCAATTCCGATGGCGACCAGAAGGGCCTGAAGCCCGGCGACGTCATCGTTCTGGCCAATAACCAGCCGGTGACCACACAGGCGCAGTTCAGCGGCATTGTGGCTGACCTGAAGAAGCAGAACCGCCCGAGCATTCTGCTGCTCGTCCGCCGCGAGGGCCGCAATATCGCCCTGCCGCTGTCGCTCAAGGACGATGCCGCGAAGAAGTAAGTACTTCGGGTTAATTGCCAATTTTAAGAGGAAAAGGGTCGTAACGCATGTTATGACCCTTTTTCGTATCTGAATAAGCGAGAGCCGATAATGAACGTCCTGATTGTCGAAGATGATGTTGAAGCCGCGCAAAACATGCAGAAGGGCCTGAAAGAGGCCGGTATCGAGGCGCGGCTGGCCGGTGACGGCGCGCAAGGTCTGGACGCCATCAAGGCGGAAGTGCCCGATGTCATTATCCTCGACCGCATGATGCCGGTGATGGATGGGGTGACCATGCTGCAAACCCTGCGTGCCGATGGCGTCGATGTGCCGGTGCTGTTCCTCTCGGCGCTCGGCGAACTGGAAGACCGCGTGTCGGGCCTGCGCGCCGGCGCGGATGATTACCTGGTCAAGCCCTATGCCCTGACCGAACTTGTGGCGCGCGTCGAAGCGCTCGGTCGCCGCAAGGACAAGGACACGGTCGAGACCATCCTGCGTGTCGGCGATCTGGAGATGAACCTGATTTCACGCGTGGTGAAGCGCCAGACCAAGATTATCGACCTGCAGCCGCGCGAGTTCCAGTTGCTGGAGTTCCTGATGCGCCATGTCGGCCAGAGCGTGACCCGCACCATGCTGCTGGAAAAGGTCTGGGCTTATCATTTCGACCCGCAGACCAATGTCATCGACGTGCATATCTCGCGCCTGCGCTCCAAGCTGGACAAGGATTTCGACCGCCCGATGCTGCATACGGTGCGCGGCGAAGGATATCAGTTGAAGGCGTAGCTTTTTCTCCTCCCTGCGAAGCGGGGAGGTGGCGCGCAGCGCCGGAGGGGCGCCCCTCCGTCAGCGACACCAGCCCTGCGGGCTTGGCGCTGACACCTCCCCATTCAAGAAATGGGGAGGAGAGTATCGTGCCTGCACTGGCAGGTACAAGGATAGATTATGACTGACAGTTCTTCCTCCGAAACCCGCAAGCAAATGATCGACGCCGTCTGGCGGCGGGTGGATGCGCTCGCCATCCTGCGGCCGAACTTCTTCCGTCAGACGCCCTTCCGGCTGACGCTCGTCTTCCTGTGCGTCTATGTCTTCGTGGCGGCGCTGGTTTTCGGCTATATCTACCTCGCCACCTCGACGGAATCGCGCGCCTGGGGCAATGTATCGATCGACGCGCGAATCAAGAGCCTTAAGGAAACCGACGCGCGTGACGGCCATGCGGCGGTGGTGGCGAAGATTCTGGGGGACGATGCCGTCGAATGGGTCTTCGCCAAGGGCGCCTTCGATAATTCGGGCCAGGTGCTGGCGCAGAACGGCCGCGCCCGCATGGAAGGTAAAAGCCTGCCCGACACGGTGATCCGCGAGGGGCTGAAACAGGTCAGTGCCGATAATCCGGTGGCCTCGATCAACTTCACCTCACCATCGCCCAATGATCCGAACTGCTGCCGGTTCCAGGGGCGCGTGGTGCGGCTGGATGATAATTTCTACATCTATGTCGCCATGGATATGTCATGGGCCGATCACGGCTTCCAACAGGAAATCAAGGCGGTAGCCGGCGGCGGCCTGCTGGTGGTGATACTCGGTCTGTTCGCTGGCACCCTGATCAATCAGGAGGTCACGCGCTCGGTGGCGCGGGTGACCACGGTGCTGGAGCGCGTGCAGGAAGGCGACCTCAAGGCGCGGATTTCGGTGCGCGATTCAGGGGATGAGTTCGACGCGCTTTCCTTGCGCATCAACCAGACACTCGACCGCATGGAAAAAACCATGGGCAATCTGAAATATGCCGGCGACGCTATCGCGCACGATTTGCGCTCGCCCTTGTCGCGCCTGCGCACCAAGCTGGAGGTGTCGCTGCTGGAGGTCGATAAAGACCCGTCCCAGGCCCATGACGCCCTGGCGGGGGCGCTGGAGGAAACCGGGCAATTGCTGCGCACCTTCCAGACGGTGTTTTCGATGTCGCGTTTGCAGGCGCAGGGACAGGCGCCGGACCAGGTGCTGTTTTCCGCCAGCGAACTGGCCGAGGATATGGCCGAACTGTTCGAGGCGGTGGCCGCCGACAAGGGGCTGGAATTCGAGGCCGAGATCGAAAAGGGCGTCAGGGCCTATGGCAACCGTGATTTCCTGGCGCAGGCGCTGTCCAACCTGCTCGACAACGCCATCAAATATACGCCGGTGCCGGGCGGCGTGACCTTCCGGATGCGGCATACCTCGCAGCGCGAGATTGAGTTTTCGATCACCGATACCGGGCCAGGCGTACCGGAAAAGGACCGCAAGCGCATTGCCGAACGCTTCGTGCGGCTGGAAAATTCGCGCACACTTCCGGGCGTGGGGCTGGGGCTTTCGATGGTCGAGGCCGTGGCGGTGGCGCACAAGGGCCGGCTGGAAGTGGCGGAGGGGCCGGGCGTTTTCGACGGTCAGGGACCGGGGTTGCGCACTGCCTTGGTTTTGCCACCGGTACAGGGCTAGTCAGGACGCCAGCCAGCCATCCACGCAGGTCACGCACGCGCCGCCGACCTGCACCTGTCCGGTTTCGTCGACCGATATCTTTATCCGGCCGTCGCGGCCGATGCATTGGCCCTGCGTGGCCGTATAGGCGGTCGCCACAGGCGGGATAAGGCCGCGGGCGATCCGGAAGGCGGCCACGCTGCCATTGCCGCTGCCGCACACCGGGTCTTCATCAATACCGCAGGAGGGCGCGAAGGAGCGGACTTCGATAGCCGCGCCATCGGGGTATTTGCCGAAGACGGTTATACCCGTCGCTTTCAGACGACGCTCGAACCGGGCGGAGCGGGCGAAATCAGGTTCGAGAGCGAGTACGGCCGCCGCATCCGTCATCTGGGCCACGATCCAGGTCGGGCCGACATTGACCAGCGCCGGGGCACTTTCCTTCTGCACCGGAACGCCGAGGATGGCCTCAAGTTCCGCAGCGTCCTCAACGGCAAGCGTCTCTATTCGCGCCGATGGCAGGGCGAGGGTGATGAGACGATCCGTCACCTCGATGCGGACCAGGCCGACGCCGCATTCCTGCACCAGCACGCCATTTTTCGGCGTATGGCGACCCGCCTCGATGATGGCATGGGCGCTGCCGAGTGTTGGGTGCCCGGCGAAGGGCAATTCGCTCTGAGGGGTGAAAATGCGCAAGGCGTAATCGGCGTCGGAGTGTTCGGCCGGCAGCAGGAAGGTGGTTTCCGACAGGTTGGTCCAGCGGGCGATGGCCTGCATGGCGGCGGTGTCGAGACCCTCCGCGTCCAGAACGACCGCGACGGGATTGCCGAGAAACGGCCGGTCGCTGAAGGCATCGACAACTTTGTAGGCTCGCATGGTCAGGCTCCTAAGGATTTGGGAGCGATTGATATGGCATGACGAGGCGGATGGCCAGCGTTGGATATGGCCTGGTTGCGTCGTATCAGAAGTGGATCACGGACAGGCACGGAAAAAGACGGAAGGACACGGAAATATGAGCGCGCGGATATCACCACGCCCAAAGGGCGGCAAACGATATCTGTGAAAACAGGATGATATGGGGGCGCTTAGCGCAGGTGTTGCCGCGTGAACCTTCCGTGTCTTTCCGTCTTTTTCTGTGCCTGTCCGTGATCTTCTTATCAATAACGATCATGTGGTCGGTTTAAATTGTCTCCAATCTCAAAAACATGTTGGCCAAAGGTCTTGGAAAGTTTGGTATTTCGGCGATTCAGGGTTAAACATGTAAGACAAAAGACGCAGGGACCTGTACCGCATACCTCATGGCAGATGTTTTATTCTCTTCTCTGGTCGACCGCCTGCACCCCTGCGGGCCGGTTCTGAATGCAGGCGCGGCGGATTACGTCTTTGAGACCCTGTATGAGGTGGCCACGGCGGAAGGCTGGCGCGATGTGCTGCAGCAGGCGGAAAATGCGCTCAGGCCGGTGGTCTCGGCTTCGCCCTATCTGGCCGGCCTCATGCGGCGCGATCCGCAGCGCCTGCGCGAGACCCTGATCTCGGCCCCCGAAGCCCGGCTGAAAGCGATCCTGCTGGCTACGGAGGCGCTCAAGGATCAGGCGGCGACGGTCGAGACCCTCGATATCCCCGCCGCCAAGAAAATCCTGCGCCACCTGAAGGCCGATACGCACCTGCTGACCGCCCTGGCCGATCTCGGCGATGTCTGGGGGCTCGATCATGTCACCGCCGCCCTGACGCGCTTTGCCGATGCCGTGACCGAGGCCGCCCCGGCCCTGGTGGTGCGTGAGGAGCGCGACAAGGGCCGGATAGATGACAGCCGCATCGACAAAAGCGAAGAGCGCGGGATTTTGCCGGGCCTCTTCGTGCTGGCCATGGGCAAGCACGGCGCCGGCGAACTGAACTATTCGTCAGATATCGACATCACCTTTTTCTGCGATCTGGAACGCCTGCCGGTCAATGCCCAGGTCGATCCGCAGACCTTTGCCGACCGGGTGGCGCGCGGCGTCTCGACCCTCCTTTCCGAGCGCACCGGCGACGGCTATGTCTTCCGCGTCGATCTGCGCCTGCGGCCCGATCCGTCATCCACCCCCTCCGTGGTCAGTGTGCCCTTTGCGCTGCATTACTACGAATCGGTAGGGCAGAACTGGGAGCGCGCCGCCTTCATCAAGGCGCGGGCCGTGGCCGGCGACATGGTCGAGGCCAAGGCGTTCATGAACGACCTGTCGCCCTTTATCTGGCGGCGCAGCCTCGATTACCCCGCCATTGCCGACGTTCATTCCATCAAGCGGCAGATTCACGTCTACAAGGTGGATGAGCGGCTGGAAGCGGCGGGGGCGAACCTGAAGCTTGGCGCCGGCGGCATCCGAGAGATCGAGTTTTTCGCCCAGACCCAGCAGTTGATCCTCGGCGGCCGCGATCCGTCCCTGCGGTCCAAGCGGACGCTCGATGCGCTGGATGCCCTGCGCCGGGCCGGACACCTCGCCCCGGCCGTCGCCAAGGAACTGAAGCAGGCCTATGTCCGCCTGCGCGACTGGGAACATCGCGTCCAGATGATCCATGACGAGCAGACGCACGACCTGCCGGAAAATGACGATGACCGGATGCGCGTGGCGGCGCTTTCCGGCTTTTCCAACCTGTCGCGGTTTGACCTGGCGGTATCGCGTACCCTGCGCCTGGTCAATTCGCACTATGGCGAGCTGTTTTCCGAGGCGGAATCCCTGTCCTCCTCCTTCGGCTCGCTGGTCTTTACCGGCGTGGACGACGATCCGGAAACCATCAAGACCCTGGCGCGGATGGGCTTCGATCACCCGGAACAGGTGGCGGCCACCATCCGTTCCTGGCACCACGGCCGCATTCCGGCGACGCGCTCGGAGCGCGGCCGCGAACTGTTCACCCGGCTTGTGCCCCGTCTGCTGGAGGCGCTCAACGAGACCGGCACGCCGTCGATCGCCTTTACGCGCTTCGCCTCCTTCTTCGTGACACTGAATGCCGGCGTACAGATACAATCCCTCTTCCTGGCCAATCCGAAGCTGTTCCATACTATTGTCGAGATCATGGGCTTCTCGCCGCGCCTGGCCCAGATGCTGGCGCGCCACCCGACCTCGTTCGACGCCATGCTCGATGCCGGCTTCTTCGATCCGCTCGGTGAGGAACTGGACGAACTGGTGCGGCGCGAGGTCGAGCGCGTGCCGCCTGATCTGGAAGCCGTGATGAATGCCCTGCGTCGCATCGGCCGCGAACAGCAGTTCCGCATCGGGATGCAGATTCTGAGCGGTCGCCTCAGCACCGAGGCGGCGGGCGCGGCCTATGCCCGCCTGGCGGACGCCTGCATCCATCACCTGGCGCCGCTGGCGCTGGAAGACATGGTGCGTCAGGCCGGAAAGCTGGACGGTCAGGTGGCCATCCTGGCACTCGGCAAGCTGGGCTCTCAGGAAATGACGGCGACCTCTGACCTCGACCTGATGGCGGTCTACCTGCCTGACGACCCGTCTTCGGCCTCCACGGTCAAGAACTGGGCGCCGGAAACCTGGTTCGGGCGCTTCACCCAGAGGCTGATTTCGGCCCTTTCGGCGCCGACTCACGAAGGCACGCTCTACGAAATCGACATGAAGCTGCGGCCGACCGGCGCCAAGGGGCCGGTAGCTGTGTCGCTGGCGGCTTTCGAGAACTATTACGACAAGGACGCCGATACCGGGAATTCCGGGCCCTGACGCGGGCGCGGATCGTCTGGTCGACCTCGGCCGATTTCGCCGATCTGGTGCGGCTGAAGGTCGAGACCATCCTGCGCCGCCAGCGCTCCGTGGCCCGGACGGCACTCGATGTACTGGCCATGCGCGCCCTGATGGAAAAGGAACGCCCGGCGAAGTCTTTCTGGGATTTCAAGCTGTCGATCGGCGGTCAGGTCGACGCCGAGTTCGCGGCGCAGTACCTGCAACTGGTCCATGGTGAGGCGGGCGGCCCCTTGCGCGTCGGCACGCTGGCGGCGCTGTCGGCCATGTCGCGCGCCGGGCTGGCGCCGGCCGCCGAGATCGAAGCATTGAGCGTGGCGTGGAAGGTGCAGCAATCCCTGGCGCAGGTCATGCGGGTATCCCTTACCGCTCAGGATGATCCGCGCAACGAGCCGGAGGCTTTTCAGAGGAAGCTTGCCAGGGCCGTACATACCCGCAGGCTCGATACGCTGGAGAAGAAGCTGCGCGATATCCGCAAGCGCGCCAGGGTGGCTTTTGAAAAGATCATCCGGCCCAACGAGAATTAAAAGCGACGGATAAAACCGGTTTCAGCGTGAAACCATTTGAGACAAGCGGCGGATTATTGGCTTTTGGTATTCATATAGCTCGCTGAGGAACCACGATTTATGGCGCAGATGCCTTCCCAGAACCGGACCGGACTGAACCGGACCTCGGTGACGGAAAATCTGCAACAGAAGCGGATACAGCTTGTATCCGATCGATTTGACCGTCTGCCGGGGAAACAGGTGACGACAGACCCTGACGAGGTTCTGCTGGAGCGGATCGCGCGCGGCGACATGGCGGCGGTGTCGGCGCTTGTCTCGCGCAAGCTGCCGAAGCTTTTGTCACTGGGCCGGCGGATGCTGAACGATCCGGCCGAAGCGGAAGACGTGGCGCAGGAAACCCTGGTGCGGACCTGGAAACAGGCGGCGACCTGGGTGCCGGGCAAGGCGCGCATCGACACCTGGATGCACCGCGTGGCGCTCAACCTCTGTTATGACCGGTTGCGCCGCCGCAAGGACAGCGTCAGTTCGGATGAGATTGAGATCATCGATGACGCGGCGGGGCCATCGGTGCAGCTTGAGCAGGCGCAGACCGCGCAGGCCCTGCAAAAGGCCCTGGCGCAACTGCCCGAAAGACAGCGGACGGCCATCACCCTGAACTATTTTCAGGAGATGTCCAATATTGAGGCGGCGGCGGTCATGGGGGTGAGCATAGAGGCGCTGGAAAGTCTGCTGGCGCGGGCGAGGCGTACCCTGCGCACCCTGATGAGCGAGACGTCTGTAATCCCGGGGCGTACGGGAGCGAGAAGATGAGTGACATGCGTTTGGAACGACTGAAAGCGATTATTGATGCCTATGGCGCCCATGCGGCGCACTGGCCTGAGGCGGAGCGCGAGGCGGCGCTGGCCTGTGTTGCGGCGCATCCCGAAGCGCAAGCCTGGCTGGCCGAGGCGCGGGCGCTGGATGACATGATGGACACCCTGCGCGCCGTCGAACACGGTCGCGCGGAGGCGGACCAGCCCGTATTCGAAGCGGCTATGGAGCGTTTTGCGGCCGAGTTTACGCCGGTGAATAAGGTTGTTGCCTTTCCGGTGCGCCCACGTCCGGCTCCGCTTTCGCGCTCTGTTGTCTGGGGCGTGAGCATCGCGGCCGCGGCCTGCCTGGCCGGCGCGGTGCTGGGGGTCAATCTCAGCCTGATGGGCCTTAGCGACCTGCGCGTCACCAGCGTGCTGGAACAGGTGGCCATGATCGACGGGGGAGACTGAGCATGAACGCCTGGCTGACGGACACCCGCCTTAAATGGATTCTGGCGATCTCTCTGGTTATCAATATCTTCCTGATCGGGGCCGCCGTGGGCGCTGGCTTCGTGGTCAAGCACCATCTGCGTGATTTCCAGCGCCCGCTGGCCATGCAGAAGGCGTGGCGCGAGGCCACCGAAGGCACGACGCGCGAGGAGCGCCATCATATCTATCTGCTGACCAAGGCCGCGGCATTAAGCGGTGAGGCAGACATGGCCAAGGCGCGGGCCCTGCGGGCCCAGGCGCGCGTGCTGGTGTCGCAGGAACCGTATGACGCGGCGCAGATCGCCATGCTGTCGGAACAGGCGCGTAATGCCGAGAACGACGCGCGCGGTAAGATCGAAAACGCCCTGATCCTCAACATGAAGGATCTGCCGGTGCGCGAACGCACCTTCATGCTGACCACGCTGCTGCGCGCCAGTGGCCGGTTTGATCGCTTTATCGCCAGGGACGACAAGCCGCCGGTAAAGGTGGATGCGCCCGCACCGAAATAATCACGGCTGGTCAGCCAGCGGACGGATGGTCTCCTGCAACACCTTGTACTGGGCGTCGATCATGATCTGGTTTGGATCATGGCCGGTGCGCGGCAGACTGATAAATGCCTTCTGCGGTGCGTTCAGGCTGTCGAAATAACGGCGGGAGATAGCCGGCAGCGTCAGGTAATCGTCTTCGCCCTGCAGCAGGAAAATCGGCACGTCGAACTGTGTGCCCAGGGCTGGCAGGTCCACCCTTGAATACATGCCGTCGCCTTTCAGGCCGACAAACTGGAGATAGGAATAGTCCTCGCCGGCGGTATAGTTGGCTTCGGCCTCCGGCGTGGCATAGAGCGGCGCCGGCTGCCACCAGTCCCTGGGCGCCGGATCGGTGGCCATGGCCTCATACTTGCGGTCGACGCGGCGCATGATACCGAAGCCGCGCGGGTCGGTCCACGGCGGAGGGCCCAGTTTTTCCAGCTTGCTCACACTGTCCTGGTCGCCGGCCTGGCGCGCCTTGTCGAGCAGGAGGCTGTAGGTCGCCAGCGGGTTTTCACGGTAGCTGACCATCTGCGACCAGCCGAGATAGGCGGTGAACAGGTCGGGCTCAGCCTTGATCATGTGGATGGCGATGATCGAACTCCACGAACCGCCCATCAGGATCACCTTGCGCTTACCGAGATGCTGCGTCAGGTAGCGGGTCAGTTCGATGCCGTCGTCCCTTATCTGCTCGAAGGTCAGCGGCGTATCCTCGGCGGGCGGCGTCTTGCCGTAGGTCATGCCGGCGCCGCGCTGGTCCCATTGCACCATCGTATAGTTCTTTTCCCAGCCGCCATAGATTTTGTCGGCGAAGAGGCTCATGGGATTGCCGGGGCCGCCATGGACCATGAGGATGACCGGATTGGCGCAACTGTCGCCCTTGATGGTCACCCATTGCGGTATGCCGCCGATCTCGACAAAGCCTTCTTCGCGCACGCTTTGGGTGGGTGAGGTGCAGATATTTCCCGCAGGCGCCTGCGCCTGACTGGCCGTGGCGGAAACGGCCAACAGGGCGGCAATGGTAAAGGCGGCAAGACGGATTGTGGACATGGAACCCCCGGAATATACCGGCAGAAAATATCGTTTGTGACTGGGGTAAGCAAGCATGCCGAGGTTACGTAATAGCGGTAATTTCTAGGCCGGCCCCGCTGAGCTGTATCTCGTTGCCCACTTCCTTGCCGAGCAGGGCGCGGGCGAGCGGCGAGACATAGGACACGCTGCCTTTGTTCGGATCGGCCTCGTCCTCTCCGACGATCTGGAAGGTCTGTTCCCGGTCATCATCGCGGATGATGGTCACCGTGCAGCCGAAAACAACGCGTTCCGGCGCCGTGACGGGATCGATGCGCTGAGCCGAACCCAGGCGGGCGGTGTAGTAGCGCAGGTCACGCGTGGCGCGCGCCATGGCGGTGCGGTCTTCATTGATCAGGCCGGAGGCCTGGGCGGCGGTATAGGCCGCCTTGGCTTCGGCGAAGGCGGCTTCCAGTTGCGCCAGGCCCTGCGGCGTGACGAGATTGGGGTGGGGGGAGACCGGCCGGTCGGGCAGGTTGGCGGCTGCCGCCTCGTGGTCTTCGTCTTTTGTGAAAGCAACGCTCATGGGGTGTTGTAGCACATTTGTGACGACAGGCAGCAAGAAAGCAAGAAGCCCCACCACCAACGCGCAAGGGCGCGTCGGTCCCCCTCCCCACCAGAGATGGGGAGGTATAAGAAAGCAATTCTCCAAAATTCATTCATTGAATTTTGGCAAGGGCGACTGCCCGCCGCGCACGTTTGCGCGCTCTTCAAGCAAAAAAGCTTAATGACGGTTTGCTTCGCAAATCGTCATTAAGCCGCCTGGTCGCCGATTTGCGTGGCGGTCTGGGCGATCGGCAGGATCACGGTGCAGGTGGTGCCTTCGCCAAGGACGCTGTCGACCTCGAAACGGCCATTGTGCATCTCGATCAGCGACTTGGTGAGCGCCAGGCCCAGGCCGGTGCCTTCGCGGGTCTTGGAGAACTGGTTTTCGATCTGCTCGAACGGCTTGGCCAGGCGTTCCATGTCCTTGCGGGCGATGCCGATGCCGGTATCGGCCACCGTGATATGGACATTGGTTTCCGTGGCGATGGCCGAGATGGTCAGGGTGCCGCCGGTGGGGGTGAATTTCACCGAATTGGTCAGGAGGTTGAGCAGGATTTGTTTCAGGGCGCGGAAATCGGCTGATATTTCCGGCAGTTGCGGCAGGTGGACGCGCAGTTTCAGGCCGGCGCGTTCCGCCTTTTGCCGCACCAGGCGCAGGGTGTCCTCGACCACCTCGTCTATGGCCACGGGCTCGAAGCGCAGGTTCAGCTTGCCGGCTTCAATCTTGGACATGTCGAGAATGTCGTTGATCAGTGACAGCAGGTGCTGGCCGGAGCCCAGGATATCGACGGCATATTCCTTGTAGCGCGGATGACCGAGCGGGCCGAACATTTCCGACGACATGATTTCCGAGAAGCCGTTGATGGCATTGAGCGGGGTGCGCAACTCGTGCGACATGTTGGCCAGGAATTCGCTCTTGGCGTGGTTGGCGGCCTCGGCGCGGATCTTGGCGATCTCGTACTTGCGCGCCAGGACCGTCTGCTGCTGGCGGCTCTGTTCCAGCTTTTCCACCAGCCCCTGCAGGGCTTCCTCGTTTTCGCGGCTCTTTTCTTCCTGAACCTTGACGGCGGTGATATCGGCGCCGGTGACGACATAACCGCCTTCGGCCGTGCGGCTTTCCGATACCTGAATCCACCGGCCATTGTTCAGTTCGGCTTCAAAGACGCCTTCGCGCGCATCCTGCGTTGGGTGCTGGCGGCGGATGGCGATCTGCATCACCTGGTCGATCAGGTGGCGCGGCGTGCCGGCCTTCAGGAAACGGGCATCGATATTGAAAGTCTCGCCGAAGGTCGCATTCCACATCAGGAGGCGGTTATGGCGGTCCCACAGCACGAAGGCGTCCGACACCGAGTTGATGGCGTCGCGCAGGCGGGTTTCGGCGCGCTGGGCACGGATCTGGGCGATGCGTTCCTGGCTGACATCGAGCGCCACACCGGACAGGCGCGTGAAGCCGCCAGCCGTGCGTTCGCCGACCGACTGGCCACGGGCATCGACCCACAGGGCCTGGCCGGTGGCCGAAGGGACGCGGAAGGAGACATCGAGCGCGCCAGTGGAGCGAGCGGTCTCCAGCGCCTTTACCACATCGGCGCGCTGTTCGGGGGCGATGCGTTCGAGCACCTCGTTCGTGGAGGCGACGCCGCCGCCGCCCCAGCCGAGCATGACGCCGGTGACATCGGACATATAGATCAGGTTCTGGTCGATATCCCAGTCGAAGATGCCGCAGCGCGCCGATTCAACCGCCAGGCGGTAGCGTTGCTCGCTGGCCTGAAACAGTTGGGCGTCCTCGCGGTTCTTGCGCGCCTGGAAAAACAGCAGGAGGCCGAACAACGCACCGATCAGCAACGGTCCGCCCACGAAGGTCACGGTTTTCAGCAGGCTTTGCGACGCCGAGAAAAAACGTGGTGTGGGCGTGGCTCGGAGCAGGATAAGCGGGCTTACGTCGGCACTGCGCAGGGCGTCGGCGGTGCTGAGGTCGGCCTGCGCCACCGACGCGATCTTGACGAAGCCGCCCTCGGTCAGGGCGCCCTGGATGAGGTGGCCGGAATCGGCGCGTGCTCGCACCTGGCTGTAGGAGACGGCAAGCGCGGTCTTGAGATCCTTGCCGGTCAGGGCCTCGCTGGAGGCGGCGACGATCAGGCCATCGGGACCGACCAGCGCGCTTAAGCCGCCCTTGTCATCGGGGGCTGGCAGCAGGCCGTCTTCGAGCCGCGCCACCAGGTCAGGGGCGCCGCCTGCGCCTTTCAGAACGGCGTAGGTGTGGTCCGTGCGGCTGAGTTTTGAGCCGGCCGTGACGATGGCGAAGGGCGTGTGGGCTTTTTGCGCCGCCTCGATCATCAGGTCGGCATCCTCGCTGCCGGACCGGGCGATAACTTCGCCGCCAGTGGCATTGATCAGCGCCGTGCTGGTGAGGGTGTCGCGGCCCAGTTTCAGGGCCAGTTCGGCTGCGGTGAGCGGTGCGTCGGGTTTCTGGCCCAGTTGGCCTTGCGCCGCTTCCAGCGCCGCGCGGGCCGTGCCCAGGCGGCCATCGAGCCGGGCGGCATCGAGCCGGGCGGCCGTCAGCAGGGCCTCGCCCTCGGCATCCTTGCCGGCGGACAGGCTGTTGCCCAGTTGCAGGGTCGACAGGGCCATGAAGATGACGAGGCCGAGCGTGAGGAGAAGGGCGCCGATCCGGATCCAAAGGGGCATGGTGGGGGAAACGGGGGAGATGATCAGGCGCGATAAGGCGGAACGGCCGTCAGCGGGCTTCGCCGCGTCCTTTTCCGGCTCTTTTTCCGGAGATGCCTTCGCTGTCCGCCCGCCGGCCAGACTTCGGGTGCGCAGGTTTTGATGCGTCTCCGCCACGGGCAGTCCTGTACAGTTTGACCCTGGTGAGGTCAGGTCAGATTCGGTTGCGCCCTGATTCGGCGTAAGCTATCAGGGTAAACGCCCCGTTAACCTATTGTCGAGAGTCTTAAGGTTTTATAAACTTAAATAATTCTCCGGCCGCCAAAAGCGGTTAACTGCCCTCGTCTTCGTCAAAGGTGCCGCTGCCGGCCGAGGTATTGCGTTTGCGGCCGGTGGGTGGGCGGTGATCCTCGCTCCAGCCTTCGCGGCGCTCTTCGCCATGGTATTTCGGATCCTGCTTGCGGCGGCGATCGGGGCCGAAATAGTTGCCGGTGGCGGTCTTGATATAGGGACGCGGATAATCGACGATGGCGACGAGCTTGCGGCGCAGTTCGATGGCAGTCACCGGCTTGCAGCAGAATTCATTGGTGCCGGCGTCGCGCGCGGCGATCACCTTGGACCGCTCCGAATGGGCCGTCAGCATGATGATGGGCACGTAGCGGTTCGGACTGTCGGAGGAATTGCGCACCAGTTTGACGAACTCGACCCCGTCCAGCACCTCCATCTGGTAGTCGGTGATGCAGATGTCGATTGAGTCGTGTTTCAGGCGGTGAAAGGCTTCAGTGGCATCGCGCGCCTCGAATATCTGGGTGACGCCAAACCCGCGCAGCAGGGTTTTGACGATATTGATCATGTGGGCGTTATCGTCCACCACCAGGAAACGGACCCGTTCGAGGCTCGCCAATCGTCTCTCCCAAAACCATGCGCAAGGCGACGCAATCCGCGTCTCTTTTGCGCATTTTAGGTAAGCAATGCTTAAGAGTGGTTAATAACTATTAGCTATATTAGTCCGCCAGCGCCTTCGTGGCCAGTTCGAGGACGTTTTTCGACAGCTTTGGCGCCGCGGTAATCATTTGCAGGGCCTGGCGCATGTTCTCGCTGTAGGGCTGCGCATAGAAGCGGTAGCGGCTGAGCGGTTCGACCAGGCGTGCCGCCGTCATCGGATTGAAGGCGTCGACCGCCAGGATCTGCTCGACCAGGAAGGCATAGCCGCCGCCATCGGGCGCATGGAAGACGCTCTGGTTATTGGCGAAGCCCTGCACCAGGGCGCGCCAGCGATTAGGTGTCTTCGCATCGAAATCGGGGTGATGGCTGAGGGCCTGCACGCGCGCCAGGGTTTCCGGATGCGGCGCCGCTGCTTGCAGCGAGAACCATTTGTCGATGACCAGCGGCTCATGTCTGAAGCGGGCATAGAAAGCGTCGAGCGCATCCTGATAGGGCCTGCCCTGCACGTGGGTAAGCGCGATCAGGCCGCCGATCATGTCGGTCATGTTGGTGGCGGCCTTGAAATGGGCTTCGGCCAGCAGGGTCAGTTCGCCGGGATTTGGGCTGGCGCTGAAGCTTGCCAGCAGCAGGTCGAGCAAGGCGTTGCGCAGGGCGCGGTTGCCGGCCGAGGCGGCATCAGGGCTGAAGGTATTGGCCACTGGCAGGGCATTGTAAAGGTCGCGCAGGGTATCATGCAGGCGCAGGGAGAGCGCCGTTTTGAAGCGCTTGCGGTTGCGGTGCAGGAAGGCCGGATCGATGGGAGACTGGCTTTGCGCCAGATCGGCCTCGGTCGGCAGGCCCATAATCAGCGCCTTGAAGGCATCGTCGAGACGGTCGTCGCGCAAGGTCGCTTCCAGTCCCTGCGCGAAGGCATCGATGAGGTTTTCATCGGGGATTTCGTCCAGCATGATCGCCTTGGCCAGGCCTTGTGCCGCTTCCCAGCGGTTAAACGGATCGCTGTCGCCTTTGAAGCGCGCGAAGGCATGGGATTGCGGCTCGTCGATGGTCAGGATGACCGGCGCGGAGAAATGGCGCAGAGCAGAAATGACGGGGGGCTTTTCGATATTGCGGATCACCATCTCTTCCTGGGCATCGCGCAGGGTGAAGAGCCAGGAGTCATTGCCGGGGGTATTAAAGGGGGCTGCGGCGCGCCGTCTTCATCCAGTACCGCCAGGCGGATCGGGATGGGCAGGGGCTTCTTTTCCGCTTGGCCGGGCGTCGGCGCCGTTGCCTGGGCGAGGCTGAGGGTCAGGGTTTTGGCCGCGGCGTCATAGTGCTGGGAGATGCGGACCTGAGGCGTGCCGGCCTGGGTGTACCAGTCGATCATGGCGCTGAGGTCGGCGCGCAATTGCGGAGTGTCGGCGGTGACGGCGTGGAAGCTGGCGAGGAAGTCTTCCAGCGTGGCGGCGGTGCCGTCGTTGTGCTCGAAATAGTGATCGAGCGCCTGACGATAGAGCGCCGGACCGGCGAGGGTCTTCAACATGCCGACGATTTCCGCGCCCTTTTCGTAGATGGTTGCGGTGTAGAAATTGTCGATCTTGACGTAGGAGGATGGCCGCACGCTGTGGGCCAGGGGGCCTGAGTCTTCAGGAAACTGGCGGGCACGCAGGGCCTTGACGTCCTTGATGCGCGAGACCGCATGGCCGCGCTGATCGGCCGAGAAACCCTGGTCACGGAAGACGGTCAGGCCCTCTTTGAGACACAACTGGAACCAGTCGCGGCAGGTGACGCGGTTGCCCGACCAGTTATGGAAATATTCGTGGGCAATGACCGACTCGATGCGCTCATAATCGGCGTCGGTGGCGGTGGTCGGGTCGGCCAGCAGCAGGGAGGCGTTGAAAACGTTCAGGCCCTTGTTTTCCATGGCGCCGAAGTTGAAATCGCGCACGGCGACGATCATGAACAGGTCAAGATCATATTCGCGGCCATAGACCTCTTCGTCCCATTTCATCGAGCGCTTGAGGGCGTCCATGGCGTAGGCGGCGCGGTCGCGCATCCCTGTATCGACATAGATTTTCAGCTCGACCGTACGGCCGGACATGGTGACGGTCGAGTCTTCCAGCACGTCCAGCTCGCCGGCGACGAGGGCAAACAGGTAGCATGGCTTGAAAAAGGGGTCTTCCCACAGGGCGTAGTGCTTATTGCCTGGCAAGTCGCCTTTTTCGAGCAGATTGCCGTTGGAGAGGAGGTGTGGGAAACCGGCTTTCGGCGCCTCGATGCGGACGCGGTATTTCGACAGGCTGTCGGGGCGGTCGAGATAGTAGGTGATCTTGCGGAAGCCCTCGGCCTCGCACTGGGTGCAGTAGCGGCCGGAGGACATGTAGAGTCCTTCCAGTGTCTTGTTGTTCAGCGGATCGATCTCGACCTCGGTCTCTAAGGTGAAGCTGTCCGGGACTTTTAAGATGGTCAGGGTTTCGTCGGTGGTGGTGTAGTCGACCGGCTTGCCATTCAGAGATACGCTGATCAGCTTCAGGCGCTCGCCCATCAGGACCAGCGGCGCATCGGCCGCACCCTGCCGTTTGATCGTCAGCCGCGCCTTGACCCGCGTGGCTTCGGGGGCGAGATCGAACGCCAGTTCCGTGGCCGGGATCAGGAAGTCGGGGGCCTTGTAGTCGCTGAGTTTGATCGGCTGGGGCGTATCGGTGCGCATATTCGTTCTGTCTCGCTTGAAGTCTCAGTCCACATGGGACTCTTTTCAGAGAAGCTCAAGCGATACAATGTGGATTTGGGTGGATTTGGACGGATTCGGTGAAATTAAGAGGGAAGGGTTTTACTACAAACCACACGAAACGAAGTTCGGCGAAGCCAACGGACACGAACTCTGAGCTTCAATGGCCTGTGCCGGTGAGCGTTGTGCCTTATCAGGAAAGGAGATCATGGACAGGCACGGAAAAAGACGGAAATACACGGAAATATGCGTTTGCTCTAACCTTTGTGCCCGAAGGGCTTTCATTTGCGCGTGTCGAAGCAATGACGACATGAAGGCGCTTCGCGCAGAAGGAGACACACAAAGAATTCCGCGTATTTCCGTCTTTTTCCGTGCCTGTCCGTGATCCTCTTTAATCGCAGCCAGACACAACCACAGACCCTGCCCATCGAAACTCAGAGTTCGTGTCCGTTGGCTTCGCCGAACTTCGTTTCGTGTGGTTCGTGGTCAACCCTTATCCCGCCTGGCGGGTAGCTTTCGGCACATCGGTCACGTCGGTTTCGACGTGCTGGCGCAACTGGTCGGCGCGTTTGGCCAGCGAGATCAGATCATCGTCGAGTTCGCTGTTGTTGCGGGCGTAATCACGCAGGTCCTTGACCAGCTTGAGCAGGTGCGGGGCCGCGGCGATCAGGCGGGCCTGCATTTCGATCAGGCCGGGATCGCGCTCATATTCGGCGCCGGGCACGCGCCAGCCGCCCCAGTCGTTCTCGTCGGTGACGACGATCGGATAGGTGCCGGGGAAGGGGTGATTGCGGCTTTCTTCCGGCGTCTGCCACTTGTTGCGGGCGCGCATCAGGCGCCAGTGCGACAGGTGCTGGTCCTGGCCGCTTTTGTCGGTGGCGCTTTCGGGTGTCAGTTCCTCGGCAGCGAAATCACGGCCCAGGCCGCAGTCATAGGTGACGCGTACCGGCTCGTCGAATCCCTTGACCCAGACAGGGTTGACCTTGTCGATCACCGCCCAGGTGCCGACCGGCTCGACATAAACTCTTTGGTGGCGATGAAAGGTCGCTTTGGCCATGGGACACCCTCTTGCTTATTCTTAAGCTTGTTATGGACGTCTGTTTTACAGGAAAAGTCTTAACAAATGGCGGGCGGTGTTATTATGCCGTTCAGAGAGGGCTGGTGTGTGACCAAGGCATTGTTTCTAATGAAACATTGTGTGCGAAAAGTTCAGGAGTGAAAAAATATTAAATCAGACAATAATATTCAAGGTCTTGGATTCATTCATACTATCAATATGATCAGTTTCACGTCGAAATTTGTTATCTTGCGATGCACAAAAATCCCGCCTAAGCAAATAGGATAAAACAATAAACCGGCTTGACATCTGATCATGCGTCGTCGGAAGAAACCTGACTGCAAGTCTATGTTTTTGTGACGAAAAGTATGACGAGTGACGGCCCAACGGGTACTCTGGAACACGACTATGACCGACACTGTCCTCAACCACGTCAAGCAACATATTGGCCTCCTTGATGGCTATCTCAGCGAAGCCGTCCACGAATTCGGCAAGGCCGAGGTCATGGACAAGGTCGAGGCACTGAAGGACAAGACTTTCGATTTCAGCGCCTTGAGTGAATCGGAAGCCGCGCATATCGCCCGCATCATGACCTGTATGTCCATGCTGTCGGTCATTTCCGAGGATGTCGGCCAACTCGGCAAGATCGACAGTTTCGAGAGCGCCGACGGCTCCATGCAGCCGATCAGCCTGGCCAATGCCGTGGCCTCGGCCCGGCAGTCTGGTGTCGACAGGGCCGAGATTGACGCCACGCTCAGCAGTATACTGGCCTCGCCGGTCTTTACCGCCCATCCGACGGAGATGCGCCGCGCCTCGATCGTGGAGCGTGAAACGGAAATCGCCACCCTGTTGCAAGCCTATGAAAAGGCCGCCAATCCGGGCGAGAAGAAGCAGGTGGGAGATGATCTCTACCGCGCCGTGGCGCTGCTGTGGAACACGCGCCTCAACCGGCCGGAACGCATCACGGTGCGCGACGAGATCAACAACCTGATCGGCGCGGTCAAGCGCTCGATCCTGCCGGCCCTGGTGACGCTCTATACCGAGTGGGGCCGCGACATCCCGCACGAGGGACCGCTGCCGGACGTGCTCAAGCTGGGTTCGTGGATCGGCGGTGACCGCGACGGCCACCCGCATGTCGATGAGGTGACCCTGCGCTATGCCTACCGCGAACAGGCGCGCGTGGCTTTTGATTTCTATCTGGTCCATCTCGACAAGCTCGATACCGAACTGACCATGTCGGACGAGGTGACGCCGGTCAGCGATGCCCTTCAGGAACTGGCGCGCAAGTCGCTCAATACCGATATTCACCGCGTCGATGAGCCTTATCGCCGCGCCATCGCCCATATCCGGCAGCGCCTGCTGCGGACGCGCGCGGAAATCCTTGGGGAATCAGTGGGCAGCCGCGCCGGCGATACCTCGGTCGCTGCGCCGGCCTATGAAAGCTGCGCCGCCTTCCTGTTTGACCTCAGGGTGATCCGCAATTCCCTGGCGAGCAATGGCGGCCGCCGGATGATCGGCGCCACGCTCAAGACGCTGATCCGCATTGCCCGCTCCTGCGGCTTCCACCTGCTGGCGCTCGACCTGCGGCAGAATTCCGATGTGCATGAACGTGTTATCGCCGACCTCTTTACCCAGTCGTCGGAACTGATCGATTATCTCGGCATGTCGGAAAGCGAGCGCTGTTCGCTGCTCTTCGCCGAGCTGGCAAATGACCGGATTCTGCGCTGGGATTATGCCAGCTATTCCGATGAAACGCGTAAAGAGCTACGCATTGTCGATGCGGCGGCGGAGATCGTGAAAACCTTCGGGCCGGAAGCCTTCGGCGCCTATGTTATTTCCAAGGCCGGTTCGGTGTCCGATATCCTGGAGCCGCTGGTGCTGCTGAAACAGGCTGGTTTGGTGCGCGGCGGGCCGCAGCCGCACTGCATGATGAAGATATCGCCGCTGTTCGAGACCATCGGCGACCTGGAGGCGGCGCCGGAGATCATGAAGAAATGGCTGGGCAATTTCGCCGTCCGCTCGCTGATGGGCCGCCCGGCGCTGCAGGAAGTCATGCTCGGCTATTCCGACTCGAATAAAGACGGCGGCTATACCTCTTCGCGCTGGTCGCTGCACAAGGCGTCCAAGGCGATCAAGGCGGTGTGCGACAAGGCTGGCGTGCAGTTGCGCCTGTTCCACGGTCGCGGCGGCTCGGTCGGTCGCGGCGGCGGTCCGGCCTTCGCGGCGATCCTGGCCCAGCCGGAAGGCACGGTCGGCGGGCAGATCCGCGTCACCGAACAGGGCGAGATGATCGCGCGCAAGTTCGGCAATGTCGTCACCGCCCACAAGACGCTCGACAGCTTCGCGGCGGCCACCTTCCTCGGCGACGGTGCCGAAGCGCGGGCCGAAGACGGCGGCCCATACGGCCGATGCGAAGCTGGAGGAAAAATTCACACCGCTGATGGACCAGGTTCATGCGGCCGCCTTTGATGCCTATCGCGGCCTGGTTTATGACGATCCGCACTTCCTCAACTTCTTCCGCACGGTGACGCCGGTGGACGAGGTAAGCAATCTCAAGATCGGCTCGCGCCCGGCTTCGCGCACGGCGTCGGGCAAGATCGAGGATCTGCGCGCCATTCCGTGGGTCTTCGCCTGGTCGCAGACGCGCTTCATGCTGCCGGGCTGGTATGGTTTCGCTGCGGCGGTGCGCGATCTGGCGATCAGCGACGACGTGCTGAAGGAAATGATGCAGTGGGACTTCTTCGAGGTTTTCATCGCCAATATGGAAATGGCCCTGGCCAAGACCGACGTGGAGATTGCCGGGCTTTATGCGGGCCTGGCCGGTGAACCGGAAGAGGCGGCGCGCATCTATGCCAAGATCAAGTTCGAGTTCGACGATACGGTGGCGCTGATCCTGCGCCTGCGCGGCGCGCCCTATCTGCTCTCGACGCATGAGCGCCTGCGCAACCAGATCGAGCGCGCCAATCCGCTGCTGGGTTCGCTCAATCGTTTGCAGGTCTACCTGCTGGGCATCCGCCGCCACGGCAATCGGCACAAGCTGGTACAACTGGCCATGCAACTGACGGTCAACGGCATTGCGTCCGCCCTGCGTAATACGGGGTAAAAGCCGTTTTCCGGCGACGGGTTAAATCCCCTATCAGCCCTTGTGTTTGCGGCGCCGCATGGCCTATATGACCGCTGCGGGCATGGCATTTATAACGCCCGCTGACATTCATTGTTGACCTGCCGGAAAACAGGGGTTATGACAACGCTGTCATGACTAAAGCCCTGGGCACAAAGGGCGGGTCACAGGTTCGGAACGAAAAGGTCTCATGTCGGCATCTTCTGCAAGTAATGGCGCGCGCCAACCGGTTTTTGTTCTTGTCGGTGGTACGGGCGACCTTGCCATGCGCATGTTATGGCCGTCGCTGGCCATGCTCGATCAGGAAGGCTTTCTGGCCGATAATCTGCGCATCATTTCCGTGGCCCGCGAAGACTGCGGCACCGAGGTCTGCGTCGATCGCATCGGCAATGCCGTCACCAGCCGGTTCGGCGAATGGACCACGCCCGAAGCTCTGAGCCGGTTCCGCAAGCGCATCGTCCATGTGGCGCTCGATGCCGCCCATGACGACTGGGGCTCCAAGCTGAAGGCCGAACTCGGCGATCCCGAAACACTCGATATCGTCTTCTTCCTGTCGGTGTCGCCGTCGCTGTTCAAGCCGATCTGCGAACATATCGAAAAGGCCGGTCTCAACAAGGCGCCCAACCGCGTCATCATCGAAAAGCCGATCGGCCGCGACCTCGCCACCTCGAAGGTGATCAACGATTCCGTCGCCCATGCCTTCGCCGAAGACCGCACCTTCCGTATCGATCACTATCTGGGCAAGGAAACGGTTCAGAACCTGATCGCCCTGCGTTTCGGCAATATGGTCTTCGAGCCGTTGTGGAATTCGCAGTCGATCGATCACATCCAGATCACCATCGCCGAAACGGTCGGCGTGGCGGATCGCCTCGGCTATTACGACGAATACGGCGCCATCCGCGACATGTTGCAGAACCACCTGCTGCAACTGCTCTGCCTGCTGGCCATGGAGCCGCCCTCGGCCCTGACCTCGGACGCCCTGCGCGATGAAAAGGTCAAGGTGCTGCGCTCGCTTAAAGCCATCACCGCTGAAAACGTGCTGACCAATACGGCGCGCGGCCAGTATGGCCCCGGCTTCGCCGACGGCCATCCGGTGGCCGGCTACGAGGCGGAAAAGGGTTCGCCGTCCAATACCGAGACCTTCGTCGCCATCAAGGCCGAGATCGCCAACTGGCGCTGGGCCGGCACGCCGATCTATATGCGCACGGGCAAGTGCCTGCCGTCGCGCACTACGGAAATCGTCATCCAGTTCAAGCCGCTGCCGCACTCGATCTTCGGGCCCGAGGCCCAGGCCAACCGCCTGCTGATCCGCCTCCAGCCGGAAGAAGACATTTCGCTGACCCTGATGAACAAGGCGCCGGGACTGACCGCCGAGGGGGTTCACCTCCAGCCGCTCGATCTCAGCCTGTCGCTGATCAAGGCGTTTGACGACAGCCGCGATGGCAAGCCGCCGCGCCGCCGCATCGCCTATGAGCGCCTGATCCTCGATGCGCTCAATGGCAATAATGCCCAGTTCGTGCGCCGCGACGAGGTCGAGGCCGCCTGGACCTGGGTGGATGGCATCATCAAGGCGTGGCACGAGAAGGACATGAAGCCGCAAAAGTACCCGGCCGGCACCTTCGGTCCGGTCAGCGCCTTCAGCCTGATCGAACGCGATAACGGGCGCATGTGGAATGACTGAGGCCGCGCACAAGCTCAACGTCTCGGAAGACGTATTAACTTGGAATGCCCACGGCAAGACCGTGACCGTGCATTGCTTCGCCAATACGCAGCGCGCCGGCACCTATATCGCCGACGCCATTGCCGACAGCCTGCGTCAGGCCATCGATCAGCGCACCAAGGCGGTCTGGATCGGTTGTGGCGGCACCACGCCGAAGCCGATCTACCAGCACCTGATCCATGCCGAACTGGACTGGTCGAAGGTGACCCTGGCCCAGGTCGATGAACGCTTCGTGCCGGTCGATGACGCGGCCTCGAATACGCGCATGATGCGCGAGGCTCTGGCGCCGGTTCTGGCGGACAAGGACCATTCGGGCATGGCGTTCCTGACGCTTATTCAGGATATCGATGACCAGGACTCTTGCGCCGAAAAGGCAGAAAAGACCCTGCGTGATCTGAATGGCGGCGAGGCGCCGCGTTTCGATTTCGCCCTGATGGGCATGGGGCCGGATACGCACTACGCCTCGATATTCCCGCATAATCCCATCAATGCCGAGGTCTATACGACGCAGCGACTCGTTCTGCCGGTTCTGCCGCATACGGATGGTTCCGAGCCGAAATTGCCGCGCATTACCTTAAGCGTGCCGGCGATCAATAATTCGCGCCGTATTCTTTTCTACATCACCGGTCAGGCCAAGCTCGATGCGCTCAAAAGCGCGACCGAGGACACCGACCCCTATACCTCGCCGATCGGCGCGTTTATCGCGCAATGTCCGACCGACGTCGAATTCGTCTGGGCAAGTTGAGATTTGGGCGGGCTAAAGGACTAATATCATGACAACACTGCATCCCGTTATCGCTGAAGTGACTGCGCGTATCATCGAGCGCTCGAAGGATCTGCGTAAGCAATTCATGGCGCGCGCCGACCGCTACAAGGCGAATGAGCCGCGCCGCAAGAAGCTCTCCTGCGCCAATTATGCCCACGTCGTGGCCGCCTCTTCGGACAATGACAAGTTGCAGCAGGCGCTCGATTCCGTGCCTAATATCGGCATAGTCACCGCCTATAACGACATGCTGTCGGCGCACCAGCCCTATCACGACTACCCCGAAAAACTTCGTGTCATGGCGCGTCAGTTCGGCGCCACCACGCAGGTTGCCGGCGGCGTGCCGGCCATGTGCGACGGCGTGACGCAGGGCCGCCCTGGCATGGAACTGTCGCTCTTTTCGCGCGATGTCATCGCCATGAGCACTGCCGTGTCGCTCAGCCATGACGCCTTCGATGCCGCCCTGATGCTGGGTATCTGCGACAAGATCGTGCCGGGCCTGGTCATCGGCGCCTTGTCGTTTGCCCACCTGCCGATCATCTTCGTGCCATCCGGCCCGATGGGCTCCGGCCTGCCGAACCCGGAAAAGGCCAAGGTCCGCACCCTGTATGCGCTCGGCGAAGTCGGCCGCGATGCCCTGCTGGCCGCCGAAATGGCCTCCTATCATTCCGCCGGCACCTGCACCTTCTACGGTACGGCCAATTCCAACCAGATGCTGATGGAAATGATGGGGCTGCATGTGCCGGGCGCCGCCTTCGTCCATCCGGGCACGCCGCTGCGTGACGCCCTGACGCAGTGCGCTGTCGAGCGCGCGGCGAAATCGGCCGAGAACTCCAAAAATCCGTCGCGCATGGCCGATGTCATCGACGCCAAGGCCATCGTCAACGGCGTCATCGGCCTGATGGCCACCGGCGGCTCGACCAACCACGCCCTGCACCTGCCAGCCATGGCGCGTGCTGCCGGCGTGATCCTGACCTGGGAAGACATGGACAAGATTTCGTCCGTGGTGCCGCTGCTGGCGCGCGTCTATCCGAATGGCTCGGCCGATGTGAACCACTTCCATGCCGCCGGCGGCATGGGTTTTGTCATCAAGGAACTGCTGAACGCCGGCCTGATGCACGCCGATGTCCAGACCATCTGGGGGCAGGGCATGGCGGATTACGCCAAGGAGCCTGTGCTGCAAAACGGCGAGGTCGTCTGGCGCGATGCGCCCGAACACAGCCTCGACGAAAACATCCTGCGTCCGGCTTCCAATCCGTTCTCGCCGGAAGGCGGGCTGCGTGAGGTCAAGGGCAATCTCGGCACCTCGATCGCCAAGGTCTCGGCCGTCAAGCTGGAGCACCAGATCGTTGAAGCGCCGTGCGTGGTGTTCGACGACCAGGATGATTTCCTGGCGGCCTTTAAGGCCAAACAACTGCCGGAAGGCGATTTCATTTGCGTCGTCCGCTTCCAGGGGCCAAAAGCCAACGGAATGCCGGAACTGCACAGCCTGACGCCGTCGCTTTCCAGCATCCTTGATGCCGGCCGCAAGGTCGCTTTGGTCTCTGACGGCCGCATGTCGGGGGCATCGGGAAAGGTGCCTGCCGTTATCCACCTGACGCCGGAAGCGGTTGACGGCGGACCGATTGCGAAACTCAAGAACGGGGACGTGCTGCGCGTCGATTGCGTGGCCGGCACCATAGACTTCCTCGGAGATGCCGCCGAGTTTTCACAAAGAACAAATGCTGATCGGCCACCAGAAGCCGACGGCATGGGACGGGAACTTTTTGCGCACATGCGTCGTTCGGTAGGACCGGCCGACCAGGGTGGCGCCGTTTTTTGGTAACTATATGACAAAGCATTTCGAGGCCAGTTCGGTCACCACCTCTTTCAATCGCCCCTTGCGCGGGCTGGTGGGGGATATCGGTGGCACCAATGCCCGTTTCGCCATTGCGGAGCGTCGGGCAGGCAAGACCAGCCTGACCAGCTTCAAATCGCTGGAAACGGCGGAGCACAAGGACGTCTACAAGGCGCTGGCAGCCTATTTCGACATGATCGGTGGCAAGCCGGAACTGGACTATGCCTGCGTGGCCGTGGCCGGGCCGGTGAAAAATGGCCACATCAAGTTCACCAATCTCGACTGGGAAGTCGAGGAGGGGCTGCTGGCGAAAGCGACCGGTGCGCGCCGCGCCAGGCTGATCAATGACTATGCCGGCCTGGCCTTTGCGCTACCGCATCTCGAAGAGGGCGACACCAAGTGCATCGGTCCGGTGAAACAGGGCTTTGGCGATGTCCATGCCGTGATGGGGGCGGGCACCGGCTTCGGCGCTTCGGTGCTGGTGGGCGGTGAGTTTGGCCCCTACTGCCTGTCGACGGAAAGCGGTCACATCTCGTTCGCGCCGGTCAATGACTATGAGAGCGAAATCCTGCGTTTCCTGCGCAAGAAGCACGGCCGCGTGACGGTGGAAATGCTGCTGTCCGGGCCGGGCCTGGTCAATCTCTATCAGGCGATTTCCTCGATCCGCGGCGAACTGGCCGAAGACCTGACGCCGGCGCAGATCACCCATCTGGAAGGCGAGGACGCCACCGGATCGCGCTATACGGTCGAAGCCTTCCTCGACATCATGGCCTCGGTGTGCGGTGACCTGGCCCTGGCGCATGGCGCGGTATCGGGCATGTTCATTGCCGGCGGCATCGCGCCGCGCCTGATCAAGCATGTCGACGAACTGCGTTTCCGCGCCCGCATGGAGGCCAAGGCGCCGCTGGCGGGCATGGTGGCCGCCATTCCGTCACGTATCATCATTCATCCGTATGCGGCGCTGCTCGGTTCGGCGAATGCCTTAACCGACGTGCAGATTACGGCTTAAGAGTAGTAAGTAAGAAACCCCACCACCACGCCTTTCAGGCGCGGTCCCCCTCCCCACCAAAGGTGGGGAGGTATAAGAAAGCGCTTGTACCTCCCCGGCTTGCAGGGGAGGGGGACCATGAGCGCAGCGAATGGTGGTGGGGTATCTTGCTTTCCCAGAACAAAGGAAACACCCATGTCCACGCATCCCGATGTAGAAAAATTCATGACCATGGGCCCGGTGCTGCCGGTGATGGTCATTCCGTCGCTCGACCAGGCCCTGCCCCTGGCCGACGCCCTGCTGGCCGGCGGCATCCGGGCACTGGAAATCACCCTGCGCACCGATTGCGCGCTGGATGCCATCAAGCTGATCTCGAAGGAACGTCCGGACGCCGTGGTCGGCGCCGGCACGGTGTTGACGCCGAAGGATGCCGAGAAGGCCGAGAAGGCCGGCGCCAAGTTCCTCGTTTCGCCGGGCCTGACCAAGACCCTGGCCCATCAGGATGTTTTGCCGCTGCTGCCGGGCGTGGCCACCTCGTCGGAAGTGATGAAGGCGCTGGAATGGGGCTTCACTCACCTGAAATTCTTTCCCGCTGTTCCCGCCGGCGGCGTGCCTTACCTCAAGGGCATTGGCGGCCCTCTGCCGCAGGTCAAGTTCTGCCCGACCGGTGGGATCGACGCGAAAAACGCCGCCGATTTCCTGGCGCTGGATAATGTGCTGTGCGTCGGCGGTTCGTGGGTGGCGCCGGCCAAGGCGATGAACGAAGGCAATTGGGCTGAAATTACCCGTCTCGCCGCCGAAGCCGTGGCGACCTTCGGGAAAAAATAAGCGGTTGAATCGACTTGCGTCTGTCCCATTGACAAAGCTGTCATGACAGACGCAAGCTGATAAGACCAATATAATAAACAAGGCTCGGATTCGAGTGACCCAGATCAAGGCGCCTGCCGCAAAAGAGCCGTCCGTTTCCAGCGCGGTTTCCACCATCAATGACGTGGCGCGGCTGGCCGGCGTATCGATCAAGACCGTTTCGCGGGTGATGAACGATGAGCCGAACGTGCGCGAGGAAACCCGCACCAAGGTGAAGGAAGCCGCCGCGCGCCTGCATTACAGGCCGAACCTACTGGCCCGGTCGCTGGCCGGTTCGCGCAGTTTCCTGATCGGTCTGCTCTATGACAACCCGTCGTCCAGCTATGTCATCGACCTGCAGCAAGGCGTGATCGAGCGCTGCCGCCAGAGCGGCTACCATGTGCTGAGCGAGCCGCAGGACAGCCTGGCGCCGGATATCGGCCGGGCGATCGCCTCGCTGCTGGCCACCATCCGCCTCGATGGCGTGATCCTGACGCCGCCCTTGTGCGACATGGCGGTGGTACTCGATGCCGTTGAAGCCGCCGGCGTGCCCTATGTGCGTGTCTCGCCGTCGCTTTTTCCCGGCCGCTCGGCTCTGGTGGAAATGGACGATACCCAGGCGGCCTATGAGATGACGCAGTTCCTGCTGGCGCGCGGCCACAGGGATATCGGTTTCGTGCGCGGCCATCCGGAGCATGGGTCTTCGCACCGGCGCTATGACGGCTTCATCAAGGCCATGCACGAGGCGGGCGCCGAACCGCATTCGCGCCGCATCGCGCAGGGCTTCAACAGTTTCGCCTCCGGGCTGGAAGCGGCCAAGGCGCTGTTCATGGATGCCGCTAACCTGCCGACGGCGATCTTTGCCTCCAATGACGAAATGGCCTTTGGTGTCATGGCCTATGCCCAGCAGACGGGCGTGCGCATTCCCGATCAGGTGTCTGTGGTGGGCTTCGATGATACACCGGGCTCAATGATCATCTGGCCGCACCTGACCACCATCCGCCAGCCGGTGACCGACCTGGCCTATGCTGCGGCGGATATGCTTTTGTCACGCGCGACAGCGGATGAGGATGCGCCGAATTTCAGCGACACACGCCGCGAACTGCCGTTTGAACTGGTGATGCGCGAGTCGGCGAAGGCGGTTTAGAACGCCGCGTAATTAAAGCACCTTAGCCATCCGGCGATTGAGGCCAAGGGCAAGCGCCCGCCCGAGCTGATGCGAGGAGGCTCGCGCCGCCTGAGCGCATAGAGAGCCAAAAAAAACCCGATGAACCAGAAGGTCCATCGGGATAAAGGCCAGTGCCTTCCAAATAATGCCACATTAAGAAGGCGCTTTAAAACCACGGACGCGAAACGGCTATGAAAAAGGGAAAGAAACCGGGCCGCATAATGGTTTTAAACACAGATCCCGATCCGCAAATTCCAGAAAAATTCGCATAGCGGGAAAACAGGGTGAGGTAGTCATAGCAAATCTGACAACGCTGTCAAATAAATAATGAAAGCAAATATGTTTTTTGACAGGAGCCGCCGGATATATTGCGCCGCAAACGCTCGCGTCAAAAGGGATGGTGACTTGACGGGCCTTGATAGCGCTGTCATTAAACCGGACAGGTCCGGTCGTCACAGGCAGCAAAACGGGCCGGCAAAAGCAGTGACAGGTGGGCGATAACGGGCGGCTTTTTCAGACCGTGCGGCCGTGCTACAGGTCAAAGAAAAAATGTTGTGGAAGAACGACCCAAGGAGCACTCCATTGTCTCATAAATCTTCGCGCAGGCCCGCCCTTCTGATCGGCGCAGCACTCGGTGTGTTGTGTACATTCGGTTTTGGTGCAGCGGATATGGCGCAGGCCAAGGCGAAAGCGGCCGCGCATAAAACCGTCAAAAAGAAGACCGTAAAGAAAAAGGCCGTGGCCAAGGCGCCGGCGGTCATCGCGGTCGATCCCGCCTGGCCGAAGCTGGCCCCGGCCGGCCTGGTCGATCCCGCCACCGAGGCGAAGATCACCGAGATCATGAGCAAAATGACGCTGGAGGAGAAGGTCGGCCAGACGATCCAGGCCGATATCGCCTATATCAAGCCGGAAGACCTCAAGACCTATCCGCTGGGTTCCATCCTGGCCGGCGGCAATTCCGCGCCGGGCGGCAATGAACGCGCCACGCCGGATCAATGGCTGAAGCTGGCCGATGACTACTGGCGCGCGGCGCTCGATCGCCCCACCAAGGCGCCGATTCCGCTGCTGTTTGGCATCGACGCCGTGCATGGCCATTCCAATCTCGTCGGTGCCACCATCTTCCCGCACAATGTCGGGCTGGGCGCTACCCACGATCCGGACCTGATCGAGAAGATCGGCGTCGCCACCGCCGCCGAAATGGCCGCCGCCGGTGTGGACTGGACCTTCGCCCCGACCGTCGCCGTGGCGCGTGACAAGCGCTGGGGCCGTTCCTATGAATCCTACTCGGAAAATCCGGCCGACGTGGCGGCCTATGCCGGCCGCATGGTTGACGGTTTGCAGGGTGAGGGCGGCGGGGCCAATGGCATCCAGCCGGGCCATATCATGTCCACCGCCAAGCACTTCCTGGGCGATGGCGGTACCAAGGACGGCAAGGACCAGGGCGATGCCGAGATGAGCGAGGCTGATTTGGCGCGCATCCACGGCGCCGGTTATCCGCCTGCCATCGAGGCCGGCGCCCTGTCGGTCATGATCTCGTTTTCGTCATGGAACGGCCAGAAGATGGCCGGCAACAAGCGCCTGATCACCGGTGCGTTGAAGCAGCGGATGCACTTCGATGGCTTCACCATCACCGATTGGGACGCCCACCGCCAGTTGGAAAGCTGCGCCAAGGACGATTGCCCGGAGGCGATGAATGCCGGGGTCGATATGTTCATGGCGCCGGATTCATGGAAGCCGATGTACGAAAATACCCTGGCCGATGTGAAGGCCGGCACCATTCCGATGTCGCGTCTCGATGACGCCGTGCGCCGCATTCTGCGCGCCAAGATCAAGGGCGGGCTGTTTACGCTGGGCGCGCCGCTCGATCGGCCGCTTTCGGGCAAGTGGGACCAGTTGGGTTCGCCCGAACACCGCGCCCTGGCGCGTCAGGCCGTGCGCGAATCCCTGGTGCTGATCAAGAATGAGAACCATACCCTGCCGCTCGATCCGGGCGCGCGCATTCTGGTTACCGGCTCGGGCGCCAACGATATCGGCAAGCAGGCGGGTGGCTGGACGATCACCTGGCAGGGCACCGGCAACAGCCGCGCCGACTTCCCGAATGGCGAGACCATTTACGAGGGCATTGCCGAAGCGGTGAAGCAGGCCGGGGGCGTCGCCACGCTCAGCGACAACGGGTTCTACAAGGAAAAGCCCGACGTGGCCGTGGTGGTCATCGGTGAAGATCCGTACGCCGAATTCCAGGGCGACCGCACCAATCTCGACTACCAGACCGGCGACCGCAGCGACCTGGAGATGATCCACAAGCTGAAAGCGGCCGGCATCAAGGTGGTCACCGTCTTCCTGTCGGGCCGCCCCCTGTGGACCAACCCGGAAATCAACGCCTCGGACGCCTTTGTCGAGGCCTGGCTGCCGGGCACCGAAGGCGGCGGCATCGCCGATGTCATCGTGGGGGATCTCAACAAACAGCCGCGCTACGATTTCAAGGGCAAGCTGACCTTCTCCTGGCCGAAGACCGCCAATCAGGGGCCGCTCAATGTCGGCACCGTCGGCTATGATCCGCTCTTCCCCTATGGCTACGGCCTGACCTACGCAGATATCGGCGATGTGCCGCAATTGTCGGAAGATTCCGGCCTGCGTGACGAAGCTGTGGTCAATGTCGATACCTATTTCGCCGCCGGCCGCGTCAAGGCGCCGTGGCAATCGGCGGTGATGGACGGCCAAGGCATCACCATGATCAGCGGCGCTTCGGTGGAAAGCGCCAGCGGCAATGTCACCCAGACGACCGTGGACGCTGACAAGCAGGAATCCGGGCGCTCGGTGGTCTTCAAGGGCAATGGCATAGGCGCGGTGGCCATTTTCGGCTCGCCGGTCGATCTCAGCCGCCAGACCACAGGCAAGATGGCGCTGGCCGTCACCTATCGCCTCGATTCCGCAGTTTCGGGGCCGGTCATGCTGACCATGGGCAAGGACGAAAAGACCTATACCTCGCTGGATATAGGCCCGGAACTGAAGGCGCCGGTCGGGCAGTGGACCACGCTGAAGGTCAAGCTGGACTGTTATCAGGCGGCCGGGCTCGACGTATCGCAGGTCGGCGTGCCGTTCTCGCTGGCGACGACGACGCCTTTGTCGATCAGCTACAGCGAGATCAAACTGGCTTCGGACGAGGGCGACGCCGTGTGTCCGGCGAAGTGATTTCAGTCGGAGAAGTGATTTAGATTTCGCCCTCCCCATTTATGGGGAGGGGGGACCATCGCTTGCGATGGTGGGCGGGGCCTCTGTCGGTTGAATTGCCCCTTCCGTCATTTGCTGCGCAAATGCCACCTCCCCCACAAGTGGGGGAGGCGAATGTGATAGAACAGAGCGGCGAGTTCAATCGTCGCCGTTTCACCTGTTGGGATTTCGGGATTGATTCAGCCTAAAAGCTGTGTCAATTGTATGATAATATAAATCACGGGCGTTATCCGACGCGCCCAAGAGGGGAAACATGCCTGATTTAGCTTCACTGCTGCCGGCGAGCAGCTTTCTGAAGAAGTCTCGATATCTGGATCGTGCTCTTTTACGCCGTCTCCATCTTCGTTCTGGCCCAGGTCGTCTCGCGCCGCAAGGCGGGCGAGGCGGTCACCTCGAACGGTTATTTTCTGGCCGGCAACACCCTGCCGTGGTGGGCCATCGGCGCCTCGCTCATTGCCGCCAACATCTCCGCTGAACAGATCATCGGCATGTCCGGATCGGGCTACAAGATCGGCCTGGCCATCGCCTCCTATGAATGGATGGCCGCCATCACCCTGATCATCGTTGGCAAGTACTTCCTGCCGGTCTTCCTGCGCAATGGCATCCAGACCATGCCGGGCTTCCTGCAGACCCGCTTCGGCCCATCGGTGAAATACCTGATGGCCGTCTTCTGGCTGATCCTCTACGTCTTCGTCAACCTGACCTCGATCCTGTGGTTGGGCGGTACGGCGGTGACCACCGTGACCGGTCTGGATACCCTGACCGTGCTGATCGCGCTGGGCACCTTCGCCCTGCTGTATCAGCTTTCGGGTGGCCTGAAAGCCGTGGCCCTGACCGACATCGTGCAGGTGACCCTTCTGGTGCTGGGCGGCCTGATCATCGCCGGTCTGACGCTTTCCAAGATCGGCGGCGAGGCCAATATCACCGGCTTCCTTGATGGCTTCAACAAGCTGCGCGCCGACTTCCCCGACCACTTCCACATGATTCTCGACAAGTCGTCCGAGCATTACAAGGATCTGCCTGGCATTGCCGTGCTGGTCGGCGGTATGTGGATCATGAACATCTCCTACTGGGGGTTCAACCAGTACATCATCCAGCGCGCCCTGGCCGCCAAGTCGCTGACGGAAGCCCAGAAGGGCATCGCCTTCGCTGCCTATCTCAAGCTGCTGATGCCGCTGATCGTGGTCGTGCCCGGCATGGCCGCCCTGATCCTGGCGCCCGGTCTGCCGAAGCCGGATCAGGCCTATCCGCAGATGATGACCCTGCTGCCCACCGGCCTGCTCGGTCTCGTCTTCGTGGCGCTTACGTTTGCCGTCATTTCGTCGACGGCCTCGAAGATCAACTCGATCGCCACCATCTTCACCATCGATATCGTGGCGCCGCTCAAGCGTGACCTCGATGAAAAGACCCTGGTTATGGTGGGGCGTGTCGCGGCGGTCGTTTCGGTGATCATCGCCGTCATCGTCGCCAAGCCGCTGGTTGGCTCCTTCGACCAGGCGTTCCAGTATATCCAGGATTTCACCGGCTTCTTCACGCCGGGCATCGTGGTCATCTTCGCGCTGGGCATGTTCTGGAAGCGCTGCTCGACGGCGGGCGCCTTCGCGGCCGTGGCCGGTGGTTTCCTGATGTCGTGCTTCTTCTACGTGGCGTCGTACCTGCATACACACCCGGACTTCCTCGGCTTCAGCAACGCCTTCATGGCGACCACCGTGCCGGACATGCCGTTCATGAACCGCGTCGGTTGGGTCTTCTGGATCGCGCTTGGCCTGTGCGTCGCCGTCTCTCTGGTGGTGCCGAACAGGAAGGAAGTCTCGACCCTCACGCTGGAAGGCGTCAGCTTCAAGACGACCCCGGTGGTCAATGCCCTGGCGATCGGCGTGATTGTGATCCTGGTTGGCCTTTACTGGTACTTCTGGTGATGAAGCTCATCGGTGGTCTGCGAACCGTCACCTGCCAAGATACGTTCTTACGTATCGTTTTCACGATACTGGGGATGCGGTGCTCACGTACTTAGTACGCTCCGCTCCGCTCCGCTTCTCGTCAGCTAACGGTTCTCGACTCACCACTGAGCTTCATCTTCCGTTCGTAGAAATAAAAACCGGCGGTGAAGGGAAACCTTCGCCGCCTTTTTTATTGGATCGGCTTCCACGACTCGAAGACGGTTTCGCGGGCGATCTTGCCATCCTGCATCTGGAAGACATGCAACAGGCGCAGTTCGATAACAGCACCGATGGGGAAGGGCAGCTTGGCATAGCCTTTGCCGGTCACTCTGAACTGGACGATGCAGTCATCGACCACGCGGTCCTGCGTGGCAAAGCGATCAAGCGGTCGCATGGACAGCAGTTCGATCGATCCGAACAGGGCGCGATAGTTGGCCTCTATGGCCTCCAGCGTATCCAGCCGCATGTCGCGACTCGGCATGTCGAGTACAATGCCTTCGGCATAAAGGTTCATGATCGAGGCCGGATCGGTGGCCTCACCCTTCATGTGGGCATCGACAACAGCCAGGTTGATTTCAGCGGCGGTGGGATTCATCACGGCAGGTCTCCTTCAAATAACATTAGTTAGACAGATTGACTGTCTAAATACATATAGACAGATAGGCTGTCAATGTGGCAGAATAAAAAAATGAGTAACACCACTATATCCGAAGCCCGCGTTACCCTGGGTTCCCTGTTGCGCAAGCCGTATGAGGTCTTGCAGATCAAGGTCTATGCCGGACTGGCGGCGCGCGGTTTCGGCGACATTCGCCCGGCCCATTCCAGCGTGTTTCGCTATATCCGGCCGGAAGGCTCGCGCGTATCGGACCTGGCCGAACTGGCCGAAATGACCAAGCAGAGCATGGCCTATTTGGCGGGCAATCTGGCTGATCTCGGTTATGTCACCATTGCGCCGGACCCGACCGATGCCCGCGCCAAGCTCGTCATCCTGACGGCGCGCGGCCGCCAGGTGTGGGATGTCTTGGTGGAGCTTAGTTTCGATCTGGAGGCGCAATGCTCCGCGCGGATCGGCACGGAAAGGATGGCGCAGTTGCGGAACATTCTTGGCGAACTGGCGGCGGCAATCGCCGATTGACCCCCTGCCGTGTGCGGGCGTAAGCTACCGTCCAACGAGCAAAACCAAGGGAGGCTATCATGGTATTTGGCATGGCGTCTGTAATGCGCGGCGCGCTGGTGAGCGCGGCAATTCTGTCGGCGGTTGTTGCGTTTCCGACCCTGGCTCAGACCCCGGTGAAAACCGCCAGCGGGCCGGTATCGGGCATGACGGCGGAGGGTGTCGAAAGTTTCAAGGGCATTCCTTTTGCCGCCCCGCCGGTGGGGGATTTGCGCTGGCGGGCGCCGCAACCGGCCGCGCACTGGACCACGCCCCTGAAAGCCGACCATTACGGCCATGACTGTATGCAGGAACCCTTTGGCGGCGATGCCGCGCCGCTCGGCACCAGCCCTTCCGAAGACTGCCTGGTGCTCAATGTCTGGCGGCCGGCGGGCAGTCATAACAAACTGCCGGTGATGGTGTGGATCTATGGCGGCGGCTTCGTCAATGGCGGGTCTTCGCCGGCGGTCTATGACGGCTCAGCCTTTGCGAAAAAGGGCGTCATCATGGTTAGTTTCAATTACCGGCTGGGGCGTTTCGGCTTCTTCGGCCACCCAGCCCTGACGGTGGCCGATGCCGATCACGGCCTGCTCGGCAATTACGGCTATATGGACCAGATCGCGGCGCTGAAATGGGTGCAGGCCAATATCGCAGCCTTTGGCGGCGATCCGGCCAATGTCACCATCTTCGGTGAATCGGCCGGCGGCGGCAGCGTCCATATGCTGATGACCTCGCCCCTGACAAAAGGTTTATTTACCAGGGCGATTGTGCAGTCCGGCGGCGGGCGCGGCAATCTGATGGGCGAGCGCCGTTTGCATGAAGACCTGCCCAATGTGCCGTCGTCGGAAGCGCTCGGCGTAGCGCTGGCGAAACAGAACGGCATCGAAGGCGCGGACGCTGCGGCCCTGGCGAAACTGCGTGCCCTGCCGGCGGAGGCGATCGTCGACAAGCTCAACCTGGCTAACATGACGAGCGATACCTATGGCGGACCGATGGTCGACGGCAAGATCGTTGTCGAAGACCCGCAGTCGGCCTATCTGGCCGGCCGCTATAACAAGGTGCCGCTGATGATTGGCGCCAATTCGGCCGATATCGGTTTCAATTTCGCCCAGACCAAGGACGCGGCGTTTGCACCTTTCGGCAGCCACATAGATGAGGCGAAGGCGGCCTATGACCCGATGGGCAATTTCCCGGTCGAGGTCATCCGCTACTTCATGGGCATGGACCGGATGATGATCGAGCCGGCGCGCTTCGTGGCGTCGGTGCTGGCAACGCAGGGCGTGCCGAGCTATGAATACCGCTATGCCTATGTGGCCGATTCGATGAAGGCGGAGTGGAAGACCGGCACGCCGCACGCCACGGAAATACCCTATGTCATGGATACGGTCAGGGCCAAGTACGGCGACAAGTTGACGGCGGCGGATGCGAAGATCGCTGACCAGACCAACAGCTACTGGGCCAATTTCGCCAAAAGCGGCAATCCCAATGGCGATGGTCTGCCGGCATGGCCGCAATATGATCCGAAGGCCGATGTGCTGATGAATTTTGCGCCGGATGGCACGCCGACAGCGATCCCTGACCCGTGGAAGTCACGTCTGGATGTGACGGCGGCAACGGCGCCCTGACGGTCGTTCAGGTCCGGTTCACAGGGAGCCCGTATATATCCCCCGCAGACAGATGTTTTTCATTCGACGGAATGTCAGACATTTTGCGTTACAGAAATAGTTCCGCCCTTTAACGGTCGCTTTCACCCGTTATGCGGGAGGGACGGGGATTATACAAATTTCAGGCAGCATAATGCGTTCGACCCAATTCATGACTACGGGCCTCTATGGCCTGATCCTTTGCGGCTGTGTCGCCGTCACCTTGCCAGCTATGGCGCAGGAAGCCGCGCCGCCTCAGGCCGCGCCTGATGCGGCGGCAAAGCCGGATGAGGCGCCGACAACCACCGTAACCGTCGAAGGCAAGAAGGCGCAGAACAAGATCGACCGCCAGGTCTATGACAATACCAAGGACATCGACAGCCAGACCGGTACGGCGGCGGATGCGCTGAACAAGGTGCCGTCGGTCAATGTCGACCCCACCGGCAATGTCACCCTGCGCGGCAATTCCAATGTCCAGGTCTATGTTGATGGCAAGCCGTCGGTGATGATGCAGGGCGATAACCGCGCCGGCGCCCTGCAATCCATGTCGTCGGGCGATATCGATTCCATCGAGGTCATGACTAATCCCGGCGCGGCTTTTTCCTCGGAAGGTTCCGGCGGCATCATCAATCTGGTGATGCGCAAGAACCGCAAGCCCGGCACCAGCGGCGCGATCAATGCCAATATCGGTGATGGGCGTTACAATGCCTCGCTCAATGGCGCGCGCAATACCGGCAAATACACGATCAGCGGCGGTCTGAGTATCCGCCATGACCAGCGCCCGAACCGCTCCGGCTCGGTCTCGCAAAACCTGATGAGTGATACGACCACCGAACAGTCGGGCATTGCCGAAGGCAAGATGGACAATGTCTCGGCCAATGCCGGGATCGATTACAATCTGGGCGAAAATGACTCGATCGGTTCCCAGGTCGCCTGGTCGCGCCGCGAGATGGATAATGACAGCCAGGAAACCTATGCCAATTACGGGGCCGATGGCGCCTATCAGGGGGGCTATACGCGGACCTCGCACAATACCGGTCCGCATGATGATTTCAGCTTCGACCTGAACTGGAACCACACCGGCAAGCAGGCCGGCGAAAGCCTGAAGACCGACCTGCGCTTTGGCCGCTCCGTCGGCAATACAACGACGGAAGCCGTTAATTCCAATAGTGACGGAACAACGGATAACGAAACCCGCGTTGCGCAGAGCGACTTCCACAATGCCGTCTTCAGCGTCGATTATGTCCGGCCGTTCGGTGACGCCCAGATGACCACCGGCATTCAAATCACCCAGGATAATAACAGCTTCCACAACTTCGCCACGGGCAAGAATGCCGCCCTGCTGACCAATGATTTTGCCTATGACCAGACCCTGAGTGCGGCCTATATCACCTGGCAGCAGCCGATCGGCGAAAAGTGGACGGTTCAGGGCGGGCTGCGCGCCGAGGCGCTCGATCTCAATACCGAAAACTTTGGTAATCCGGATATAACGACGGACGATACGGCCAGCCATATCAACTATACCAAGATCAGCCCCAGCGCCTTTGCCACCTATGCCCTGAATGACAGCACCAAGCTGCGCTTTTCCTATTCGCACCGCCTGCGCCGTCCGCAGGCCCAAGACCTGAACCCGTTCCGCACCTATCGTGACGAGCAGAATGTCAGCCAGGGCAATCCCGACCTGAAGCCGGAAGAGACGGATTCCTTCGAGGCCGGCTATGAAAAGAGCGCGGGCAAGATCAATTACCAGATCCGCGCCTATTACCGGAAGACCGATAACGAAATCACCGACTACAGCTATTACCTGCCGCAAACCGATCCCGATGCGCCCCAGGTTCTGCTGACCACCAAGCGCAATTTCGGCGACAGCCAGTCGGGCGGGCTGGAAGGTAATTTCGATGGCAAGCTGACGCAGAAGCTCTCCCTGCGTCTGAACGGCAACCTGGCCTATACCAAGCTGGACGCGGCTTCGCAGACCCGCGATACCGAAGCCACGACCTTGAGCGGGCGTATCAGCTTCGATTATACGGCCACAGCAAAGGATCGCTTCCAGTTGAGCTATTTCGCCCGCGGCAAGCAACTGACCGGCCAGGGCTATCGCGCGCCTTTCGGCATGGGCAATCTGTCCTATCGTCACCAGGTGACGCCGAAGGCGGCGCTGGTCGTCACGGTGCAGGATCCGTTCCGCACGGCGAAATTCAAGACGATCGTCGATACGGATACGATCTACAGCGAATCTTCGCGCAGCCTGCAGGGCCAGGTCATCATGGTCGGCCTCAGCTATACGCTGGGCGGCGCCAGCAGCAACAAGGATGGCGACGGTCAATGGAATGGCCGGCGTGGCCCCGGCGGCTGGGGCGGCCCTCCGGGCGGCGGCCCGATGTAGGAATGGAAAGGGCAGGACCGCTAGGTTCTGCCTTTTTCTTTGCATTTTTTCTGTAATCGATTACACATGTCTGACGATCAAAAAAATGGCCGGACGGGGGGCTCTATCCGTGATGGCCCAAAATGCAGGGAATTTGTCATGGATATGATCACCCGGAAAGGTCAGGGCTGGCTTTTCGCTACGGCCTTTGCCGCCATTACCGCCACCTCCTTCTGCTTCATTCTGCGCGCGCTGGTCATCGATAACTGGGGTGTCGATTTCGCCCTGACGGAGACACAGAAGGGTGAACTTCTGGGCGTCGGCCTGTGGCCATTCTCGATCACCATCGTGCTGATGTCGCTGTTCATCGACCGCATTGGTTTCCGGGTAACCCTGTGGTTCGCGGCGCTCTGCCATATCATCGGCCTGGGGCTTCTCTTTACCGCCACTGGCTACTGGTCGCTCTATGCCGGCACCTTCATCATGGCGTTGGGCAATGGCGCGGTGGAGGCCGCCGCCAATCCGCTGATCGCCACGCTCTTTGCCCATGACAAATCGAAATGGCTCAATCGCCTGCACGCCGCCTGGCCGGGCGGCATGATCCTGGGCGGTCTGCTGGCCATGGGACTGGATAGCCTCGGCGGCTTCGACTGGAGAGTGAAGGTCGGACTGATGATCATTCCGGTGCTGGTCTATACGGTGCTTTTGATCGGCCGCAAATTTCCGGTATCCGAGCGCGTCGCATCGGGCGTGTCCTACCGCACCATGCTGGGCGAAGCGGGTTTCATATCGGCCTTTATCCTGGCGGCTCTGATCATGCTGGAAGTCGGGCGCGTCTTCGCCCTGTCGCCGGTGGTGTCGTTCGGCGCCGCCGCTGTGCTGGCCCTGATCTATGCCTTTTTCGCCCGTTCGCCGGGGCGGCCGCTGTTCATCCTGCTGGTGCTGGTAATGATGCCGCTGGCGGTCACCGAGCTCTCCACCGATAGCTGGATTTCCTCGCTGATGACACCGGAAATGAACAAACTCGGTCTGGCTGCCGGCTGGGTGCTGATCTATACCTCGGCGCTGGTTTTCGTCATCCGCATCTTCGCCGGCACGCTTATCAGGTGGCTCAATCCGCTGGGCGTTCTGGCCATGGCCTCGGCCCCGGCGGCGGCGGGGCTCTTCCTGATGTCGGGCGCCACAGGGCTGGCTATTCTCGCGGCGGCCACCTTCTACGGCATCGGCAAGAGCTTCTTCTGGGGCACGGCGCTGGGTGTGGCCTCCGAGCAGTTCCCCAAGGGCGGCGCGGTGACGCTGAATATGCTGGCCGGTGGCGGTATGCTGGCGGCGGGCATTGTCGGCTCGGTGCTGCTGGGCGCGGCGCAGGATAATTCGACCCGTGAGGGTTTGAGGCTGCATGACGCCACGCACCAGACTACCTTGTCCGAACAGTACCTGACCGAAAAGGTCAGCGTATTCGGCCGCTACAAGGCGCTGGATGAGGCGAAGGTGGCCGTGGCTCCGGACGCCGATAAGGCGGTGCTGGAAGGGCTTTCCGGCAGCGCCAAGAAGGACGCCTTGAAAGAGGTGGCCCTGTTGCCGGTGATTACCTGCCTGATCTTCCTCGGCCTGATCCTGTGGTTCCGCCGCAAGGGGGGATACAGGCCGGTGGTGATCGGGGAACACTAACAATAAAATTCGAGACGATATGACAAAGCTAAGACTAGGCATGGCGGGCGGTGGACCGGGCGCATTTATTGGCCCGGTGCATGGAATCGCGGCGCGGCTGGACGACCGGTTTGTCCTCAGCGCCGGCGCCTTCAGCCGCGATGCCGGAAAGAATGCCGCGGCGGGCGAGGGCTACGGCCTGTCGGCTGACCGTGTTTACGTCTCGTGGCAGGAGATGCTGGCTCAGGAAAAGGGGCGGCTGGATTTGGTCGCTATCGTCACGCCAAACGACACCCATTTCCCGATCGCCAAAGCCGCGCTGGAGGCGGGTTTCAATGTGCTGTGCGATAAGCCGGCGACACTGAACCTCGAAGAAGCCCTGCGCCTGCGCGACCTTGTGCGCGCCAGTGGCAAACATTACGGCCTGACCTATACCTATAGCGGCTATCCGCTGGTGCGTGAGGCCCGGAAGCGGGTGGCGGAAGGGCGGATCGGTCGTGTACGCAAGATTGTGGTCGAGTACAGCCAGGGCTGGCTGTCGCAACCGTTGCAAAACAAGCAGGCCGACTGGCGGGCTGATCCGGCGCAGTCGGGTCTCGGCGGCTGTATTGCCGATATCGGTGTCCATGCCTTTCACCTGAGCGAATTTGTCAGCGGGGCGAAGGTGGAAGCCTTAAGCGCCGATCTCGGTATTGTCGTGCCCGGCCGCGCGCTCGATGACGACTGCAATGTGCTGCTGCGTTATGAAAACGGCGTCCGCGGCGTGCTGGTGTCTTCGCAGATTGCGGCGGGGGATCGCAATGGCCTGCGCCTGCGGGTCTATGGCGAAACCGGCGGTATCGACTGGTCGCAGGAACAGCCCAACACCCTGACGCTGAATTGGCACGATGCGCCGACTCAGGTCCTGCACGCCGGCATGTCTTACCTGACCTATGGCGCGCGCGTGCCGGCGGGTCATCCGGAAGGCTATCTTGAAGCCTTCGCCACGCTTTACCGTGATTTCGCCGACGAGGTATCGACCGGCGTGCCGTCACTGGTGCCGGGCATAGACGACGGCGTGCGCGGCATGGCCTTTATCGAGACGGCCATCCGGTCGAGCCGCAACAAAAGCTGGGAGACACTGCTGTGAAGACACTCAAAGGCCCCGGTATTTTCCTGGCACAGTTCCTCGGCGATGCGGCGCCGTTCAACAAGCTGGAAAGCATGGCGCAGTGGGCGGCGGGGCTTGGTTATAAGGGCCTGCAAATCCCGACCTCGTCGCCAGCGATTTTCGACCTGGAAAAATGCGCTCAAAGCCAGACCTATGCCGATGAGATCACTGGTATGCTGGCGCAATACGGTTTGTCGGTGACTGAGCTTTCGACGCACCTGCAGGGCCAGCTTGTCGCCGTCCATCCGGCCTACGATACCTTGTTTGACGGCTTTGCACCGCTCAGCCTGCATGGCAAGCCGAAGGCCCGCCAGGCTTGGGCGGTCGAGCAGGTCAAGCTGGGCGCCAAAGCCTCGCAGCGACTGGGCCTGAAGGCGCACGCCACCTTTTCCGGTGCGCTCGCCTGGCCCTATATCTATCCGTGGCCGCAACGCCCGGCGGGGCTGGTGGAAGAGGCTTTCGCCGAACTGGGCCGGCGCTGGACGCCTATTCTCAATGCGTTTGAGGAGGCTGGCGTCGATTGCTGCTATGAAATCCACCCCGGCGAAGACCTGCACGATGGTGCCACCTTCGAGCGCTTCCTCGATGAGGTGGGCGGACACAGCCGCGCCAACATCCTGTTCGACCCCAGCCATTTCGTGCTGCAACAGCTTGATTATCTCAGCTATATCGACATCTACCACGAACGGATAAAGATGTTCCATGTCAAAGATGCCGAGTTCAATTCGAGCGGGCGTTCAGGCGTCTATGGTGGCTATCAGGGCTGGGTGGACCGGCCAGGCCGCTTCCGGTCTCTCGGCGATGGCCAGGTCGATTTCAAGGCCATTTTCTCGAAGCTGACACAGTATGATTACAACGGCTGGGCGGTGCTTGAGTGGGAATGCTGCCTGAAGCATCCGGAAGACGGCGCCCGTGAAGGCGCGCCCTTTATCCGCGACCATATCATCCGTGTCACTGAAAAGGCGTTTGACGACTTCGCCGGTAGCGGCGTATCCAAAGAGTCGTTACGTAATTTACTAGGAATAACACCTCACTGATGGTCTGCAAATGCCCGCTTTTCTGCGCTTCGCTGCTCACGTACTGAAGTACGCTGCGCGGCGATGCTCGAAAATCATCCATTTTCGCCACATCATTGAGGGTTATTGGGAAATAATATGGATACCATACGCCGTTCGCTTCTGCTGGCCCCGCTGGCCCTGACTGCCGGAGGGGCCATGGCCCAGACCGCTGCCCCTGATACGGCCAAGATCGTCGCCGGCTGGCCCACACCAACCGGCACGATCGACCTGTGGCCGAACGGGGCGCCCGGTCAGTTACATCCGGACATGAAGGAACATGTCGAGGAAACCTCGACCGACCCCGCCATCAAATTCCGCCGCGTCCAGGGCATATCGAAGCCGCGTCTGGCGGTCTTTCCGGCCGAAAACCCCAATGGCGGGGCCATGCTGATCATTCCCGGCGGCGGCTTCTGGTGGAACTATTTCGACCACGAAGGCTACCAGTTGGCCGACTATCTCAACAAACAGGGTATCACCTGTTTCGTGCTGTTCTACCGCCTGGCCAATGACGGCTGGCAAAATGCGGCCGATGTCGGCACAATCGATGCCCAGCGCGCCATGCGCCTGATCCGTAAAAATGCGGCGCAATATAAACTCGATCCGAAACGCGTCGGTGTGGCCGGATTCAGCGCCGGCGGCTTTGTGACCGCCTCGCTGGCTACCCGTCATGCGCAGGCCCTTTATGCCGCCGTCGATGAGGCCGATCACCTCGACGCCCGTCCGCTGATCGCCGCGCCGATCTATCCCGTCATTTCGCTCGATCCCGCCATTGCCTACGAAGGCACCGCGCCGTCGCTCTTCGGTGCGCCGGCGACAACTGAACAGATCGCCCGCTATGCACCTGATCACAATGTCGATGCGCAGACCCCGCCGATGTTCCTGACCCAGGCCGAGGACGATACCACCGTGCCGGTGGCCAATTCGATTGTCCTGCGTGACGCCCTGAAAGCCAAGGGGATCACGGTCGAGACCCACCTGTTCGCCAGCGGCGGCCATGGCTTCGGCATGAAGGCCGATCTTGACCGGCCCTATCACATCTGGCCGCAACTGCTGGTCAATTTCGTCCGCAGCCAGGGGCTTATGGGATAAAAAGAACCCTGGACGCCGGCGGTGGCGCCCAGGGTTTGAACCGTAACCAGGAGGAGGTGTTACGGCTTGCGGCGGCGCATCCGTTAGGGGCACGAACGGCCGCGCAAAGAGTGTCAGATCGCGCCCGCCTTCACCTGCTTCACGGCATGATCCGCCGCGCGGGCCGTAAAGGCCATGAAGGTCAGCGACGGGTTGACGCAACTTGTCGAGGCCATGGTAGACCCATCGGTGACGAAGACATTCGGCGCGTCATGCAACTGGTTCCAGGCATTGGTGACCGAGGTGCGCGGATCCTTACCCATGCAGGCGCCGCCCATTTCGTGGATCGAGTCGCCGGGAATATGCGGTCTTTCCTCCGCAGAAATATTGATCAGGCCGGCAGCCTCCATCATGGCCCGGCCCTGGCGTACGCCATCGGCCATCATCTTCTTTTCATTGTCGCGGTAGGTGACATTGAACAGGGCCTGAGGTACGCCGAAGCGGTCCACCTTGGTCGAGTGCAGGGTGATCGTATTGTCGAGATAGGGCAGGCATTCGCCGAAGATATTGAAGCCGACTGACCACAGCCCGTATTTGCGCAGGCCCGCCTTCATCGCCGCGCCGAAACCAACCGCGCTGGAGACGCCGCGACTGCCGCCGCCCTGGCAGCCATAGCCGCGCAGGAAGTCGGCATCGGCGTCCTGGCCATCGAGATTGCGGAAACGCGGGATATAGATGCCGGCGGGCTTGCGGCCATATTCGATCAGATCGTCATGAACGCCTTCCGGCAGGTTGCCTGAAAACAGGGTCAGCATGGGGTGATCCATGATGTAGCGCCCAAGTTTCCCGCTTGAGTCGGCGAAGCTTTTGTCGCTGCCAGGCAGTTTTGAATTGAGCAGGATCTGGTTCGACGCCATGGCCGAAGCGCACAGGAAGACGATGCGCGAACGATAGGTATGCGCGGTCTGGGTATTGGCGTCGATGGTGCGGACGCCGGTGACGCGCTTGGTCTTCGGGTCGAATTCCAGCGAGGTCACCACCTGGTCGGAGAGCAGGGTCAGCCGATTGGTGGCGCGCGCGGCGGGAAGCGTCACGGCCTGGGTCGAGAAATAGGCGCCGAATGAACAGCCGCGATTACACTGCGAGCGGCTCTGACAGCGCGACCGGCCCTGTTCCGGCTTGTCCTCGGTCATGTTGGCGGTGCGGATCGAAATGACCTTGCGGTCGGGCATGGCCTTTTCCAGCCGGTCCTTCAGCCAGGTTTCGGCGACATTCATCGGGTGCGGCGGCTGGAACTCGCCGTCGGGCAGATGCGGCAGGCCCTCTTTCGATCCGGCGATGCCGGCATAGGATTCGACATAGGAATACCAGGGCGCGATGTCATCGTAACGGATGGGCCAGTCATTGCCGTGGCCGTCCCTGCCATTGGCCTCGAAATCCTGTGGCCCAAATCTCAGGGAGACTCGGCCCCAGGTGATCGACTTGCCGCCGACAATACCCGGCCGCACCCAGCGGAACTCCGGGCCGTCCTTTATGGCATAGGGGTTCAGGCGGTCATTGTTCATGAAGCCTTTCACCGCCGTCTGACCGGCGCCGCCGTAACGCGAGGCGTAATAATCGCTTTCGGTCAAAGCGGGCGGCGTCTGGCCGCGATAGGGCTGCTCCCACGGGCCGGTGCCCTCAAAGGTATAGTCGGCACTGTGCTCGACCATGCGGCCGCGATCCAGCATCAGGACCTTCATGCCCTTTTCGGTCAGTTCCTTGGCGGCCCAGCCGCCGGAAACGCCGGAGCCGATGACGACGGCGTCGAATTCATAATCTGACATGGCTGGCCCTTAAGACGAAAAGACGCGGTTGACTTCGGCATAGGGATAGGCGCCGTCGTAACGGCCTGGCACCGGCAGATAGACGCGCTCGACCGTGCAGCCAATTTCGGAGCTGTAATAGCCGAAGATGACCAGTTGCCGCAGATGCTCGAAACTGTCCGCCGGGGCATCGGGCAGCGTCTGGTTCATGGCCAGGGTCAGTATGGCGTCCTGCTGTTCGGGTGTAATGGCGGCGAACGGCTTGCCGTGTGTCTTGCGGGCGGTGGCATCCATGGCGGCAAGCCCGCCCATAACCATGTCGCGTTCGCCGGGCCAGTACCATTCCGACAGCATCATCTCGATAAAGGCCGGCACCTCGGCGGCGATGGCGCCCGGTGTATCGGTGGTGGGAATGATGCGCTCGGAGACGGCGGCGGTGAGCGCGCGCTGATCTGCGGTCATATAGGGATTGGCGGGTGCGTAGCCGGGGTCCATGCCGGCCTGCATGGCGCGGGCGATAGGGGCGACCGCCACGCCGCCGACCATGGCGAGAATGCCGGTCAAAAGGCTGCGCCTGTCGATGCGGGAATGATCGTGGGCCATGTCTACTCCTCCTGTTCCGCCAGTTTGCGCACCCAGATATTGCGGTAGGATACCGCGCTGCCATGATCCTGGAGCGTGAAGGGCAGGGCGTCGGCGTGCGGGTGATAGGTGGCTAAGGTCCGCCAGTCGGTCTTGCCGAGGATTTCCTGGTGGTTCTGCGTCAGCACGCCATTGTGCAGCACGGTGACATAGGCGGGTTTCAGCACCTTGCCGGCGGCATCGAAGTGCGGACGCTCGAAAATGATGTCGTAGGTTTGCCACTCACCGGGCTTGCGGGAAGCGTTCACCAGCGGCGGCTTCCAGGCATAGATGGCCGACGCCTGGCCATCGGCATAGGTGACATTGTCATAGGAATCGAGCACCTGGACCTCATACTGGCCCATCAGGATGACGCCGGAATTCCCCCGTGCCTGCGAGGTGCCGGTGACATCGGCGGGCTCGCGGAATTCGATATGAAGCTGGATGTCGCCGAACGCCTGTTTCGTGGTCAGGCTGCCATCGCCATGCGGCCCTTCGCGGTGCGGTACGGTCATGGCGCCTCCGGCCAGTGTCCAGTCCGCAGGCTTGCCGTCGGCGGTGACGAAGGCGTCTAGCGAGGTGCCGTCGAACAGGACGATAGCGTCGGAAGGCGCCTCACTGGCCGTCTTTCCGGCCGTGACGATGGCAGGGTGCGGTCGCGCCGGATCATGGACGTGCCACTTGCCGCCGGGCAGCATGGGGGTGTCGGTAAAGCCGAGATCACCGGCCGAGGCCGGCGCGGTAAGTAACAGGCAGACTCAAGCGTTGCTAAAGTGAAGCGCATCATTTCCATCCCGTATTGTCAGGTCCGTTTTCGGACCATTTTTATTACTCAGACGCCGTAAGGCTCCTCGCATCAGCTCGGACGGGCCTTGCCCTTGCCCTTCCCGACTATCGGCAAGGGAGATTATTCCGCCGACTTGACCTTGAGGTAGTAGACCAGCGCCGCGCGTTTGGCGTCATCCTTGACGCCGCCATAGGTCATTTTCGTACCCGGCACGGCCTTCATCGGCGCCTGCAGGAAGCTGTTCAGCGTGGCGTCATTCCAGGTTTGGCCGGATGCCTTCATGGCGGCGGAATATTTGAAGGTGGCGGAATGGGCGCCGGCCTTGCTGCCGTAGACGCCGTAAAGATTGGGGCCCACGCCGTCGGCCTTGCCTTTTTCGATCGCATGGCACGCCTTGCACTGGGCAAAGACTTTTTCGCCGGTAGAAAGCTGGGCGGCGTCGATTGCCGGTGCGGCCTGGGCGGCGAAAGCGGGCCCGGCGGCGAGGACGAGGGGTATTAAAAAACGGCTGGAAAATATCGGCACTGAAGGCTCCTGCGACCTGTTCGGGACGGGCGATCATGGCGCACGATCCGCATTTTTCAAAATGGGTAACACGACTTGAAATCGATTACAATAGCATCAAGCCAAGAGAATCGTTCGCAGGTTAAGGCATGGGGTCAAGCCTTTGGCGCGGCGGTGCTTTCGCGGATGACCAGTTCATGGTCGAGCGTGATATTGACGCGCTCGGTGGTGCCGCCATCGATAATGCCCAGCAGCAGGTCCACCGTCTTGCGGCCGATTTCGTGCATCGGCTGGCGCACGGTGGTGAGCGCTGGCGCGGAAAAGCGCGACAGGTGGACGTCGTCGAAACCGGCCACGGAGATATCCGCCGGGCAAGTCAGGCCGGCGGCGCGGATGGCGTGGAGCGCACCGAAGGCCATGTCATCGCTGAAGCAGAAGAGGGCTGTCGGGCGTTTGGCCTGGGCCAGCAACTGCCGGGTCATCTCGGCGCCGCATTCGATGGAATAGTCGCCGGTCAGGATCGTCAGGTCGTTGCTGCGGCCGTGCTGGTCGGCGCTGGCGGTGACGCCCTGCAGGCGGTCACGGCTGATCGGGCTGCGCAGGTCGCCGGTGATGACGCCGATGCGGCGGTGGCCGAGGCCGTAAAGATGATCCATGACCTGGCGGGCGGCCAGGGCGTTATCGATGTGGACCGAGGAGACGCTTAAAGAATCGCTGAATTCGCAGCCATTGACAATCGGCGCTGCCGCGCCCTTTTTCGCCACCAGGTCATTGAGCGAGGAAGGCAGGGTATGGCCGAGGAAAATCATGCCGTCGGCCTCCTTGCGGCGCAGCAGGGCGGCGTAGGCGTCTTCGCTGTCGCCAAATCCCACGTCGCCGAGCAGGACCGTATAGCCGGCGGCCAGCGCCGCTTCCTCGACGCCGCGGATGATATGGGCGAAGAAGGCGTTGGCGATATTGGGCACGGTAACGATCAGGCGCGAGGTCTTGAGCGTGCGCAGCGACTTGGCCATCTGGTTCGGCTCGTAGCCCAGTTGGTCGATCGCGCCCATCACCTTTTCCAGCACGGCCGGAGAGACGTGGGCATAGTCATTCAGCACGCGGGAAACCGTGGCGGTGGAGACGCCGGCCAGTTTGGCTACGTCATTGATGGTCGACATGTTCAGCCCTGAAAAGATCTCTGTTGGTCCTTCAATACGGCCTTATGCGTTGCGTTGCCAAGAAAAATGCTGACCGGTACGTCGGTACGCGCATTAAACGTCAGGGCAGCATATCGCCTTGCATACCGGATGGATTCGCGCTGTAGTACCCTAAATGTCCGCCATGAAGCCGGAGAGCGGAAGGGGCATAAATGAGGGGTTGAGATGTCACGCATTCACCTGGCAGTAGCGACAGCAGGCGTAAGTCTGGCCGCCATGCTTTTCGGCATGGAAAGCGCCTGCGCACAGGCGACCACCGAGGTTGTGGTCAAGGGGGCCTTGCGTCCGCGCCCGGTCGATGCACCGCCGCCGATTAATGTTTTCGTCAAGCGCCCGCGCATCGAGCAGGTAGCCCTGTCCCCGGACGGGTCGCAGATTGCCTTCGTGACCTGGGTCGAAAGCTACCGCGCACTGATAACCTATCGTGTGGCTGACAGGAGCAACCGGGTCGTAAAGCTCAATCCCGGTACTGTTTCCGCCATTTCCTGGGCGGATGACGATCATGTGTTGATCTCGACCACGCGCACCGGTCTGCGCGGCACCTGTGAAGGTGCGGTGCAATCCAGCCGTGACGCGGCATCCAGCCATATCAACCGGCCAGAAACCGATACGGCCAAGGAGGGCAGCGCCGCTGAAGCCATGGCGCAGCTCTCACTGATGGAATCGCTGAAAACGCCAGGCTGCGTCTATTATGGTATCCGCGCCCAGACCGCCGTGACCTCGGTGAATGTGTCCGAGCGCGCCGGCACGGATCTGGGCGCGCGCCTGAGCGAATACGCCAATCTGGCACTCGGTACACCAGAACCTGTCGTGGTGGACGGCAAGGTGCAACTGATCGGGCCCTATCTCGAACTGCGACAGCAATCGGTGGGCGGACAACCCACCCAGCGCGTCTATCTGTGGCGCAGTGATCCGCAAACCGGGCTGGGCAAGCTGGTTGATGATGGCGGTGGCGATCTGGACCGGGAGCATCGCTATGTCGATGACTGGCTGCTCGACAAACAGGGTAATATCACCGCCCGGTCGGTCTATAATTTTACCAGGGAACAATTCACCATCGAGCGCAAGGTGGATGGCGAGCGCAAGGTGGATGGCAAGTGGAAGCCGGCGCTGACGCGAAAGATAGAAGACCGCGCCACCGCCTTCGCGCCCTTCATGGTCGGTTTGGGCCGCGACGGTCAGTCGATCGTGATCTTCGATGCCGAACCCGGCACCAGCGGCGCCGACCGGCGGTTTCATTATTACGAACTGGCGGCGGACGGCACATTGTCGGCGCCGCTGGAGCCGGGCGATGCCACGCGCGACCGGCCGATTTTCAATCCCGAAACCGGACGGCTGGCGGGCTTTGTCCAAACCGGCGAGGCCCCGGAATACAGCCTGAGCGATCCCCTTATGAGCGAGCTTTACCGGAAGGCGCAGGACGCGGCGCCGGGACAGGCGGTCACGGTCGTTTCGACGGCGCGCGATCCGCACCGCATGATCATCTTCGCCCAGGGGGCGAGGAGCCGGGCGCCTATCATTTCATCGATTTCACGACCGGGAAGACACTGGAAATCGGTGATATCCACCCGGAAGTGCCATCGGAATGGGTCGCCTCGCAAAAGAGCGTCAGTTACAAGGCAAGCGACGGTCTGGAGATTGGTGCCCTGCTGACCCTGCCGCCGAAACCGGAACCGAAGGGTCTGCCGCTGATCGTCCTGCCGCATGACGGGCCGCAGGCGCATGACAGTCGCGGGTTTGACTGGCTGGCCCAGGTGCTGGCTTCGCGCGGCTATCTGGTGCTGCAACCCAATTATCGCGGGTCGGATGGCGCGGGACCGGCTTTCATGGCGGCGGGCAAGGGCCAGTGGGGGCGACGGATGCAGTCCGACCTGGCCGATGGTGTTCGTTATCTGGTCGGCCAGGGTCTGGCCGATCCGGCGCGGGTCTGTATCATCGGCAATGGGTATGGCGGTTACGCGGCGCTGGAAGGTGCCACGACGCCGGAGACCTGGCGCTGCGCGGCTTCGCTCGGCGGCATTTCCGATATCGGCGATTATGTAGGCTGGGTGAAGAGCAAGCGATCCGTACCCGACCCGGACCAGATCGCCAGCCTGACGGCGGACCCCGTATGGCCGCGCGCCTTTTCGCCCGATCCGGGGTCCGTATCGATCGTTACAGGCTATCTGGGTGATCCCTCCGGCTGGAGCGCCCTGTCGCCGCGCAACCAGGTGGCCGATATCAAGGCGCCGGTCCTGCTGGTGCATCAGGCTGATGATCGCTCGGTGCCGGTGCGCCAGAGCAAGGTAATGCGGGATGCGCTTCAAGCCGCAGGCAAGGCGGTGACCTATACCGAATTGCCGGGCAGCGATCACGAACTGACGACCGAAGAGGCACGGTTGGCAACGGCTCAGGCGGTGGTGGATTTCCTGAAAATCTATAATCCGAATTGAATATCGCGGGAAAAGTGATGAGCGTTACGCTTTGAATTCGGATAGATACGCGGGAAACAGTCTTGCGCACCGGAGGTTTCATGTCAGTCACGTTCTCAGCCGATTTCGATGGCGGCAATATCGAGGTTTTGGGTGGGGAAGGCGGACAATGGGATCTGGCGATCCGGCCGGATAACGGCTCGCATTATTACCAGTGGTTCTATTTCCGCGTCGATGGCGCGGCCGGGCTCGACCTGACCCTGCGGATCACCAATGCCGGCGGTTCGGCCTATCCGGGCGGCTGGGAAAATTACCGGGCGCGCGTCAGTTCCGATAATGCCGACTGGCTCTGTACCGACACAAGTTATGACAATGGGGTCCTGACCATCCGGCACAAACCCGCCGGTGATACGGTGTGGTTTGCCTATTTCGCGCCCTTCGACAGCCAGCGCCATCACGCCTTCGTGGAAAAGACGAAGACCCTGCCGGGCATGACGCATCGTGTGCTGGGCCAGACGCTTGATGGCCGCGACCTCGATCTCTTTACCCTCGGCAATGGCGCGGCCAAGATCTGGCTCTATGCGCGCCAACATCCCGGCGAAACCATGGCCGAATGGTGGATGGAGGGCGCCGTCGCCTTCCTGACCGGTAATGATCCGGCGGCGATGAGCTTGCGCGAAGCGGCCACCTTTTACATCGTGCTCAATATGAATCCGGATGGCAGCGCGCGCGGGCATCTGCGCACCAATGCCGCGGGCGTCGATCTCAACCGCGAATGGGCTGGGCCGACCATGGAACGCAGCCCGGAAATCCTCTACGTTTTGCAGGCCATGACGGATAGCGGTGTTGATTTCGCCATCGATGTTCATGGCGATGAAGCGATTCCACATGTCTTCATGGCCGGTTTCGAGGGCACGCCATCATGGACGGACGCGAGGGGCGCGCTTTACCAGGCCTATCTCGATCGCCTGCTGGCGCGCACGCCAGACTTCCAGACCAGGTTCGGCTACGATATTCCGGCGCCGGGCGCGGCTAACCTGGCGATCTCGACCAATGCCGTGGCCGAGCGCTTCAAGGCCATCGCCATGACGCTGGAAATGCCGTTCAAGGATCACAATGATGCGCCGGAGCCGGTGCGGGCATGGTCTGCCAGCCGGTCGTGCGCGCTGGGCGAAACCTGCCTCAGGGCGCTGGCCGATATTATCGATCAACTTAGTGATTAGCGTTTTCCAGCGCCCGCGACACGGCATCCTGAAGGTTCATCTGGAACTTCTGGCCGGCATAGTCCTGCTGGAGTTGTTGTAACTGCGGAATATCGAGATTGATGACCGTTTCCTGGCGGATGTCGCGGTTGTCGGCGGTATTGAGCACGACGCTGCCGATACGGCCGTCGCCCAGATCATGCAGGACGACCGTGCCGCCGTTTTCGCCAGGCAGATAGAGACCTGGTACGGAGCCGCCGAGATTGATGCCCGCGCCGGCGGCGCCGGCGAGTGACCCAGCGCCATCCGTGGTCTCGACCACCCCCTGGTCCGTCCAGGTCAGGTGCGATTGCAGGGCCTGCTGGCCGTCGACATAGGTGGTAATGATGGCGCCCAGGCCGAATTCGATGCCTGTGGGGGTGCGCAGGCCGCCGACCTGTTCTTTCAGTTCTTCCGGGCTTAAAGGCGCCACGCTGGCGGTCAGGTCTTGTGCCGGCACGACGGTTTCCTGAGCCACGGCGGGCGCGGCCAGCAGGACGGCAAAGAGGCTGAGAAGGATAGCGCGGGTCATGAACAGGCTCAGGGTGTGGTGGGCGAATTGCCGTTAATCATGGTCGATATCTGATAGATCGGCGGCAGTTCGCGGGTGAAACTGGACAGGGAGGCATCGCCCAGTGGCTGGCCCAGCGGGGCCAGCGCCCAGGGGCTCCATTCCTCGTCACGATTATACGGCACCTTGGCGGCGGATGAGGCATGAATGGCGAAGATGACACCATTCCAGATCTGTGAAAATTCGGCATTGCTGTAGGTGCGCAGGCCGCCGGCCGGATCGCCGATCAGAATCTTGCCATTGCGCGCGCCCTTGACGACGACGAAATGACGATAGGCGCCGGCTGTCACCACGGCTATGGCCGGGCGATTGATCTTTACAAGCTGGTCGAAGGTCAGCTTGTAGCCGTCGGCCTGGAAGCCGCGCGAGGACAGGTAATTCTTGATATCGAGCAGGGAGAAGCCAACCTTGCGGATCTTTTCCTGGTCGCCCGTGGCGTACATGGCCTTGAAGACCTCGGCCTCGGTGACTGGCATATTGTAGTGATAGTGCAGCAGGGTGGCCAGGGCAGCCGAGCCGCAGCTATAGTCGTACTGCTGGCGCACAACCGTGCGGAAGGGAATGTCCTTCATGCTGGTGACGGGCACCGAGAACATCATGCCGCCATCGGTCAGCATGGCCTGGGCGTGCGCCATGTGAGGCGCACCCGAACCCAGGGCAAGGCAGGCGGTGATGAGAGGCAGGGGCTTCATGGTGAAAGACTTTACTAGGGGAGCGGCGCGCCGGTCACGACAACGCTGATACTGCCTTGCAGATTGTTGTTATTGCCGGTGTTGGTAACAAAGTTGCCGACACCGCTGAAGCCGGTCAGCGCATTGCCGGAGAAATTGATGTCGCCGTTCTGGACCGTGCCGGCGACAATGGTGTTGCCGCTGTTGGTGGCGCTCAGATCCTGGTTGGTGATGACATTGGTTATCGCCCCTTCGGCGCTGATGCCGTCCAGTTCATCAGGCGCGAGCGGTGTGGGGGTATCGGCGTCCGGCGGGCTAACCGACAGGGTGGTAACTGGGGCCGCCTGGGCAAGCGCCGCAGCCGGGAGCAGGGCCGCCGTCAGGGCTAGCGCGGCAAGGCAAGTGGGAAACAGATATTTGGCGGACATGGCTGGTACACTTTCTGAAAGCGGACTTTGAGACACGCGGAAAGTAGAGCCGGGCACGGTGTTGTCGTGCCCGGCGCTCAGCCTATTGACCGAAGCTGATATTGGCGTTCGCTGAAAGGGCCGTGGCGGCCTGGTTGATGGAGCCGATGCCGGTATTCGAGCTGGCGGTCTGGACGCCTGAGAAGTTGGCGTATGAACCGCCGCGCGCCACGATATTACCGGTTGTGAGGTTACCTTCCTGGTCCTGATCGGCCGCACTCAGGCTGACGCTGGAGCCGGTCACGCTGGCCGACAGATCCTGATTGGTCAGGCTGATATAGGCGACATTTGTAGAGCTGTCCGTGTTGTTCGAATCGGTGACATTGCCAGAGCCCGAGCTGTCCGCGTTGTAGGAATCGGCAACGCTGGTGTTTGTCGAATTATTGGAATTATCATTGCCGGAGTCGGCCGTATTCGTCGAGTTATTCGAATTGTCGTTGCCCGAGTCGGCAAGGCTGGTATTGGTCGAGTTGTTCGAGTTATCGGTATTGTTCGTGGTATTGCCGGAATCGGCCGTATTGGTCGAGCTGTTGGAATTGTCATTTCCGAATCGGCCGTATTGACCGAGTTGTTCGAGTTGTCGTTGCCGGAGTCGGCGACATTCGTATTGATTGAATTGTCGTTGCCGGAATCGGCCGTGTTGGTCGAATTGTTCGAATTATCCGTAACCGAGTTATTGGAATTGTCGGTTACGGCATTGTTGGAATTGTCCGTGTTGGTGGTCGTATTGCCCGAATCGGCAACCGACACACCAAGTGTGGCAGAGTTGGTCGAGTTGTCATTGCCCTGATTGGAAGCGTCGGTGTTGGTGGTCGTGTTGCCGGAATCGGTGGCAGTGGCATTGCCGACATTATCGAGCGAGTTGTCGTTATAGGCATTGAGCGTGCCCGTCGAGCCGTCGTCTGCTTCATTGTGGATTTGCGCGTAAGCAGCGCCGGCCATCATCAGGCCAAGGGCCATGGCGGAAGCGGACGCAAGTAATTTGATGCTTTTGCTGGTCATTTGAGTGAACCTCGAATTCATGAATTCTGAAGGACCGTCCTTCACTTCATTAAATCGGGTCAAGCCAGAAAAGTTCCCTCGAAAAGTACCGGTTCGAGTATTTATTTTTCCTTATTAACCAAATACATAAGACTGTCCAATAATCGCAGAATATTGACTTGCTTTTTGGCTCAAATCAGTATTTGCGCCCTTAAAAACTCATGGGTGCTGCGACGACCATGCGCATGTCGGGGGCATCGCTGGTGACCCCGAATTCAAAATTATTGGTCAGGGTCATGCGGTCATTCACGCGGTAGGACCAGCCCATCAGAAGGGAGCCGACCTGAAGGCTGTTGGACTGCTGAATGGTGGTGCCGATCTGTGTCTTGGTCGGGAAGATGAAGCTGTGGCTGTAGCCGAATGACACCGAGAAGCGCGGATTGAGCGCCAGGCCGAAGCCCAGGCTGGCACTGATGGCATCACCCGGTTCGACACGGCCGACCATGGCGCCGCCGATTTCCTTGTTGATATCGCGCGGTACGTTGTGCAGATAGCTCAGGCTGCCGAAGATAACGCCCGGATCGCTGGGGTAAAGCATGGTGATGCCGCCTTCGATCGCCCAGAATCCCGACCCGGTGGCCAGACTGGTGGCGACGCCGAACTGATCATAGCCGACATCGTAGGGGCTGAGGCCGGTAGGGGGCTTGATGCGCGCATTGGCGACGAATATGGCGCGGCCGGGGCGGACCTCATTGAGCTGATAGCGCGCCGAGAATTCGACATCGCCGATCTGCTGGCCATCGAGTTCGCTGGTTCGGTTGATGGTCTCGTCGCGCTGTGCCAGGGTGGTGACGCGGTCATGACGATAGACATAGGGGATGCGGGCTTCCACCTCCAGCCGGCTGGTCAGGCCATAGCGCATGGCAACGGTGGCAACCGCCGAATCACGGTCGGCATCATTGGCCTCGATGACGCCCACCTGGATGCCGGGGACGATTTCGACACCGCGGAAGACCAGGCGGTTGGAACTGGACCGGACATAATCCAGCGACGGCGTGAAGACGAGTTTGCCTTTCGGGGTGAGAACCCCGACATGTTCCGGCAGGGCGGCGACCTCCTCGACCTTTTTGGGCGGCGGTGCGGCCCCGACCGGCTGTTGCGGCAGGGGATCAGGCCGCATGGGTTCGACCTGGGACACGGTCATGGCCGGCGCGCCGGATGTGGAGGTATCCGAACCGGAGAGGGCGCCGGGAGTGGAACTGGTATTTGGCGAAAGGCTGGCATAGGGCACGGCCGTGTCGCTCCCCGCCGGAGCATCGCTGCGGCCGGCCCGAATATCAGCGAGCAGGCCATCGCGTTCCGCCCGCAGCCTGTCGATTTCCGCCTGTTGGGTGGCCAGCGTTTTCTGCTGGTCGGCCAACTGTTGTTCTTGTGTGTTCAGTCGGCTTTCCTGAACTTGCAGAGCCTGTTTGATCTCAGCCAGGCGCCGGTCTGTGGCCTGGTCGGCGGCCAGGGCCGGGCGGGCCATAACGAGCAGGCCGGCGCCGGCCATCAGGGCAAGCAAACCGACGTTTAAGGGCGGCGCGTGTCTTTGGACGTGTCGCATGTACCTACTCCCCGGAAGGTTGCAGATTCGGGTCGACGGCCTGCGCCCGAAATGGCCTGTGCATGGGGGGCGGAGGTGTGGGCGCTGGGGGTGTGGGCGGCATTCCGGCAAGCCGTGTCTGATGGATATCGACACCGTTATCGATCAGGCTGGCCAGCTTTTCCCGCGCCCGGTTGACGCGGCTTTTTAAGGTGCCGACCGGGCAATTTGCCAGTTCGGCAGCCTCTTCATACGAACATCCCGAGGCGCCGATCAGCACGAGCGCGGCACGGGCGTCGGGCGGCAGATGATCGAGCGCGGACAGCATGTCGTTATATTGCAGGCGCCATTCCTGCGAGGGGGCGACGCTCAACATGGCGGCCCAGCGCCCCTCTACATCCGCCACCGTATCGCGCTGCCGCGACAAATCATGGTAGAAGCAGTTCTGCATGATCTTGTAGAGCCACGCCTTGAGGTTGCTGCCTTCCTGGAAGCTGGCGCGGTAACACCAGGCGCGCGTGAGCGTCTCCTGTACCAGGTCGTCGGCTTCGCTGCGTGATCTGACGCGCGTGGCGGCCTGGATGCGCAGGGCCGGGATCAGGGCGATCATTGCGTCACGGAAGCTATCTGGTGAAGCCTGGCTGCCGGGCGAGTCATGTGTCGTCATTTGCGGCGCGTTGCCTGAAAGGGCGATGGATGCCGCATCACGCGTCGGCTTATCGGCCTGGTCCCTGTTCTGGCGCCAGTCATTAACATCGACTCTCATTGTTCTTCCCGCGTCTTCCTGCTTTTTGGGATTATTACGCGCACAAAATACCTGCCCAGGATGTCGATCGCCGGGTGATTATATTCGATTCAGCCCATACAAATGGATTTAAGCTGAGTCGAATATTTACTTAAAATTGGCTAAACTTCATGTATGCGATACTGTTTTACTAAGTATAACGCGACGCGACCGTGAGTCCGGTATGCTCCTCGGCGGTCAAACAGGAGGGCGCCGCCTCGGAATAAGTTAACACACCTTAATATAACGCAGTTTCTTTACAAGCGGAAGTCACTTTATTTTATCACAAATTCAATCAAATGGGGTATTTTGTGCCAAGGCGGGATTTTGGTTGGGAAGGGCTTCCTTTTAGCGGCATATCCCACAGGGTGCGTTTAATTTCATTTTGATAGTTGTTATTATAAATTAAAATTATTTCCAAATAAAAATAATTAAAATGGCATAAAAAAATAATATGGTAAAGTATTATAAATTTATAATAAAATATATTTCAAATACAATATCACTTTTTTTAATTATATATGCTTGTTGCCGCGATTGTTTCGGCGTTCAGGGGCGCTGGTCGCCGGCCTTGCGTCTACATCGATGTAGTTGATGCCGGGGAAGCTGAAATCGTGATCACAATGGGGCGGCGTCAAAAAATAGTCGCCATTCTGGGGAAGTCGGGAAAAAACAAAAACGTGATTGCGCATATATAACGCCTCTGATTGAGTGTTTTGGCGGTAAATTTGCGTCCGCGTGGCAGGCAGGAGCGGGTCTTGAGACGTTTTGTGTCCCGGAATGCAACAGCGGCGGCCCATATGTGGGCATGTGTCCTGGTCTTGCTTTTTACCGGCCTGTCAGGTCCGGCCCTGGCGAAAGCGGAGTGCCCCGTTAGCGGCCGCGTGCGATTCGCCGGGGTAAACTGGGAAAGCGGCGAGTTCATTACTGCCGTCATGCAGGAGATCATCGAGCGCGGCTATGGGTGCGCCACCGAAACCGTGCCGGGCAATACCGTCACGCTCGAACAGGCCCTGGCCAATGACGACATCCAGATCCTGGCCGAGGAATGGGTCAGCCGCAGCGATGTGTGGAAAAAGGCGGCAGTTGAAGGCACGGTAAAAGCCATCGGTCACCCGTTTACCGAGGCGCGTGAAGGCTGGTATGTGCCGGACTATATGGTGCATGGTCCGGATGCCGTGGCTGCTGGCCTGAACAGTGTCGGCCAGCTTGCCGATTCGCATTATGTCGCCCTGTTCCGCGATCCGGAGCAACCCGGCAAGGGGCGGTTTCTCAACTGCCCCTCCGGCTGGACGTGCGAGGGCGTCAACAGCGCCAAGCTGAAAGCCTACGGGCTGACCGGCGCCTATGTCGATTTTCGTCCTGGCACCGGACCGGCCATGGATGCCGCCATTACTGCCGCCTATGCGCAGAAACAGCCGATCCTTTTCTATTACTGGTCACCAAGCCCGATCGCCGCACGTCTGAAACTGGTGCAACTGAAAGAGCCGCCGTGGTCGGCCGCCTGCTGGGCCGATCTGACCAGCCGGAATGGCCGACACACGCAAGGGTGCGCCGCACCGCCGGCCGATGTCGCCTATGGGGTATCGACCCCTTTTGCCGAAAGGGCCCCGGCCATCGCCGCGATGCTGGCGAAGGCGACCTTCCCCATCGATGACCTGAACGCCAACCTGGTGCGACGGGCCGACGGCAAGCTGACCGCGCGGGCGCAGGCGGTGTGGTTTCTGAAGGCGCGTCCGGACCTGTGGCGGCAATGGGTGGATGCGGACACCGCCGAACGGATTTCGACCAGTCTGGGCACGGCGGCGCCGGTGCCGAAATCAAATTTTCCGGCACGCTGGACATTGTCCATCCGCCAGCCGGTCAATGAGGCCGTGGCCGGGTTGGTGCGCGATCATGGCGCCGGGTTCCGGGCGCTGTCCAATGCCGGTTTGAGCGTCATCGTGGCGCTGGACAGCCTGTTCAATGTCATCCCGTGGTGGCTGCTGATCGCTTTTTTCATGGGCTTGGCCTGGCTGGGTACGCGGCGGATCGGCCTGACGACGGCGGTCGGTGGGCTGATGTTCGTCATGGGACTGCTCGGCTTGTGGAGCCTAATGACCCAGACCCTGACCCTTATGCTGATCGCCAGTTTTTTGTCCGTGCTGATCGGCTTGCCAGTCGGCATCGCCGCGGCAAAATCGCGCTGGATCAAGGGACTAAGCCAGCCGGTGCTCGATATCATGCAGACCCTGCCGGCCTTCGTCTATCTCATTCCTGCCCTGATGCTGTTTGGCCTCGGTAAGGTGCCGGCGATCCTGGCCACAGTCATCTACGCCCTGCCGCCGATGATCCGGCTGACGACCCTGGGCATCGAGCGCGTTGATCATGAGGTGCGCGAAGCGGGCGACTCGTTCGGTCTGACGCCGTGGCAGAGGCTGTGGCGGGTGGAACTGCCGCTGGCGCGCCCGACCCTGATGGCGGGCGTCAACCAGACCATCATGCTGGCGCTGTCCATGGTGGTCGTTGCCTCAATGATCGGGGCGCGCGGCCTGGGCGAGCTGGTGCTGAACGGTATCCAGACGCTCGACGTCGGCATGGGGCTGGAGGCGGGCCTGGGCATCGTCATCCTGGCCTTTGTGCTCGATCGGATAACGCAAGGCTTTGGCGGGAAAGGGGCATCGCATGATTGAGCTGCGCCACCTCACCAAGGTTTTCGGCCGCAAGGAAGCCGCCGCTTTGGCGATGGCGGAACAGGGCGCCGGCAAGGCGGACATCCTGACGGCGACCGGCTGCACCCTGGCCCTGCGCGACGTGACGCTCGATATCGCCGATGGCGAGGTCTGTGTGCTGATGGGCCTGTCGGGCTCCGGCAAGTCGACCTTGGTCCGTCATATCAACCGGCTGATCGAGCCGTCAGCCGGCGATATCCACGTCGATGGCGTGGATGTGCGGACGCTGGAGGCCGCGGCCTTGCGGGAATACCGTCGCCGCAAGGTCAGCATGGTGTTTCAGGGCTTCGGCCTGCTGCCGCATCTCGATGTGCTGGAGAATGTCGCCTTCGGCCTGGCGGCGCGGGGCGAGGACAGACAGACGGCGCACGACAAGTCACGGGAATGGATCGCGGCTGTGGGGCTGGAAGGTTATGAAAAGGCGCGGCCTGATGCGTTGTCGGGCGGCATGAAACAGCGTGTCGGGCTGGCGCGCGCCCTGGCGGTCGAGACCGGAATCCTGTTGATGGATGAGGCATTTTCGGCGCTCGATCCCCTGACCCGCGCCGACATGCAGGATCTGCTTCAGGGGCTGCAACAGCGGCTGAAGCGGACCATCGTCTTCGTTACGCATGATCTCGACGAGGCGTTGCGGCTGGGTAATCGCATCGCCATCATGAAGGACGGGGAGATCGTGCAGACCGGCACGCCGGCGGATATCCTTAGTCATCCGGCGGATGATTATGTTGCCCGGTTTGTGAAGATCAGGAACCGAGACTGAAAATACCGAATTCGGGCGCCGGGCTGATCCATTGCCGCTCGATTTTCCAGCCGGAGCCAGCCGCCAGCCGCGTCAGTGAGGCCGGCGTGAACTTGTGCGAATTTTCGGTGTGGAAGCGCTCACCGGTCTTGAAGGCGAAGGCATGGCCGGCCGCTTTTACGATCTGGTCCTTGCGCGAGACGAGGTGCATTTCGATACGTTCATAGACCGGATTCCAGACCGCCAGATGATCGAAGGCGTCGGGGTCAAAATTGCCGTCGAGTTCGCGGTTGATGCGGACCAACAGGTTCTTGTTGAATGCCGCAGTGACGCCTTTCGCATCGTCATAGGCGGCGACCAGCGTCGCCTCGTCCTTGACCATGTCGGCCCCCAGGATCAGGCGGGCTTTGTGGCCTAGTAGCCCGCGTACATTGCGCAGGAAGGTAACCGCCTCGGCATGGCTGAAATTGCCGATGGTCGAGCCGGGGAAGAAGCCGATCAGCGGCCGGCCTTTCAGGGCGCTGGGCAGGGAAACGTCAGAGGTAAAGTCGCCGACCACCGGCGTCACCGCCAGTTTTGGATAGGCTGCCTTCAGGCGCAGGGTGGCCTGGCGCAGGGCGTCCTCGCTGATATCGATCGGCACATAACCGGTGATTTGCGGCGCGGCATCGAGCAGCAGGCGCGTCTTTTCGCTGGCGCCGCTGCCGAATTCGACCAGCACGGCATCGGCGGGAATACCGGCCGTCAGTTCCGGGGCGATGCGGGTGAGCAGGGCCGTTTCGGTGCGGGTCGGGTAATATTCGTCGAGCCGGCAGATGGCCTCGAACAGTTCGGAGCCTGTGGCATCATAGAAATATTTCGGCGACAGGGATTTTTGCCGGGCGGAGAGGCCGCCCACCACATCGGCGGCAAAGCCGTCGTCAGAAACATCGCCAGTCGTGCCGGCGGAGATATCACGCGCCAGCCGCAGGCCGGACCGCACCCAGCGCTTTTCCGGTGCGAAGAAATTGCGGTAGGTAAGGCGCGCATGGCCGGCGGGGGTGAAGGCGGAGCCGCCGCGCAGCACCATCTGGCCGCTCATGAACTTGCCATTATATTCGCCGACCGCCCCGGCGCCAGGCTGAAAGCCGGGGTAAGGGAGATAGGCGCTGCCGGTCCATTGCCAGGCAACGTCATCCACCTGTTCCAGCACGCCGTCGGCGGCCGCGGCCTCCCATTCGGCCTCGGTGGGCAGACGCGCCCCGGCCCAGTGGGCATAGGCGCCGGCCTCATAATAGCTGATGTGCGTCACCGGCGCGTCAAAGGCGATGGCTTGCGGGCCGCGCAGGGTCATTTCCTGCCAGTCATTGCCATCGGCTTGCCAATAGAAGGGCGCATTCCAGCCGTGGGCCTGTACCTGCGCCCAGCCATCGGAGAGCCACAGATCGGCACGATTGTAACCGCCATCAGCCATGAATGCCAGCCATTCACCATTGGTAACCAGGCGGTCGCTGATTTCGAAAGGCTGCAACCAGGTGCGATGGCGCGGGGCTTCATTATCAAAGGCGAAGCCTGTGCCCGTGTGGCCGATCTCGACCAGGCCACCCGGCCGGAGCTGGAAGCGGCCATGCCTGCCGCCGGCATCGGCCGGGGTGCGCGGGCAGTAGGCCGGTTTCAGCGGCGATTGCGCCAGCAGGTGCAGCCCGTCCATCAGGATCAGTTCCTGATGTTGCTCTTCATGGGCGATACCCAGGCGGATCAGGTCTTCGGTTTCGGCCGGCAGATCGGATTGCAGCAGGTGGTTCATCGCCTGATCGACATGGGCGCGATAGGCCAGGATATCGGCGAGTGGCGGCCTGGTCAGCAGGCCGCGCTGCGCTCTCGGCTGGCGGGGGCCAAGCGCCTCATAATAGGAGTTGAACAGATAGGCATAGGCCGGATCGAACACCCGGTAGCCGGGCTGGTCCTTCAGCAGAAAGGTTTCGAAAAACCAGGTTGTGTGCGCCAGGTGCCACTTGACCGGGCTGGCATCGGGCATGGATTGCACCACCATGTCTTCGGCCGTCAGGGGCGCGATCAGGGCCAGGGTATGGGCGCGCATTTTCGTGAAGGCGCAGGACAGCGGACTGTGTTCGGTCGTCTTTTCCGTTATCGGGTGGTGAACGGTATCCATGCCTGGCCCCTTTTGATTTTTGTCGCTGACTATCGTTTGGAAAATATAAGTTTTAAATGAGCAGATACGTGCTTCCTGCGTTTAAGATGGGTGGTGCGCCCGGACTCGCCAGAGCGCCGCGGTTCACTGCTGACAGGTTCTGACATACCTTGATCACGGTTTTTGATTTCCGGCTGTATTTTTATTCTGCCGGGCGTAACGATCAGCGCAAAATGCAGGAGCCGCCATGAAAACCTTCGACGCCATCATCATCGGGGCCGGCCAAGCCGGTCCGTCACTGGCTGAACGTTTCAGCGCGGCCGGACAAACGGTCTGCGTGGTCGAACGAAAATTCTTCGGCGGCACCTGCGTCAATACCGGCTGTATGCCGACCAAGGCGCTGGTGGCCAGTGCCTATGCCGCCCGTCTGGCGCGGCGCGGCGCGGATTTCGGCGTGATGACCGGCGACGTCCGCATCGACATGAAGGCCGTGGCGGCACGCGCCCATAAGGTGACTATGGATGCCCGCAGCGGTGTCGAAAACTGGCTGCGCGGCATGAAGAACGTGACGGTCATGACCGGTCACGCCCGTTTCCAAAACGCGACGACCCTCCAGGTTGGAGATGAGATTATCTCCGCCCCGAAGATCTTCCTCAATGTCGGCGGCCGGGCGGCGGTGCCGCCCATTCCCGGACTGGCAGACGTGCCATACATGACCAACAGTTCGATCGTGACGCTCGACCGGGTGCCCGAACATCTGGTCATTCTCGGCGGCAGCTATATCGGGCTGGAATTCGCTCAGATGTATCGGCGTTTCGGGGCACAGGTCAGTATCGTGGAAAAAGGCGACCGCCTGATCGCCCGTGAGGATACGGATATCTCCGACGCCATCCGCAAGATTCTGGAAGACGAGGGGATTGCCGTTCATACCGGGGGCGATATCAACGGTGTGTCGCAGGGCGGCGATGGTATCACCGTGCGCCTGTCGGATGGCGAGGTGACGGGTTCCGACCTGTTGGTGGCCGTCGGCCGCCGGCCCAATACCGATGATCTCGGCGTGGAGGTTGCCGGTATAAAACTCGATGCGCGCGGCTATATCGCGGTGGGCGACGACCTCCAGACCAACGTGCCCGGTATCTGGGCCATGGGTGATTGCAATGGCAAGGGCGCCTTTACCCATACGGCTTTCAACGATTTCGAGATCATCGCCGCCAATTTGCTCGATGGCGAAAACCGCAAGGTTAGCGATCGTGTCCTGGGCTATGCCCTCTATATCGATCCGCCGCTCGGCCGGGTCGGGATGGGAGAAGCCGAGGCGGAAAAGGCCGGCCACAAGGTGCTGGTCAGTACGCGGCCGATGACCCGCGTCGGCCGGGCGGTCGAGAAGGGTGAAACGAAAGGCTTCATGAAGGTGGTGGTTGATGCCGACAGCCGGAAAATCCTCGGCGCCGCCATTCTCGGCACCGGCGGCGACGAGGCCATCCACGGCGTTCTGGACATGATGAATGCCGGCGTGACCTTTGATGTGCTGCAATGGGCGGTGCCTATCCACCCGACGGTTTCCGAACTGTGGCCCACCGTGCTGAAGGGTTTGAAACCGGCATGATGTCGCCTAAGACCGGGCAACCTCGCCATGCGGCCCTGATCCTGCTGACGACCATATTGGCGTCATCCCTGTCCTTTATCGACGGCTCGGTGGTGAATGTAGGCCTGCCGGCCATCGGTGCGTCATTTGAGGCTGGCGCGGCCGACCTGCAGTGGATCATCAACGCCTATCTGTTGCCGCTGGGTGCCTTGTTGCTGCTCGGCGGCGCGGCGGGTGACCGGTTCGGCCGTCAGCGCCTGCTGGTCGTGGGCACGGCGGTGTTCGCTGTCGCTTCGCTGGCTTGCGCCCTGGCGCCCAGCCTGTTCTGGCTGTTGGCGGGGCGGGCGGCTCAGGGCGTTGGTGCGGCCATTCTGTTGCCAAATAGCCTGGCCATTCTCGGCAGCACCTTCAGCGGCGAAGCCAAGGGCTGGGCGGTCGGCATATGGGCCGCCGCCGGCGCGGTCATGGGCGCGTTGGGACCGGTGCTTGGCGGCTGGCTGATCGACACCATCGGCTGGCGGTCGATCTTCCTGATCAACCTGCCACCGGCTCTCGGCGCCATCGGCCTGGCCAAAGTCTATATCAGGGATACGCCGCGTGGCCCTCAGGCCTCCGCCTTGGATGTGCCGGGCGGCCTGCTGGCGACGGGCAGTCTGGGCGCGATGACCTGGGGGCTGACCATCGGCACCGGACCGGCCGGCTGGACCCTGGCGGCAATCATTGCCGTTATTTTCGGAGTCGTCCTGGCCGGGGTGTTTCTCTATGTCGAGAATGCGCGCGGCAATTCGGCGATGATGCCGCTGGCTCTGTTCGGTTCGCGGACCTTTGCCGGTCTGACATTGCTGACCCTTTTATTATACGGCGCACTTGGTGCGCTGATGGTGCTGGTGCCCTACGTGCTGATCACGGCTGCCGGCTATTCGGGCACCGGAGCGGGGGCGGCGCTTTTGCCATTCGCCGCCCTGCTGGCCGTGGCGTCACCGGTGATGGGGAGCGTGGCGGAAAAGACCGGCCCGCGCCTGCCTTTAACCATCGGTCCGTTGCTGGTCGCTGCCGGTTTCGCGCTTTTGCTGCGCATCGATGAACGGGCCGGCTATTGGACGGACGTTTTTCCCGGCATCCTGGTGCTCGCCATCGGCATGGCCGGCGCCGTGGCGCCCCTGACGACGGCCGTGCTGTCATCGGTCGATGACGCCCACACGGGCTCGGCGTCGGGCCTCAACAGCGCCGTAGCGCGGACGGCCGGGATGATCGCGACCGCATTGCTGGGTGGTGTGCTCGGCGCTTCCGGCCATGACCTGATCGCCGGCTTTCGCGTTGCCATGACCCTGTGCGCTGGCGCTTGCGTTCTGGCGTCCGCCAGCGCGTTTTGCCTGGTTTCCGCCCGAATGGCCATCAGGGCGGAATAGGGGACTTGCCGAAGACTTATGATCGCGCCGTCGATCCTGTCCGAATATTTATGGGTAGCGCGTTAGGATGGGGACTGACAAGGAGGCTTCCATGACCCTGCAAAAAGAAACCCAATCCGCCTTCCGGCGGTACGCCCGCACTGGAGCGCGACCGCAATACCGTGGCTATTCCCCGGCCGGCCAATGAACTGGATGGCCTGTCGCCTTTCAGGGGCCGCGTTGAGGAAGAACCCGACGACGACCCCCAGAAGGCTGGTTGAGTATTTGGGCCTGATTATTTCGGCACGTCAGCGCTTCCGTTGACAGTCAGTTTCGCTGAAACCGTGGCCGCGAAGCCGGGCTGGCCGCCGCCGATACTGACGCTGTATGCGCCCGGCAGCACCTTGCGGCTGCCGTCCTGACCGACCTGCGACAGGGCGCGGGCATCGAGCGCCAGGGACACCGTGCGGCTTTCGCCAGCTTTCAGCGACACGCGCGAGAAGCCGGCGAGCACCGGATTGGCCGTGTCGCCGGGCTTGGCGAGATAGAGTTGCACCACCTCGTCGCCATCCTGCTTGCCGCTGTTACGCACCGTGACGCTGGCCGTGGCCCTATCGCCCGCCTTGAGGGTTTTGGCGGAGAGCACCGGATTGTCATAGGTGAAGCTCGTGTAGCTCAGGCCGTGACCGAAGGGATAAAGCACCTGGCCCTTGAAATAGCGATAGGTGCGGCCCTTCATTGAGTAGTCCTCAAATGATGGCAGGTCGGCGACATCGCGGTAGACGGTATAGGGCAGGCGGCCGCCGGGATTGTTCTTGCCCGTAAGCGTGTTGGTAATGGCCTCGCCGCCGGCTTCACCCGGATACCAGGCCTGGAGCACGGCATCGGCGTTTTCTGACACCCAGGGATCGGAAATCGCCCCGCCGGTCATATAGACGACGACCAGTTTCTTTCCGGTGGCTTTCACCGCCTCCAGCATCTTTTGCTGCGCCTCAGGCAGGGCCAGCGAGGTGCGGTCGCCGCCCTTGAAGCCGGGGAAGCTGACAGCCATTTCCTCGCCTTCGAGATCGGGTGACAGGCCGACAAAGGCGATGACGGTATCGCTCTGTTTCGCAGCCTCTACCGCCCCGTCGATCAGGGGCTGGACCGGCGCGATCCAGTCGAGCGACGAGGCGCGGTCCTCGACTGTGCGGACATAGTCGATGCGGATATCGTGCGGTTTGGTGTCGGTGAATTCGTAGGCGACCGGCGCCATTGGTGGTTTGGCGCAGGCGCCGCCGCAATAGGCTTCGTCACGGCCGGCGGCGGCGGAAAGCTCCGGCGTCACCACCAGCTTGCCATCGATCCACACTTTCACATCTGGCGCCGACACACCCGGACGCGGCGTCTGCATCCGGAAGCCGATCTGGTACTTGCCCGGCGCCGGCGGGGTGATCACCCCGGTCCAGCGGATGCTGAAGCCGAGCGGTTTGAAGCCTTTCGGTGCCGTGCGGTAGAAATCGAAATTGATCACCGGATCGGTGCGCGTCATCTTCGGCGCGCCGGCGAAGGTCAGGTTGTCGAAATACTCGCCCTTGAGGCCATTTTCGCTGCTGCCGGCAGAGGTTTTCAGGAAGGTCGTGGGCACCGGCGTGCGCATCCCGTCGGTTAAGGGCGCACCAGCGGCGTAGGCGACATTGGCGGCGCCGAACGCGGCTTTCAGGGCGTCGAGCGGGTAGGACGGATCGACCGGCACGCCGGTATAGTTGCCTTCCAGGCTTTGCAGCAGTTGCGCATTGGGGCCGATGACGGTGATCTTTTCCGTGCCTTTCAGGGGCAGGGCATTGCCTTTATTGGAGAGCAGCACCATCGATTCCTCAGCCGTTTTCAAAGCCAGGGCGCGGTGGGTGGCGGAATTGATCTCGCTGGCGGGAATCTGATCATAGGTACTGCCGTCGATCAGGCCCATGCGGATGCGCGCCGCCATCAGGCGTTCCAGCGAGACATCAAGATCGGCCTGCGTGATCAGGCCGCGCGTCACGGCCTCCGGAATGGCCTTGTAGGTGGTGCCGCAATCGAGATCGGCCCCGGCCTTTATGGCCGCCGCGGAAGCCGACGCGGCATCGGCATATTTCTTGTGGCCGGTCACCATGTCATCGATGGAATCGCAGTCCGTGACGATAAAGCCCTTGAATTTCCAGTCGCCGCGCAGGCGGTTTTGCAGCAGCGGGCTTTCGCAGGCCGGATAGCCATCTATGGCGTTATAGGCGCACATCAGGGAATCGGCCTGGCCATCGACAATAGCCGAACGGAAAGCCGGCAGGTAGGTGTCTTCCAGATCGAAGGGTGAAGCATCGACATTAAAGCCATGACGCAGCGGCTCAGGCCCGGAATGGACGGCGAAGTGTTTCGGCGTGGCGACGCCCTTGTAGAGAAGCGGATTATCGCCCTGGATGCCGTGGATGAAACTGACGGCCATATGGCCGGTCAGGAAGGGATCTTCTCCATAGGTCTCCTGGCCGCGGCCCCAGCGCGGATCACGGAAAATATTGATATTGGGCGACCAGTAGTTGACGCCGAAATAGCGGTCGGTGCCGGAGGGATCGCGGGCCAGGGCGGCATTGTGACTGGCGCGGCCTTCAGTGGCGATGGCGTCGCCGATCCGGCCCATCAGGGCGGTATCCCAGTTGCGGCCAGGCCAATGGCCTGCGGATAGACGGTGGCGTCGCCGGCACGGGCCACGCCATGCAGCACCTCGTTCCACCAGCCGTAGCGCTTGAGCCCAAGGCGCGGAATGGCCGGGGCATTGTCCTGCATCTGGGCGGCCTTTTCCTCCAGCGTCATGCGCGACACCAGGTCTTTGGCGCGCAGCTCCGGTGTCAGGCTTTTATCGAGAAAGGCGCAAGCCGTGGAGGCGCAGGCTTCCGGCGTGGCGGCGTGGACGGATTGGGACAGGATCAGGACGAGAGCCAGCGGGGCGGCGGATGCCAGAAGGCGGCCCGTGAAGGTGACGCGACGGTTCATGGGGCATTTCCTCAGTTTTTTTTTTGATCTTTGATGTGGTTGTGTTAGCGGTATCATCTAAAGCGAAGGATCGTCAAGCCGACCGCTGGATCAGTGACCCGGCGCGTAAGGGAATTGCAGCGACTTGTAATAGTCGAGGTCATGTTCCGGCGGGGCGATGCTGGTCGGCAGGGGCAGGCCGGACTTCGACTGGAAATAAGCGATCGACGCATCGCGCCACCATTTGGCTTCGCGCGCCTGGATGCCGAGATTGGACGAGACGGCGGCAAAGCGCTCCGCATCGACGTAAGGCTTCATGGCCGACCAGGTGGTCTGCATCTGCGCCGCCTGTTTCGCGCCCCTGTCGTAATCGGTGACCAGTTCGTCCCACAGGGTACGGCCGGATTTTACCTTGTAAGTCCATGGCAGATGATGAAACCACAGCAGGTAGCGCTCGTCCATTTTCCGGGGATCAGCCCATTGTTTCGCGGCGGCGGGGGCATATTGCGCCAGAGCGTCAGAGCCAGTCTTGGTACGGTCGAAGCCGATGCCTTTCGCATCCGCCTTGGCGTAGTAGCACGGGTTCCATTCCGGGCGGGCGAGATCGCATACCCACGGGCCTGGGCCGTAGTGGTGGCCGGTCGCCATCTGGTGGGCGAGGCCAAGCGGCGTCATGTAGTTGGCCGCCATCTCGCGCGAGGCCATCATCATATCGACAACGGGTTTTACAAAGGCCGGATCGTTGGAGAAGGTCATCTTCACCCAGTCGGTGGCGATGTCGCGGCTGGAGGCTTCGGGGTCCCGGCCCAGCCGGCCGAAGGCGTACCAGTCGGCCTGGCTGAAATCATGGCCGGTCCAGTTACGATCGTCCCCGACATTCGACACGCCGGCCATGCCGGTCAGCGTGTGGTGATCGAGCGAACCATCGATGATTTTTGCCACGGTCGAGCCCTTGCCTTCGGCATAGGTGTCAGCCTTGAGCGTCTCTTCGTAGAGCGGACCCTGATAGACGAGGTGCGTGCCCTGGCCGAGATATTCCTTGGTGATCTGCACCTCCAGCATCTCATTGGTCTTCGGCATGGCGCCGAACAAAGGATGGAAGGGCTCGCGCGGCTGGAAGTCGATGGCGCCGTTCTTGATCTGAAGCAAAACATTATCGGCGAACTGGCCCTCGACCGGCTTGAACTCGTTATAGGCCTGCTTAGCGCGGTCATTGGCGTCGTGCTCGGAATAGACAAAGGCGCGCCACATGATGATGCCGCCGTGCGGTTTCAGCGCCGCGGCCAGCATGTTGGCGCCTTGGGCGTGGTTGCGGCCATAGTCGCCCGGACCGGGCTCGCCTTCGGAATTGGCCTTGACCAGGAAGCCGCCGAAATCAGGGATCAGAGTGTAGATTTCGTCCGCCTTGGCGTTCCACCAGGCATGGACAGCGGGATCGAGCGGATCGGCGGTCTTCAGCCCGCCCAGCTCGATCGGCGCGGTCCAGCGGGCCGACAGGTAGACCTTGATGCCCCAGGGGCGGAAGACCTTGGCAATGGCTGCGGTCTTTTGCAGGTAGGGGGCTGTCAGGCTGTCGGTCTTGGCGTTGACATTGTTGAGCACCACGCCGTTGACGCCAATCGAGGCTTCGGCGCGGGCATAGTCGGTCAGGCGCGGATCGACGAGATCGGGTAGCCGCCACCAGTCGAAAATCGACGTGCCGGCATAGCCACGCTCGATGGAGCCGTTGAGATTGTCCCAGTGATCGATGACGCGGCGTTTGATCTTGGGGGCGTCGCTGATATCGGCGAGCGGGGCGCGGGTCTGGACCTCACGCAGGAAGCGGAAGGCGCCATAAAGCGCGCCTTGGTCGGTTCTGGCGCTGATCACGGTGACCGGATGACCGTCGAGCGTTTTGGTCTCGATGCAGAAGCCCTCTTCGGGCAGGGTCGTGTCGCCGGTTTGCAGCACAATGGCGCCATCGATGGGCGCCGCGACTATGGGGGTATCCTGCCCCAGCAGCCCATCCAGACCTCGTTTCAGTTCGGATTTGGCGCTGGCGAGGATCGGCGTATCACCGCCGACAATCGCAGTGGCGCGCGGCTTATATTGTGCGGCATAGCCGGCTTCCACGGGCTTGTAGCGCAGCCACAGATCGTAGCCATCTTCGGCATGAGCGACGGTCGTCAGGGTGGTGACGGCGAAAACGACAGCGGCAATCAGACGATGCATGAAAAGTCCTTACAAAGAAACCTTTTCCCAGCGCGGGCAAAGCAGGTGAACAACGCAGAAAGCGAGCAGATACATGACCGAGGAGACGACGAAGATCGGCGTATAGTTGCCGCCGGTAGTTTGCAGGATGATGCCGGCGAATTTGGCCATCAGCATCCCGCCACAGGCCCCGGCCAGGCCACCGAGACCGGCTACTGTGCCGGAGGCATAGTGCGGATAGAGGTCGCCCGGCATGGTGAAGAGGTTGGTCGAAAAGCCTTGGTGTCCGGCGCAGGCCGGCCGATCAGCAGCACCGCCCACCACATGTTCGGCATGAAGGTCACGAAGGCGACCGGCAGGACGACAAAGGCCATGATCAGCATGGCGGTCTTGCGCGCCTTGTTAGGTTCCCAGCCCCGTTTCAGATAGCTGGAGGAGCGCCAGCCGCCGAAGATCGAGCCGACATCAGCCAGCAGGTAGATGGCGACGAGCGGCGGTCCGAAGCCGCTAAGTTTGACGTCGAATTGCTTGGCGAAAAAGGCCGGCAGCCAGAACAGGAAGGTCCACCAGACGGGATCGATCAGGAAGCGGCCGCACATATAGGCCCAGGTCTGGCGATATTTCAGCATGCCCAGGATGGAGACCTTATTGATCGGTTCTTCGGTGGTTACGTCCGACTCGATCCACGCCACCTCGGCAGCCGTCGCCAGCTTGTGATCGCGCGGCTTGCGGTAGAAAATCCACCAGATGACCAGCCAGACGACCGAAAACAGACCGGTGACGATAAAGGCGGCGCGCCAGCCCCAGGCCAGGGCGATGGCCGGCACGATCAGAGGCGTAACGATGGCGCCGACATTGGCCCCGGCATTGAGGATGCCGATGGCCAGGGCGCGTTCCTTTTTCGGAAACCACGAGTTAGCGGCCACAAGCGCGGCAGGATAGGTGGCGGCCTCGCCCATGGCCAGCGGCAGGCGCGCGAGGATCATGCCCGTGGTAGAGGTAAAGAGGGCGTGCATCATGTGGCCGGCGGTCCAGATGATCATGGCGAAGCTGTAACCGGCCTTGGCGCCGATTTTATCGATGATGCGACCGGAGATCAGGAAGGCGATGCCATAGACAAGCTGGAAGTAAAAGGCCATGTCGGCATAGCCGGTTTCGGACCAGTTATATTGCGCGGCCAGGCTTGGCTTGAGCACGGAAATGACCAGCCGGTCGATATAGGAAATGACCACGGCCAGGAACAAGATACCGCAGACGATCCAGCGAATGTAGCCGGCTGGTTTGGGCGTGGCTATGGTGTCCGGCGCGGTCGTTTCCATGGTGTTTCCCTGTTTGCGGAGGCGGCCTCCGTCATTTTGTTTTAAGTCAGAAACCCCACCACCACGCCCTTTTGGGCGCGGTCCCCCTCCCCGACAAGCGGGGAGGTACAAGATATGTGTATGCGCTTTCTGTCTTGATCCTCCCCCGCTTGTCGGGGAGGGGGGCACGAGTGAAGCGAGTGGTGGTGGGGGTCTTGCTTTCTTAAATCAGTCTACCAGTTGAACATAGTGCCGTCCTGCAGGCGGTTCACCGGCAAGTATGCGCGTTTGTAGGGATATTTGGCGGCCTTTTCCTCATCGATGTCAACGCCCAGACCCGGCGTTTCCGACGCGTAGAGGAAGCCGTCCTTGAAATAGTAGCCATGCGGGAAGACCTCGTCGGTCGCCTCAGTGTGGCGCATATATTCCTGAATGCCGAAATTGGGGATCGAACGGTCGAAGTGCAGGGCCGCCGCCATGCAGACCGGCGATAGGTCGGTGGCGCCGTGGCAGCCGGTGCGCACATTATAGATATCGGCAAAGGCGGCGATACGACGAAGGTGCGTGATGCCGCCGGCATGGACGACCGTGGCGCGGATATAATCGATCAACTGGTTCTGGATCAGCTCCTTGCAGTCCCAGATGGTGTTGAAGATTTCGCCGACGGCCAGCGGAGTCGTCGTGTGCTGGCGGATCAGGCGGAAATTGTCCTGGTTCTCGGCGACGACCGCGTCCTCCATCCAGAAGGGCCGGTAGGGTTCGAGATCGCGGCCGAGGCGCCCGGCCTCGATCGGCGTCAGGCGGTGGTGGACATCGTGCAGCAGGTGGACCTCTTCGCCCAGGGCGTCGCGGGCGGCGGCAAACAGCTTCGGCACGACGCGCATATAGGCTTCGGTGTTCCACAGGTTCTCGGTCGGCAGGTCCGCATCGGCCGGTTCGTAGAACATCTTGTCCTTGGAGACGCCGTAGGTCGAAGCCAGGCCGGGTACGCCGCATTGCAGACGGATGGCCTTGTAACCCTGGGCCTTGTAATCCAGCGCCACATTGACAGTATCCTCGACAGATACGCCATTGGCGTGGCCATAGACCATAACGGCCTCGCGGCTGGCGCCGCCGAGTAACTGATAAAGCGGCAGGCCGGCCACCTTGGCCTTGATATCCCACAGCGCCATGTCCACGGCAGCGATGGCCGACATGGTGACCGGGCCGCGCCGCCAGTAAGCGCCCTTGTAGAGATATTGCCAGATGTCCTCGATCTGGTGGGCGTCGCGGCCGATCAGGCAGGGGATGACATGGTCGGTCAGATAACTGGCCACGGCCAGTTCGCGGCCATTCAGCGTGGCGTCGCCGATGCCGTAGACGCCCTGGTTCGTTTCGATCTTGAGCGTGACGAAGTTGCGGCCGGGGCAGGTGATGATGACTTTCGCCGACCGGATGACCAGGCCGGACTGACCGTTTGCTGCGTCCCCGGCGCCTGGAGCGTTGTTATTGGGTTCGGCATCGGAGGTCTTGGGGGAATCCATTGGTACACTTGGCCTTTCACTCGCCCGTAATGTATATATTGGTCATACCAATAATCTATTTTGCCCTGATGTAAACCGGAAATGCGGATTCATGACCGTGATTATGCGTCCAGCCAGGATGCGGCGCGTGTATTCGGCGAAATTCCCCTGCGTGGCGACGGGAGCGGTGAAGTGTTCTCTCGCTATCATTTAATTATGACGCTGCGGAAGCGTTTCATAAGCGCAACATATCTGACCAATAAGTGAAGAGCCATTTTGCAAAATAAAGATTTTAGGGAGTGATAAATGTAAATAAGTTCAGTTAAAATAGATACTTATGTGAATTTTAATTTAAATGGCAACGTTTTGCCTTTGTGGGGTTTGGCAGTTGAGGTGGCGGAATTGTGATGAAGTTGTGTCAAAATTGGTCAGGCCATTATTGACAATTTCAGACAGGCCAATTACCAAGGCGGTATGTGACCGCTATCAGATTGTGGCGGCGCCAAAGAATTGCACACGAACTGCAAATTCCAGACAGGGAACAAATCATGCCAAAAGCTTCGGGTCACGCCCGCCATACGTTCAAGGTCGCGCTGCTCGGCGCCACCTTGCTGACCGGCTTTGCCGGCATCGCCAATGCCCAGGACGCCGCCCAGGAAACCGTCCAGAATGCGGCGCCCGCCGCCGCACCCGCGGATGACAATACGGTAGTCGTCGTCACCGGCTATCGCGGCAGCCTGCTGAATTCGACCTCGGCCAAGAAACGCGCCACCGGCTTCGAGGATCGATCTTTTCCGAAGACATGGGCAAGTTTCCGGATACCAACCTGGCGGAATCGTTCAACCGCATCCCCGGCATCACCATCGCCCGCGAAATCACTGGCGAAGGCACAACCATCGCCATTCGCGGCCTGGGCTCCAGCTTCACAAAGGTGCTGCTGAACGGGGCGCCGGTGGCCGTGGCCTCGACCGGAGATGTCAATACCAGCAACACCAACCGCGAAGTCGATCTCGATATCTTCCCGCCGGAACTGTTCACCCAGTTGACGGTCAGCAAGTCGGCCTCGGCCAGCCAGGTCGAGGGCGGGGCCGCCGGCGCGGTCAATATGCGTCAGGCGCGCCCGTTCGATTTCAAGGGCGACAATGTCCAGTTCTCGCTGGAAGGCAGCAAGAACAGTCAGGTCGATGACATGGGCTATAAGGGCTCGCTGATGTTCTCGAAAAAGTGGGGCGATTTCGGCGTCCTGGCGGGCGTGGCCTATCAGCACAGCCCGATCAATGCCGAAGGGTTTGAATCGGTCGGCTGGACCAATGCCAACCTGAATGCCGCCATGAACCCGGCCTCGACGCGCAACAATACCGGCGGCGGCAACTGGACCATCCCGGCCACCGTGCCCGCCAATGCCGGCAATGGCCTGACAACCGGCGCCACGATTGACGAAGCCCTGCTTCTGGCGCTCAATCCCGGCCTGACCATTGAGGCCATCGATAACGCCATCGTTCCGCGGCTCGGCCGCCCGATGCACTATTATGGCTCGCGCGACCGCACCAGCGGCATCCTCAGCGTCGAATATCGTCCGTCCGAAACCCTGCGTTTCTGGCTCGACGGCATGGCGGCGCAGAAGGACAATGACCAGCAGCGCACCGATATGAATTTTGTTGGCCGCAGCGGTTCTTTCATCCCGCTCAATATGAAGGTCGATCGTTCGGACTGCACCAATGGCTGCGTGGTCACCGACGCCACCTTCGCCAATGCGCAGTTCTTCCTCGAATACCGCCCGTTCATCGAAACCAACAAGTTCTATTCGATCAATCCCGGTTTCGCCTGGAACATCAATGACCAGTTGAAGTGGACCTTTGACGCCAATTACACGCACAGCGACTTCCGCCGCGATTCCCCGACCGTCCTCCTGATCACCCCGGCCAGTTCGGGGGTGACCGCCACCTACACCAATCATGATGGCAACCCGACCTTCACCTCCAATGTCGATCTGAACGATCCGGCGAGCTTCGGCTGGAATGGCGGTCGCCTGAACATACAGTCCGAGGCGCGGACCACAATGACGCGCGGCTTCCACACCAATATCAACTGGGGTACGCCGGAGTTCAACATGGAGCTGGGCCTGGCCTATGACGACACGTCGCGCCGGATCACGCCCTATGATAATTCCCAGGCCTGGCAAAACGCGGCCTGTGGCAACAATCCGAACGTCTACCTGCCGGGACCGAATTCGCAGCCGGCCTGCAAGGGCGAGGTCATTACCGACCTGGCCTCGGCCATCGCCGCCGGCTATCCGGCCTATCCGGGCCTGGGCACGGGCTTCTCCGCTGGTATGCCGGCTCTGGCCTATGGTGGCTCCCTGATCCCGCAATCCAGCCTAGCTGACTACCTGGTCCCTGGGCCCTACGGCTACGTCAATATCGACTGGTCGAAGTTCGCCGCCGATTCTGCACTATTACGACTTCCTGGCCAGCGCGCCGGTGGCCGGCGGATCGAACATCAACTCGCCGCGCTCTTTCCTGCGTGAAAAGGTGCAGGGCGCCTATATCCAGATCAATGGCGACCGCGACCTCTTCGGTCATCGCCTGCGCTATGATTTCGGTGTTCGCGCCACGACGACCGACCAGATCATCGGCGGCCAGAACTCGATCCCCGATCCGCGCAATACAAGCACTTCGCTGGATGGCGCCAAGTATCCCAATATCGTCGTGTTCACCTACAACGAGACACACTACAAGAACTACCTGCCTTCCGCCAATTTCGCCTATAATATCAAGGATAACCTGATCGGCCGCTTCGCCGCCTCGACCACCATGACCCGGCCGAACCCGTCAAGCATGTTGCCGGGCCTGAGCTTCGGCGATATCTCGGCCTTCAACGGCAGCCTCGGCAATCCGTCCCTGACGCCCTACATTTCCAAGAACCTCGATTTCGGCCTGGAATGGTATACCGGCAAGGAAGGCTATGTGTCGCTGGCCGCCTTCAACAAGCGGATCAACGGCTTCACCCTGAACCAGAACACCCTCTATCCGTTCTCGTTCCTGGCGCAGTACGGCGTCAACTACGACACGCTGAACCAGTCGCAGAAGGACGCCATCGACCTGCGCGGCGGCCCCTCCGTAGCCCAGGTCAATATCAGCCAGCCGTTCAATGCCAGCGGCGAACTGAAGATCGATGGTCTTGAATTCGCCTGGGTCCAGCCGCTCGACCAGTTCTGGGCGCCGCTGGAAGGCTTCGGCTACAGCACCAACTACACCTATATCCGTCAGAAGGGCACCGGCGCCGCTCCGGCCATCGCGCTCGGCGTGCCCGAAAAGACCTGGAACTTCACGGCTTTCTACGAAAAGAACGGCTGGTCGGTCCGCCTGTCGGATACCTATCGGGACGGTTCGCAGGCCACGCTCGGCAACCAGCAGGGCATTGCCGCGGCGACTCTGTTCAATGAAAGCTACGAGCAGCTCGATCTGGCTGCCAGCGTCAATCTGAAACAGGCTTTTGGTTTCAGCCGTGACATGGAGCTGACGCTGAACGCCACCAACCTGACCGACGCGACCCAGACCCAGAACTTCCAGTTCGATGGCGCGCCCAACTACTGGTACAAGGCGGGCACCACGATCTCGGTCGGCATCCGCGGCAAGTTCTAAACCTTGCGGTGGCGGGGCCCCGTTACCTGCCGCCGCTCTTTCTTCCGAACCTCCCCGCTCTGGTGGTGCGTCTTCTGGCGCATCACCCTTTTTTTGGATAATGTCCTTTCACAGGAAGGAAACCCCATGACCCGTCTGTTCAGACATCTTGCCGCCGTGGCCTGCGCCGCGCTGTTATCGACCCCAGCCCTGGCCGCCGATATCCCGCACCTGGCCACCCAGGGCATGACGAAGCAACTGATCGTCGATGGCAAGCCGTTCCTGATCCTGGGGGGCGAACTGGCCAATTCCACAGCCTCCAGCCTCGATTATCTCAATACCAAATGGCCAACCCTTAAATCGGTGGGACTGAATACGGTCATCGCCCCTGTGGAATGGGACCAGGTCGAGCCGCAACCCGGAAAGTACGATTTCACCGTGCTCGACGGCATGATCAAACAGGCCCGGCAGAATGATGTGAAACTGGTGCTGCTGTGGTTCGGCGTGTGGAAGAACTCGATGTCGACCTATGTGCCGGCCTGGGTAAAGCGGGATTACGCCACCTATTCGAGAGCGCAGGATGACAAGGGCCAGCCGCAGGATATCCTGTCGCCGTTCGACCCCGATACCCTGTCCGCCGATGCCCGCGCCTTCTCGGCGGTGATGGCGCACCTGAAGCAGGTGGATACAGCCCATACCGTGGTCATGATCCAGGTGGAAAACGAGATCGGCATGTTGCCGGTGGTGCGCGACTACAGCCCGCAGGCGCAAGCGGCCTGGAACGGGCCGGTGCCGGCTGACCTGATCGCTTACCTGAAGGCGCATCGGGAGACGCTGGATCCTTATGTGCGCACGCTTTGGGAAGCCAATGGCCTGAAGGAAACTGGCACCTGGCCGGAGGTTTTCGGCACATCCATTCAGGCGCAGGAGGTCTTCCAGGCGTGGTATTTTGCTGCCTTCGCCAATGGCCTGGCGAAGGCTGGCAAGGCGCAGTATCCGTTGCCGATGTATGTCAATGCGGCCCTGATCCGTCCAGGCAAGACGCCGGGGCAATATCCGAGCGCGGGCCCTTTACCGCATCTCTTCGACATTTGGAAACCAGGGGCGCCGGACATCGATATTTTGGCGATCGATATGTATTTTCCGAACTTCATGGAATGGGCCGATAAATTCAAGCGGCCGGATAATCCGTTCTTCATTCCGGAGGCCAATCAGGCGGGCAAGCGGGAGGCCGGCGCCAATGCCTTCTATGCCATCGGTCAGCTCGATTCGATCAGCTTTTCGCCGTTCTCGATCGACAATATCAAACCGGAGAACAGCGCCAATCTGACGGGCGCCTATGATGTTCTGAAGCAATTGTCGCCGCAGATTCTGGCGGCGCAGGGCACGAGCCGGATGCGCGGTTTCCGACCGCGCATCTCCTTCGATGGCGTGGTCGATGAGACACCGCAGTCCTTTACACTCGGCGGCTATCGCTTCACGGTCAGTTTTGTCGATCCGTGGACACCAAAGGACAAGCAGGACATCGCCTCCAATGGCGGCCTGATCATCCAGACCGGCGATGACAGTTTTATCGTGGCCGGCAAGGGCGTAGTGGTCACCTTTGAGGACGCGGAAGCGGCCAAGCAGGCCGTCGGCATAGAGCAGATTGTCGAAGGACGCTATGTGGATGGCGTATGGAAGCCCGGCCGCTGGTTGAATGGCGATGAAAGCCATCAGGGGCGGCATCTGAAGATCAATGCCGACGGGTTTGGCATCCAGCAACTGAAGCTGTACAAATTCCGCTGAGGGGCAGGGGCTTTTTGATTGAACGCGGACATGTTAACGATCATATGATTCCGCGTTCATCCTTCATTTTCCGCACCGATGTCAGATTCCAGAAAGCTTTACCGCAAGATCGCCGATTCCATCGCCGCCGAGATCGAATCAGGGCGCTACAAGCCGGGGGACCGGCTGCCGACCGAGCGTGAACTGGCGCTGCAATACGGCGTCAGCCGGCCATCCCTGCGCGAGGCGATGATCGCTCTGGAAATTCTGGGCCTGATCGAGGCCAAGCATGGCCTCGGCATCACGGTGTCCAGCAAGAAACAGCGCGCGCCGGCCTTTACCGATTCCGAGATCGGCGCCTTCGAACTAATCGAGGCCCGCCGTCTGCTGGAAGCCGAGGTCGCGGCCCTGGCGGCCACCCTGATCAGCGAGGAGCAGATCGCCGAACTGGAAGCGCTGGTTCAGAAAATGGGCGACGCCGATCCGGTGGCGGCTGAAAAGGCCGACCGCGAATTCCATATCCTGATCGCCCAGAGCACCGGCAACGGCGCCCTGACCACCTGCGTCGAGAACCTGTGGGACTGGCGTTATCATTCGCCGCTGGCGCGCAATGTGCTGGCACGCGCCGCCGATCTCGGCATGAATGACCGGATCGCCGAACATACCGATATTCTGACCGCGCTGAAAAACCGCTCGGTGGCGGCGGCGCGTCAGGCCATGCACGAGCATATGGATCGGGTGATCGAGCACCTGCTGCGCGCTACCGAGATGGTGGCGGTCGAGAACGCGCGCAAGGCCAGCAGCGAGCGCCGCATGGCCGTGGCCACGCGCATGAAAGCGCTGAAAAAAGGGCGCTAAAAGCTTATCGCGCCAGCCATCCACCATCCACGGGGAGGGTGATGCCGTTGACGTAGTCGGAGGCGGCGGAGGCCAGGAACACCGCGGCGCCGGCCATGTCGGACGGATTGCCCCAGCGCCCGGCGGGAATGCGCTCCAGAATCGAGCGGTTGCGGGCTTCATCGGCCTGCAGGGCGGCGGTGTTGTCGGTGGCCATATAGCCCGGCGCGATGGCGTTGACATTGACGCCCCCGGACGCCCACTCATTGGCCAGCAGCTTGGTGATGCCGGCAATGCCTGATTTCGAAGCGGTGTAGGAGGGCACGCGGATGCCGCCCTGGAAGCTGAGCATCGAGGCGATATTGATGATCTTGCCGTCACCTTGCTGGATCATGTGACGACCGCAGGCCTGGGCCAGGAAGAAGGCGCTCTTCAGGTTCAGGTCGATCACCGCGTCCCAGTCGGCTTCGGTGAAATCGACGCTGTCGGCGCGGCGGATCATGCCGGCATTATTGATGAGGATGTCGAGCCTGCCAAGGTCTGACAGCGTGGTCGAGACGATGTGCGGGATCGGTTCGATCGAGGTCAGGTCGGCGGCAATGTGGATGGCCTTGCGGCCCAGTGCCTTGACCGCCTCGACCGTTTTGGTTTCCGTCCGCGTGGAGACAACGGCGATATCGGCCCCGGCCTCTGCGAGCGCCAAGGCGATACCGGCGCCCAGGCCCTTGTTGCCGCCGGTGACGATGGCGACCTTGCCGGACAGATCGAAAAGTTTGCTCATAAAATGTCGTTTCCACTGATAACTTATGGGTGCAGGGTCTGTGACCCTGCTTAGGCCAACTGGCAGATATCGAGGACATTCATGTCGGTATAGTCGAGGTTTTCACCGCCCATGGCCCAGATGAAGGCGTAGTTGCTGGTGCCGCAGCCCATGTGGATCGACCATGGCGGCGAGACCACGGCCTCGTTATTGGCCATGACGATATGACGGGCATTATCGGGCTGGCCCATGAAGTGGAAAACGCGGTCATTCTGGCCCAGGCCAAAGTAGAAATAGACCTCCGAACGGCGGTCATGCAGGTGCGGCGGCATGGTGTTCCACACCGAACCGGGGGCGAGTATGGTCAGGCCCAGCAGCAACTGGCAGGATTTGGCCGTGGTCGGCACAATGTACTGATAGATGACGCGCTGGTTGGATTGTTCCAGCGACCCGCGTTCCAGCGGCACGGCCTTGTCGATGGAGATCTTGACGGTCTCGTAGCGGGCATGGGCCGGTGTCGAAGTCAGGTAGAAGAGGGCGGGATTGGCAGCATCGTCCGAGGAGAACAGCACCTCGGCCGAGCCCATGGGGATATAGAGGCCGTCCTTTTGCGCCAGGTCATAAACCACGCCATCGACCGACACCTTGCCGGTGCCGGCGCCAACATTGATGAGGCCCAGTTCGCGGCGTTCGAGGAAGGGATGGCCAGCGGCGGAAGCCGGCTCCGTCTGGTCGGGCAGCTTGACTGTGCCCTTGACCGGAGCGGCGCCGCCGATGACGAAACGCTCGAAATGGGTGTAGTTCAGCACCACGGCGTCCGGCGCGAACAGGCCCGTCATCAGATACTTGTCGCGCAGGTCGGCATTATCCGCGCCCTTCATCATATCCGGATGGGTGGCGTAAAGCGTTTTGGCATAGGGGCTGGTACACATGGTCTTATTCCCGTTTGAAAAGGCTTATCCGAACATCTTCTGTTCGATGCCTCGTTGTTTATGTGTTGTGGTTTGCATGGTTGGTAACCGGTGTCATTTATTTTGGCAACACAATTCTGGTGCAGCGTCACAGGTCGGCCTTAGGCACCCCTGAAGAGCCGCGCACGATCAGGGCCGAAGCCACCGTTATGGCCGTGTCAGTGGGGGAAGCCTTGGTGACGAGCAGATCGGCAGCCATGCGCGCCATTTCGCGGGTCGGCAGGCGAACTGTCGTCAGCGGCGGCGACAGGCGGTCGGCGATCGGCGCATCGTCGAAACCGATCAGGGTCAGATCGCCGGGGATGCGCAGGCCGGCTTCAAAGGCGGCCTTGTAGGCGCCGGCAGCCATTTCGTCATTGGCGCAGATGATCGCCGTGGGGCGGTCAGGCCGGCTGAGAAGGCGCCTCGCCGCCGCATAGCCCGACTCGAAACTGTAATTTCCCGTTTCATCGAGGTCCGGCGCGATGGCGGTGCCATGTGCGGCCAGTCCGGTCTCGAAACCGTGCCGGCGGACATGGGCCGAAGGATAGTCAGGATTGCCGCCGATGTAGCCGATGCGGCGATGACCGAGCTCGGCGATATGCGCGCCGGCCTCGGCGCAGCCGATATCATCGCACGACACGATTTCCCGCCCAATGGAAGTATTGCTATCGCCGGAGGTGCGCGCCGTCACCCGCACACGCGGTACATTCAGCTCGTCCAGCAGGTCCAGCAATCGGCGGTCCTCGGCGATCGGCGGCAGGACGATGACGCCGGATGGCCGCTGGCTTTCCAGAAAGTCGCGCAGTTCGGAAACGAAGGTTTCGCTGTGCCAGGTACAGGGATGGACGACCAACTCGATGCCCGAGCCGCGCAGGCGGTCCAGCGCGCCCATCTGCATGTTGACGATATATTGGGCATTGGGATTGTCGTAGATCAGGCCGATCAGCAGGGCCCGGCGAAAGGCCAGACCGCGCGCCTGCGGATCGGGCCGGAAGCCGATGCGCGTAATGATGTCGGCGATCTCGTCGCGGGTCCGCGCATGGACGCTCGGCGAGTTGTTGATGACGCGCGAGACGGTCTTTTTGGAGACGCCGGCCAGCCGGGCCACATCATTTATAGTCGCCTTCCTGCGGCGTCCGAGAAAGGCTTCAATCGTCTCCGTCATCCCGCCTCCCCGGAATCCGGCCCCTTGCAAAGGGCGCCGATTAGCTTTATGACACCGGTTACCATACTATAAGGCGGACGTCACGCATCGATTTCACCCAAGGAATCGAGCGGGCGAACCGAAGACGGCCGAACCGGCCGAAACAGGGTTTGAAAAGAAGGAAACGCTATGTCTTTCAAAAAGATATTATGGCTGTGCGGCGTCATGGCTCTCGCTACCCCTGCTATAGCGGCAGCGGCGGGGACAGCGGATTTTCACCTGAACCGGTCGACCTATGATGTCCTGGGCTGGGCCGCGGCCACCCAGGGCGGCAAGGGGGGCGCATCCTTCGCGTCACCAATCTCAATGAAAGCGGGCCGGGCTCCTTCCGCGCGGCGGTGGAAGCCGAAGGGCCGCGCATCGTGGTTTTCGAGGTTGGCGGTGTCATCGATCTCGACAGCGCCTCGATCCGAATCAAAAATCCCTTCCTGACCATTGCCGGCCAGACGGCGCCTTCGCCCGGCATCACCTTCATCAAGGGCGAGTTCAACATAGCCACCCATGATGTCATCGTGCAGCATATCATGGTTCGCACCGGCGAGGCCGGCCACCCCAAGAAAAGCGGCTGGGAGGCCGATGGCCTCTCCGCCAACGGGGCCTATAATGTCATTGTCGATCATTGCAGTTTCTCCTGGGCGACCGACGAGAACCTGTCGGCGTCCGGGCCGCGCTTCAAGGGGACGGACATCACCGAATGGCGGCAGAACACCTCGCATGACATCACCTACAGCCATAACCTGGTCTATGAAGGGCTGGCGAAATCGACCCACGGCAAGGGCGAGCATTCCAAGGGCGGCCTGATCCACGACAATGCCACGGGCATCCTGCTCTATGCCAATCTCTATGCCTCGAACGAGGAGCGCAACGCCCTGTTCAAGGGCGGGGTCCATGCCGCCGAGGTCAATTCTATGATCTATAATCCGGGGCAGAAGGCGATTCACTACAACCTGATCGCCCATGAATGGGAAACCCATCCGTTCGAGACCGGGATGATCACCCTGATCGGTAATGTCTATCGCCAGGGGCCGGATACGGTGACCGCCACGCCGCTCTTCAGTCTGGGAGGCGATGGCGACGTTTCGCTGTACATGCGCGATAATATCGCTGTCGATCCCTATGGAACACCGGTGGCCCAGACCGGCCGCTACACTACCGGTTCGGCGAAAATCCTGAAAGCCCAGACGCCTTATCTGCCGGAGAATATGCCGATCATTCCGGCGGCGCGGCTGGAGGACGAAATCTACGAATCCGTCGGCGCCCGGCCCTGGGACCGTGACGATGTCGATTTCAAGATCCTGTCGGATGTGGCCGAAGGGCGCGGCGAGATCATCGATTCCGAAACGCAGAACTATTACGGCTATCCGAAATATCAGCGCACCGATGCGCCATTCGTGGAAGCGGACTGGAACCTTGACGACATGAGCCCCAAGGCCGGCTGGGCGTCACTTTATGCGAAGTCGGCGCCGAAGCACTGATGCAGGTCATCCGGCTGGCGGCGGGGGCGGAGAATATTTTCGAGTGCATGGATGGTGAGCGCATTGCCGTGCATATTCATCATCCGGAACTGCACATTTACCCGGTGGACAGGCCGGCGGCGCGGGTTCTGGTCTGTCCCGGCGGCGGCTACACGCGCCTGATGGCTGACAAGGAAGGCGCGGAAATCGCGGCCTGGCTTGGCGGGCTGGGTTATGAGGCCAGCGTGCTCATTCATCGCCTTCCCGGTGCCGACGGTCATCCGCACGACATTGCGCTGACTGACGGCCTTTTGGCGCTGGATCATCTGGGCCGGGATTTGCCGCTCTTCATCATGGGATTGTCCTCCGGCGGCCATTTGGCTCTGGTGTTGGCAAGCCAGAGGGCGGTGGCGGGCGTGCTGGCGGTTTATGCGCCTATAAACGGTAATCACCGCGATCATAAGGTGCCGCTGGGTAAGCCTGATTTCGCGCCTCCGGAAAAGCAAGCCGTTTACGACGAGTGGCCCGTGGGCCTGTCCGTCATGCCGGACGTTCCGGTTTTCCTGGCCTATGCGCTGCATGATGGCGTGGTCCCTATCGAAAATGCGCTGCGTTTCATTTCCGCCGCGCGCGACGCCGGCATCGATCTGGATGCGCATATTTTCGGAACGGCGCCGCATGGCTTCGCGCTGCGGCACAGGGATGGAACTCATGCCGCCTGGCCTGATCTGGCGGCGCGCTGGCTTGAGATCAGGTGCCCTGCTGGGTGAAGGGCACCCTGGCGAAGAGCTTGCGCTCCTCGCCGCGCGGGTCATTGGCCAGTTGCGGCGGCAGGTCCATCAGCATTGTTTCGCGCTTTACCATCGAATAGGGCTTCCAGTCCGGCAGGGCGGCGGTTTGCGGCGAACCCGTGCGGGCAAAAGCAATGAAGGCATCCGAGAACAGGTCGGCCATTTTGCGGGCGTCTGTGCTGTCAGTGGTGATGCTGTCCGGCACGCCGGTGGTGCGGAAAACCAGCGGGATATCGATGGTGTGGGGCGCACCCAGCCGTCCGCCGTTTTTCGGCGTTTTCCAGTCGACCTGATAAGCGTAGGTGACCGCGCCTGACTTTGCGCGGGCCTCCAGTTCCTCGATCGCGCCGCGCCAGGATCGCCCGGCCGTGGTGGCGGCAAAAAAAACATCGGACGGCGACATCTGCGGATAAAGCCGGCGGTAGGTATTGATCACCATATAGGGATCGATATCTACGCGGTATTGCGGCGGCAGTTTTGCCGGCAGTTCTTCCCAGGTCAGGTCGAAATTGTGCGGATCGCCGCTTAAGAAAGCGCGGGTTTCATCGTGCGTATTGCCGATCATCATCGGTATGTCAGCGGATTGCACCGGGGCGTCGGGCCAGAACGGGTGACGGAAGAGAACCATTTCATCGAGCACCGGACCGAAGTACAGCCCGCCCTTGCCGATCACCGGATCGGTGGCCTTCAGCGCCGCCACCAGGTCAGCCAGGGGCAGGGCCTGCACCTGCGCCAGTCCAGCGGCATCAGGTTTGAGCCCAAGTTCAGCGAGGAAGGTTATGGCGCGCTGGGTGGCGTTGCCGGGGCCTGAGGCGGTGACCTGCTGGCCGCTCATGGTGGCGGCGCGGTGGAACAGGCCTCTGGCCGTCGGGGTCGCCATCATTGTGGCGATCTTGGCGCCGCCGCCGGACTGGCCGAAGACCATGACGCAATCGGGATCACCGCCGAAGGCGGCGATATTGTCACGTATCCATTCAAGCGCCAGATGGATATCAAGCTGGCCGCAATTGCCGGAAAAGGCCAGCGGTCCCGATGCGCCTGTGACCTCGTGTTCCAGCCGCGCCAGGTAGAGATAGCCGAAGGCGTTCAGACGGTGATTGATCGTCACCACCACCACATCGCCGCGCAAGGACAGGTTCGTGCCGTCATAGAGCGGGCTGCCGCCGGAACCGGTATTGTAGGCGCCGCCGTGGATATAGACCATGACCGGCCGCCGCTTGCCAGCGCTGGCTTGTGGCGTCCAGATATTGAGGAACAGGCAGTCCTCGCTTTGGCTGTAAGGATCGGGCGTACCGGCTTGCGGGGCGGCTGCGCCATAATGATCGGCGATATAGGGTTTGGTCCACGGTTGCGGCTTTACCGGCGGCCTGAAGCGCGCCTTGCCGTTATTGGGGCCGGTATCCTCGCCATAGCGCAGGCCGAGAAAAACATCGACACTACCCTTTGACTGCCCGATCACCGGCCCGGCCTGCGTCATCACTTGCGGTGTGTTGGTCCTGGCGAGCGCAGGCACGGCCATGAGGCCGGCGGCGGCGCCCATGAGCTTCAAGCTGTCGCGCCGGTTCATTGCGTGGCCTGCGGATGGTCGAGGCTCCATTTGGCGTAGGCTTTGAAGACCTTCAGCGGCGCGGTGTTGAACCAGGCATAGCCGTTGCGGCGTTCCAGACTGATTTCGTTGACATCATCGTGCAGGGTCTTGTCGCGGTCGCCGAAGATCGGCTTGCCGGTAGCCGCCACATAATAGCGCGCCCACAGGTCGGGCGCACCGGGGCTGGCGATCAGCTTGCGGCCCGCGGCCTTATCGCCGCCATCGGTCCAGGCGACATCGTGCAGCGCTGCGCCATGCAGCCATCTTACGCCGTCATGCACGGCCGCCACGACCTGCGGCGACGGATCAGGCAGCTTCATCAGATAGACGAGCAGGCTGGCGCTTTCGGCGCTGGAAAGGGCGTCAGGCTCGAAATTACGCGCGGCCACCGGCAATTCTGTCAGGGCGTCATGCTGCTGTCCCCAGACGGTGCGATGGCCATTGACGCGCACCTGTGTGGCCAGGATGCAGGCGATGGCCTTATCACGCGCGGCGGCGGCCTTCTGGCGTGTGGCCTCCGGCACGAAGGCGTAATCGCCATTGCCAGAGGCGATATCCGACATCAGCTCGGCGGCATGGACCAGGGCGTCGTCGTTGAAGGTGATGGCGTCATGATAACCGCCTTCGAGCGGCCAGACCTGCGGCCAGCCGCCATTGGGAAACTGGGCATTGAACAGATAAGCCGCGCCCTTGTCAAAAGCGGTGCGATAGGGCTGGCCGTCCGCGCCGGGAAGCGCCGTGATGACGCGCGCCAGGAACTGCAATTCGGTGATGGTGGCGTCGTTATCTAAGGTGCCGACATAGTGCCAGTGCTCGTCACGCGCAATATCGAAATCACCCGGCGCGGCGAAATGCGAATTGTTGTCGCCCGCCCAGGGCTGGCCGGGGACGCGCAGGGCGCCGTCGCGCGACTGGTTCTTGCTCCAGCCGCCGGCCGGGGTCTGGAAACTGACAATGACATCGGCGATATGGCGGGCCTCCGGCGTGGCGTACCATTCAGGCGCGCGATCGAGGGGCATGGTCTTTTCGCTGTCGCCGCGCATTTTGACAGGCACGAAATCGCCCGGCGCCCCTTCGGCGGCCAGGACGGCACGATCGGCGGCCATCTGTGCCACGGATCGGTCGAGATAGGACCGCCAGACCGGCTGCGCTTCCGGCGGCAGGGTGTTGATGCGCTCGGCGGTGATCGCCTGAGCCGCGGTATTGACGCCGACGACTGCGGCGAAGGCGGGGCCAGCGAAAACGGGCACAGATAGGAGCATGGCCATGATGGAAAGAGAAGGAAGGGACAGTCTCATGGGTAACTCCTATGGGATAATATACGGACGCAGATCGGGCACGTTTCTGGACAGTTCCTCGCTGACAAGGCCGGAAATCATCTCGGCGCCCGTCTTGCCCAGGTGGGTATAATCGAAAGCCTGTTTGGCGAAGGCCATCTGGTCGAAGGCGGGCGCCGGTGGCGAGGCTGGTGCTTTGGCGGCGGAAATGGTGGTGCCCGTACCGGCCGCCGCCACAACGTCGGGCGGCGGCGGCACCGGGCCAGTGACATGGCCTGAAGTGGCCCCAAGGCTTCCACCACGGCGCGGCTGCGGGCATGGAGATCGACCAGAGGCACATTCATGTCGGCTGCCACCTGACGCGTGGCCGCCGCCCAGGGCGCCAGATCGTCATCTAGCTGGCCGTCCTTGAAACTGCGCCGCGTCAGGGGCGTGACGAGCACCGGAATGGCGCCTGCGGCGCGGGCCTCGCTGACATATTGCCGGATAAAGGCGGGAAACTCGGTCTTCAGGTCGGTGGAACGGCCCGGCTTGCCCGGCTGGTCGTTATGGCCGAACTGGATCAGCACCCAGGTTTTGGCATAGCCGCCGGATTTCATCTCGGCCAGGGCGATATTCCATGACCCTTCGGCGCGGTAGCTGAAGCTAGAACGCCCGCCGCGGGCCAGGTTGAGGCAGGCGGCAAAAGACGTCAGGTGCTCGGCGCAAAAGGCGCCGCCCCAGCCGCTTTGCACCGCCGTGGTCGAATCCCCGACCAGTATGACCCTGACAGCGGTGATCTGTTTGGTCTGGACGCGCGCCTCGGCGTCAGCCGGTGTCAGGGTTTGTCCATGCGCCGTGGTGGCGAGACAGACGAAGGCCAGGGTGGTGAGGACAGATTTCATATCAAAGCGCCCTGTAGATGAAGTTGCGGAAACGGGCCTCGCCCTTGCCGGCAGCATAAAGGCCGGGGCGCAGCATCAGGAAGCCGCCGCGCACATTGTGGTGGTAGCCGGAAACCTCCATGCCGCGATCGAAACGCGTCCAGTTCCGACCATCGGCGGAGGTGTGGAAACTAACGATGTGGCGGTTGTTGCGCACGCGCAGGTGCATCCTTTGGCCGTGGGGATTGGCAGGGCGGCCGCGTTCGATGCCGTACTGGTGGGTAATGAATGTCTTTTCGTCGAACCCCAGTCCGCAATAGAGGCTGGAATCGTAGAACAGCAACAGGCCGGCGCGAGTGCTGGGATCGATCTCGATGTCGCACTCGAATTCGTAAGCCTGGTCGCCGGCCACGCAAAGCAGCGGCGCGGAAGAGGAGGGGGCCTCGCCGCGCGCCGTCAGGTGGAGGATGCCGTTCTCGCGGCGGAGGCGGCCGGTTTCATCGGTGGCGGGATTGAAGAAATTCCATTGCCGGCCATATTTATCGGTGGTGAAATCGTCGGAAAGCGCCAGCCCGTGCGGCGTTGCTGGGCCGGGCAGGGGCTTTTTGATCGGTTGCGACAGGTCACCGCCGCCGAAATCGAACCAGCCATCGGCGCTCCAGGTGACCGGCGCAAGCAGGGTCTGGCGGCCCAGCGTCCAGAAGCCGTTCTCATAGCCGTGATAAACGCCCCACCAGTCGCCTTTGGGGCCTTCCACGAGCGTAGCATGGCCGCGCGACCACCATTTTTCCGCAAGCGAGGCGGTATGGACCAGCGGATTACGCGGATGCTGCTCCCACGGGCCGTTGATCGAGCGCGAGCGGGCGGCGATAACCATGTGGCCGGTGGGCGGTCCCGCCGTGCCGCCAACCGCCAGGATCAGGTAGTAATAATCGCCGTGACGGGTGACCTTGGGGCCTTCCGGGGAGAAGCTTTCCACATCCCAGTCCGCCGGATAATGCCACGGGTCATAAACATGCTCCGGCGCGCCGATGGTTGATAAGCCATCATCGGCCAGGCGCACACGGTCGCCGCCGCTCAAGAAAAGCCAGCGCGCGCCGTCTTCGCCGACCGCATGGCCGGGGTCGATATGGTCAGGCAGGTCGAGATCGATCGGGTCCGACCACGGCCCCCTGATGTCGTCGGCCCAGATGACCCAGGAGGTGGTCTTGCTGCCGGGTGTCTTCGTCTGCTTTGTCGGGATGTAGAGGTAGTAGCGGCCCCTGTGTTTACAAAGCTCCGGCGCCCAGACCGAGCCGATATTGCGGGTCAGAGCCGCCGTTACCGGCTGCCAGTTCACCAAGTCACGCGAATGCCAGATGATCAGGCCGGGATAGGCTTCGAAGGTAGAGAAGGTCATGTAATAATCGGCGCCGTCCTTCAGGATCGACGGATCGGGATGGTCACCGGCCATGATCGGATTGAGGAAGGTGCCGTCGCCGAGATCGGCCCGGCGCTGGCCCTCCACGCCACGCGCCGATGCAGGCGAAGCTGCGTCGCTGCCGGCGGGCAGGCCGAGGAACAGGGCTCCCAGCCCGGCTGATTTCAGGGCATCGCGGCGGCTGGTTTTTGACATGACCTCTCCTTCAAAACACCCCCGCTCATAAAAAGGGGGCGCCGGATGACTCCGGCGCCCCAGTCATGACAAGAGGAGGGATACGCTTAGTACTTGTAACGCAGGCCGAGATAATACTGGCGGCCCGAGGTGCCGTAGTCGTACAGCAGGTTCTGGGCGGTATTGCCCTGGACCGTGTTGTAGGCAACGTAACGGTCATCCGCTTCGTTGGTGAGATTGATGCCTTCCAGGACCAGGGTCAGTTGGTTGTTGATCTTATAGGTCATCTGGGCATCGAAGTTGAGGGTCTCGTGCTTGCCCCAGAAATCGGCCGAGGAGCCGGGCGAGAGCTGGGACAGGTAGCCGTCGCGGTACGAAGCGGCGATGCGGCCGGAAAGCTTTTCACCTTCATAATAGAGCGTGGCGTTCCAGGCTTCCGGCGACAGGCCCAGCAGATCGGCTTCGGTCGTCGTCGTGTCGCCGGCACCGATGTAATACTGAATCTGCGATTCGACGTGTGTGTAGTTCAGGATGCCGCCGGTCCGGCTGAGGAAGCCGGGCAGGAAGGTGAACGGCTTCTGAATATTGATTTCAAAGCCCTTCAGATCGCCACCCGGCGTGTTGACGGGCGTGGTAACGTCATATTCAACGTCACTGGTCTCGCCCAGGTCGGCATAATTATAGCCCAGTTCGCTCAGCTTGGCGGACGTGACGCGCGACTGGATATAGCTCTTGATGTCCTTCTGGAACACACCCAGCGTGACCAGCGTGTCCTTGTCCGGATACCATTCGAGCGAGACATCCATGGTGTTGGCGCGAACCGGATCGAGGTACGGATTGCCCGTTTTCAGCGTCTTCTTGGTGGTGTCGATCGAACCGCCGCCGGGTGTCATTGAGAGCAGGGTCGGACGCGCCATGGTCTTGGCGGCCGCAAAGCGGACATAGACATTTTCCAGTGGCTCGATCATCACGTTCATCGAAGGCAGCGAGTCGTCATAGCTGCGGCGGATGGTGGTCAGGGTCGGCGCGCCGGATCCGCCGATGTAACCGCTGACAGTGGTCTGGGTCCGGACCTGGCGCGTGCCGATATTGCCGCGGAACGGCATGTCGGCGAGCTGGCCCTTGAAATCGGCCTGCACGTAATAGCTGGTATCGACTTCCTCGGCATCGCGGTTGCCGGCGAGCGAAGACGAGTTGGTCGTATTGACTGTGAATGTGCCGTAGCTGTTGGTGCAGTTGCAGTTGTAATCGAAAGTGCTGCGGATCTTATCGAGATTGGGGATCAGATAGGTGTTGCCGCCCACCGTCACCGTCTCGGAATAGCCGGCAATATCGGTGTTGATCGCGTCAACGATGGCACCGGAGGCGTCTTCGTCGCGTTTCAGAGGATCACTGGTAAAGCGACCGTATTCCGTGGAGTTAAATTCATACTTCTTGCTGGAGGCGCCGAACTTGATGTCGATATTGTCGGTCAGTTCGTATTTCAGGTCGAGCTTGGCGGTAGCGAAGCTGTTTTCGACCGATTGGGGGCGCAGGCGGATCAGCGAAGCGTCGCCATTGGTCTTGCTGCTGGAATAGGTCCAGTAACAGGCCTGATCCGGCGAACAGCCGGTCGATGAGGTGCCATAGTTGAAGACCGGATGCGTCATGTCCGAATAGTCGTAGCTGTAGCCATCGACATTGTAGGATTCAAACGTGAAGGTCGTCTGTTCCGGGTTGTCCTGCAGCGAATCCGAAGCGCCGATCAGCAGTTTGGAGGTGAGGCGGTCGCCCCAGTTCTGGTCCCAGGTCAGGTTGAGCTGCTGGAAGGTGGTCTTGAGTTCGTCATAGCGGTGCTCGGCGCGGATATCGACATCGTTGAACGACGCCTTGGTCATGGTGCCTTCGTCGTCGATCGTGTAATTATAGACGCCCGAATTGGGGAAACCCGCGCCGTTGCGGCTGAAGGAGATGCCTTCGATTTCCCATTCGTCGCGGTTGGAGCCGAAGGTGGCGTACATGCCTTCCAAGGTGAACAGAGTATCCGGGTTTGGCCGCATCTGGAAGGCGGCGGTGATGCCCAGGCGTTCCTGGTTGGTCTCGAAGTGATTGTAGCGCGGAATGCGCGGGTGCAGGGCGTGGCTGATCTTGATCGCTTCCGGATCGGTCAGTACCGGGTTCTTGGAATTGTCTTCGGCCTTGTTGCACTGGCTGGACGAATTGTTGGCGCAAGGCGTGACCGGGATGAAGGTTTGTCCGCCATCGGTGCTATAGCTGCCAATCCGCCCGGCATTGCCGTTGGCATAGGCATTTTCCCAACGCGTGGTGTTGGTCGGATCTTCGATCACCGTGCGGGTGCCGTAGGCCACCGAGAGCAGAGCGCCGAGCTTTCCGTCGGCCCAGCGGTTCGAAATCATGAAGGTGCCGCGCGGCTCGGTTTGTTTCGAGGCGTCGTTATAACCAGCCTGGAGCGAGCCGGCCATGGTGAAGCCCTTGTAGTCGAACGGGCGGGCAGTTTGCAGGTCGACCGTGGCGCCGAGCGAACCTTCCTCGATCTCGGCCGACAGCGACTTGCGCACGGTCAGCGAGTTGAACAGGTCGGCGGCGAAGACGTTGAAGTCGAAGCCGCGGCCGCGATTGGTGCCGCCGGAGGAATCCTTGGAGCCGGTGGTGGCCAGGGCTTCAAGCCCGTTCAGGCGTGTGCGCGAAAATTCCGAATTGAGGCCGCGCACGGTGATCTGCTTGCCTTCGCCGCCGTCCCGGTCGATCGAGACACCCGGAATGCGCTGCAGGCTTTCCGCCAGGTTGAGGTCAGGGAATTGGCCTATATCTTCCGACTTGATCACGTCAATCATATCGGTGGAACGCTTCTTTTCGCTGATGGCGGTTTGCAGCGAACCCCGGAAGCCGGTGACGATAACGAGGGTCGAGTCATCGGCGGGCGCGGCCGCCGGGGCCGCATCCTGGGCCAGGGCAGACGCGGCGCACAGGCCGCCGGCAGCCAGGCTAATGGCCGCGACAGACGCGCTCAGGGCGAGGGCTTTGGTGAATGTGGACGCAGTTCGGGCGTCGGTCGGTTTCAGCATCGGTTTTTACTCCCCGTTTTGCCAACAGTCCGGACTATCATCCGGCTGTTCGTGTGAATGGAAGGCTTTTGGCCTCCGCTTCGGCTTATAAATTGACACCGGTGTCATTGGACCACGCAGGATCCGCATAACGTCGATGATCAACAACTAGGCATAGAAATTTTAGGCTGACAAGCCCTGCGGCGGCAAAGAATGACACCGGTGGCATTAAAAATCACCGTTCTGTCAAAACTGCGATAATTTTGCCATAGTTGAGTCCATGCTTTTCGGAAGGGGTTATGATTTGGCCGTCAAAAGCACCCCTTCGGAGAGCGCCATCATCAGTGCCCCGACGCCCTTGGGGTCATTGGGGGTGATCTTTTCCGACAGGTAATAGGCGTAAGAACCATCCCGATAAGGCGTATTGCCGAGCCCCGCCACGCCGCAGATGCCTTCGAGCGCGGAAGGCGTGACGAAACGATCGCAGATCATCCGCAGGGCCGAAAGTCCCTCGGCGGCGGTTTCCGCGACCCTCAGCCGCTCAGCCTTCATCAGGGCATAGGCGATCATCAGCGAGGCCGATGCCTCCTCATAATTGCCTACGCGTCCGCCCTGGTCGGCGACCTGATACCACAGGCCGCCGGGTTTGCGCACACGCCGCAGGGCATCGAGGCTCTCCTTCAGCAGGCGGGCGATGTCGTCATGGCCGTCAAGGCCCTCCGCCGCTTCGCAGACATCGGCCAGGGCCATCACCCACCAGCCCATGGCACGGCTCCAGACGCAGGGCGAACGGCCGGTATCCGGATCGGCCCAGCGTTCGGCGCGCGATTCGTCCCAGCCGTGATGATAGAGGCCGCTTTCACCTTTCAGATGGGCTTCGACGGCGAGGAACTGGCGGATCGTATCAGCGAACAGGTCCGGCTTGCCAGTGGCCCGCGCATAGGCGGTCTGGAACGGCTGGGCCATGTAAAGACCATCCAGCCAGACCTGCCACGGATAGATCTGCTTGTGCCAGTAATTGCCGGATTGTGTGCGCGGATGGGTCAGCAACTGGGAAAACTGCCGGTCCATGGCGCGGCGGTAGCGTTCGTCTCCGGTCAGGGCATAGAGGTGCGGCAGGATGCGGCCGGCATGGATATTGTCGATATTATATTCATCAGACTCAAAGGTCGTCATGACGCCTTCGGGCGTGATGCGGCGTTCTGCCTCGGTGCGGACAAAATCGAGCAGGGCGGCATTGCCCGTAGCCTCATAAAGATCGAGCGCGCCCAGCCAGATCATGCCGTCCTCGTAGTTCCAGGCATCCTTGTAAGGGCGCCAGCTTCGGATATAGGCTTCGATAAAGACGGGCACCTGCACGCCGAAGGCCGACAGGGCACGGATCGTGCCATTCCCCAGGTGGAAAGTGCGTTGCAGTGGCGCCTTGGTGACATCTTCGGGAATTTTCGGGATGACGATCACGATACGGACTCCAGAGTGATAGTTTCGCCGTCCTGGCCGGCGATATCGATCTGATCGAGGCGGACATGGCGGGCATTGCGGATATGGATTCCCTGTCGGGCCACGGCGGGGATGGCGGCGGCCATATCCGGCGGTTCTGGGGTGACATGGGCGGCATAGCGCACGAAAAAGCCGTCCACCGTTAGACCATTGATCGGCTGCTCCGGCAGACCCAGCAGCCAGGCCGCCGCCAGCCGCACACCGGTGCAATGGATGCGGGTCAGCGTAAAGCCGCCGAGCGAGGGCGTGCCATCATCGACCGGTAGGGCGTTCGTACTGCCCACATAGTCGCTTTTGCCGTCGGGATCGCACCAGTAAAAGCTGTTGATGACAAAGGGCGTGCCGACCTTATCCATGCGGATATTATCAAAGCGGATATTGCGCACAATGGCATCCTTGCCGCGACCGCGCCGGGTCTTGACGCGCAGGCCGCGATCGGTGCCGGTGAACAGGCAATCGCGGATATGGACATCGTAAACGCCCGAGGCCATTTCCGAGCCGATGACCACGGCGCCGTGACCGTCCTGCATATGGCAGTTGGCGATGGTGACATCGCGCGTCGGGCGCAGCGCCAGTCTCGCCATGCTGATCTTGCCGGACTTGAGGGCGATGCAGTCATCGCCCACGGTGAAATGAACGCCGGTGATGGTGACACCGGTACAGCTCTCCGGATTCAGCCCATCGGTATTGGGGCTGTCGGCGGGGGCGGTGATCGAAAGATTGACGGCGCGGACATCGGTGCAGTGGAGCGGATGGAGGGTCCATGACGGGCTGTTGGCCAGGGTGACGCCTTCGAAGGTCAGGCCGTGGCTATCGACGGCGTAGATCAGGCGTGGCCGCCAGCCGAGCGCCGCGCCGCCGGGGAGAGTGCCGCGCTCCGGTTGCTTCTCATCGGCGATGCGATCCACCGACCACCAGGTATCGAAACCGGCGCGGCCGTCGATCGTGCCCTCGCCGTAAATCATGATATCTTCCGCCGACAGGATGTTGAGCAGGCCGGCATGGCAGGCAAGCGGTTCGCCTTCCCACGAGCCGAGGAAGGTTGTCAGGTCATTCGGGCCGCGCAGGGTGGCCGGCAAAACCGGCCAAGACGCCATGTCGCGCAGGCCCAGAAGACTGGCGCCGCGCGTGACCTCCAGCCGCGTCCGGCTCTTCAGGAATAGCGGCCCAGAAACGAACTCGCCATCGGTCAGCCGCACCAGCCCATCCGGCGGACAGGCGGAGAGGGTGGCCTGCAAGGCGCGGGTATCGTCGCTTACGCCGTCGCCCTTCGCCCCGAAAGCGCACGGATCGAGCATAGCGGTGAGCGGTTTCGTTCGTGCCGTCAGGCTATAGACCTGACCGCCGCTTTCCACCTCGACATGGTATTCCGTATCGCTTTTCAGACCGCGCAGGGTGAAACTGTTGCGGTTGGTCACCAAAACCTCGACACCATTCAGACGTACTTGGTGCGGCGCGGGACTGCGAAAACAGTGCCCGTTGGCGATTTCCAGCGCCAGCGCGGTCGGCAGGGTGGCGACGCAACCGAGCGTCATCGGACCACGCGCGCCAGTATGGCGTTGATGTCGTCATACAGCCGCTGGCTCGCCGTCTCTTCGTCGATGACGCCATAGCCCTGCATTTCGAGGATATCCTGGAAGCCGTCACGCACGCGCGGATGCTCGAACCACGGGCTTTCCAGCACGGTGATCGGCAGTTTGGCCAGTTCGGCCTCACTGTCTAGTTTCAGGCCGGTCATCATGCCGTCTTCCGTCAAGGTGCGGCGGGCGATGGCCGAGGAGGGTACGCCGCGGCTCAGACCCATGGCGCGGACGCCGACCGGATCGTTCATCAGGAAGTTGAGCAGCAGGGCGGTTTCCTGCGGATGTGGTGTCTGGCGATTGATGGCGAACATCATGGCCGGGCGATAGAGCAATCCGGCATCGCTGGCGCCGGGAATGAGCGGATAGGAGGCCAGTTCGACATGCTCGCCGGGCCGCAGGGTGTCGGTGAACTTGTCGATCGACGAGTTCCAGAGATAGCAGCCGGCGAACTGGCCATTGATCCATGGCCGCATCTCCTGCTGGGCGACGTTGCCAAAGGCGGCGCGGACGCGGGCCGCCGGCAGGGAATGATTGCGCGTCAGGCCGGCATAAAGTCGGGCCATTTCGGCGATGTCTTCGCGTGTGCAATTGAGGCGCTTATTGACGTCATCGACCAGCGGCTTGCCGGTCTTCTGCACGATGCGTGAGCGCGCCATGGCGATGAAGTCCTGAAAGGTGCCGTCGATCGGGTAATAGGCGTCGCCCAGGGCCTCGCGCATTTTCGGACCTGCGGCCAGCAGGCTTTCCCAGGACTCCGGCAGGGGCATACGGGCCTTGTCAAAGGTGGTGCGGTTGAAATAGAACAGCCGCGCCGCATTGCCGACCGAAAGCGCATTGCGATAACCGCCCCGCTCGCCCATGCCGAGGGTGCGGGCGTCGTATTGCGAAAAGTCGATCTCTTTCGACAGCGTATTGAGATCGTAAAAGCCTTTTCCGTCACGCGAAAACAATACCTGCCAGTACCAGTTGATCTGCATCAGGTCGGGGGCGGTATTGCCGGCGATCTGGGTGGTCAGGCGCTCCAGATGGCCAAGGAAGCCGGTATATTCACCGCGCACCTCAATATGCGGATAGCGCTTCATGAAGAGATGCAAGGCTTCCAGGGTCGCCTTGTGCGCCGAGGCCCCGCCCCACCAGCTCATGCGCAAGGTGACCTGGCGCTTGGGGCCGGGCGCGGTGCGTGGCGAACAGGCGGCCAATGCGCCCATGCCGGCTATGGCTGTGCGCCGTGTAACAGGTGCGCTCATCCCTTCACCGCTCCGGAGGTCACGCCCTCAACGAAATATTTCTGCGCCACGAAAAACAGGATCAGCGATGGCGCCAGCGCAATGACCGACATGGCGAGGATCTCGTTCCATGAGGTCGCTTCGGTCACGTCGATCGACATCTTGAGGGCCAGCGCCACCGGATATTTCTCGACGCTCGACAGATAGATCAGCGGCTGCAAAAGTCGTTCATGCTCCACATGAACTGGAACAGGGCCACCGAAATGATTGCCGGCAAGATGACCGGACAGACGATCAGGGTCAGCACCTGAAACGAATTGCAGCCGTCCATCACCGCCGCCTCTTCCATATCGACCGGCAAGCTGCGCATGAACTGGATGATGAGGAAGACGAAGAAGCCCTCCACCGCGAAGGCTTGCGGAATATAGAGCGGCAGATAGGTGTCGAGCCAGCCGAACTGACGGAACATCAGATATTGCGGGATCAGCAGCACCGACTTGGGCAGCAGCACGGTCGCCATCAAAAGCGCGAACAGCAGCTTGCGGCCGGGAATGGCGAAGCGGGCGAAACCGTAGGCGACGATGACCGACGAAATGACCGTCAGGATCACCTTGGGGATGACGATCTTCATCGTGTTCAGCAGATAGGTGGCAAAGGTATATTCAGTCGAGGTCTTCCAGCCTTTTGTGAAGCCGTCCGTCGTCGGGTGGGCCGGAATGAAACCGGGCGAGGCGAAGATTTCATGGTTGTTCTTGAAGGCCCCGCCGATCATCCAGAACAGCGGATAGAGCATCAGGAAGCCGATGCAGATCAGCACGGCATATCGGATAAAGGCATTGATCAGGGGCAGGTGGCGGCGCCAGCCATATACAGAGGTCGCGCTCATCAATGGTCTCCCTTATTGTCGCGTTCCTGGGCGTAGAAGACCCAGAATCTTTGCGACCAGAAGGCCAGGGCGGTGAACAGGGCGATGATGACGAACAGCACCCACGAAAGCGCCGAGGAATAGCCGAGATTGAAATATTTGAAGGCTTCCTCATAGATCATCAGTGGCAGCAGGTAGGTCGATTTCATCGGTCCGCCGCCGGTGATGATGTAGGGGCCGTTGAACTCCTGAAACGCCTGGACGATCTGCATGATGAAGTTGAAGAACAGCACCGGCGTCAACAGGGGCAGGGTGATCATCCAGAACTGGCGCAGGCGCGAGGCGCCGTCAAGATCAGCGGCCTCGTAGAGGTCTTCGGGAATGGCTTTCAGGCCAGCGAGAAACACGACCATGGCCGAGCCGAACTGCCACAGGCGCAACAGGATGATCGAAAACATGGCGGTCGATGGTTCGCCCAGCCAGTTGACGCCGCCGAAGCCCGCGCCATGCAGGAACTGGTTGATCAGGCCGTCGCTGGCGAAGACGAAACGCCAGACCACGGCAATGGCCACGCTGCCGCCCAGAATCGACGGCAGGTAAAAGGCGGTGCGGAACAGGCCGATGCCGCGCAGTTTGAAATTGAGCAGCACGGCGATCAGCAGGGCAAAGGCCAGTTTCAGCGGCACGGTGACGAAAACATAGAAAAAGGTGACGCCGAGCGACTTGCGGAAGGTGGCGTCCGCCCACATGCCGGCATAGTTGTGCCAGCCGATGAAATGGGCATCGCCAAGCTGATCCTGGAGCCGCGCATCCGTCAGGCTGAGTATAAAAGAAGCGACGAACGGGAAGGCGGTGAACAGCAGAAAGCCGATGGCGAAGGGCGCGATATAGAGCGACCCGGCCCGCCGGCTGGCATAGATGGAGGCGCCGGACATCAGGAAGCCGCCTTTGCATCCGGCGCATGGCCGAGCGCCAGGCCATCAGCGCTGAAAAGGTGGGCGCGCTGGCCGTCGATGGCCAGATGCACCTCGTCATGCACGCGCAATTCGATCTCGCCATCGAGCCGGACGATGATTGGCGGCCCCTCGAAGCCTTTCAGGGCGACATAGGCGAAGGTTTCGCCACCCAGCCGCTCGATCAGGTTGACATAGCCCGATAGCTGGCCCTGAGCGGCGGTGGTGAGCGACAGGCTTTCCGGACGCAGGCCGAGGCTGGCTTCCGCGCCGGCGACGACGCGGGCATTGACGCGCGGCAGGATGATCGGCCCCTGCGCCGTGTTGACGGTTACCTGATCGCGTTCCGCGCCGGCCAGAGTCACCGGCAGGATATTCATGCCGGGCGAGCCGATGAAGGTGGCGACGAAGAGGTTGGCCGGGCGGCGGTAAAGCTCCATGGGCGGGCCGGCCTGTTCGATGCGGCCGCCATTGAGCACCACGATCTTGTCGGCCAGGGTCATGGCCTCGACCTGATCGTGCGTCACATAGACCGAGGTGGCGCCCAGGCGCGCGTGCAGGCCGGCGATCTCCACCCGCATCTGACCGCGCAGGGAGGCGTCGAGATTGGACAGGGGTTCATCGAACAGGAAAACGTCGGGTTCGCGCACCATGGCGCGACCGATGGCGACGCGCTGCCTTTGGCCGCCGGACAGCGCCTTGGGCAGGCGGTGCAGCAGGTGGCCCAGTTGCAGGGTTTCGGCGACGGCCCGGACCTTGAGCTTGATTTCAGCGCGCGGCATCCCCTTGATGCGCAGGGCGAAGCCGATATTGTCCTCGACCGTCATGTGTGGATAGAGGGCGTAGGACTGGAAAACCATGGCCACGCCGCGCTTCGACGGGTGGGCGAAGGTGACGTTTTCACCGGCGATCTCGATGCGGCCGCTGGTGGGTGTCTCCAAGCCGGCGATCAGGCGCAGCAGGGTGGATTTCCCGCAGCCCGAAGGGCCGACGAAGACGACCAGTTCACCCTTCTTGACCTCCAGCGAGACGCCCTTGATGACATCATGGCCGCTGAACGACTTGGTGACCTGGTCCAGGATGACGCTGGACGTATTCACTTATTCCCCGTTTGCTTTTTGTTGCGTGATCCGGCCTTTTGGCCCCCTGGTGATGGGTGATCGGTTGAAATGGAGCCTATAGGAAACCGGTGTCATTTTCAATCGCTATCGTTTTATCGGGCCGATTTTATATTTCCATGCCATGCCGTAGGCTGATTTCTAGCTTGCGAAAATTGCCGCCTGGCTTGCCAATCTATGGTGCAATAATACCCAGCCGCGATGTGGGTATTTCACCGCTTGACTGGGTGGAGGCCGGCCGGTGATCGCAATCAGCCCTTAAGCAGCCCTTGGGCTTCGGTCGCGCTCAGCAGCCGCCATTTGCCGGGTTTAAGGTCACCTAGCGTCAGGTCACCCATTTGTGCGCGATGCAGGGTCTCGACATGGTTGCCGACCGCCGCGAACATGCGGCGAACCTGGTGGTAGCGGCCTTCGTAGAGCGTCAGCCGCGCGGTCTTTTTCGCCGGTCACTTCCAGAAAGGCCGGTTTCAACACGTCCTTTTCGCTTTCCAGGATCAGCGTGCCGGAAGCGAAGATATCGCCATAGTGTGGTTCCAGCGGCCGGGCGCAGGTCACTTCATAGATCTTGGCGACATGGTTTTTCGGCGAGATGATCTTGTGCAGGTAGTCGCCGTCATCGGTAAAGAGCAGCAGGCCGGACGTATCGGCATCGAGCCGGCCGATGGTCGAGAGCACCGGCTTGCGTTCGGCAAAGCGCGCAGGCAGCAGTTCATAAACAAGGCTGCCGCGATCCTTGAGCGAACAGACATAGCCGGTCGGCTTGTTGAGCATCAGCACCATGCCGAAATCGGGGTCGAGCGGCCGGCCCTTGTAGCGGATCTCGTCGTGCGCCGCGTCGGCATCCTCATCGAGCCGTTCGCCCGCGGCATTGGTAATCGCGCCCATGCGGATCAGCTTTTGCATCTCCTTGCGTGAGCCGTAGCCGAGATTGGCGAGGCGCCTGATCAGCTTCATCGTGTCCCTTTCGGGCCGACCGCCTTGAAGACCTTGTAGAAATTAGTCTGCGCCACGACCGTGACATGCTTGAAGCTGGCCTCCAGCGTTTCCTCATAGGGCAGGTGGCGATTGGCGACGATCCACAGCTGGCCGCCGGAGGTCAGCGCCTTTGCCGCCGAGGTGATGAATGCCTTGCCGACATCGTGGCGGTCGGCGCGGTCGGAGACATGGAATGGGGGGTTGCTGATGATGGCATCGTAGGTATCGGGCAGGGCTTTTGTGGCATCGAGCCAATGCACCATTGCGCGTTCGCCATGGACCGCCAGGTTGAGCTTCGCCATTTCCACGGCGCGGCCCTCGGCCTCGATGGCGTCCAGGCGGGTAATGCCGGGGTCTTGTGTCAGCACCTCATTGCTGAGATAGCCGAAGCCGGCGCCGAGATCGGCCAGCTTGCCTTTGAAAGTCCTGGGCAGGTGATCGGCCAGCAGTTTCGAGCCGGCATCGATATGATCCCAGGCGAAAAGACCGGGCCGGCTGGTGAAGCGGCCCTCCACGATGTCGCGCGGTGCATCCAGTTTCAGCCATTCAGCCAGCAGGGTGGTATCGGTGCGGTCATCGACTGTCGCCCAGAAGACGCGGCATTTGTTCTTCGACTGGCTGGAGATATTCCCCGCCAGGGCCTTCAGATCGCCTTCGATGGTTTTGGCGCCTTCATTATTCGAGACCGCCGCCATGACGATGCCACCCTCGGTCGTTTCCAGAATCGCGCGGGCCAGCAGGGCGCGGCCTTCCTCGCGCTGGCGGGGCGGCAGGACCAGGGCCAGTTCGACCGGCGCCGCACCTTCGCGCATCTGGAAGCCGGCGCGGATCAGGGCGTCATAGGCCGGCTTGAAGCTCTGTTCACAGATGAGTTTGTCGCGCGAAATGTCATCAAGGGCATCCCCCGTTCGGGCGCGCAGGAACAGGGCCGGGCCTTTGGCGGGCCAGTCGATGAGGCCGTCTTCAAGCGGCAGGAACAGGGTATCTAATACGGGATCATTAGGCATGGCGACGCTATTGCACAGCGCAAGCCATATGCCAAGCGCGTCAGGCGGCGCTGGCGTTCAGCCAGCCGATGGTATTGATGGTCTTTTCGAGTTTCTTGCCCTCCTTGGCGAGGGGAATCTCGATCAGGTCGGTAATGCGGGCATAAAGTTCCTGATAGACCTGCTCGAAGGCCGCACGACGGCCGGCGGCATCCGGGAATGTCGAGGGATCAGTGATGTTCCAGTGCGCCGTCAGGGGGCGGCCCGGCAGGGTGACCGGGCAGATTTCGCCCATCGCGTTGTTGCACAGGCTAATCACCACATCGATTTTAGGCGCGCCGGGCCGGGTAAAAACGCTCCAGTGTTTGACCCGCACACCCTGGACCGTTTCCAGGTGACGGGCAAGCACCGACAGGGCTTCCGGGCAAGGCGTGGGCTCCGGTTCGTCGCCAGCGGCAAAGGCGCGATAATCCGGACTGGCGAAGGCATTGAGTATGCCCTTTGCCACCATGGCACGGCCGGCATTAAAGCTACACAGGAACAGGATGTTACGCGGTGACATATTACTTTTTCTGTATTTCTTTTGAAACGTTCCTGTCCGAAAAGGATATTACAACTAAAAAGCTTAACGGCGCCTCAGAAGACAGGGTTAATAATCCGTTCCCGTCATTTTGTCCGGTAAATCCGTGCTTCCCATGGGTACAGGTCTTTAGAGGCATACACATAGTTGCCAAGACACAGTGCGGTATCGGGCAAGTCGAAAAAACGCGGGCCGGCCGGAAACATTCAGAGCGATCATAAAGGCCGTTCCGCCGAGTGTCCTTTTGAACGCAAAGACCTGCGGATGATCGGGCGCGATATCCTGGTAATCACCATAGACCAGGGCCGGTTCGGCATGACGCAGGGCGATCAGGCGGGCATAGTGGTCATAGATGGCGCGGCCGCTTTCGGCATTCACTTCTGGAAAATTCGGATTGAGTGCAAACCAGGGTTGGCCGGTGGTGAAGCCGCCTTCGGCTGTCCAGGGCAGAGGCATTCGCGCGTGGTCGCGGCTGACCTTGTTCTGGTTGGCAAAGAAATCCTCAGGCGTCCATCGGCCGCTGGCCACTTCCTCTTTCCAGGCGTTCTTCGTCCACAGATCGTTAAACTGGTCTATGTCTGTGAAATTGCGGTTGGTCAGGCCCATCTCGTCGCCTTGATAGATAAAGGGCGTGCACTTCATGGTCAGGGTGAGTGTCGCCAGCAGCATGGCGGACTTTTCGCGCCATTGCGGGCTGTCATCGCCAAAGCGCGAAACGATGCGGGGATTATCGTGGTTGCTGAGGAAAAAGGTCGGCCAGCAATGTGTGTCCAGCGCCTGGTCCTGTCGGGTAAAGATGGTCTTGAATTCCGGCAGGGTCCACGGCTTCCAGCGGCCATCTGGCCCGCGATCGACCTCGATGGCGGCGAACTGGAAGATCATGTCGAGTTCTTCGCGCCGCTCGTCGATCAGTTTCGGCGTATCCTCAAGCGTCACGCCGAAGGCTTCGCCAACGGTCATGACATTGTAGTGCGACAACACTTCGCGGTTCATTTCATGCAGATAGTCATGCACTTTTGGTCCGTTGGTATAGACATATTGTGGTTTGGCGCGCAGGGCTTCCGGCAGGTCGGGGAAGGTTTTGTCTTTGGAGATAAAGGGAATGACGTCCATGCGGAAACCATCGATGCCCTTGTCGAGCCAGAAGCGCATGAGGTCATAAACCTCTTCGCGCACCTTCCGGTTATCCCAGTTGATGTCCGGCTGCTTCGGATCGAACAGGTGGAGATACCAGTCGCCTGTGGCGGCATCTTTCGTCCACGCCGGGCCGCCGAAAATCGAGGTCCAGTCGTTCGGTTTGTGATCGCTCCAGATATAGTAGTCGCGCTTCGGATTCTCGCGTGACGACCGGCTCTCGACAAACCACTGGTGTTCATCGGACGTATGATTGACCACCAGATCGATGATCAGCTTCATGCCTGCCGTTTTGATCGCTGCCAGCAGGTTGTCGAAATCCTGCATGGTGCCAAATTCGGCTCCGACCTTTCGGTAATCGCGGATATCGTAGCCGTTATCGGCATTGGGACTATCGAAATGCGGTGACAACCAGATGACATCGACGCCCAGGCCCTTGATATGGTCCAGTTTTTCGATGATGCCGCGCAGGTCGCCGATGCCGTCGCCATTACTGTCATAAAACGAGCGCGGATAGACCTGATAGACCACGGCCTCCTTCCACCAGCGTTTGATATAGCCGTTTGGGGTCGTTTCGTTTTGAAGAGGCATGGGCGGGCTTTCATGAGGCAGAAAGTAAGACGCCCACCACCATTTGCTACGCGAACTTCGTTTCGCAGCGCTCATGGTCCCCCTCCCCGACAAGCGGGGAGGAGCTTTCTTCTTGTACCTCCCCGCTTGTCGGGGAGGGGGACCGCGCCCATTCTTCATGGGCGGGGTGGTGGGGTATCTTGCTTTCCTACATGCGCAGTCTGGCCGCAAAAATCCCCTCTTGCAATGGTCACGAAAAATACGCATATAGGCCGCGAGACGGCTGGGCGGAGGCCTCGCCAATCTGGTCAGGGCCGGAAGGCAGCAGCCACAACGAATTCACCTTCGGGTCAGTCGTCTCACCCTGCGCGCAGCGCAGGGTGATTTAGCTCAGACGCCGCATGGCTCCTCGCAACGGCTCGGGCGCGCAGTCGCGCTTGCCAAACCCGAAGGGTTTGGAGTTTCCGAAAATGCCTATCGCCTGCAATTGCGCCTGTTGAAGAATCGCGCATTGTGATGACGCCTGTGCAAAAAGCCATTATATAGAATTCATGTCCGAACATCCCGACCTCGACGATCCCTTTGCTGCCGCGGAAATCGACCTTCCTGAGCGTGACGAGAACACGGACGACATGTTCGGCGGTGCGCCAACACCTGCGCCCGTGGCCGTGGCCAAGCCGATCGAGAAATCCGAAGCCTATACGGTCCTCGCCCGTAAATACCGCCCGCGCACCTTCGAGGACCTGATCGGCCAGGAGGCCATGGTCCGCACCCTGACCAACGCCTTCCATGCCAACCGCATCGCTCACGCCTTCATGCTGACCGGCGTCCGCGGCGTCGGCAAGACCACGACTGCCCGCCTGCTGGCGCGTGCGCTCAATTATGAGAGCGATACCGTGCATGGCCCAAGCGTCGATCTGTCGGTCATGGGCGTCCACTGTCAGGCCATCATCGAAGGTCGTCATATCGACGTGCTCGAGCTCGATGCCGCCTCGCGCACGGGTGTCGACGCCATGCGTGACCTGCTCGAATCGGTGCGCTATGCGCCGGTCGAGGCGCGCTACAAGGTCTACGTCATCGACGAAGTCCACATGCTCTCGACCGGCGCCTTCAACGCCCTGCTCAAGACCTTGGAAGAACCGCCGCCCCACGCCAAATTCATCTTCGCCACGACCGAAATCCGCAAGGTGCCGGTTACCATTCTGTCACGCTGCCAGCGCTTCGACCTGCGCCGTGTCGAGCCGGAAACCCTGACCCCACATCTGGAAAAGATCTGTGCTCTGGAAGGCGTCAAGATCGAGCCCGATGCCGTGGCTCTGATCGCCCGCGCCGCTGAAGGCTCGGTGCGTGACGGCCTGAGCCTGCTCGATCAGGCCTTGGTGCAGAGCGAGGCCGGCGAAACCACGAGCGCTGAAGTGGTGCGCGACATGCTGGGCCTGGCCGATCGCGGCGCCACCTTGTCGTTGTTCGAAAACATTGTTTCCGGCCAGATGAGCGAGGCCCTGCTGGCTTTCCGCACGCTTTACGGCTTTGGCGCCGATCCGTCGCAGATCATGGGCGACATGCTGGAATATGCCCACGCCACGAGCGTGGCCAAGATTCTTGGTGCTGATGCCACGCGGCTGCCCAAGGCGCAGGCGATGCGGGTGACGGCGCTGGGCTCGCAGCTTTCAGCCGGCACGCTCAGCCGTCTGTGGACCCTGATGCTCAAGGCGTTCGAGGAACTGCGCCGGGCGCCCGATGCCTGCGCGGCCTTTGAAATGGCACTGGTGCGACTGTGCTATGCCGCCGACCTGCCGGGGCCGGAGCTTCTGATAAAGCGCCTGCAAAGCGGCGAACCTCTGGTGCCGAATGGGCCGGGCGGCCTTCCCACGCATGGCGGTGGTGGCGGAGGTGGTGCGACCGCCGTCCAGATGCGACCCGTACAGCAGACCATCCCCAATCCGCAGACTTTTGAGGAGGTCCTGAAGCTGATCTCCGACAAGCGCGATATCGGCCTGCGGGTCGATGTCGAGCGCTTTGTTCGGCTGGTCGCTTTCCGGCCCGGCGCCATTACCTTTGAACCTGCCCCAAATGCACCCGGCGACTTGGTGCGCAAGCTGTCGCTGAAACTGCGTGAATGGACCGGCCAGCGCTGGCTGATTGCCACCGAAGGCACGGGTGGCGCGGAATCGATCATGGAGCGCGACAACCGCGAGCGTGACGCGGCGAAAGCGCGTTTGCAGGCCAACCCGTTTGTCTCCAAGGTTCTGGAGACCTTCCCCGGCGCCGAAATCACAGCCGTGCGCGCCAAGCCGAAACCCGTGGTGAACACCATCGAGCCGGTCGTGCCCGAAGACGAACGCCCAGACATTGATAAGGAAAACGACTGATGGATTTTGCCGCCATGATGAAGCAGGCGCAACTGGTGCAGCAGAAGCTGCACGAAGCGCAGGCCAAGATGAGCGAAAGCACCGTGCAGGGTTCCGCCGGCGCGGGTCTTGTGAAGATGGAATTGAAGGGTTCCGGCGACATGTCGGCCCTGATGATCGATGACAGCCTGATGGCCCCCGGCGAAGGCGAGGTTCTGGCCGATCTGATCCGCGCCGCCCATGCCGACGCCCGCCGCCATCTCGATACCCTGAATTCGCAGGTCATGGCCGAAGCCGCCAAGGATCTGGGGCCTGGCGGCGGCCTGCCCAACATGCCGAAGTTCTTCTGATTTGAAAATTGAAACGCCTCTTTCTTATACCTCCCCAGTTCCACTGGGGAGGGGGACCGCGCCGCTCTTGCGGCGTGGTGGTGGGGTTTCTTGCTTCCTTTCTATTAAAACGGCCTTCGTCTAATGGCCTCTGGCGCCGGACCCGAAATCGAACGTCTGATGGCATTGCTGTCGAAGCTGCCGGGGCTTGGGCCGCGTTCGGCGCGCCGTGCGTCGCTTGCCCTGCTAAAGCGCAAGGACCAGCTTCTGATCCCTCTTACGCGTGCCATGCAGGACGCTGCCGACAAGGTCGAAGCCTGCCGTGTCTGCGGGCGGCTTTCGACGCAAAATCCCTGTCCGACCTGCACCGATCCGGCGCGCGACCAGACCATGATCTGCGTGGTGGAAGAGGACAGCGCCCTCTGGGCCATGGAGCGCGTCGGCGCCTTTAACGGCACCTATCATGTTCTGGGCGGGCTGCTCTCGGCGCTCGATGGCATCCGGCCGGAAGACCTGCGGCTCGATAGCCTGGTTCAGCGCGTGCGCTCAGGTCGGGTGTCTGAAATCATCATGGCCTTGCCGGCGACGGTCGAGGGGCAAACCACGGCGCACTACATCGCCGACCGCCTGAAATCATTCGATAATCAGGTGGAAATCACCTTTCTGGCGCGCGGCGTGCCGGTTGGTGGTGAGCTGGATTGGTTAGACGATAATACTATTGCCCACGCCTTTAAATCTCGTCGGTAAAAAAACTCTGCCTTTTGGCGATAGGCGTCGCAGTCGTCGCTTGGCTGTATAGGTATACAGCCGTCGCTAGTCGGCTAGCCTCTCATCCAAAATTCAGGCTTTTTTTGCGCCGAGACCGCAGTCTTAAGTCGTTGCCAATGCCGCCTTCTTCTCGCGGTTTTTCATCAAAAGATAGACAATGACGCAGCCAACCAGTTTGCTGAGAATCGAGGCGCCGATCGCCCAGATATTGAAAATGCCGGGAATAGCGGTCGCCGCCATCATATAGAAAACCGTCGTATCGATGGGCGAACCGATGGCGGCTGAAATAAAGACGCGCTTGGAAAGCGGCAATTTCAGGAAGGTGAACAGGCCCCAGTCCACCGACTCGCTGATGCCGAACGCCACGGCGCTGGCCAGGGCGATTTCCGCCGGGGCCATCTTGAAGGAAATGGCCAGCCCGATGATCAGCGGAATGAATATCCAGTGGCCGATTTCGCGCTGGGCGAAGTCGCGCACCACCAGCACCAGGCCGGTGACGATGGCCAGAGGGGTCCATTCACCATGATCGGGCAGGGGAATGGTCGGCACCGCCGCATAGGCCCAGTTGATGAACGGGATCAGAAACAGATAGAGATAGGTCCACGGCGCACGGCCGGTAAAGGCTTTCTGTGCAGCCGCTTTGGCCTCGATCATTTTTGCCCCTTTGATTTGCCAAGTGAACTCTAGCCGTAAAATAGAACTTGCCAAGTTCGATTCCGGAAGTTAGGAACATAGCATGAACATGTCGACCGTGAGTTTGCTGATCGTTTTGGTCGTCGCCGCTGTTTTTGCCGGCGCCTGGTTTCTGTCGCTGACCGAGGCCAAACGCCTGCGCACCCGCAATGAAGACCTGGCCGACCGGCTGACCGATGTGACCGCCGAACTGTCCGCCTCAAAGGAACGCGCGCGCAATCTGGAAGACGCCAAGGCCGCCATGAGCGAGCAGTTCCAGCTTGTGTCGCATCAGGCTATGCAGGCGTCATCGGATTCATTGCTGAAGCGGGCCGAGGAATCCTTTGTGGCACGGGAAAAGCTGGCCCTGGAGCGGATGAATTCGAGCCTCAAGCCGGTTTCAGAAACCCTGACGCGTTTCGAGGCCCAGGTGAAGGCCATGGAAGAAGCGCGCTCAAAGAACAGTGGCGAACTGGAACAGCAGATCAAGCATCTGTTGAACGCGTCTGACCAGACCCGTGAAGTGACACAGAAACTCGCCAATTCCCTGCGTCGTGGCGCCGGTGTGCAGGGGCGCTGGGGCGAGGAGACCCTGCGCAATGTCCTGCAGGCCGCTGGCCTGACGCGCTTCGATTTTATCGAACAGCAAAACCTCGATACCGACGAGGGTCGCCGCCGTCCGGATGTGGTGGTGCGGATGCCGGGGGATAAGTCGAACGGCGTGTTCGTCATCGATTCCAAGGTCAACCTGACTGCCTTTCTCGATTCGATGGATGCGCTTGATGATGAGGCGCGCGAAGCCGCCCTGCAGCGTCATACGCAAGGCTTGCGCGCCCATGTCCGCGATCTCGCGGGCAAGGCGTACTGGGATCAGTTCAAGGATCAGTCGCCCGATTTCGTCGCCCTGTTCATTCCGGGCGACGGCTTTCTGGCCGCAGCGCTCGACCGGATGCCGCAACTGATGAACGAGGCCATGGATAAAAAGGTCATCATCGTCACGCCCACCACCCTGTTCGCTCTGTGCAAGGCAGTGGCCTACGGCTGGCGGGTCGAGGACCAGATGAAGAATGCCTCGCATATCGCCGACCTGGGGCGCGAACTCTATAAGCGCCTGTCGGTCATGGGAGGGCATGTCTCGGATGTGGGCACGGCCCTTGGCCGCGCGGTCGATAAATACAATGCCTTTGTCGGCTCGCTTGACAGCCAGGTTCTGACCCAGGCGAAGAAGTTCGAGGAACTCCAGGTCGAGCACCAGGGCAAGCCGGTGCCCGAACTGCCGCCGGTCGAAGCCCAGCCGCGCGCCTCTAACAAGTTGAAACTATTGGAATCGACAGAGGGGGATGCGGCGAAACTTGATTTTTAAAGCGTCCGCGATTACATCACCCTCATGGCTATACGTGAAATCATTACTGTACCGAACCCGCTCCTGAAGCAGGTCTCCAAGCCCGTCGATAAGGTGGATGACGCGCTGCGCGCGCTGATGGATGACATGCTGGAAACCATGTATGACGCGCCCGGCATCGGCCTGGCCGCGATCCAGATCGGTGAGCCGGTCCGTGTCATCGTCATGGACCTGCAGGAAAAGCCGGAAGGCGCGGCGGAGGATGCCGAGCCGGTTAAAAATCCGCGCTATTTCGTCAATCCGGAGATCATCTGGAAGTCGGAAGACACCCTGCCTTATGAAGAGGGCTGCCTGAGTATCCCCGAAATCTATGACGAAGTGCAGCGCCCGGCGCACGTCAAGATTCGCTACCTGAACTATCAGGGCGAGCAGATCGAGGAAGAGGCCAAGGGCCTTTTCGCCGTCTGTATCCAGCATGAGATGGACCATCTCGAAGGCGTTCTGTTTATCGACCACCTGTCCAAGCTGAAGCGCGATCGCGCCGTGACAAAGGTCAAGAAGCTAACCCGCGCCGCCTGATAATTCGCATTGCTGGTCTGCAAAACATCATCCCTTCAATGCGTTTACGCATTGTCTCCACAATGCTAAGGGCGATACGTTGCTCACGTACTTAAGTACGCTGCGCTACGTTTCTCGATAGCTAATATTTTTTCGCCTCAGCACTCCGAATTATCGCTGAGATCATTTGGAGCCATTATGCGCTTAGCTTTTATGGGCACACCCGAATTTGCGGTAAAAGCCCTGGCCGAACTGGTGGCCAGCGGGCATGAGATCGTTTGTGTCTATAGCCAGCCGCCGGCGCCGAAAGGTCGGGGGCAGATGTTTAGCCCTTCGCCGGTTCATGCCTTCGCACAAAGTCTCGGTATCGAGGTCCGTACGCCGAAATCGATGAAGGCGCCCGATGCCATTGCCGAATTCCAGGCCCTCGATATCGATGCCTGCATCGTCGTCGCCTATGGGCAAATCCTTAAAAAGGAAGTGCTCGATCACCCGCCGCTCGGCTGCTTCAATCTCCATGCGTCGCTGCTGCCGCGCTGGCGTGGTGCGGCGCCCATCCAGCGCGCCATCATGGCGGGCGATACCCACACGGGTGTCGAGGTCATGCGCATGAGCGAGGGACTGGACGAAGGCGCGATCATCCTGACCGGCCGTGAGGAAATCACCCCCGATGACACCGCCCAGACACTGCATGACAAGCTGGCGGCGCTGGGCGCTTCGCTCCTGCCGGTGGCCCTGGCGGCCATTGAACGCGGTGGCGCGGTCGGACAGGAACAGGTTGGCGAGCCGACCTATGCCAGGAAGATCACATCCGAAGAGGCACGCATCGACTGGAACCGCCCGGCGCGCGAGCTCGATTTCCATATACGCGGCCTGTCGCCTTTCCCCGGTGCCTGGTGCCTGCTGCGAACGCCGAAAGGCGAGCAGCGCCTGAAAGTGCTGATGTCGCGGCTGACCGACGAAGCCACCGGCGAAACACCTGGCACACGGTTAATAGGCGGCTTGAAAATCGCCACGGGTGACGGCGTGATCGAATTGCTGCGTGTCCAGCGGGAAGGCAAGGCGGCGCAGGATGCGGCTGATTTCCTCAACGGCGCTGCGCTTGAACCCGGCGATATCCTGCTCTGATGCCGCGTTATAAATGTCTCGTTGAATATGATGGCCGACCGTTCAACGGCTTCCAGGCGCAGGGCGACCAGCCCAGCGTACAGACAGCGCTTGAGGAAGCCATCTTCAAATTCAGCGGACAGCGCCTGCGTCTGATAGTGGCCGGTCGCACCGATACCGGCGTCCACGCCACAGGTCAGGTGGTCACTTTCGACCTGGAAAAAGATCTCCCGACCAAGGTGGTGCGCGACGCCATGAATGCCTGGCTGATGCCAAAGCCGGTTTCTGTCCTGGCGGCGGAAAAATGCGACGATGACTTTTCCGCCCGCTTTTCCGCCACCGGCCGGATGTATCTCTATCGCATCCTCAACCGTGAAGCGCCGCCGGCGATCGATCAGGGCCGGGTGTGGCATGTCAAGAAGCCGATCGACGTCGCGGCCATGTCCGAGGCGGCGAAGGCTTTGATCGGTCATCATGATTTCACAACCTTCCGCTTTATCGGCTGTCAGGCCAATTCACCGATGCGCACGCTCGATATTGCGCGGGTAAAGCGGATCGATGAGGAGATCCACTGCGTCTTCGCGGCGCGCTCCTTCCTGCATCGTCAGGTGCGTTCCATGGTCGGCACCTTGGTCGATATCGGTGTCGGCCGCTATCCGGTCAGCTATATGGCGGACGCTTTGAAAGCGGCGGACCGGGCCATCTGCGGTCAGGTGGCCCCGGCGCACGGCCTCTATCTGACCCATGTGACCTACGAAAAAGACCCGAACTTCGAAAAATACGCCTCGATCAAGGCCGAATAGGCATCGGTCAGGGCTTCGAGATCGGCCACCAAAACGCACTCATTGATCTGATGCATGGTCTGGCCGACCAGCCCGAACTCAACCACGGGACACAGGTCGCGGATAAAGCGCGCATCCGAGGTGCCGCCGGTCGTTGAACGGTCGGTTTCCACGCCCAGTTTCGCCTGGATCACATCGGCGATCAGATCGACGAACGGCCCCGCCTCGGTCAGGAAAGCTTCGCCGGAAATAGCCGTCTGCACTTCGATTTTCGCCCCTGATCGCGCGGCATGGTCTGCTGCCAAAGCCTCGAACCAGGCTTTCAGTTCCGCGCCGGTATGGGCCGGATTGAAGCGGATATTGATGCGGGCACGAGCCTCCTGCGGAATGATATTTGAGGTCGCGTTGCCGGTATCGATCGTGGTGATTTCCAGGTTCGACGGCTGAAAATCGGCATAGCCTTCATCCAATACCCGGCCTTTCAGGGTGCTGAGCAGATCGACCAGCACCGGCAGGGGATTCAAGGCACGTTGCGGATAGGCGACATGGCCCTGCTTGCCGCTGACCGTGAAGGTTGCGTTGACCGAACCGCGACGCCCCACCTTGATCATGTCGCCCAGTTGCGCCGAGGACGACGGCTCACCGACAATGCAGTGATCGATGACCTCGCCGCGCGCCTTTAGCCATTGCACTACGCGCACCGTGCCATCGGTGGCCACGCCTTCCTCGTCGCCGGTGATAAGGAAGGACAGTGATCCGTTTTGATCGGCATGGCGCGATATGGCGGCGATCCAGGCGGCGATTCCACCCTTCATATCGACCGCGCCGCGGCCGATCACCGCGCCGTCGTGAATCTCGGCGCCAAAGGGATCATAGCGCCATAGATTACGCGTGCCCACGGGCACCACGTCGGTATGGCCGGCGAAGCAGAGATTGGGCGAGGCCGTACCGCGGCGGGCATAGAGGTTCTCGATCTCACCGAATTTGAGCCGATGACAGGTGAAGCCCAAATCCTCCAGCGTGCGCTGCACTGTATCCATGGCGCCGGCATCGGCGGGGGTAACGGAGGGCCGTGAAATCAGCGCCTGAGTCAGCGCGACAACGTCGAGATTTTTAGATGCATTTGCCATGCCCTTGCTCTAAGACCCTTTGTTGACCGGGGAAGACTCAAATTCGAGTCGTGTCTGCATTTCTGAAGGCTTTACAGTGACTGCGCCTGCCGAACCGCCCGCTATCGACCTGCCGCCACTTGAGGATGACAACCGGCATCCGCTGCAAATTCCCGATTTTCGCGCCTTCTGGACTTCGCGGCTGGCCGGCGTGCTGGGCACTTCGGCGCAGAGCGCAGCCATTGCCTGGCAGGTCTATGAAATCGCCCGGCGCACACAAGGGGTGGCGGAATCGGCGCTCTATGTCGGGCTGATCGGCCTGGCGCAGTTCATCACCCTGTTCGCCTTTACCTTGCCGGCCGGGATCGTCGCTGACCGCCATGATCGCAAGAAGATTGTCGGTGTGGTGCTGTTCGCGCAGTTGCTGCTGTCCCTGGCGTTCTTTGCCTATTCCTTTATCCCGCATCCGCCCTTCTGGGGCCTGTTTGCGCTGAGCGCCGTGCTGGGCGCCTGCCGCGCCTTCAGCGCGCCGGCTAGTTCGGCCATAGGCCCCATGCTGGTGCCGAAACACATCCTGCCCAAGGCGATCGCGGTCAATTCCATGGCTTTCCAGACCGGGCTGATTGTCGGCCCGGCCCTGGGCGGCGTCCTGGTCGGGTTTTCGCCGCGCTTCGCCTATGGCTTTTGCGCCGGTCTTTGCCTGATCGCCGCCCTCCTGATCCTGACCATCAAGACACCGACGGCGCCGGATGCCCCGTCCGGCTCCAAGATGACCATGCTGAAGGAAGGCATGGCCTATATCTGGTCGAACAAGGTGATCCTTGGCGCCATTTCGCTCGATCTGTTCGCCGTCCTGCTCGGCGGGGCAGTGGCCCTGATGCCGATCTATGTCCGGGATATCCTGCACGCCGGGCCGCAGGCGTTCGGTATATTACGCGCTTCGCCGGCGATCGGCGCCATCATCACCTCGTTTATCCTGTCGTGGTCACCGATCCGCCGCCATGCCGGGCCGTGGATGTTCGGCGGGGTGGCCATTTTCGGAATCTCGACCATAGTCTTTGGCCTGTCTGAAATGATCTGGGTGTCGATCGCCGCCATGATCGTGCTGGGGGCGGCCGATATGATCAGCGTCTATGTCCGCGGCACCCTGGTGCAGATCGTCACGCCCAATCATATGCGCGGCCGCGTCGCTTCGGTCTCCTACCTGTTTATCGGCGCGTCGAATGAACTGGGTGAGTTCGAGACCGGCGTGATGGCCCGCCTGATGGGGCCGGTCAATGCGGCGCTGTTCGGTGGCATCGGCTCGCTGATCGTCACCGGAAGCTGGATCAAGCTGTTTCCGGCGCTCTATAAAGCTGACAAACTCGAATAATTACCGCGTGCCGCGTGTCGTGGTGATCGCCGAACGCAGCGAATGACCGCCGCCATTGCGCAGGGGACTTGTTTCTGTCTGAGCCAGGGCCTGGGGCTGGGCCGTATCGGTATTCATATCGAAGCGGAAACCGTTGCTGTCGGTATTGGCCAGCGCGCCGGTGGGGCTGGCCTCGGCCTGGGCGATCATGGTGTCGATCTCATGCTTGCGGGCGCGGAAAGCGACCAGGTCACTGCCGGCCAGGGTGCTCGATTGCGGCACCTTGGCGCCCTTCGGATCGATGGGGTGATGGTTCTGCCAGACCTCGAAATGCAGGTGCGGACCGGTCGAGCGACCGGTGGTTCCGACATAGCCGATCACCTGACCCTGCTTGACGTGCTGGCCGGGGCGCACCGCAATGGCGGACATGTGGCCGTAGCCGGTTTCCCATTCCTTGTTATGCGCGATGCGCACCCAACGGCCATAGCCACCCCACCATTTGGCATCCATCACCACGCCGTCGCCGGCGGCCTGGATCGGCGTGCCGGAAGGGGCGGCGAAATCGATGCCGGTGTGCATCTTCATGAACCCGACGATCGGGTGGAACCGCATTCCGAAGCCCGATGAGGTGCGCGCGCCATAAACCGGCGTCGCCAGCAGGAAGCCTTTGATACTCTTGCCGTTTTCATCGTAATATTCGGTGGAATTCGTGCCCTTGGGGGTAAAGGAATAGAAGCGGTCGACGCCGCCCTTGGCCTGGATTTCAGCATAGAGCAGGTTGCCGGCCTCGACCGTGCGGCCGCTCTCGGTGACCTTGCGGTCGAAGACCAGCTTGAAGGTGTCGCCGGACTGGATATCGCGCTCGAAATCGAGCTTGTGGGCGAACAGCTTGACCACCTGGGCGGTCAGGGTGGGGGTGGCGCCCATGGTGGCAGCCGAGGTGAACAGCGATCCGCTGATCGTGCCGATGGCAACGCGGCGTTCGTCACGCACGGCTTCTTCCAGGGCACGCAGGCGCATCTGGCCGTCGCGCGAGGTGGTGAGCGTCAGTTGCCGGGCGGGGCCGGTGCGGACGGTGAGGCCCAAAAGCTGGGCCGGGCCTGCGCCTTCTGCCGGCTTGGCGATGGCGGCTTCCAGGGTCAGGCCGGCCTTGATATCGGTGATGTTGAACGATTTGGACAGCAGGCTGACGGCGGCCTTGGATTCATCCGGGGCAACGCCTAAACGAATAAGCGCGCCGGCCAGGGTTTCGCCAGACCGTAGCGAGACCGGTACATCGACCGGCTGTTCATAGCCGGGGCGCGCGGCGGCTTCGGCGTAGGCCTGGGTTTCCAGGGCCATGGCGGCAGCCGGATCCATGGGCTGCACCGCGCCGTTCATCGGCTGGACCACCTTCCACAGCAGGGTGCCGACCGTCAGCGCGGTGGCCAATGCGAAGACCATTGGCGTCAGTCTGACAGGTTGGCGGCGGGGGTCGAGTTGGGCCATGGGTACGCGAATTCGTCCTGTTTTAGCGGTAGGCGACGGCTCTGTTTCAGAGGCCGGCGGACTAAAATAGCTTTGCTTAAAACCGACATCCGTCGGTCAAGCGGTAGACAAGACTCGTAAAAGACAGAGAACATGCCTTGAGTCTTAAAACAGTGGAAGGCCCTGCTTACGCCAAAAAAAGGCGAAAATGAGGCGATTTTACCCCGACTGCCGACCCTGTCCGCGCAAGGAATTACCTTGTTATCCTTAAAATCCTGCTTAAAAGATATTAACGAGGTCTTAACGCGTTAACCTTTTGTGACGACGCGATACGCCCTGTGTGGATAACTCTTTCATAAACCTGTAAAAAACAGCACAAATCGATTTTGGCCCGGAAAAGGCGCCGGTAATCGGCGGATATGCCGGAATTTCGGCTAAAACGGGCCCTAGTCTGTAAAAGAAAAGCGTTGATATCCACACTTTTTAAAAAGGTATGGTTCATGATGCGTTACAAATCCCGCCGGCGAATGCCGCAGAACGACAAGACCGATTGATGAGCCAAACCTCCCTGTCTGATGAAGCCCTGTGGTTTCCGGCGCATATGAGCACCGGGGAAAGCTTCTCGCGTCCGACAGGGATCGATGGCGCGCCGCCTGAGGAAGGCCCGGACGATATCGGTCTGCCGGGCCGACGCCCTTCCGGAAAGCGGGGCGGCGGCAATGGCGGCAATTTCCGCGCCGCGAGCTGGTTGTGGATCACGTTGTGCGGCGTCACGGCGCTCGGCATTGTCGGCGTGGCCGGCCGCAAGGTTATTGCCGAGTCAGTGGCCGAAAGCTGGCTGAAAGGGCAGGGCGTCACCGCCCATGTGACGATCGACAAGTTGTCACTCAGCCATGCCTCCGGCAGCGTGCTGATCGGCGATATGAAAAAGCCGGAAATGTCGGTCGGCGGTTTCGATGTCGATTACGCCCTGACGCCTTTCGCCGGCAATGGCCTGCCGCTGGCCCGGATCAAGGCCCTGCGTATCACCCGGCCGGTCGTTGCTATTTCCATCAAAGACGGCAAGCTGAAATTCGGTTCGCTGGACAAGGTCGTGCAGGATGCCCTGTCGGCCAAGCCATCCAATGCGCCGCCGCCGGAAGAAATCGTCGTCACCGATGTCGATATCAGCCTCAACAGCGACTACGGCCTGCTGAAAGGCCATGGGGGCCTAAGCCTGCGCAATGGCCTCCTGACCCTGCTCGACCTGAAACTGCCGGCCACGCACCTGACCGGTACGCTCGGCGCCGGCGACCTGCGCGAAGGCCGCGTGACGGCGCATTCGGTCAATACGGGCAAGAATGGCGACCAGTTGCAGGTCAGGGCGCACCTGGTGGGCGATAACTGGACGGTGAAGGGCGGCGGCAATCTGGTCGAGACCATCGGCGCCGAGGACCAGCGGTTCCATGCGCAAAATGTCGTACTCGATCTCGACAGCCATCTGCCGTATCGCCATTCGAAGTCGATGTATGAGGCGTTCAGCGGCGCCATTGATGCGGCCATTACCCTGACCGGCGATGAGGTGATCAGCGAAGGCACGAGGGCCGATGCCTTCGAGGCCCAGATCGGTTTTGACGGTACGCTCAAGACCACGGAAAAGGGCGTCGCCTATTCCGGCAAGGCCAGGCTGAACGCCAGCACAGACCGTCTGCAATCAGGTGAAATCCAGGCGGAAAGCCTGCGCATTGCAGGCGATGACCTGACGCTCAATACCGGCTTTTCCAGCGAAACCGGCCTGGCTTTCAATCTCAATGGCCCGATGACCGGCGAGGCGGGCCGCTTCAAACAGGGGAATCTGTCGGCCCAGACGGCGCGCCTGAACCTGACAGACCTCAGCCTGGCCTCCGATGATGACGGCGCCAAGGCGACCTTTACCGGCGGCATGACCGTGGGCCACCTGTCTCAGGGCACCGATCTGTCGCTCGACCAGACGACACTGGCGCTGAATGGCGGTGCCGAAGCGGGCGCCGATCAGGGTCCGTGGGATGTGACGATCCAGAGCGATATCCGCTCCGATCGCGGGCGTTACAGCGGCCTGGCTGCAATGGCGAAGGATCGCGCCGCCGCCCGTGCCGAAGCGGCCGGCAAACCGCCGATTCCGGGCGCGCCCGATCCCCTGCCGGCGGACGCCATCATCACGCTCGACCAGGCGTTCCAGCGTTTCGCCCTGCGTATCAAGGGGCTGAGCCTCAACCTGCACGGCGATGCCGATACCCCGGCGCAGATGGCGCTGCGCGTTCAGGGCGCTGACGCAATGCTCAATGGCGGCGGCAAGGCGACCCTGGCGCCGCATGGCTCCAGGCCCTTGATTGCCAGCGGCCAATCTGGCGCGGCCGGCATAGCGCTGACCGGCGACGGCCTGCCACAGGTGGCGCTGGGGCTGGATGGCCTGGCGCTGGATGACAAGGGCATCCTCTCCGGCGGCTATACCCTGGCGGCGCAGTTCGATTTTGACCCGCTGCAGGGCGCCAAGGTCGATGGTCATGGCCGCTTCAATACCCTGCCCGGCGGCGGTTTCAACGTCACCCTGGCGGATCAGGCCAGTTTCACCGCCACGTCGGCGCAGATCGGCGACAACCTGACCGACCTGTCGGGCATCATCGCCCAGACCGGGAAGTCGTTCCTCGTCTATACGCCGCAGGGCTGGCGTGTCACCGGCGCCTACCGCGATCTCGCCCTGACCGCGCCCAATGTCATCGTCAAACTGGTTGGCGGGCAGGGCGATTTCCAGGCTTACAGCCTGGGCGATGGCCTGGGATACAAGGCGACGCTAGCCGGCGCCACCCTGACAGATGGGGTGCCGGCCGACCAGACGCGTTTCAATCCGCTGTTGATCGACGGCGCGATCGAACAGGACCGCAAGGCCACGACCGGCCGCTTCTTCGCCTCTACCCCCTCGACCAAGGGAAGCGATGGCAAACCCCTGCGCATCGCCGCGATCAATCTCGACAGCGATGTGGCTTCCGGCGCCGGCAGCCTGTCTTTCAAAACGCTCGACCTCAATTTCGTCCCGACCGGCCTGCAGCCGGTCTATCTGTCGCCGATGGTGGCGGCCGTTTTCAGCCGTGACGTTACCGGCCCCATGAGCTTCGAGGGCGCGTTCAACTGGACGAAGACCACCAGTTCGAGCGGCGGCGTGCTCAATATCGGCGTCGGCGATTTTGTCGCGGCCACGGAAAAGGCCCCCTATGGCGTCGGCATGAGCTTCTTCGGCGCCACCGGCCCGTCGCAGGGGCTGACCGGGCAGATCGTCTTCGATTCCCTGTCGCCTCTGCATACCGCTCCGGGCCGGGCCATCCGCCTGGCGCAAACCAAGCTCGGCGTGCCGCTGACCGATCTCGATGTCCGCTTCCAGATCCTCGGGCGATCACATGGCGCTGGAGCAGGCCACGGTGGAAAGCCCCGGCGGTCCGGTCCGGCTGGAGCCGACCGATATCTGGTTCGACGCCAAAAAACCGATCACCGGTGTGCTGGCCTTCGACGGGCTCGATTTCGGCAAGGTCGTCGCGGCGTCCGACCTGAATACCAGCATGAGCTTTAAGGGTAACCTCAGCGGCCATCTGCCCTTTACCTACACTGAGGGGCATATTGCCTTCGCCAACGGCACCATGACCTCGGATGCGCCGGGCCAGATTTCGATCTACCGCACCGCGGTGACCGGCGTGAATACGGCCACCGGCTCGGTGACGACCGACGCGCCGCCGGCCACCGCCGCCATCGCCAGCCAGAACGCCGAAGCCGCCGCGGCGGCCGATCCCAATTTCAATCCGTTCCAGGACCTGGCCTTCCAGGCGATGGAACACGTCGCCTATGATCAGATCGATGCCCGTCTCAACTCGATCGACGGTGGCATCCTCAATATCAATTTCCACATCAAGGGCTATTACGATCCGCCGCAGAAGCAGAAGGCAAAGATCAGCCTGATGGACTATATCAGCGGCAAATGGATGCAGAAGCCGATCAAGCTGCCCTCGAAAACGCCGGTCGAGCTATATCTCGAAGTGCCGGTCAATCTCGATGAGGTGCTGACCGATCTGGCGGCCTTCTATTCCAACACGGCCCAGAAACCCCAGCAATAGCGTTCCGGTCGACTCACCGGAACGCTATTGCGCCTGAACCGATGACGGAGGGGCGTCCGTCCGGACAATCTCGACGATGATATCGCCGGCCTTCAGGCTCTGGGCCGCGTGGTCCCAGTAGCCGTGGATGTGGCTGCCGCGCGAAATGCGCAGGCCCATGCCGGTGGTGATGCCGCTCAGGGGCTTGCCGATTTCCCGGGCCGTCACCTCGCGTTCGCGCATGACCACCTGACCATCGGCCGAGGCCAGGTCGGCGATGCATTCGGCGACATGCCGGCCTTCGGAAGCGCGGGCCAGCAGGTGGCCGCCCATGCTGACGGGATTGATGATGTTGTCGGCGCCGGCCTGGCGGATCAGGTCTTCGTTTTCGGTGGCGCGCACCGTGGCGCTGATCGGCACGGTCGCGTTCATCTGGCGGGCGCTGAGCACGATCAGGACGGTGGAATCGTCGCGGTGCGTGGCCACCATCACGGCGCGGGCGGTCTTTATGCAGGCGGCGTCCTGGGTGGCGTTATAGGTGGCGTCGCCCTCTATGCCGGTCACGCCGCATTCGATGGCCTGGGCGATGCGCGCGGCATTGCTGTCGACCACCACTATGCTCTGCGGCTTCACGCCCTGGCGCAACAGTTCGCCGACCGCCGCCTCGCCGGTTGAGCCATAGCCGTAGACGATGATGTGATGTTTCAGGCCCTTGCGGATCATGCGCGTCCGGATCTGCTCCCAGGTGCTTTTCAGGGCCAGAGTATAGGCTGTGCCGAAGAAGATTATCCAGATAAAAAGCCGTACCGGCGTGACGACGAAGGTGTCGAACATGCGGGCACGGTCGGTGACCGGCGTGATATCGCCATAGCCGACCGTGGTGACGGTGATGGCGGTGAAATAGACGACATCGCTGAACGAGACCACGCCGTCGGTATTGTCATGCAGGCCCTTGCGGTCGAGCCAGTGACCGGTAAGGGCGATGCCGAGCAGGACCAGAACCAGTACGCCGCGCAGCCACAGGGATTGCCAGACATTCAGGCGGGGTTTCTGTCGGGCGGTGATCGGCGCGGTCGTCGCGTCGTTTTTCAGCATCTGTGATCTTCCGTGGCCCCTTGTCCTGTGTGTGGCAAAAGGGTGTAAAATGTCTAGTCAAAATATCCGTTTCGTTCAGCCACGGTTCAGCCTATATCTGGCTATATGGGTATAACGGTATTTACAGCTCGGAATTGAGGGAGCCATTTATGAAGAAAGCGATAGCGGCGATAGCTTTGGGGGCAGGTGGCATCATGCTCATCGCCTGCACGCCCTCGGTGAATGTCAATGTCAACCTGGCACCTATCTATGCCAAGCTTGATGTCAATGTGAAGGTCCAGCTTGACCAGGACGTGAAGGCCCTGATCCAGCAGAACCCTGATCTGTTCTAAGGTTAGAAAGTGAGCACTCTCATGAAAAAGACCTCTTTATTTAAAGCCGCTGTAGCGGCCCTCGCCATGGCGTCTTCCGTTGTTGCGGTCAGCGCCGTTATCTCCACCCCGGCCGCCGCCGATGTCGCTGCCTCGAAGGCGCTGGTCGATGCCGCCAAGGCCAAGGGCACGGTCGGTGAACGCAATAACGGCTATCTCGGCTTCGTGTCGGGTTCCGGCGATGCCGCCACCAAGGCCGCCGTCGATGAAATCAATGCCGGCCGCAAGAGCGTCTACGGCCAGGCGGCGGCGAAAAACGGCGTCTCGCCGGAAGCCGCCGGCATTTCGGCCTATGCCAATGTCATCGTGCCGAAGCTGAAGGCTGGCGAATATTACCAGGACGCCAGCGGCAACTGGGTGAAGAAGTAGCATCATCGCCTGATGAGATGAAAAGCCCTCCCGCGCAGAGGGCTTTTTTTATGCGCGCCATTTACCAAATCTGTAATATTATTCGGCACACTTCGTGCATGGACCCAGCCGTTCGCCTGTTTGGGCGTTATTTTTAAGGACAACATTGTTCTTTTGGGCCGTTCTTTTCGGAGAGTGGCAGCGGGAAGGCCGGAGACATGAACGATCATCTCAAACCCCTGACGAGCCTGCGGTTTTTCGCCGCCTTCTGGGTGGTGATGTATACCTATATCCACGAGCTGAGCGGTAATATCGGCTTAGGGGTAATCGAAAAGGGCTATCTCGGGGTCGATCTGTTTTTCGTGCTGTCCGGTTTCATCCTCTCCTATGTCTATCTGAACGGGTTCGGTGAGGGCCGTTTCAAATACGGACAGTTCGTCATTCACCGTCTGGCGCGGGTTTATCCGCTGCATATCGCCACCCTGCTGTTTACCCTGCTTTTGATCGCCGCCGCCGCTATCAAGGGCGTTACGCTCGATGAAAACGCCGCCAACTGGGCGGCCCTGCCGGCGCACCTGACCCTGACACAGGCCTGGGGACTGGCGCCGACGGCCTCGTTCAACCATCCCTCCTGGTCGATCTCGGCCGAATGGTTCGCCTATCTCGGCTTCCCGGCGGTGGCATACCTGGCGTGGCGCCTGCGCGAGCGCCCGATTCTGGCCGTATCGCTGGCGATTCTTTCCTGGTCGCCGTCAACCTGATCTTCTCACGCCTAGCCGGCTTCAACCTGACAAACGCCACCTTCCAGTGGGGCGCCCTGCGTATCGTCCCGAGCTTCCTCTATGGCAGCGCGCTTTACCTGGCCTGGCGTTCCGGCGCGGTCGCCAAACCGGGCGTGGCGCTGATCGGCGCCGGCATCGCCCTGCTGACTGTGGTGTTTTCAACCTCCTTAGGCCAGTCGGACATCCTGACGGTCGTGGCCCTGGGCCTGCTGGTCCTGTCGATTTCGGGACTGGCCCAGGATGAAAAGGGCCTCCTCTCCGGCAAGACCCTGGTCTATCTCGGCGAGATTTCCTTTGCCACCTACATGATCTATGTGCCGTGGAAGTGGGTATATCTTAAGGCCATCAATGCGTTGCTGGGCACAGATCACGCGCCGCTGCCCTTCCTGTGGTGGTTTGCCGGCCTGCTGGCTCTGGTGCCGCTGTCGATGCTGGCGCACCATCTGATCGAGCGCCCGTTCCGCAAGATCGTGCGTCATTATGGCGAACGTCTTCACGGCGCGATCACGCATTCGTGGGTTAAGGAAGGTTAATTTTTGCGCCGAATGGGCGAAAAAGTATTTGAAAATTAATTTTTCTGATGTAGCAAAGACACAGGACGAATAGTTAATGAGTGTGTTGCGTGCAGAAAAAGACCCTTTCGGCGATTGCTTTTGCCCTTCTTGCCCTTTGTGCCGCCGGCTCTGCCGATGCCCGCACGAAAGCCCATAAAGCCAGCAAAGCCAGCGCTGTAAAGGTTGCCGCTCAGAAGACGCCCGCCGGTTCCGCCTACCTGCAATGCGTGACCTTCGCCCGTCAGTTTACCGGAATGCAGATCTTCGGCGATGCCTGGACCTGGTGGGAAAAAGCCACCGGCCGCTATGAGGAGGGTAACACGCCCAAGCCCGGCGCCGTTCTCGTCTTCCGCTCGCAAGGCCGCATGAAGCTCGGCCATGTCGCCGTCGTTTCGCAGATCATCACCGACCGCTATATCCAGGTCACCCACGCCAACTGGTCGCCGATCAATGGCCGCCGCGGCCAGGTGGAAGACAATGTCAATGTCATGGACGTGTCGGAGGCCGGTGACTGGTCGAAGGTCAAGGTGTGGTATGGCCCGTCGAATGACCTCGGCACCACGGTCTATACGACCTACGGCTTTATCTACCAGGATCCGGCGCAGGTCCGCATGGGCGAACACGTCACCACGATTGCGCAACCGGAAGCCGCCCCCTCGACTGCCCGTCCGTACCAACAGATCGCTTCAGCCAATACGGATGACATGCCGGCCGATCTGAAGGCCGCGCTCAGCCCTGCCGGCAGCAAGATGACCGCCAAGCCGGTGACCGTCGCCGCCCATGTCAGCGGCAAGCCCGCCGCCGAACTGGTGGCGCAGATCGATTCGGATAAGGCCGCTGCCGGCCATGCCGCCGCCAAAAAGGCAATCAAGCCGGAACCCAAGTCGGCGAAGGCGAAATCAAAGGCCCAGACGCCCAAGGCCACGGCCCGCAAGCACACCCACAAGAAGTAGGCTTTACGCCTTAGCCCTTTGCGGTTAATTATGCCGCCTGATCAAAGGGATATCGCGTGTGCTGACACTCCATTCGCAGGGATTTCACGTTGCGGCCGAGGCCGGCGATTTTGATCCGCATACCACCTGGGTCGACCTTTTCAATCCCACCCGCGATGAAGAACTGAAGCTGGAAGCCCAGCTTGGCGTCCTGTTGCCGACACGCGAGGACATGGACGAGATCGAGACGTCCAGCCGCCTCTATATCGAGGATGGCGCCGCCTTCATGACGGCGCAGGTGGCGTTCTTCGGTGGGTTGTCGCAGTTGCAGTCCGGGCCGGTGACCTTTGTCCTGACGGGCGGCCGACTGGTGACCATCCGCTATATCGAGCCCGCCTCGTTCAAGATTTTCGGCGATCAGCTTGAAAAGCAGCCCGGCCATTGCGCCGACGGGCCGACGACCTTCCTCAACCTGGTCGATCTCATCATTGACCGCACCGCCGACCTGATCGAAAAGACCAGCCACAGTATCGATGACCTCTCGAAGGAAGTTTTCACCACGCGCCGCCGCACCAAGCTGGAAACCGTTTTGATCCGCCTGGGCGCGGCCCAGAACGATATCGCCAAGGTGCGTGATTCCCTGGTATCACTGGCGCGGCTGACGGTTTTCGCCGCCGCTCTCGAACGCCAGATCGTCGGCTTCCGCAAGACGACCGAGTTGAAAGAATTTCACGATCGCCTGCGCACCATGAGCCAGGACGTGGCCAGCCTGAACGATCATTCCAGCCATGTCTCCGGCCATATCGCCTTCCTGCTCGATGCCGCCCTGGGGCTGATCAATGTCGAGCAGAACAATATCGTCAAGGTGATCTCGATCGTCTCGGCCATCTTCCTGCCCCTGACCCTGATCGCCAGCATCTATGGCATGAATTTCGACCACATGCCGTTCCTGCACCAGCCCTATGCCTTCGAGGCGGTATGCGCGCTGATGATCGCCATCATCATCGGGATGCTGAGCTATTTCAAGGCGCGCCGCTGGTTCTGATTAGCTGGCGGGCCTTGCCGGCAGGTTCGGCTGGCTATCCGGCGCCGGATTTGATTTCAGATCGCGGATCAGGGTTTTCATCTCGCCGATTTCCCTGACCTGCGCCTCGATGATGCCGTCGGCCAGTTTGCGCACGCGCGGATCTTTGATATGCGCCCGCTCGCTGGTCATGATGGCGATGGAATGGTGCGGAATCATCGCCTCCATATAGCCGACATCACTGACCGTGGCCTGGCTGCGCACCAGCCAGAGCGAGACAGCGAACAGCACGCAACTGCTTGCTATGATCAGCCCGTTCAGCCGCTTGTTCTTATACATCGATCCCATGAAGACCATCATCACGGCCGCCATGGCCGATCCCATGACGACGGCCATCCACAGACGCGTCTGGCTGAACTCGATATGATCCGCCTGATATGTATTTAGATACATCATGCCGTACATCAGGACGGTGGATACGCCGACCATCGCGGCAAAGCGTCCATAGGACATGGTCATGATCAAAGGGCTCCCAAAAAGCCCCGTGATAGACCCATGCGGGTTCGATTTCCCTGCGAAAGATCGCCTGAAATCATCAGTATCCGGCAAGGGCGTAAATCAGGCGCGTTCCGCCAGCATGTAGTTGCAGCCCTTGTCGATGACATGGTCGGTGACGGCTTCCAGCATCCGGGCACGGGTCAGGTCGGCGCCGGAGAGATTGGCATGGCTGAGCTGGACGCGGGAGAGATCGCTGCGCATCAGCCGGCCGCCGCCCAGGTCGAGCGGGCCAAGATTGGCGCCGGTGAGGTTGGCGTGGGTCAGTTTCGCGCCGATCAGCCGCGCCCCGCGCAGGTCGGCACCGGAGAGATTGCAGCGGCGCAGATCGGCATTGATCAGGTTGGCGCCCTGAAGCTCGATGCCGCTCAGGTCCAGCCCGAAGAGGATGGCACCATCGGCTTCCAGCATGGTCAGGACGCGCTTGCGCAGGTCGCCGGCCAGACGGAAATCGACGCCGGAAAGCACCTGCCGGCTGCCTTTCGCGCCGCCGGTTTTCGCCCAGTCTTCGTGCAGGGCGACGAAATCTCTGAGAGGCCGTTCGTCGATAAAGACCTCTTTTGGCGTGTCCAGTGTGCCGGTGGTATCGGCTTCGCGCAGATTGCAGCCGGAGGTCTGTGTCTCGACCATGACGGTGCCGGTCAGGTCGGCGCCGCTGACATCGGCGCCATTGAGATCGGCCCCGGTCAGGTTGGCGCCGCTGAGATTGGCCTTGCGCAGCTTGGCCTGCGACATGACCGCCCCGGCCAGGTTGGCGTCCCGGAAATCGGCCGACACCGCCTGCATCCCGTTCATGCGCGCCCCGGAAAGGTCGGCGCCGTTAAAAATGGCGTGGTCCAGTTCGCCCGCGCGCTTCTCATGCTTCATCAGGCGCAGGCCCTGCTTCTCGTCCTTGAAGGCGATCATGCCTTCGCGCAGGTCCGCCCCGATCAGCGAGGCGGCGGTCAGGTTGGCGCCGCGCAGGCAGGCCCCGCGCAGGTCGGCGCGATCGAAGCGGGCAAAACGCAGGTCGGCATTGCGCAGGTCGCAGCCATAGAGGTTGGCGCGGGTGAAATTGGCATCACGCAGGGAAGCGCCATAAAGCCGCGCCCCGGTCAGGTTGGCATCGCTTAAATCGACGCCTTCCAGTTTCATGTCGGTCAGGTCGATATAGGACAGATTGGCGATCCGACCGCCGGCCTTGCGCAGCTTGAACAGGGCGTGGGCTTCCAGGATATGACGAAGCGAGCCCTGGTCGAGCATTTGCAGCGTAGTGGACATGGCGGCCTTGAAGCGCTTTTTCGAAAAGGGTGACCCGTGCAGAATCGCATAACGGCGATTTCGTGATCTCACCCGCCTTGTGAATCAGTGCGCGCGCCGTGGCAAGACCGTTGGGTAAATTTAAGCTTTGGGCGGAACGCGATCACGCTTTTTTATGTTGTCAGGCTGACTGTCTGGCGCGAACTGCGACAGTCAGTGGTTACCCTCAATGGTCTGTTTGGCACGCCTGGCACAGGCCGCGCGCTTCAAGGGTGATATGGTTGACCCTGAAGCCGGTTTTGGCGGCGCGGGTTTCCACATCTGCCACATTGGGAATGACGATTTCCTCGCTCTGGCCGCAGCATTCGCACAGCAGGAAGCCGGCTGTATGCTTATGGTCCTGCGTATCGCAGGCGACAAAGGCGTTCAGGCTCTCGATGCGGTGGATCAGGCCCATCTGTTCGAGGAAGGACAGGGCGCGGTAAACGGTCGGCGGCTTGGCGGCACCTTCGGGGTGAAAGCGGTCGATCACATCGTAAGCCTTGATAGGCCCGTTAGCTTCCAGGATCAGCTCATAGGTGCGCAGGCGTGAGGAGGTCATGCGCTCGCCGGAATCGGTACAAAGCGCCTGCGCTGCCTCAAGCCGTGCCGCGCGGGCATCGGGCGTCGGGGCATGGTCGTGATCGTGGGTGTGTGCGCAGGCATGGCTCATACGCAGAAGGTAAGAGGACTCGGCCGATTTCGCAAGCGGCGCACAAAGTGTAATAATATAACATTCGCGCTTGACTCGTGTAATATTATTACATAACAAATACCGCAGCGCAATAATCTGAGGTATCCATGTCTTTCCCGAAATCCGCCCTTTTCGCCAGCCTGTCCCTGATCGCCCTGACCATTGCCGGCGTAGCGCGTGCCGATGATCCGGCGCCGGCCACCGATGACAAGCCCACAGAAGTGGTTGTGACGGGCTCCGGTTACCGGATTTCCAAGGACGCGCTGATGTCGCATGTCGATATCCTGACCCGCGAGCAGATCGATCAGAAGCCGGCGGCGGGCTTAGGCGACATGCTGGCCTATCTGCCGGGTATTCGCTCCTCCAGCTTCGCGCCGGGCGCCAGCCGTCCGATGATCCGCGGGCTGGATGGCTTCCGCGTGCTGGTGCTCAATAACGGCATGGGGGTGGTTGATGTGTCGGCCCTGTCGCCGGACCATGCCGTGCCGTCATCGCCGACCGAGGCGAAGCGCATCGAGGTGTTGCGCGGACCTTCCGCGCTCGCCTATGGCGGCAACGCCATCGGCGGGATTGTTAATGTGATCGATGACCGCATCCCCGCTGTGGCGCCGGCAAAAGGCTATGAAGGCACGGCCACGGTGCAAGCCTCGTCGGTCGATCAGGGGCTTCAGGGGGCATTCGATATCAAGGCGGGTAAGGGGCCGTGGGTCTTCACCTTCGATGCCTTCCGACACAAGACCTCGGATTACAGCATCCCGGTGCCGGCCGAGACCCTGGCCTATACCGAGGCCAACGGCCTGCCGGTCGATACCAGCGACAAGCAGCACAATTCTTTCCAGGATATGAAGAATGTCGGGGCCGGTGTCAGCTATGTCGGTGATTTCGGCTATGTCGGCCTGAGCTACAAGACCACCGATTACCTCTACGGCACCGCCATTGATTCCGATGTGTCTATAGACCTGCACCAGAAACGCTGGGACGCGCGCGGATCGTTCAACCTGAACTGGGCGGGCTTCAACCGCCTCGATGCTTCGGCCGGTTATTCCGACTATGACCATGCCGAGATTGAAGGCGGTACGCCAGGGACGCAGTTCCTCTCGAAAGGCAGCGAATTCCGCACCGCCCTGATCCGTGACGGCCAGGGTAAGTGGAGCGGCACGGTCGGGCTATCGGGCCTGAAGCGTGATTTCGAGGCGATCGGCGAGGAAGCCTTTGTGCCATCGACCACCACCAAGCAAGCCGGTGTTTTTGCGCAATATCGCTATGATGATGGCCCCTGGGGCCTGGAGGGCGGGGCGCGGGTCGATGACACGCATCTGACCTCCGCGGCAACATCTTATGACAAGGATTTCAACACCCTGTCGGCCTCGCTTGGCGGTTTCTACCGCCCTTCAGACCACAGTTTTGTTGGTCTCAGCCTGACCCGCTCCGAGCGCGCGCCGTCGGATGTCGAACTGCTGGCCAATGGGCCGCATGGCGGCACCGGTCAGTTCATCATCGGCGACCCGGCTTTCCGCACGGAGATCGGTTATTCGCTCGAACTGACAGGCCATGTGCTGGTCGACCACGACAATCGCTTCGCCATCGACGCCCATGTCTATACCAGTCATTTCGACAATTTCATCGACCTGCGGCCCACAGGTGCCATGCAGGATGACCTGCCCGTCTTCCAGTATGTTCAAACCAATGCCGATCTCTATGGTGTGGAAATAGAGGCCAATACCAAGTTGTTCGCGCTCGGCTCTCAAGCCATCGCGTTCGATGTCGCTTACGATTATGTCCATGGCCAGACGAGTATCGGGCCGATCGTGCGCATACCGCCGCAGGCCCTGACGCTCAAGCTGGAAAGCAAGGGCGGCAAGTGGGATTCCTACTTTGAAGTACGCGGTGTTGACGCCCGTAAGGAGCGCCTGGCGGCCTTCGAGACGCCGACAGACGGCTATGTCACGGCCAATATCTTCACCTCGTACAAGATCAGGCCCGATACCTCGCTGTTCGCCGAGGTGCGCAATATCGGCGATGTCGAGATGCGTGAGGCGACCAGCAGCACCAAGGACGCGGTGGTCGATCCCGGCCGCAACCTGCGCGTGGGGCTGGTTTATAACTTCTAATCCGCTCCAAAATGGTACAGACACCCGCCGGAAGCTGAAAAGCCGGCGGGTGTTTCCCGCAAACCGTCACGGCGCTTGCCGGAAGCAAAGGGTTGCGCTAGAAGCGAAGCTCCTTTTTTCTTCTAACCTTCTTTAAAGCGACCATGGCACAAGAACAAACCAACGATGCGACGCTCACCGGAAACGTCCTTTTCTACAAATCCCCGGAGCCGCTGAGCCCCGAAGCGCACGCCAATATGGGTATCAAGTCGATCCCGGCGCCGCACGCCTTCGTCGCCGAAACCAATGTCGTGCCGCTGACCGTGGCCGAATTTCCGGCCGCTTCCTTGAGCTTCCCGATCGTCTTCATCGGCGAAAACTACATGCCGGTCGCGGCCATGGGGCTTTCGGCCGGCCAGAACGTCTTCGTGTCGCCGGAAGGTGTCTTCAAGTCCGACAGCTACCTGCCGGCCTTCGCCCGCCGCTATCCGTTCGTCTTCGCCAATGACGAAGGCCAGGAGCGCATGATCCTGTGCGTCGATACCGGCGCCGCCATGGTGGCCAAGTCGAACCCCGATGTGCCGTTCTTCGAAGCCGGCAAGGCCACGCCTTACGTCGAGAACGCCATGCAGTTCTGCTCGGACTTTGAAAACGAGCGCCGCCGTACCGAAAGCTTTGTTGGCCTGCTGCGTGAACTGGACCTGCTGGCCGCGCGCGAAACCCTCTATCGTCCGCAAAATCCGGACGGCACGCCGGGTGAGCCGCAAAAGATCGCCGAATATTTCGCTGTCGATGAAAAGAAGCTGGGCGAACTGTCCGGCGACAAGCTCGTCGAACTGCGCGACAACGGTGCGCTGACGCACATCTACGCGCACCTGAACTCGCTGCTGGCCTGGGATAAGCTGATCGCCATGACGATCGAGCGCAACAATGCCCAACCGGCCGCTAACGCTAACTAAGCTCTATGGCTTTGTGAAAATGAGAAAGCTCCGGTCGCAAGGCCGGAGCTTTTTTTGACTGTTATTTGGAAGAGTTTGAAACCACGAATGGACACGAATTCACACGAATGAACGACCAGTTCCCTATTTATTCGTGTGTATTCGTGTTCATTCGTGGTTCGTCGCCTTTTAACCGGCGACCAGCCTAATCAATCGGCGCCTTGGGCAGGCGCTGGAATACCGAGCGGGTCAGACAGGAAAAGACCAGCCGGCCGGCTTCATCGAGCACGTCATTCTGGGCAATGACCACACCCTTTGTATCGCCCACGGCATCCTTGCCCATCACGGTCAGGCGGCCGCGCAGCAGTTCACCCGGCGGCGGATTGCGCGACCAGCGCAGGGCATCGACCGCCAGGCGCTTGGTCTGCGGCCAGTGCGAGGCGGCTTCGGTTTCCAGCTTGGACCACAGGGCGAAGATCAGCGCGTCCGGCACGCCGTCATTGACATCCCAGGTCGGCGCATAGGACTTGCAGAACGCGGCCAGTTCCTCTTCGGAAATGACCGCCGCGCCAATGGAAACACTCTGGCCGATATAGAGATCATCGAAGGCTGCGGGCATTGGGGCATATCCAGATAAAGCCAAAGAGGGGTTGTTCATAACCGAGTTCACATTGATATCAAACACCAAAAATTGCGTTACCGGGGCGCGGCCATAGGCCATGTCCGAGTTGATTATTGTGCCCGCCTATGGTTTGGTCGCGCAACGCCACCACAGGACAGTTATGAGTACGACCGAGCCCAATATCATCGAGGATGAGCCTTATCAGGGCCTCTATCGCGGTGAGGCGAATTCCGCCTTCAAGGGCACGACCGATGGCCGGCTGCCCGATCGCTTCGATCTGGCCGAAATCCTGAAAAAGACACGCGAGGCGCAGGGGCTTTCGCTCGCCGAGGTTTCGGAAATGACGCGCGTGCGGCGCGCCTATCTCGAAGCCTTCGAGCAGGCCGCCTATGACGTACTGCCGCCGCGCGCCTTCGCCATCGGCTATGTCAAAGCCTATGCAAAAGCGCTGGGCCTGGACGAGGAAACCCTGGCGGATATGTACAAGCGCGAGGTCTCTCCCGCGGCCACCAAGCTTCACGCACCATCGGGCGCGTCGCTCGATGATGTCAACAAGCCCAATTACCGTCTCTATATCGGCGCTGCGGCCAGTCTGGTGGCGGCGATCGTCATCTGGAACGTAGTGCAGCGCCAGCCCAGCATCAGGTTCGGCAATAGCAGCCATGAGGCGCAGTTCGGCAATTCGTCGTGGGCGGCGGGTGTCCCCAACATGCTGAACGGGGCCATCTTCGTTTCGCAGCCGCAGCCGGCGCCGCGCGATCAGGACGTGCCGGTGCCCTATGTGACCCCAGGGCTTGAAGAAGGCTTCGCCTCCATCGAGGCCGCGCGAAACGCCAATTCCGCCGCGCCGGTGCCTGTCAGTGACGTGCTGCAGATGCGCAAGGCGTTCAATCCGCGCGGCGCGGTCTATGGTGCGGCCCCGGAAAATTCCGCGGTGACCATCCAGGCCACCAAGACGGTCAATCTGGTGGTGCGCGATCCGGCGAACGGCACGGTCTATTTCGCCCATTCCATCGGTGCCGGCGAAGCCTACCGCCTGCCGGAAACCGATCAGCAAAACCTGCTGATTGATGTGTCCGATGTTTCGGCCTTCGAGATGTATTATAACGGCGAATATGCCGGGACGCTGGAAAGCGCGGTCACTCCTGTCGGCCGCATCAATGCGCGGGCCGCCCAGCTTTCCGATGCGCTCGACCAGAAACAGGCCCAGGCAGGTGAACTGGCGGGCGCACCGCGCGCCACCTCTGCGCCGATCGCCCCGCTGACGGCGGAGAAGCCGAACGGGCCGATCCCTTACCTGCCCAGCCAGCGGGCGGCGGCGCCCGAAAGCTCTCCCGCGACTGAGCCGGACAGCCAGTAATATTATTTGAAATTCCGGTTGTGACGAACGACCCGCATCCTGATATATGGGGTGTGTTTTCGGTATAGCCCAGAGTTCCAATGGACACCCACCAGCCTCACGACCATACACACGTTCGCCCCTGGCGGATGATCCAGCGCCGGCCGAGCCGCAAGATCATGGTGGGCAAGGTGGCCGTCGGCGGTGATGCACCGATCAGCGTGCAGTCCATGACCAACACCCTGACCTCAGATGCCCAGGCCACCCTGCGCCAGATTGCGGCCATGGAGGAGGCGGGCGCCGATATCGTGCGCGTCTCGTGCCCAGACGTCGATTCCACGGCGGCTCTGAAGACGATCGTCGACAACGCCAATGTGCCGATCGTGGCCGACATCCATTTCCACTACAAGCGCGCCATCGAGGCCGCCAAGGCGGGCGCCGCCTGCCTGCGCATCAATCCCGGCAATATCGGCTCGCCCGATCGCGTGAAGGAAGTGATCCAGGCTGCCAAGGATTATGGCTGCTCCATGCGCATCGGCGTCAATGCCGGTTCGCTGGAAAAGGATCTGATGGAAAAGTACGGCGAGCCGTGCCCGGAAGCCATGGTCGAGAGTGCGCTGTTCCACGCCAATATCCTGCGCGACCACGATTTTCACGAGTTCAAGATATCGGTGAAGGCGTCGGATGTTTTCCTGACGGTCGCCGCCTACACGGCGCTTGCCGACGCCATCGATTGCCCGCTGCATATCGGCGTGACCGAGGCGGGGCCGTTGCGTACCGGCACGATCAAGTCAGCCATCGGTCTCGGCAACCTGCTGTGGGCGGGTATTGGCGATACCCTGCGCGTGTCGCTGGCCGCCGATCCGGTGGAAGAGATCAAGGTTGGTTTCGACCTGCTGAAATCGCTGGGCCTGCGCCATCGCGGCGTCAATATCATTGCCTGTCCAAGCTGTGCGCGCCAGGGCTTCAATGTCATCGATACGGTGGCGAAGCTGGAAGAGCGCCTGGCCCATATCGCTAAGCCGATGTCGCTGTCGATCATCGGCTGCGTGGTCAATGGTCCGGGCGAGGCACTCTATACCGATATCGGCTTTACCGGCGGCGGCGCGGGGGCCGGCATGGTTTACCTGGCCGGCAAGCCCGATCACAAGCTCAGCAATGCCGACATGATCGAACATATCGTCGAGCTGGTTGAGGCCCACGCGGAGAAGCTGTAGCTCGGGGGGTATTCCGCGCGAAGCGGACAAACCTGATTATTCGATACACCGACGATAGCGGTAACGTGCGGTTGTTTTGAATATCTGTGTAATCTGTGGATCAAAAAGAACGTCCGAGCGAGTCCTGGCGCTGGAAAAGAGAGTATCCACAGATCACACAGATATTCCTGGTAATTTCGCGCTACCGCTTTCGTCGGAGCGCGTTTTATTCGTCTTAAGACATCCGTGGCGTCATCTTGATCGTCTTGGGGGCCACGTAGCCCTCTTCGTCGATAATCGTCAGCTTGCGTTCGTTCTTCATCATCTCGTCAATGGCTTCTGAGGCGACCGGCTTCGAGAACAGGTAGCCCTGGATGATATTGCAGCCCGTCTGGCGCAGGATGTTTTTCTGCGCGCGTGTTTCCACGCCTTCGGCCACGATATTCAGGTTCAGGGCCTTGCTGAGCTTGACGATGGCGCGGATAACCGCCTCGGCTTCCGGATCGACGCCCAGGTTGGAGACGAACGACCGGTCGATCTTGATCTTGTCGACCGGATAGCGGCTGAGATAGCCGAGCGACGAATAACCGGTGCCGAAATCGTCGAGCGCGATGGTGAAGCCCATATGACGCAGGTCGCGCAGCACCATCTGGGTGGTATTGTCGTCATTGAGCAGCACGCCTTCGGTAATCTCGATTTCGATCTGCTCGGCGGTCGTCTTCGTTTCCGACAGCAGGCCCTTGATGGTGGCCAGGAAGCCCTGATTGCGCATCTGGGTGGCCGAGACGTTGACTGCGACCTTGAGGCCCGGCCAGCGGTGCGAATCCTGCATGGCGCGGCGCATGATCAGGGTGCCCAGTTCGTTCATCAGGCCGCATTCCTCGGCCAGCGGAATGAAATAGGCCGGCGAGACGGGGCCGCGCGTCGGGTGCGTCCAGCGGCACAGGGCCTCGACACCGACAATATGGCCGAAGTGATCGACCTGCGGCTGGTAGACGACATCGATATCGCCGACATGGATCGCCTCGCGCAGGCCGGTTTCCAGCGTTTTGCGCAGCTTGATGGTGGCGTCCATCTCGACTTCGAAGAAGGCATACTGACCGCGGCCGAGATCCTTGGCGCGGTAGAGGGCGAGGTCGGCCTGGCGCAGGGCTTCGGCGGGATCGATATCGCCATCACCGATCAGGGTCACGCCGATCGAGCAGGAGGAGAATACCTGGCCGGATTCGAGATTGACCGTGCCGGTCAGACCTTCGAGGATGCGCTTAGCCAGCGACGCGGCTGAAGAGCCATCGGTATCGGTCTGAATAATCACGAACTCATCGCCGCCCAGGCGCGCCAGAGTATCGCCGGAGCGGATCATGCCGGTAATTTTGCCGGCATTGTGGCGGATCAGTTCATCGCCGGCCAGATGGCCCAGCGTGTCGTTGACGTCCTTGAAACGATCCAGTCCGATGCACATGACGGCGACATGGCCGCCTTGGCGCTTCAGGCGCTCGGTGGCCTGATTCAGGCGGTCGGCGAACAGGGTGCGGTTGGGCAGACCGGTCAGGTTGTCGTGCAGGGCCATGTGCTTGGCCTTGGCTTCTGAGGCGATCAGTCCCTCGGCGGCGCGCTGGCTCTGGTGCAGCAGGACGAGCGCGATCAGGCCGAGACCAAGCGAAATCATCAGGACCGGACCCAGCGTGCGGATGAACAGGGTATGGCCGGGCGTATCCGGCATCCAGCTCAGCTCCGCCAGCACCTTGCCATTGTCATCCTTGAAGGCGACCAGCGCCGAGCCTTTGGGGCGCGGCTGGCCGGGATGCAGCAGCCTGATATCGGACACCATGTAACGCTGCGACAGCGCGATCAGTTCGTCGCTCGACAGTTCGTGCATACCGATGGCGACAAACGGCTTGTATTTCAGCAAGGGGGAATCGGCTTTGTCGGAAAGCAGCAGGCTGGCGCCCACAACATAGATATGGCCGTTCATCGCCATCAGGCGGCCGGTATGGTTGCTTTCGGTCGTGGCGGGTAATCCGCGAGCGCGGCGGTCTTCATAGGTCTGGCGCAGCCCGGCCACCAGACTGCTGGTCTGGCGCGCGGCGCCGGCCAGGCGGGCGATATCGGTCTCCTTGCCGTTCTGGTAGGCGAAGACAATCTCGCCCTTGTCGTTCAGCAGGAGGTTGGACTCAAAATTGAGGAAATTGTTGAAATAGTCGCCGATATTATTCTTTACCCAGGTCTCGTCATATTTGACGGCGGTGCTTTCGACCGCCTTGTCCCAGATGGTGATCGGTGTCATCAGTTGCGAATGGTCGTCCGCCATCTGGTTCAGGCCCAGCATGACGAGTTTTTCCTCGCGGGTGCGCGACATATGATCGGCCTGTTCAGCCCATACCCACAGACTGCCCACCAAAGCACACACGGCCACGACCACAATCAGGGCCATGGGCGCCAGCAGTTTTAATTCGCCTGAACTACGTTTCACCAGGTCCTCATTCTGAGGTGAGTTATATGTCAGGGTAAGGTTACTGTAGATATCTTAAATTAAGGCAAATATCGGCCGTTTTTATTTAAACGATTATTAAGAAAGCTGTGCCGGAAAACGGTGTGAAATCGGGGGGCGCACCCTTGACGATCAAGGTTTTGCACGCCACGACCGGGCGGGTTCAAACCTTAATCGGATAACGTTGTTATGAAATTATTTGTCAGCTCTACATCGGTTTTTGTCCGCAAGGTCCGTGTTGTCGTAAGGGAAAGAGGCTTGACGGCGCGGATCGAGGAGGTGTCGCGCCTCCCGGTGGAGGCCGCCCCGGATCTGGTGGCGGCCAATCCGCTGTCGCAGCTTCCGGCCCTGATCGATGATGACGGCGTTTGCTGGACCGACAGCGGCCTGATCAGCGCCTGGCTGGCGACGCAAGGCGAGGGGCCGCACCTGATGCCGGATTATGGCACGGATGATTACTGGCGGGTCAGGCGCGTGGAAACCGTGGCCGCAGGTCTCAACGAGATGATGGCAAAGATCGTCTATGAGAACCGCCGCCCGGAAACCGAGCGCTCGCCCTTCTGGCTGGCGCGCTGGGAAGGCAATCTCAGGCGCGCCTTTACGGTCGCCGATACCCTCTGTCCGGGCGCGGAGGTTTTCGATATGGGCACCCTGACCCTCGGCGTGGCAGCTACCTTCTGTGACTTTCGCCTGCCGCATATCGACTGGCGGGCCATCGCGCCGCGCATCGCCGCCCTGCAGCCCGAACTGGAAAAGCGGCAGAGCTTCATTGATACCTATCCAAAATAGAGGTACAGCGACCTTCTCCCGCCCTGCGAAGCGGGGAGGGGGGACCACGAAGTGGTGGGAGGGGCTTTCCCTGCACCCCGTTTTGATGAGAGAATACCCTTGATACACCTTCCCGACGCCAAGCTGGCCCAGGTCATGGACCGCTTCCAGATGATCGAAGCGCGCATGGAATCCGCGACCGACGGCGCCGAGATCGTCAAGCTGTCGAAGGAACATGCCGAACTGAAGCCGGTCTTCGATGCCGTGACCCGCCTGCACAAGGCGCGCCAGTCCGTGCCTGAACTGGAAGAGATGGCAGCGCTGAATGATCCCGACCTGTCGCCTCTGGCGGCCGAGGAACTGCAGGAATTGAAGACGACCCTGCCGGAACTTGAGCATGGTGTGGCGCTTTTACTGGCGCCGCAGGACAAGGACGTCAATGCCTCGGCCATCCTCGAAGTCCGCGCCGGCACAGGCGGTGACGAGGCGGCGCTGTTCGCCGGCGATCTGTTCCGCATGTACAGCCGCTATGCCTCGACGCAAGGCTGGCGCGTCGAAATCGACAGCGTCTCCGAAGGTGAAATGGGGGGTACAAGGAAATCATCGCCTCGGTGACCGGAGAAGGCGTTTTCGGCAAGCTCAAGTTCGAATCCGGCGTTCACCGCGTGCAGCGCGTGCCGGCCACCGAAGCCGGCGGCCGCATCCATACCTCGGCCGCCACCGTGGCGGTGTTGCCGGAAGCCGAGGATGTCGAGATCGAAATTCTCGACAAGGATATCCGCATCGATACCTACCGCGCGTCGGGCTCCGGCGGCCAGCACGTCAACAAGACCGATTCCGCCGTGCGCATTACCCACCTGCCGACTGGCATTGTGGCGACCTCTTCGGAAAAGTCGCAACACATGAACCGCCAGATCGCCATGCGTAACCTGAAGGCGCGTCTGTACGACATGCAGCGCACGGCGCTCGATACGGCGCGTTCAGACGCCCGCAAGTCCCAGGTCGGTTCCGGCGATCGATCGGAACGCATCCGCACCTATAACTATCCGCAGGGGCGCGTGTCGGATCACCGCATCAACCTGACCCTCTATAACCTGCCGCAGTTCATGGAAGGCGACATGGAGCAGATGATCAATGCCCTGATCGCCGAGGACCAGGCCGAACGTTTGGCCATGCTTGAAGAGGAACTGGGGTAAAAATGCCTAAATCGCTCCTGCGTAAAGTTCTCATCCTGTGGGCCATGCTGCTGATCGGTCAGTTTCTGCTGGCGGCGGCGGTGATCTATCAGAGCCTGATGACGGGCGTGCCCTTGCTGAATGCCCTGCTCAGTATGCAGCCGGTTCTGGCCGGCGCCAGCCTGATGCTGTTCCTGATCACCTGGCTGCAGTATAAGAACCGGCCATGAATACGGGTATTATCTCCGCGCTCTGGCGTTATCCTGTCAAGGGTTTCACCCCGGAAGCCGTGCCGGAGGCGGTGCTGTGCCCGGATGATTTCTTTCCGTTTGACCGGCTCTATGCGCTGGAGGTTGGCCGTTCCGGCTTCGATGCTGAAAATCCGGTCACTATCTCCAAGATGAAGTTCGCTGTGCTGGCGCGCTTCGCCGCCGTGGCGCGGCTGCGCACCCGCTATGATGAGGTGGATGATGCCTTCGAGGTGACGGACGAGGACGGCAAGTCGTGGGCGTTCGACCTGGCCAGCGAGGCCGGGCGGCACAGTCTGGCGCGGCATGTCGAGACCATCCTCGGGCCGTCACGAGGACTATGATCCGACGGCTTTCCCACTTAACCTGCTGCGTGCGCCGGGCTGGGACGAGGTCCATTCGCACTTCCGCTTTACCGATTCTGGCAAGGGGTTTGTCTCCTTCCTCAATCTCAATAGTTTGCGCGACCTCGGCCAGCGCATCGGCCGCGAGCTTGATCCGTTGCGGCTGCGCGCCAATATCTGGGTCGAAGACCAGACGGCTTTCGAGGATCACGATTGGGTAGGCAAACATATCCGGCTGGGCGAGGACGGGCCGGAATTCGAGGTGCTGAAGTCGATCGTGCGCTGTGTCGCCACCCATGTGAATCCGGAAACGGCCGAGCGCGATATCGATATCTGCGAGGCGCTGTGGCAGAATTACGGACACCGCGAGTGCGGCATCTATGCTCGGATCATCAAGGGCGGAACGATCCGGCCCGGCGACGTATTGCACCTGTATTAAACTCGCCTTATAGCCTTCCGGAGCTTTTACAGACCGGAGATGCCTTATGCCCACACTCGTCCTGCTTCGCCACGGCCAAAGCCAGTGGAACTGGAAAACCGCTTCACCGGCTGGGTCGATGTCAACCTGACCGCCGAAGGCGAGGCCCGAACGACACGCGGCGGCGAACTGATCAAGGCCGAGGGCATCGAGATCGACAAGGCGTTCACCTCGGTTCTGACCCGCGCCATCCGCACCTGCAATCTGGCGTTGGAAGCCGCTGGTCAATCCTTCGTGCCGGTGGTGAAGGACTGGCGCCTCAATGAGCGTCACTATGGTGGCCTGACGGGCCTCGACAAGGCGGAAACCGCCGCCAAGCACGGCGAGGATCAGGTCAAGATCTGGCGCCGGTCTTATGATGTGCCGCCGCCGCCGCTGGAAGCCGGCAGCGCCTATGATTTCAAGGGCGATCGCCGCTATGCCGGTGCCGACCTGCCCGATACTGAAAGCCTGAAGACCACGCTCGACCGCGTCCTGCCGTTCTGGACGGGCGATATCGTGCCGGCGTTGAAAGCGGGCGACACGGTTCTGGTGGCCGCCCACGGCAATTCGATCCGCGCGATTATCAAGTCTTTGTTCGACCTCAGTGACGAGGCGATCCTGGAGATCGAAGTCCCGACCGGCAATCCGCTGGTAGTGAAGCTGGACGATAATCTGAAGCCGGTGTCAGCCAAATACCTCGATCAGGCCCGCGCCAATCCGCTGCCGGCTATTTAGGAAGTAAGAACCCCTCACCCCGCCCTCTCCCCTCAGGTGGGGAGGGGAAGATAAGCGAGTTACGCAGATAAACCCCCTCGCCCCTTTTAAGGGGAGAGGGTAGGGGTGAGGGGTTGCCAGACAAAGACGCTTTGGGGGAAAGCATGGCAAGAAAGCGCTCCAGACTAACGCCATTAGCCCGCGCCTTGCGGAAGTCTGACAATATCGCCGAAAGCCGTATGTGGAATGCTTTGCGTAATCGGCAACTAAGCGGTTTCAAGTTTCATAGAAGCTTTATTATCGGTAATTATATAGCTGATTTCGCGTGCATTGATCTGAGCCTCGTCATCGAATTGGATGGCAGCCAGCATATCGATGATCCGAAAGACCAAATCCGCAATGAGATCATGACCATTAACGGCTGGTCGGTGGCACGGTTTCCAAGCGGTCATGTGCTCTCCCAACCGGATGGTGTGCTCGAAACCATTGCCGCTATTTGCGATGGCCGGATAACAGACCATATAGTTGATCATGACTTTCAGTTTTATCCGGCAAAATCAGTGACTGTTCTAAAAACCCCTCACCCCAACCCTCTCCCCTCAGGTGGGGAGAGGGGGAAGGAAAAATGATATCGGTTTCATGCAGCAGGCGCTTCGTCTGGGGCTATCTCAGATGGGGCGGACCTGGCCAAATCCGGCGGTGGGCTGTATCATTGTAAAAGATGGTGCGGTCATCGCTGAGGACGCCACAGGCGATGGCGGCCGTCCTCATGCCGAGGAAGTGGCACTCGATAAGGCCGGCCCGGTGGCAAAAGGTGCCACGGCCTATGTGACGCTCGAACCCTGCGGCCAGCGTTCCAATGGCGGCTGTTCCTGTTCGCAAAGGCTGGTCGAGGCCGGCGTGGCGCGCGTGATCTATGCCTGTGATGATCCATCACCCTTTGCCTCTCATATTGGCGTGGAACGCATGACCGCCGCCGGAATTATCGTCGAAGCCGGCCTGCTGGCGGAGGAAGCCGACCGGCTGATCGCGCCGACAGCCCATTATCACCGCACCGGCCGGCCGTTCGTCGAGACGGACACCGGCGGAAAGGGTTTCGATGCCGTCTTCACCCCTGAAAGCGACGATCTGGAAGCCGAACTGGTGGCGTGGGCGGGCCGTGGTTACCGCCATCTGTCGGTTCCGGCCGGGTCTGATCTGGCAATGGCCCTCGCTGCATCAGGCTTAATGGCCGAATAACCCAAATTTTTAAGGTTTTTGTGGAAGACTTCCTGTCCTGATATCGAGGAAAGCCCGTCCGCATGACCGCCACTGCCGGCGATACACGCTACACCAAGCTCACCCAGATGCAGGTCGATGCGATCTGCACGAAGCACGAACGCCTGCGCGCGATGAAGCCGGGCGGCGCACGGGCAGTTTTCGCCTGGTGCGACCTGTCGGGCCTGAATTTCTCCGGGCGCGTGCTCAATGACGCCGATTTCACCGCCGCTATCCTGATGGATTGCGACCTGACGAACACGGTGCTCGATACCTGCAATCTCTATTGCGCCGACCTGCAACTGGCCAATCTCAGCCATGCCTCGATGCGGCGGGCCGACCTGCGGGGCGCCTCATTACGCGGCGCCAATCTCTCGGATTGCGACCTATACGAAGCCGACCTGCGCGAAGGGGCCCTGGCCCTGCCGGACAAGCAGGCGGGCTTATCTTACGTCGAAATCTCGATGCGCTCGTCGGAAGCCACCTACGCCAATCTGCGCGGGGCTAATCTCGAACGCTCCAAGCTCTCCGGCATCCAGGCGATGAAGGCCGATTTCACCGACGCGACCATGAAGTCATGCAAACTGATCCGCGCCAATCTCAAGCAGTGCATCATGGATAATGTCGACCTGGCGGGTGCCGATCTTTCCGGTGCCGACCTTTCCGGGGCCTCCCTGCGCGATGCCGTGCTGATTGGCGCCAAGACCGACATGTGGCGGACTTCACAGACCGACATGACCGGTGTGCTGACTGACAAGCCGCAGGGCACGGATGTCACCAATCTGCCCTATGGCCAGATGTTGCGCGATCACGCCCTGTGGGTCGATACGCTCGGCAAGGAAGGCACACCCTCGAAATTCGATAATGCCGACCTGCGCGGCATGGGGTCTATCAAGGGCCTGAATCTGGCGGCGCTGTCGGCCAAGGGCGCGGTTTTCTACGGGCTCGATATGCGCGGCGTGCAGCTCCAGGGCGCGCATCTCGAAGACGCCGACCTGCGCAACTGCAACCTGGCCGGCGCCGATCTGCGCGGCGTGCGCATGGCGCGGGCCCGTCTCGATGGCGCCAATCTGGAAGGCGCCAATCTCGGCGCGCTGAAGATCGACGCCACGCGCTTCCTGCCGGCGGACCTGCGTGACACACGGATGCGCAATGTCAATTTCACCGATTCCGACATGAAGCTGGCGCGGCTCGACGGCGCGGATATTTCGCGTTCAAATCTCCAGGGTGCCATGATGAATCTGGAAGCGCTGGAGCACACCACCTGTGTGGCCCTGCGCGGGCGTATCGCCTCCTGACATAAATTGGCAGCAGGAATTGTAAGATATCCTCGACAACAGGAGGATATAATGACGGTCAAAGGAAGCTGTCATTGCGGCGCCACACAGTTCACCCTCGATAAGGTGCCGGAAACGGTCACGCGCTGCACCTGTTCTATCTGCAGCAAACGCGGCGCCTTGTGGGCTTATTACACGCCGGACCAGATTGTCTTCGAGCCGGCCAATGATCCGGCGAAGGACAGCGAATATCGCTGGCAAAGCCGGATGGTGGGGCTGCATTTCTGCAATGGTTGCGGCTGCACCACCTACAATGTTTCGCCGGGCTGGGTCGATTACAAGCCGGATTTCGACCATCCGCAGATCGCCATAAATGCGCGCCTGCTTGAAGATTTCGACCTGGACGCCGCTCCGGTCCAGGTTCTCGACGGCCGGAACCTGTGGTGATGCGCTTTTGGCTGGCCGTGGCCAGTGCCGAGCATGTGCGGCGCGGCCGAACGGAAGGCTTCATGCAGGTCAATCACGGCAAGCTGGGACCGCTCAAGCGCATGAAGGCGGGCGACGGTATCATCTATTATTCGCCTTCGGAGCAGATGGGCGTGAAGGATGGTTTTCAATCCTTCACCGCCATTGGCCGTATCCGGGAGGGCGAGCCTTATCAGGGATATATGTCGGAGGGTTTCCAGCCTTTTCGCCGGAATGTCCAGTGGTCAGACAGCCGCGAACAGCCGATCCGTCCGTTGCTGGGCACGCTCGATCTGACAAAAGACCGGAACTGGGGGTATGCTATGCGTTTCGGTCTGCTGGAGCTCAGTGCGGGGGGATTTCGCGGTGATCGGCGCAGCGATAACGGGAGAAAAAGATGGCCTGTAGTGAACTGGTGTCGCTGCGTATCCGTGATGCGCTGGGCGCGGCGAATATCACGGAAAAGCGGATGATGGGCGGTCTGGTTTTCCTGCTGAACGGCAAAATGCTGGTCAGCCACAGGACGCTCAAAACCGGTGAGGAGCAGTTGATGTTCCGGCCGGGCCACGACAATGAAGCCGAAGCCCTGGCCATTGCTGGCACGCGACCGATGATTCACGGCGGACGGCGCATGACGGGCTTTATCTTCATCGATGAAACGGAGTGCCCGCCACCGGTGTTCGACCATCTGCTGGACCTGTCGCGGCGCTTCGTCGAGACATTACCGGCAAAATAAAAGACCCCCGGCTTGTCGCCTGACCGTCAAACGCCCGAGGGATGGCAGGCGGAGATCAGAGGGGCCGGAGGTCTTGGGCGCGGTCTACCGTCAGGGGACCGCGCAACACACTTTAGTTGACGCACTTTTTAATCTGAAAAGTGCGTTACACTTTTCAGAAAGTGCTTGAGTTTGGGGAGAAACAGGGGGGCGCGCCCAAAACGCCTATTCCGGGCGCGCGAGATAGTCTTACTCGGCGGCGGTCAGGACCGGCGCGGAGTCGTTGGTGTTGGCCGTCTTGATGGCAATGGTCTTTGCCTTCTTGGCTTCCGGTACTTCAAGCTTCAGCGTGATCGAGAGCAGGCCGTTGGCGAGGTCGGCTTCGGTCACCTTGATATGATCGGCGAGCTGGAAGCGGCGCTCAAACGACCGTTCGGCGAGGCCACGATGCAGGAAGGTGCGGGTGGTGGCGTCATCGTCCTTCTTGCCGGTAACGGTCAGGACGTTTTCCTTCACCTCGATATTGAGCTGATCGGGGCGGAAGCCGGCGACAGCCACTTCGATGCGGTAGGAATCTCCCTGGTCTTCGCCTTCGGCGGCCGGCAGGCGCTCGATATTGTAAGGCGGCCAGCCCGGCGCCGTATCGGTGCGGGCGGCGCTGTCGAGCAGATTGACCAGGCGGTCAAAGCCAACGGCGGAACGGTACAGTGGGGAAAAATCGATTGCGGTACGCATAGGGCTCTCCTTCAAAAAGCGAGACATTACAGGTGTGCAGACGCGCTGCTTCTTCACCCGTAAAGGTTTGATTTGGCTCAACATCTACACCCCCAACTGGGCGGTGTTGCTAAACCAGAAGGCCCGTTATCGGCGCCTTCGCTTTAAGATTTGGTAGCGACTTTCTGCTGTTCAAGGGTCAGGTGCGAAAAATCTTCAGCGATTTCTTTCGCGGTCAGCAGGCTGTGGTGATGGTCCTCTTCCGCGATCAGACGGATGGCTTCCAGCGCCGCCTGGCAGCCCATGCCGGCGGCCGTGACAGCCTGGCGATAGACATCGTCGGTGACGTCACCCGCAGCGAAGACGCCCTTGATCGAGGTTTTCGGCGTGCCGGGTTCAACGACCAGATAACCGCCGGACTTGGTTTCCAGTTGTCCCTCGAAGAGCTGCGACGACGGCGCGTGGCCAATGGCGATAAAGACGCCGTCGAGATCAACGACGCGGTTTTCGCCGGTATTGACGTCCTGCAGGCGCACGCCAACCACGCCCGCGCCGCCGAATTCATTGGTCTCGCCCAGGATTTCATCAATGGCGACATTCCAGATCGGCTCGATCTTCGGATCATTGAGCAGACGCTCGACCAGGATCTTCTCGGCGCGAAGCTGTTCACGGCGGTGGATCAGATAGACCTTGGCGGCGAACTTGGTGAGGAACAGCGCCTCTTCGACCGCCGTATTGCCGCCGCCGACCACGGCCACCACCTTGTTGCGGTAGAAGAAGCCGTCGCAGGTGGCGCAGGCCGATACGCCAAAGCCCTGATAGGTTTTTTCAGATTCGAGGCCCAGCCACTTGGCCTGGGCGCCGGTGGCGATAATGACTGTCTCGGCCAGGAACTGCGCGCCGCTCTCGGTTTCCAGCAGGAAGGGGCGCTTCGAAAGATCAGCCTTCGTCACGATCTCGCCGATGATTTCGGTGCCCATATGCACGGCCTGGGCCTTCATCTGGTCCATCAGCCACGGGCCCTGCACCACCTCGGCGAAACCGGGATAGTTTTCCACGTCCGTGGTGATCGTCAACTGGCCGCCGTCCTGCGGGCCGGTGAAGATAACCGGCGATAACAGGCCGCGCGCGGCATAGATGGCGGCAGTCCAGCCGGCAGGGCCGGTGCCGATGATGGCGCAGCGAAGGGGACGGGGCTTGGACATGACGGGAACCTGCGGAATCGGAAAAGTTAACGGCCATTAGATAGGTAGTGATGCGGCGAATGTCATCAGGAATTAAAGCGCGGACGCGCTTTTCAACACCCTTGTTCTTTTCCGAAACTTTGCAATCTGGCCGCCGAACCATATCCCAAAACCTTTTTGGGCAGATTAGGCTTGTCCTAAATCCGCGGGCTGTTCGCGGAGGTCATGAAAGAGGTGATATCATGCAAGAACAAGGCATTGGCTGGCTTCTGGCCATTATTGTAGGGGCGGCCGCCGGCTGGGTCGCTGAGCAGATCATGAAGTCCAACCAGGGGCTTCTGATGAACATCATCCTGGGTATTGTCGGCTCGATCGTCGCCAACGCCCTGTTTTCGATGGTCGGTATCGGCTTCGGCGGCGTGATCGGTTACCTGATTGCCGGCATTATTGGCGCCTGTATCCTGATTGCGCTCGGCCGCATGATGCGGGGTCGACACGTTTAACCCAACGTATTCAGCCCTTATAAAACAGCCGGCGAAGAGTGAGAGCTTCGCCGGCTGTTTTTTTGGTTATTTCCGGCTGTGATACATATCCAGCAGGTATTCGGCGGCGCGGCGGGTTTCATCGAGCGGCGGATAGGAGGCGCCCGCCAGAGTGCCGTTAAACGGATGGGTAATGCCCTTGGCGCGCAGGGTCTCGTGAAAATCCTCGAATTTTTCCCCGGAACCGAGAGAGCGCCGTTCCAGGCTGAGGATCTGGATCGACTTGCCGGTGGACGCGGCTTCGGTGACCATATTGACCGAGTCCTCCGTCACCAGGAAATGATCGGCGGCCTTGAGGAAGGCAAAATAGGGATTTTCGCCCAGACCGTCATAGATGATGCCGGGCAGGTCTTTCAGAATGTCCTCGATCGCCACGCGGGCCTCCAGCGGCGTGCGGCGTGACACGGTCAGCAGCACGGAGCCCTTGACCTGGGTAATGGCGGCATGAACCTCTTCGGCGAGTATGCGGGCATGGGCGGCGTCAAGGTCATAGGCTTTCGACCGTCCGCCGATCAGCACGGCGACGCGCGGCTTCGGCAGGCCCTTCAGCTTGTTGCGCCACGCCTTGAGGCCATTGTTCAGCTTCGTGGCTTCGATACGGTTGGTGGAGCCGATGATCGACAGGACATTCCCGCCTTCGACATGATCATGTTCGGGCGCGATGACGAGGTCGAACGCCTTCAGGTTATGGCGCGGATCCTGAAGCTGGACGACGAAGGTCTGTCCTTTGGACCGGGCGCGCATCCGGCTGCTGTGCGGAATGGTGGCGCGGCCCGCGGCGATCCAGATATCCGGCCAGGGGGCATCCAGCGTATCGCTCCCGGGGCTTAACATGCGATCGGGCATGATCTTGAGCGCCGAAGGCAGGCGATCGAACAGATCGTTGTAACGAATGCGCTTCTTGATGATCTTGGCCGGACTGATCCGCGCCACGGCTTCTGCCAATCCCAGAACCTGGTTTTCAATGCCCGCCCGTCCATCGGACACGGCCCAGATTATGAGCGGCAGAGGCATCCCTCACTCCCATCCTCACACGGCCTGGCCGGGCGATTCACAATAAACGTCAAAAACGTGCGCGGATCTGACTTTAATCGGACCCGCGCAAGTCGTTGTCTTCATCGCAGCGCAAAAAAGCAAGACCTTATTGGCCTCTGCAATTCCGTCAGAGCCATTCAACCTTGAGAATTTCATACGCCTTGACGCCGCCGGGGGTCTGGACCTCGACGACATCACCGACCTCCTTGCCGATCATGGCGCGCGACAGCGGCGACGACAGCGAAATCTTGCCCGATTTCACGTCGGCCTCGTGGTCGCCGACCACCTGGTAGCGGCCTTCTTCCTCAGTGTCTTCGTCGATCACGGTGACCGTGGCGCCGAACTTGATCTTATTGCCGGAGAGCTTCGATACATCGATCACCTGGGCGCGGCTGATCTTGTCCTCGATCTCGGCGATCTGGCCCTCGATCCAGCCCCGGCGCTCCTTGGCGGCATGGTATTCGGCGTTTTCGGACAGGTCGCCATGGGCGCGCGCTTCCGAAATGGCGGCGATCACGCTCGGGCGCTCGACCGACTTCAAACGCTTCAGTTCATCGTCGAGAACCTGGTAGCCCGCGACGGTCATCGGCACTTTTTCCATGTGCGATTAAAACTTTATTTCCGCCCTGAGGAATGACAAAAATCCTGACGTCGGTTGAGGGGGACAACAACCGGTCAGGACGAATAGTTTCGATGGTGGGCTTGTTCGTTTCCTGCTGAGGCAGTGCACAAAACGAAACCGGCAGCCCTTATAGTTCTATTTGCTGTGATTTAAAAGAACTTTTGCGGACCGCCGGTTTATCGAATGGATTCAGCCGGCCAGCGGCGCGGCGGGCACCGGCGCATTCGGATCGACCAGCTTGATGTCGATCAGCTTGATGCCGAGGGCGCGGGCATCCACCGGAATCGCCGCAGCCGCCTTGGCGGCCTTGAAGGCGGCGCCGCGGCCACTGTATTTTTCGGCCGCCTTGGTGGCGATGATCTCGTCCTCGTCCTTCGCCGGTTCCTCGACCAGGAAGCGGATCCGGAGGTTTTCGCTGCGCAGAGCCGAGGCCGGCAGGGGCAGGGTGTTGAGCGTGGTGCGGTTGGTGAGATTGACCTCGCCGACCTTGACGCCATTGACGAAGACGCTGACCAGGACCGGCTGGCGGCTCTTGGCCTTCATCGTCATGTCCAGTTCCTTGGGCTTGGGCGTATCGAACTGGACGTGTTTGATCGGAATGCGCAGGTTGGCCGCCGGGCCTTCGCTCCACACGCCGTCATATTCCGGGCGAGACCAGTTTTCATCGAGCAGACAGGTGCCCTGATCCAGCCAGCCGAAGCGGACTTCGGAACGCAGGGGCGACCATTCCGGCTTGGGCAGATCGATATGGCTGTCCTTCGGCGGGATGATCCACACGCCGTCGAGCATCCGCAGACGCGGCCACAGTTCCTGGGGCGCGTCGCACTGCTTGAGGAAGACGAACAGGTGGTCGGACTTGACCTCGCCGCGCTTGAAGGCGTCCATGCCGGCTTCCTGGTTGGCGATCTGGATCAGGTTTTCGCGGGCCGCATACATGGTATTGACCGGCTTGGCCTGCGAGGTGGCGCGCGCAGGTCAGTTCATAGAACAATTTGTCGTTCATATGCACATTGGCCGGGTAGAAATCGATGCCCTTGGCGTCCTTCACGAGTTGGTCCCATTCCGGGCTCGGCGTCTCGTAGAAAATCTGGTCGGAGGCGGCCAGTTGCGTGGCCTGTCGCATCGCTTTCGACATGCCGGAAATATCATAGGCCTGCACGACCAGAACCAGCGGCAGCAGGACGGCGATGGTCTTCGGACGGCTCTTGAACAGGACGACAAGCGCAGTGGCGACCAGCAGATAGGTGATCGGCCAGGTCAGGCGGCCGGAGGCGCGCAGGATGGCGGCGGGATTGCGCAGCTCATCGGGCAGTCTGAACTTCCAGATGTCGTAACCGTAGAACTGCGCGTGATTGGAAGTGGCGATCAGCAGCAGCAGCAGGAAGGGAATAGTCAGGGGGCGCAAAGCGGCGATGAAGCCGCGCGCCGCTTTCGCTTCCGGGGTGGTGATGTAGAGCACGATGGCGGCGATCACCAGCACGATCAGGCCGAAGCCGAGATACTGATACCCCTCAAAAGACTGTCCGCCATCGAGCGGCCACGCTTTGAGAATGGTCGAGAATTCCGGCATGACCGGATTGAACCAGCCATCGAGCGGGAAGGAATAGTAGCCATAACCACCGGCGCCGGGGCTCATGCCCTTGTTGAAGCTGCCGCCGATATAGAGGGCCAGCACGGCCAGGGCGAGCGGCGGGACAGCACGGATCACGGCATCGAGCAGGGTCTTCCAGTCGGCGGTCAGCTTGAGTTTGCGCTCGGAAAAATCCGCCTGAACGCCGCCGAAGAAGCGCTTGATGCAGTCACCGCCGAAAATGGCGGCGATCATGAACAGCAGATAGGGGTGGACCATGCCGGTGACGAACAGCAGGGCCGACCAGCCCAGCATTTTTTCGCCATTGCGGAACCAGCTCACGACAAAGCGCCAGCCGGAACCTTCGGGCAGCCTGTCGTCCTTCACATTGATGAAGAGATGCAGGCCCCACAGGATCAGCCACTGGGCCACCAGGGTATCGTGGCGCATCCGGTAATAGAGCATGGGCAGGGCGGACAGAGCAATGGCGCCGCCCAGAGCGGTCCAGCGGCCGGGCGCGTGCGGGCGGATCAGCTTGTAGGCGAAGGTGAAGTGCATCACCACGCAGAACAGGAACCACGGGCCGATATATTGGAAATTATCCGGCAGCCACTGGCGGAAAGGCTTGAAGATAAAGGCAAACAAAGGGTTTGAGTCGGTCGAGAAGATGGTGTTGCCGACCGGCGCACCCAGAAGCGTCTCGTGGTTGAAGGTCGACCAGGGCATCCGGCGCCAGGCGTTCCAGCCCAGCACATGCTGGCCCCAGTCATGCTCCATCAGCCAGCCGATGCGCGTCGGGTTGACCACATTGACGTCGAAAAAGGCCGCGAACAGCAAAAGCGGCGCGACCACGCACAGGCCGCGATGCAGGCCGGTCCAGACGGCAGGCGGGGTCTGCCTGAGGGCTTGCATGAGTTTCGCGTATAGCTGGCCGGGACGGAGCCAATTCGGCAAGGTCATTGTGTCTTGTACTCAGATTAAGGTAGGGCGCGGGTGTGCAACAATCGTGCCTTTGCCCAAACCGCATGACTTTTTTGCGGCAATACAGAGCACGGCGGTCGCAATTTTTTGCAGCGCAATCATAGCGCATTTGCCGCAGTTCACAAGCATGTGAACGGTTGACTTTTTGTTACGGGCGACAGCCGGTCAGATGACACCGGAAACGAGCGCTGCCGGCGGCAGGGCGTCTTGAGAGGCTTTGGCCGTGGCTTCGGCCAGTTTGCGACGGTAGTCTTCAAGCGAGGCATAGCGCTGAAAACCGTGCATATTGATGGCGTTGACGTTCAGTTCGAAGTGGATGACCTGATCGTCCGGAGACAGATGATCGAAAAAGGCTTTCTGCGCCTGGGCCGGGGCCGTCTGACGGGCGATGGCGGCATTGATGGCGGCGACCTCATCCTGCTGGATGGCGGCTTCGCGTTGGCCGAGATCGCTTTGATCCGTCAACTGATGAAACAGGCGGGCGTTTTTCGAGTCGATGCCGCGCAGTTGCCCGCGCGCCGCCAGGCCGCGCAGGGCCTGCATGGCTTTGAGGCGCTTATCCAGTTGGCTGCCGACCTCGGCGCTGCCAAGAAAAGCCGCCAAGGCATTGAACTGCGCCTGATTGAGCGAAAAAGCGGTGGCGTAACGGTCACTCTGTAGGCGTTCTGGGGGCAGGCGTTCCGGCGCGGCGGTGACCGGCTGCACACGCAGCGGCGCCAGCGGGGCATTGACGGACGGGACGGGCGTGACTTCCATGGACCGGACCTCAAAAATAATGGATACCTGCGCAGTCGCCCACGACTTTAGAATACCAGCCTTAAGGGCTTTTTAAGAGACCGGCATTTTTTTGACCGGGAGCAACCGGCAAGGCTGTCAACGATTGGGGCTTGCGCGACCGCAGGTTTAGGTTAGCGTGCGTTCATAAAAATGGGAGCGATAACATGCTAAAGAAAACAACCCTCTTTCCTTTTGCCCTGTCCCTGTGTCTGGCCGGCCTGTCCACATCTTTGCCCCAGGCGGCGCTTGCCGCCGCAATGCCCACGAATGCACCGGCCCAAACCGGCAAACAGCGGCTCATTGTGCTCACTGATGTCGGCGCCGATCCGGATGACACGGAATCGCTTGTCCGCTTGATGCTCTATTCAAACGAGATCGATATCGAGGGGCTGATAGCGACCACCTCCGTCTGGATGAAAAGCACAGTCAATCCGCAGTCTGTTCGTGAGGTGATCGGCGCCTATGGTCAGGTCCGGGACAATCTGCTTTTGCATGACAAAGGCTATCCGCAAGCGAACGACCTGCTCTCGCTCGTCCGTCAGGGGCTGCCGGTCTACGGCATGGCCGGTGTCGGCGAAGGCAGGGATTCGCCCGGTTCTGACCGCATCATCCAGGTGTTGCAGGAAAGGGACGATCGCCCGGTCTGGGTGACCGCCTGGGGCGGCACCAATACACTGGCCCAGGCGCTCTACAAGATTAAGCACACGATGAGCGAAGCCGAAGCCGCCAGGCTTATCGCCAAGCTCAGGGTTCATACCATTTCCGACCAGGACGATTCGGGCACATGGATCAGGACGAATTTCCCCAATCTGTTCTATATCGTCAGTCCCGGCGATTATGGTGCCTCAACCTGGATAGCGATTAACTCGGTCATTCCCGGCATAGACAACACAACCATCAGCAATAAATGGCTGGCGGATAATATCCAGCAGGGGCATGGCCCGCTGGGCGCCATCTATCCCGATGTTGGCTATGGCATGGAAGGCGACACGCCTTCCTTCCTGTCGCTGATCCCCAACGGACTGAATGACCCTGAGCATCCCGACAAAGGGGGTGGGGCGGCCGTTATGAACTCTATAAGCCGCAGCCCTATGCCGATGCAGCGGGGAATATGCCGGGCGGCGTGCCTTATGTGCCGGAGATGCGGCCGATCTGGACCAATGCGAGCGACGACTATGCGCCGCCGGAAATGGGGGAATACAACCGGGCCATACATTTCGGCACGAAGACATTTTCAGGTAACAAGGTCAGCCTGTGGCGCTGGCGGGATGATTTCCAGAACGATTTCGCCGCGCGGATGGCGTGGACAACGAAACCGTTCAATGAAGCGAACCATCCGCCCGTCGTGCGCCTGGATGTGCCTGAAGTCCTGACGGTGAAATCCGGTCAGGGCTTCGCGCTCAGCGCCAAAGGAACGACCGATCCCGACGGCGACAGTCTGACCTATCTCTGGTTCCAGTATCCCGAAGCCGGCACGCTCAAGACAGTGATGAAAATGTCCGCCGAGGACGTTCAGGGCGTCTGGGTGGAGGGCGCGACCGTCACCCGGCCGGAAACGACGGAATTTATTGTCCGCGTAACGGACAAGGGTACGCCGCCCCTGGCGCGCTATAAGCGTGTAACGGTGAAAATCCAGCCCTGATCAGTTCATGCGGTCAGGCATAGGCCTGGATCGGGCGGACATCGAGCCCTTCATTGGCGCCGGACTTGATGGCGCGAGTCGCGGCCACCGCGCCCGAAGCCGTGGTATAGTACGGGATCTTCTGCATCAGGGTGGCGCGGCGCAGCGAGAACGAATCCGCCAGTGACTGTTTGCCCTCTGTGGTGTTGAAGACCAGGTCGATCTCGCCGTTCTTGATGGCGTCGAGGATATTCGGACGGCCTTCCAGCACCTTCTTGACCGGCTCGATATCGAGGCCCTGGGCCTTCAGGTAATCGGCGGTGCCGCCGGTGGCGACGACCTTGAAGCCGAGGTCCAGAAGCGTGCGGATTGACTCGACGATCACCGGCTTGTCCATGTCCTTGACTGAGACGAACACCTTGCCGGCGGTCGGTAGCTTCACGCCGGCGCCGAGCTGCGACTTGGCGAAGGCGCGAGAGAAGGCATCCATCATGCTTTCGCCCTCGCGCACCCAGTCGAGGCCCATGACCTCGCCCGTGGAACGCATTTCAGGCCCAAGCACCGTATCGACATTGGCAAAGCGGGCGAACGGGAAGACGACTTCCTTGACCGCGACATGGCTGTAGTCGCGCGGCTTGAGATCGAACGAGGCCAGGGTTTCGCCCGCCATGATCTTGGCGGCGATACCGGCCAGCGGCTGGCCCAGGGTCTTGGCGACGAAAGGCACGGTGCGCGAGGCGCGCGGATTGACTTCGAGCACGAAGATTTCCGGCGCATCCGAATAGGGGTGCAGGATGGCGAACTGGACGTTCATCAGGCCGCGAACCTTGAGCGCACGAGCCAGTTCGACCGTCTGGCGCTCCAGTTCCTTCACCGTTTCAGGCTTCAAGGAGAAGGGCGGCAAGCTACAGGCGGAGTCGCCCGAATGGACGCCGGCTTCTTCGATATGCTCCATGATGCCGGCCACGAAGACATTGCCCGATCCGTCAGCCAGAGCATCGGCATCGACTTCGATGGCGGCCGAGAGATACTGGTCGATCAGCACCGGCGAGTCGCCCGACACCTGCACGGCTTCGCGGACATAGCGCGCCAGTTGCTCGTCATCGCGGACGATTTCCATGGCGCGGCCGCCCAGTACGTAGGACGGACGAATGACGATCGGATAGCCGACCTCATGGGCGCCCTTGAAGGCTTCTTCCGGCGTGCGGGCAATGGCGTTGATGGGCTGCTTCAGATCGATATCGCGCAGCAGGTGCTGGAAGCGCTCGCGGTCTTCGGCCAGGTCGATGGCGTCCGGCGAGGTGCCGAGGATGGGGATGCCTTCGTCTTCCAGTGCCTGGGCCAGTTTCAGCGGGGTCTGGCCGCCGAACTGCACGACGACGCCGCGCAGGTCGCCCTTGGATTGCTCGACATGGATCAGTTCCAGCACATCCTCGGCCGTCAGCGGCTCGAAATAGAGGCGGTCGGAGGTGTCGTAATCGGTCGAGACGGTTTCCGGATTGCAGTTGACCATGATGGCCTCGATGCCCATCTCCTTGAAGGCGAAGGCGGCATGACAGCAGCAATAGTCGAACTCGATGCCCTGGCCGATCCGGTTCGGACCGCCGCCGAGGATGATGGCCTTGGCGCGATCCGAAGGCTCGGCTTCGTTTTCCGGCACCTGGCCGAGCGCGCCCGATTCATAGGTCGAATACATGTAGGCGGTCGAAGAGGCGAATTCGGCGGCGCAGGTATCGATGCGCTTGAAGACCGGACGGACGTTGAGTTCCTGGCGGGTTTTGCGGACTTCTTTTTCCGTCTTGCCTGTCAGCTTGGCGAGGCGGACATCCGAGAAGCCCATGGCTTTCAGGCTGCGGAACGCCTTGGCCGAGGTCGGCAGGCCGAGCGCGCCGATCTTGGCTTCTTCCGACACGATAGCCTCGATCTGGCGCAGGAACCACGGCTCGTATTCGCAGGCGGCGTGGATGTCCTCGACCGACAGGCCGTGGCGGAAGGCCTGTGCGATCACGCGGACGCGGTCCGGCGTCGGCCGACCCAGTTCCCGGATGACGGCATCACGAATAGCATCAGGGTTTTCGGCGGTCTTGACGCCGGCGATCTCGACTTCATCAAAGCCGCTGAGGCCGGTTTCCGGGCCGCGCAGGGCCTTCTGCATCGATTCGGCAAAGGTGCGACCGATGGCCATGACTTCACCGACCGACTTCATCGAGGTGCCAAGCAGCGGCTCCGAACCGGGATACTTCTCGAAAGCGAAGCGCGGGATCTTGGTGACGACGTAATCGATCGACGGCTCGAACGAAGCCGGGGTGGTCTTGGTGATGTCGTTTTGCAGTTCATCGAGCGTATAACCGACGGCCAGCTTGGCGGCGATCTTGGCGATCGGGAATCCGGTGGCCTTCGAGGCGAGCGCGGAGGAGCGCGATACGCGCGGGTTCATCTCGATAACGATCATGCGGCCGTCGCGCGGATTAAGCGCGAACTGCACGTTCGACCCGCCGGTCTCGACGCCGATCTCGCGCAGCACGGCCAGTGAGGCCGAGCGCATGATCTGGTATTCCTTGTCGGTCAGGGTCAGGGCCGGGGCCACGGTGATCGAGTCACCGGTATGGACGCCCATCGGATCGACGTTTTCGATCGAACAGACGATGATGCAGTTGTCGGCGGTGTCGCGCACCACCTCCATCTCGTATTCCTTCCAGCCGACGATCGATTCCTCGATCAGCACTTCGCTGGTGGGGGAGAGGTCGAGACCGCGCTCGACGATTTCCTTGAACTCTTCCTGGTTATAGGCAATGCCGCCGCCGGTGCCGGCGAGGGTGAACGACGGGCGGATGACCGCCGGCAGGCCGCCGATGGCTTCCAGACCGGCCACGGCCTCATCCCGTGTGGGCCACGGCCGACTTGGCCGATTCCAGACCCAGCTTGTCCATGGCGTCGCGGAACTTCTGGCGGTCTTCGGCCTTGTCGATGACCTCGGCCTTGGCGCCGATCATCTCGACCTTGTACTTGGCCAGCACGCCGGCGGCGTCGAGCGAAAGCGCCGTGTTGAGCGCGGTCTGGCCGCCCATGGTGGGGAGCAGCGCGTCCGGGCGCTCTTTCGCAATGATCTTCTCGACGAATTCAGGGGTAATCGGCTCGATATAGGTCGCGTCGGCGATGTTCGGATCGGTCATGATCGTCGCCGGGTTGGAATTGACCAGGATGATGCGGTAGCCTTCCTCGCGCAGGGCCTTGCACGCCTGCACGCCGGAATAATCGAACTCACAGGCCTGACCGATCACAATAGGGCCTGCGCCGATAATGAGAATGGACTTGATATCTGTGCGTTTGGGCATCTCGGTCTTTCGTAACACAAGGCGCAACCTTGTCAGTTGCGCAAAATTAGAGCGGGCTGTGAGTCCACAGTCCGGTTAAAAAAATCGCGCCGCTTCGGGCGCTGCATGTTTTATGGCTAAGCGGGTGCTTTAGAGCCTATGTTCCCGTGTTGCAACCCTTGAATCGAGAATCTCCGGTCGATCATCACGATGTGAAGATATGTAATAACGGGAAACATCGGCGCGGACGCTGGTGCGGCAATTCAACACCCGCCCCGTAATGGTTAACGCGGACTGGCAGAGCCAGAGGATTGGTGTTAAGACTCTTGCAACCTGCGCGTAAACCTAAGGGGGCTGCATGAAACCGGCCGCTGTACCTGTACTGAGTGCGTGTGCTTTCCTGATCATGTCTGTTCCGGCTCTTGCGGCGCAAGGGACGCGGAGTTGTGGCGCCGGCGCAATCCGGGCCGCGGCGGCGAAACAGGTCGCGCCGCGCCTGGTTGGCTGCCGTTATGATGACGTGGCCGTGCCCCTGGCCCAGTATTTTGCTATTTACCCCTCCCTGACCAAAACGCCCGGCGATGACGCTTCCAGCACCATACTTCAGCAGACGCCAGCGGCTGGTGAGCCGCTGACAGCCGGCGGACAACTGGCCCTGCAGGTCTCGGTCGGGCCGGCGCGTTCCCCGCAGACCGCCGAAACGCCGGTCGTGCCCCCTTCAACGGATACGCCTTCAACGGAGGCGCCAATGACTGAAACACCTGTAATTGAAACACCTGTGGCGGAAGCTCAGGCCGACCTGCCGCCACCTGTTCAAAAAGCGCCGGTCGAGGATGCCGTTCCGGCGGCTTCTGCCGAGGCCCCGATGGCTGTGTCTAAATCGGCAACGGAGGCGCCCCATAACACCCCGCCGAAATTCGTCTGGCCGAAACTGTCACTGCCCAAATTGGATGTGCCCAAATTCCGCTTGCCTGAAATCACCCTGCCCAAACTGACCTTCCCCGCCTACCTGCTGAGGCCCGGACTGGCCTGGGCGTGGCTCGGCACGGCCCTGGTCGGCGTCCTGCTGTTTTTTGCCTGGCGCGGGCGCCGGCCGCGCTCGGATATCACCTATGACCGCGTGCCGCAGGTCAGTGCGCGGCTCGTCTTCGGACCCAGCCGCCTCAGCGCCAGCGGGCCGCTGGTCATGGAAAGCGGAGTGCCCACATGACGCTGACGACTGAAACGCCTGCGGGCGATGTGATCTGGTTCGATGACCTGATCGATGCGGACACCCGCGCCGAGATTGAAATTGAGGTCATCGAAGCCGCGAACCGGGATCGCGTTCTGCGCGACCTCATCCTGACGACGCCCATCCTGCGCAGCGCCATCCTGCGGGCCGTCAGGACGGCCCTGCATTTCGACCCGCTGGCCCTGCTGGCCGATGGCTGGTGTACGGCAAAGGATATCCGCGCCGCCTGCCGTGAAAGCGCAAAGACGGAGGCGCCGATTGTGCTGAAACTGTCATCGCACAGCATAGAGCGCGATATCCATCCGGCCATCAAGGTGAGCATCGGCTTTGAGAAGAGCTTTGACCTGGATGTGGGACTGGGGCTGGCCGGGACGTTTGACGGCATCGCCCTGACGATCCGTGACAGTAAACTGGAAGCGGTCGGAGCCGGCACCTGCGCCCTGGCCCTGCTGGTCAGGGTGGCCGGCCGGCCGGTGATCAGCCGCACCATCAAGACGCTGGACCTGCCGGCGGAATATCGCTTTGTGCAGCCGCTGGCCCTGCGCTAGCGCCAGATAACATTGGATTCGATCATTCTCGATCCTCCCCTCTTGGAGGGGGGCGTGGCCTTACCCCTCCGTCTCGACGCGCTTCGCCTGATGGCTGCGCTTGCTCGCCACCTCCCCTCCAAGAGGGGAGGATTAAGGGAGAAGGACGATTCAAGCTGCATCATCATTCTACCGCTATCGCCGGCAGATGGGATCAGGCCGAAACCTTCGCGTCGCGCATGTTCTGGGCAAAGCGCTCAAACAGGTAGAGGCTGTCCACCGGGCCGGGCGAGGCTTCCGGGTGATGCTGCACTGAGAACACCGGCTTGCCGGTCATGGCGATGCCGCAATTGGAGCCGTCAAACAGCGAAACATGTGTCTCGACCACGCCTTCCGGCAGTGAGTCGCGGTCAATGGCGAAACCATGGTTCATCGAGACGATCTCGACCTTGCCGGTGGTCTCGTCCTTGACCGGGTGGTTGGCGCCGTGGTGACCCTGGCTCATCTTGATGGTCTTGGCGCCCAAAGCGATGCCGAGCATCTGGTGGCCGAGGCAGATGCCGAACACCGGAACGCCCGACTTAACCAGCGTCTGGATGACCGGCACGGCATATTCACCGGTGGCGGCGGGGTCGCCTGGACCGTTCGACAGCAGGACGCCGTCCGGCTTGCGGGCCAGGATATCCTCGGCCGAGGTCTTGGCGGGCACGATCTGCACCTCGGCGCCGATATCGACCAGCGCGCGCAGAATGTTCTGCTTGACGCCATAATCGATGACCACGACCTTGAATTCCTTTTTCGTGCCATCGCTGAAGCCTTGCGGCCATTGCCACAGGTCGGTGGTGTAGGCGGCCTGTTGCGTCACCGTGGCGTCGATGGCGAGATCGAGGCCGCCGAGGCCCTTCCATTCGCGCGCCCCGGCCTTCAGGGCTTCAAGATCGAAGACGCCGGAAGGCGAATGGGCGATGACGCCATGCGGCATCCCATGTTCACGGATTTTCTTCGTCAGCGAACGCGTATCGATGCCGGACAGGCCAACGACGCCGCGCTGGACCAGCCAGTCATTGAAGGACAGGGTCGAGCGCCAGTTAGCCGGCGGGGTAGGCGCGTCGCGGAAGATGGCGCCCTTGGCGGCGCGTTTCGGGGCACTCAAGTTTTCTGGCCCCAGTTGCTCGACATCGTCGGCATTGACGCCGACATTGCCGACGTGCGGGAAGGTGAAGGCGACGATCTGTTCCATATAGGAGGGATCGGTGAGGATCTCCTGGTAGCCGGTCATGGCCGTGTTGAAGCAGACTTCTCCCAGCGCTTCGCCCGTGGCGCCGCAGCCCAGGCCCTGATAGACCGTGCCATCCGAAAGGACCAATACGCCCGTGCAACCTTCCAGCAGTTCAGTTGTCATGGCGTATCATCTCCTTTGAAAAATAAACGCAGCGCCACCCGGCGCGCAAACGGCCGGACACATAGGGGGCAAGGGCCGAAAGGTCAATTGTTAATGACTAAAAAGACATCACGATTCCGCGCCTTTTGTAAGAAGGCGTGTAACACGGCATTGACCTCTTAGACTTGAATAGGGTCTAAGGTGAACATGGAAAGCGTCGCCATATCCCTGTTTCTGTTGCTGGCTGTCGTAGTCAGCGGCTGGCTGTCGCGCCTGTCGCCCCTGTCCATACCGACGCCGGTGGTGCAGATTGCGCTTGGCGCGGTAATCGCGCTTTCCACCGGCGCCGCGGTCGATCTGGAGCCGGACGTCTTCTTTCTGCTCTTCCTGCCACCGCTGCTGTTCTATGACGGCTGGAAAATTCCGAAAGAGGGCCTGTTCCGCGACAAGGGCACCATTTTGCAGCTTGCCCTGGGGCTGGTGGTTTTCACGGTGCTGGGGCTCGGCCTGTTCATTCACTGGATGATCCCGCTGATGCCCTTGGGCGCCGCCTTTGCCCTGGCGGCGATTCTCTCGCCCACCGATCCCATCGCCGTATCCGCCATATCGACCAAGGTGCCGATCCCCAAGCGGCTGATGCACATTCTCGAAGGCGAGTCCCTGCTGAACGACGCATCGGGTCTGGTCTGTATGCGCTTTGCCGTCGCGGCCGTCGTCACTGGCAGCTTCTCGCTGGTCGATGCCTTCGGCGCCTTCCTGTGGCTGGCGATCGGCGGCCTGGCCATCGGGATCGGCGTCACCTGGGTGGTGACGCGCGTAAAGGGGCTGATTTCGCGCCGGATCGGCGAGGAGGCGGGTTCGCAGGTGCTGATCAGCCTGCTCATTCCCTTCGGCGCCTATCTGCTGGCCGAACGTCTGCACTGCTCCGGCATTCTGGCTGCGGTCGCCGCCGGTATCACAATGAGCTATGCCGAGCAAAGCGGTCAGGCCCTGGCCGATACCCGTGTCCGCCGCAATGCCGTCTGGGACATGATCCAGTTCACCGCCAATGGCATCATCTTCGTGCTGCTCGGCGAACAGTTGCCGAGCATTGCCTCGCGGGCCGCCCATGTTGTCCAGTCCACCGGCCACACCGATCCGTTGTGGCTGATCGTCTATGTGGCGGCCATCAGCCCGGCTCTGATTGTCCTGCGTTTCCTGTGGGTGTGGGTGGCCTTGCGTTTCACCCTGTTCCGGGCGGTGCGCAAGGGGCTGCCGGTGCAGCGGCCGAGCCTGCGCCTGATCGCCGCCACGTCGCTGGCCGGGGTGCGCGGTGCCATTACCCTGGCCGGTGTCCTCACCATTCCGTTTTTCGTCGCTGATGGATCGGCCTTTCCGTCGCGCAACCTAATCATCTTCCTGGCGGCCTCGGTGATCGTCGTCTCCCTGCTGCTGGCCAGTATCGGCCTGCCTTTCCTGCTGAAGAACCTGAAACTGCCGCCGGAACCGAAGGCGCTGGCGGAAGAAGACAATGCCCGAGCCGCCGCAGCCGAAGCGGCCATTGAGGCAATCGAACAGCTTCAGAAAGCGAAGAAGGTGGGCCGCAATGAAACCGAACTGTATGGCGAGGCTGCGGCGCGGGTGATGGAGGTCTATCGCCGCCGCATCGAAAAGCAGGGGCTCCAGGGCGAGGCGGTGTCGCACCTGCGCAAGCTGGAGGAGATCGAGCGGCAACTGCGCCTGGCCGGCATCCGCGCCGAGCGTGACGTCTATTACGAACTGAGCCGGTCACGGGAACTGTCCGATGAGATATCCCGCCGGCTGATCCGCGAAGCCGACCTGGCCGAGGCGCGCCTGACGGGAAGTTAGGCGGCAAGAGTGGCGATAATGTCTTCCAGTTGCTCGAACTGCTCGCCGAAGCCGCTTGTGGCGCCGGAGATCATGGCCTCGTCGAGGGCTGCCTTCGACGGATAGAGATCGTGCCAGACGACCAGGGTCTGGCCGTTAAGTTCCTCGAAGGTGACGGTCGTCACGGCGCCTTCTTCGTCGCCTTCCTCATTGGTCCAGACGATGCGCGCGTTTGGCACCACGTCGATATACTTGCCGAAGAAGGCCATTGGCTGTTCCATGGCTGGATGGCTGATCACCAGGCGATAGCCGCCGCCGGTCCGTACATCCATCTCGCAGGATAGGATGGTCATGCCGAACGACTTCGGCGTCCACCAGCGCCGGAACAGGTCGGGTTCGCTCCACGCCTTGAAGACGATATGCGCCGGGCCATTGACGGTCCGCGTGATGACGAACTCGCGGTCGGAAACGCGTTCCGCCGTTGTGGGGTTATTTTGCGTCTCGCTCATCGGTTTTCTCCTGTTGTTTCAATTCTTCGACAATCTCATCCAGCGCTTCGAACCGGGCGGCCCAAAGCTGCTGATACCGTTCGATCCAGGCGGCTTCTTCCGCCATCTGCCGCCGGCCCAGTTTGCAAGTGCGCACACGCCCGACTTTTTTCGTCACAACAAGCCCGGCCGCCTCCAGAACGCTGACATGCTTTTTCATGCCGGTGAGGGTCATGTGAAAGCGCTGGGCCAGATCAGTGATCGAGGCGTCAGACCGGCCAAGCTGTTCCAGAACCCCACGCCGGGTAGGATCGGACAGGGCGGCGAACGAAGCATCGAGAAGGGCTGTATGCTGAACCATTTGGTTCAGTATATAGCCCCTGAATTAAGGACGTGCAAGGGAAAAGTATTAAGTGCCGAAATGCGGTGAGTGAACCGCTTTGCTCATGCAGTTTTAATAGGATCACGGACAGGCACGGAAGAAGACGGAAAGACACGGAATTCTTTGCGTGACGGCGTCTGCGCGAAGCGTCTAATATCGTTACGCTCAAACAAGTACGCTATTGCACTTGGGCACAGAGGCTGACGCGGACTCATATTTCCGTGTGTTTCCGTCTTCTTCCGTGCCTGTCCGTGATCCTCTTTCCTGGTGTTACCGCACCGTGGTCCACGGGCGGCTGAGCAGGACAGCACAGGTGATCAGCCCGACCAGCGAATAGGTCTGCGGGAAATTGCCCCACAGTTCGCCGGTATCGACCTTTACATCTTCCGACAGCAGACCGGAATGGGTGCGGCGCGCCAGCATGGCCTCGAACAGCTCTCGCGCCTCCTCCGTGCGGCCCATCAGGTGCAGGGCCTCGATGTACCAGAAGGTGCAGAAGTTGAACGCGGTTTCCGGCTCGCCGAAATCATCGGGTTCGACATAGCGGTAGAAGTTGTCGCCCTTGCGTAGTTGCCGCTCGCATTCGTTGAAGGTGGCGACGCAGCGCGGATCGTCGGCCGGCAGGAAGCCCAGTTCGAACAGTTGCAGCAGGCTGGCATCGACCTCATTGCCGCCGAAGGAGCCGGTGAAAATGCCGAGTTTCTCGTTCCATGCCTTTTCCTCGATCGTCTTGCGGATAATGCCGGCGCGTTTGCTCCAGAAGGCGCTGCGGTCCTTGAGGCCCGGGGACAACGCCACATTGGCCAGCCGGTCGCAGGCCGCCCAGCACAAGAGCGCCGAATAGGTATGGACGCGGGCGATGGTGCGGAATTCCCACAGGCCGGCGTCGGGTGTGTCATAGACGGCGAAGGCGCGGTCGCCAACCTTTTCCAGGGCGTGGAAGTCGGCCACCGTGCCGACGCGCAGGAAGCGGGCGTCGAAGAAGGACTGGGTCAGCGGCAGGATCATCTGGCCGTAGACATCGTGCTGGTGGTGCTCATAGGCCTGATTGCCGACGCGCACCGGCCCCATGCCGCGATAGCCTTTCAGGTCGGGCGCGATGCGCTCGGTCAGGTCGCCTTGCAGTGAGACGCTGTAAAGCGGCTGGACATGGCCGCCGGCGGATTGATCCGTCAGGTTGCGCAGGTAGACCAGATAGCTTTCCAGCATATCGGCGGCGCCCAGCCGGTTGAGCGCCCGCACGACATAATAGGCGTCCCTGATCCAGCAGTAACGGTAATCCCAGTTACGGCCGGTATTGGCGGCTTCGGGGATGGAGGTGGTTATGGCCGCCACGATGGCGCCGGTGTCATCGTATGAACAGAGCTTGAGCGTGATGGCGGCCCGGATCACCGCTTCCTGCCATTCCAGCGGGATGGTCAGGGTGCGCACCCACGCCTGCCAGTAGGCGACAGTGGCGCGCAGCATGTGCTCGGCATCGGTCAGCACGTCATTGGGGTAGGGCTCGTCCGGCCCCAGGTGGAAGCCGAGCGGACCTTCCAGCCGGAAGGTCTGGTCTTCGCGCAGGTAGGTGAGGGGGGCATTGGTGGTCAGACGCATCACGGCCGGGCCGCATTCATAGCGGATATGGCTGGAGCCGTAGGTGGCGGCGCCGAGGTCGCGGCCCCAGTTGCCGGTCGGGATCATGCGGACGCGGACGCGCGGCGTGCCGGAAACCGGCCGGATCAGGCGGTAAAAGGCCCAGGGCTTGTAGGTGCGGTTAAGGTGGTGCAGGCGCGGGGCGAAGTCGATGATCTCCACCACGGCGCCGTGGCTGTCGCGCATTTCGGTGCGCAGCACGGCGGTATTGCGGATATAGGCTTGGGTGGTCTCGGTGACATCGGCCATTTCCACCGACCAGCATCCCGCGTCTTCTTGGGTCGCGTCTTTTTGGCCCGCCTCTTCAGAGCCGCCGCAGTTCGGTTCCAGCAGGGCGGAAAAGACCGGTTCGCCGTCGATGCGTGGGTAGCAAGCCCAGGCAAAGCGGCCGCGGCGGTCGATCAGGGCGGTGGCGGCGCAGTTGCCGATGGGGGAGAGGTCGAGATTAGTCTGTTCAGGCACGAGAGCACTTTCCGAAAAGTGTGACGCACTTTTCGGATTAAAAGTGCGGTAAAGTAAAGAATTCAGAGCGCTTTCCGATCTGACGCATTCAGATCGAAAAACGCTCTGAATGGCTCCGGGTAATATATCTTGATACGCGAATAGGCATTCGCAGTGATCACAAAACCCCTCACAATCGATCACAGAAACGCGAGGTCGGTTGAAAAGAGTTTCCCATGGGTGCTAGGTTGATAGACGTATGGCTATACGGCCTCAAGACGAAAATATTGTCTTTATGGATATTTTATTTTCCATATTCATCTCAATAATCTCAATAAATATTCTGATTTTGTCACAATTGAGGCTGGGCTGTACTTTAAAAACGATGTTCGGCAGATGTGTTTTGCCGTATCTATCGGTGTGAATGAAGTGGAACGGGCAGATGAAATCTATGGTAACTGGCGGCAGTCGCGGGGTGCCGGGCGCATGATGGTTGACACCCTTGTCCGTTATCGGCTGGACGATATATCCCTGTTTCTTGATCTTGACGGCACGTTGGCGCCCTTTACCGACCTGCCGGAAGGGGTGGGGCCGGATATCGCGCGCAATGCCCTGATCCGTAACCTGGCCCTGCGCCTGGGCGGACGCCTGGCCGTGGTCAGCGGCCGGCCGATCGCCGATATCGACCGCATCCTGGAAGGCGTGGTGCCGGCGGTGGCCGGCAGTCATGGCCTGCAGCGCCGCGATGCGCGCCTGGACATGATCGTGGCGCCGATCCATTCCGGCGTGGCGCAGGCCCGGCAGGAAATCGCCGCCTTCGTGCGCAAATATCCTGAACTGCACGTCGAGGAAAAGCCGCTGAGCGTGGCGCTTCACTACCGCTCGGAACCGACCCTGGAACCGGTGGTCGAGGTCTTCGCCGAGGATCTGGCGCGGCGCACCGGCCTCAAGCTGCAACGCGGCGTCATGGTGATCGAATTCCTGACCCCCGGCATGGACAAGGGCCGGGCGGTGCGCGCCTTCATGGTCGAGCCGCCCTTTGCCGGAACGGTGCCGCTGTTCGTCGGCGACGACCTGACTGACGAGGACGGATTCCGCGTGGTGCGGTCATTCGGTGGTGCCGGCGTGCTGGTCGGAGGCCTGCGCGAAACCTTCGCCGATTATCGCCTCGGCAATGTGGAGGCTGTCCATCACTGGCTCGCACGCGGGCTGCAAACCCAATGTCTTGAACTGGAGACCGCCATTGAGCCGTCTTATCGTCGTATCTAACCGCGTCAATCCGCCGGCCGATCCCGGCGTGGGCACCGCCGGCGGCCTGGCCATGGCGTTGTCTGCCGCCCTGCGCGAGGACAAGGGCCTGTGGTTCGGCTGGAGCGGCCACACGGTCGAGCCCTATACCGGCCAGATGTCGATGCAGGTGGTTGGCGGCGTTACCGTGGCCCTGCTCGATCTTGATGCCCAGGACGAGCAGGAATATTACAACGGCTACGCCAACCGCACCCTGTGGCCACTGTTCCATTACCGGCCCGACCTGGTGAATTATGAGCGCAGCTTCGATGAAGGCTATGAACGCGTCAATACGCGCTTCGCCGAGACTCTGCTGCCGCTGATCGGTCCGGACGACATCATCTGGGTGCAGGATTATCACCTGATCCCGCTGGGCCGCGAACTGCGCAAACGCGGGGTGAAAAACCGCATCGGCTTCTTCCTGCATATTCCCTGGCCGGCCCGGCGCATCCTCTCCACCCTGCCGCGCCATGCCGAACTGGTGGAATCGATGTTCAGCTATGATCTGGTCGGTTTCCAGACCGAGGACGATGTCGAAGCCTTTACCGACTATGCCGTTCATGATGTCGGCGCGGCCCTGGAAAAGGACGGCGTGATCAGCGCCTATGGCCGACGCATCCGCGCCCGCGCCTTCCCGATCGGCATCGATGCCACCGATTTTGAAGCCACGCTGAAAAGCGAACGCGCCGAACTGTTCTACAAGACCATGCTGAACAGCCAGGCAGGTCGCAAGATGCTGCTGGGGGTCGACCGGCTCGACTATTCCAAGGGGCTGGAAGAACGCTTCACCGCCTACGAGACCCTGCTGGCCAATAATCCGGGAATGCACGGGCACCTCTTCCTGTTGCAGATCGCCACGCGGTCGCGGGACGAGGTCGACGCCTATCAGGACTTGCGCGGCCGGCTGGATAACCTGTCGGGTAAGATCAACGGCGCCTATGCCACGGTCGACTGGGTGCCGCTGCGCTATGTCAACCGTGCCTATCGCCGTGATGAACTGGCGGGCATCTACCGCGCCGCGGATATCGGCCTGGTGACGCCCCTGCGCGACGGCATGAATCTGGTGGCCAAGGAATATGTGGCGGCGCAGGACCCAGAAAATCCCGGTGTGCTGGTATTGTCGCAGTTCGCCGGCGCCGCCGAGCAGATGAAGGAGGCGCTGATCGTCAATCCGCTCAGTCGCGAAGACGTATCGGAAGCCGTTCATCGCGGCCTGTCCATGCCGCTGAAGGAACGCAAGCGCCGCTGGGAATCGCTGATGGCGAATGTACGCACCAATGATGTCTCGCGCTGGCGCGATGACTTCGTCGCCTGCCTGAAAACGCCGATCGCTGAACTGGTGGAGGCGGGGTAACTACCGGGCGGTGGCGCGCAGTCCGTAGGGGCCATCGACAATCTCGTGGCCGCGACGGGTCAGACGCACCTTGCCGTAGCTTTCGGACATGTCGAGCACCTTCGTGACCCCGCCATTGCCCTTCCAGCTCCAGGTGATCCAGCCGGTGCCGGTGTCCTGCGCTGCTTGCATCAGGTGCAGGTGATCGACGGCATTGCCGTCCTCGACCAGTTCGCGGTCGCCGAATTCGCCCAGCAGGAAGGGCACGCCTTCATGGCGTAGATCAGCGATGTTCCGGTCGATCTTTTCCGGAGAATTCCACGGCTTATTGTAGGCATGAACCGAAACGATCAGGTTGTGCAGGGGATCAAGCGCCTGCAGGGTCTTGCCGCGCCCTTCGAGGAAACTGCCGGTTGCCTGGCCGCAATCGGCGGCGTCGATCACAATCGGTGCGCGATAGCCGCGGGCGCGCATGGCACGGACCAGATCGGTATAGGTCGCCATATAGCCGGCATAATTGTCCTTTGAGGTGCCCCATTCATTGGCGATATTGAGCATCAGGTACGGCTGGTATTTGCGTTCATTGAGCACATCGGCCCAGCGTGTCAGCCACAGGTCGCGGGTATCGCGGCGCAGGCGGGCGCTGTCGGTGCCGCAGGTGATGTCGCTTTCCCAGTAGAAGACCATGACCGGCAGCTTTCGCCTGATGGCGGCATCGAGCGCCTTGCGGAGATCCTTTGCCGAGGTGTTGCGGCGCAGTTGCAGGCGGATGATGTTGGCGCCGGTCGAGGAGATGGCCCTGATCGCCGGCAGGGCGGCTTTCGGATTGTCGCCATATTGGAGGTTTATGCCGCGGGCGATAAAGGGCGTGCCATCGGGCCTGAGGATTTCGCTGCCTTCGGTATGGAAAAGCGGCGCCGGTGTCTTGTGAAGGGCATCAAGGGCCGATTGCAGGGTCGTACAGCCCGACACCGTCAGTGTCAGGCATAGGGCCACCAGCGCCTTGATCCAGTGTTTTACCGCCATTTTGCAGATTCTCCGCGTCGGAGGCAGAATGGCGGCAAAAGTTTGCCAAGATGATAATATCTGTTCTTCATTTTGGCGGCGTAATGCCTATATAGGCCGGTGCGGTTCGATGATCATTTCCTGGAAGAACTCAAGACGCGCCTGCGACCTTCGGAGGTCATAGGCAAGAGCGTCAAGCTGCGCAAGAATGGCCGCGAATGGGTCGGCCTGTCGCCCTTCAGCAAGGAAAAGACGCCGTCCTTCTACGTCAATGACGAGAAGCGCTTCTTTCATGATTTCTCCTCCGGCAAGCACGGCGACATCATCTCGTTTTTGCAGGAGACCGAACGCCTGAGCTTCAATGAGGCGGTCGAGAAACTGGCCGCCGAAGCCGGCATGGCCCTGCCGGTCGATACGCCCCAGGCCCGCGCCGCCGAGATGAAGCGCCGGGGTTTGACCGACTGGATGGACCTGGCGCAGAAATGGTTCGTCGCGCGTTTGCAGGACAAGACGCCGGCCGCGCAGAATGCCCGCGAATACCTGGAGCGGCGCGGCCTCTCTAAGGAAGATATCGTCACCTTTGGCCTGGGCTATGCCCCGCGGGACCGCACGGCGCTGAAGGATGCGCTCGTCCAGCGCGGCGCCAAGGTCTCCGAACTGGTCGAATGCGGCCTGCTGATCGAGGTCGAGGGCGGCTCGGCCCCCTATGACCGTTTCCGTGACCGGCTGATGTTCCCGATCGAGGATCAACGCGGCATCGTCGTCTCCTTCGGTGGCCGGGCGCTCAATCCGGACGACAAGGCGAAATATCTCAACGGCCCGGAAACGACCCTGTTCCACAAGGGCCAGATGCTGTTCGGCCTGCCCAAAGCGCTGAAACTGCTGGGCGCGCCGGAAGGCCACGCCGAGTTGGTGGTGGTCGAGGGCTATATGGATGTCATCGCCTGCCAGCGCGCCCATGTGGCGGCGGTGGCGCCTTTGGGCACCGCTCTGACCGAGGAGCAGATCGATATCCTGTGGCGTCGCCACCCGGAACCGACCCTGTGTTTTGATGGTGACAAGGCTGGGCAGAGGGCGGCTTTCCGCGCGCTCGACCGCGCCCTGCCTAAGCTGAAACCGGGGAGGTCGTTCAAGGTCTGTCTGCTGCCCGGCGGCCAGGATCCGGACGACATGCTGCGCGAAAAAGGCGCGCTGGCCCTGCGCGAGGCGCTGAAGGAGACGCGGCCTTTCGTCGAGGTGCTGTTCAATCGGGAGGCCGAACTGGAACCGCTTGATACGCCGGAGCGCAAGGCCGGATTCAAGAAGCGCCTGCGCGCACTGGCGGCACAGATCGAGGACAAGGACCTGGCCGAGGCCTATCGCCAGGACCTGCTGGAGCGCTTTGACACCTTGCTGCACCCGCAGCGCAGCGCCGGTAATTTCCAGAACGGTAACTTCCAGCCGCGCGCGCGCCTTTGTGCCGCGCGCGCCGTGGAAGCCCGGCCAGAAACGCGAAATCATCATCCCGCCGGCCATGGAGGAAACGCGCCGCGCCGCCGTCAATCTGTCCGCGGCCCTTGATCCGACGGCGGCCAGCCTGGCGCAAGGGTTGGTCGATAACCCGGACTGGATGCTCGATCAGGTGGAGGGACTGGAAGCCTACGGATTTGGTGATGAGGCGCTGGCGCCCCTGGCAAAGGCGCTTATCGCGCTCAGTTTTCAGCACGAAGGGCTTGACAGGTCCGCATTGAGTCGCCATCTGCAAAAGCAAGGACTTGGTGCATTGTTAAGCGAGATACAGAAGGCGGCCCTAAAGAGCGGCGCGCCATTCCTCTCACCGGACATATCTTTAGCTGATGCCCATGCCCGCTGGTTACAGGCGTTCAACGCGGTCTCGCGTTTGACGGCCTTGGATCGTGCTCTGAATTCGGCCCGCGAACAGGTGGGGACAGAATTTTTTTCACGGCTCAAGCTCGAACGCGATGCCCTGCGGAAGTCCTTGAGAAGCGGACAAATCTGGCAGGACGGCGACGAAAGCCCAACCTAAAAAGCATGAGAAGTCATGTGGTTAAGCTTTCGTTCAGACTGTTTTCAATAAGACACATGAGCGGCTCCTGAAATTTCAGGCACGTTGCGGAGACCCATATGAGTGTGACAAAATGAGCACGGCGACAGAAAAACCTGAAAATGAGGCTTCGTCCGACGGTCCCTTGCTCGACCTGACCGATTCCGCGGTCAAAAAATTCATCAAGGCGGCCAAGGCGCGCGGCTACGTCACCATGGACGAACTGAACAAGGTGCTGCCGTCGGAAGAATTCACCTCCGAGCAGATCGAAGACACCCTGGCCATGCTCACCGAAATGGGCGTGAACGTCATCGAGTCCGAGGAAGAAGCGGCCGAGGGCGGCGAGGTCGTCGTCCGTGAGGAAGCCGGCGCGGTGGTCGAAACCACCAAGACCTCGAACTATGACCGCACCGACGATCCCGTGCGCATGTACCTGCGCGAAATGGGCTCGGTCGAGCTTCTGAGCCGCGAGGGCGAAATCGCCATCGCCAAGCGCATCGAGGCCGGCCGCGACACCATGATCCGCGGCCTGTGCAGAATCGGCGCTGACCTTTGAAGCCATCATGATCTGGCGCGAGGAACTGGGGTCTGGCCGCATCCTGCTGCGTGAAATCATCGACCTGGAGGGCACCTATGGCGGTGGTCCGCAGGAAGGTCCGCCGCCGGGCGCGCTCGGCGAAGACGGCGAGGAGATCGAGGAAGTGATCCAGCCTGGACCGCGTCCGCAGCGCTTCGTGCCGCCGGTCATCAAGATCCCCGATCCCGTGCCGCCCAAGCCGGAAGTGAAGGCGGTCGTCGAAGCCAAGGCTGTTGAACCTAAGAAAGCCAAGGGCGATGACGACGACGATGACGACGATTATGTCCCGATGGACGAGGAAGAAAAAGAAGCCCGAGCCTGAGGAAGAGGAAGAGGACGATTTCGACGATGGCGCCGGCCCGTCGGTTTCGGCCATGGAATCGGAACTGCGCGAAGGCGTGATGGCGACGCTTGACGCCATTGCCGGCGAGTTCGAGACCTATCGTCATACCCAGGAAAAGATGCTGACCGCCAAGCTGGAGGGCCTGCCCCTCGATCCGGCGGACCGCGCGGCCTATGATGAGGTAACGGCGACAATTACCCGCCACCTCAAGACGTTGAAGCTCAACAACCAGCGCATCGAAGCCCTGGTCGAGCAGCTCTATACCATCAACAAGAAGCTGATGGGGCTGGAAGGCCGCCTGCTGCGCCTGGCTGACTCTTACGGCATTTCGCGCACGGAATTCCTGACCGCCTACTATACGCGTGAACTCGATCCCGCCTGGGGCGACAAAGTGCGCGACATGGGCATCCGCTGGCAGAAGTTCATCGATAATGACGGCCCGGCGATCAACCGCATTCGCGGCGAGGTCACGCAACTGGCCACCGATATGGGCGTGGCGGTCGATGATTTCCGCCGCATCGTCGGCACGGTGCAGAAGGGCGAGCGCGAAGCCCGGCAGGCCAAGACCGAAATGGTCGAGGCGAATCTGCGTCTCGTCATCTCGATTGCCAAGAAGTACACCAACCGCGGCCTGCAGTTCCTCGACCTCATTCAGGAAGGCAATATCGGCCTGATGAAGGCGGTCGACAAGTTCGAATACCGCCGTGGTTACAAGTTCTCGACCTATGCCACCTGGTGGATCAGGCAGGCGATCACGCGAAGCATCGCCGACCAGGCCCGCACCATCCGCATCCCGGTCCACATGATCGAGACGATCAACAAGATTGTCCGGACATCGCGCCAGATGCTGCATGAAATCGGCCGCGAACCGACGCCGGAAGAACTGGCTGAAAAGCTGGCCATGCCGCTGGAAAAGGTGCGTAAGGTATTGAAAATTGCCAAGGAACCGATTTCGCTGGAAACGCCGATCGGTGACGAAGAAGACAGCCACCTCGGCGACTTCATCGAGGACAAGAACGCCGTCCTGCCGATCGACGCGGCCATCCAGTCCAACCTGCGTGAAACTACCACGCGGGTTCTGGCCTCGCTCACGCCGCGTGAAGAACGTGTTCTGCGCATGCGTTTCGGCATCGGCATGAACACCGACCACACGCTGGAAGAAGTTGGCCAGCAGTTCTCGGTCACCCGCGAACGTATCCGCCAGATCGAGGCCAAGGCGCTGCGCAAGCTGAAGCACCCGTCGCGGTCGCGCAAGCTGCGGTCGTTCCTGGATAGCTAATGGGCAACTGTGTTTGAGTGTGGCGCGGATCAGGTGATCTGCGCCATTTCTTTTGTGTGCCAGTTTGAGTTTTTAGCGATCATAGCGTTGAGTGCTGTGATCATCCACCTCGCAATGGCAATGAGGGGGCACTTCTTTTGTTTTCCTCTGCTTGTGAGGGCCTGATAGCGGTCTTTTACGTCGGCTTTTGATCGGCTTGCGGTTACGGCAGCGGCGAAGAGGAGGTGGCGGATGTGGCGCCTTCCGCCCCAGATGGTTCTTTTTCCCCTGAATGTTCCGCTATCCCTTGGATGAGGGGCCAGTCCGGTCAGGCTTGCGATCTGTTTTCGGTTTCTGTGTCCGAGCTCAGGCAAATCCGCGATCAGGGTTGCTGCGGTAACCGGTCCGATGCCTGGCGCACTTTGCAGGCAGACAGAGGCTTTGCGGAAGTCAGAGTTGGCCTCGATCAGTTCGCGGATTACGGCTTCAATGCTGCGGATTTGCTGATCAAGGATGCTGAGCATGTGGTCGAGGCTTTGGCATATCCAGGGATCATTGCAGAACTGATGTCTACGGGTACGTTCCTGCTTGCGCATTTCGACCATCTGCCGGCGCCTGCTGAGATACAGGCTGAGCCTAACCCGTTCGGTCGAGCGAGGTTGTGACGGTGCCGGCTTTAGGGCCTGCGCCATATGGGCCAGCATGGCTGCATCAACGCGGTCTGTCTTGGTGCGTCGGCCTGAGGCTTTAGCAAAGTCTCTGGCGTCTCTGGGGTTTACGCGGACAAAGGCACCCTGACGCCGCTCCAGTTCTGTGTGCAGGGTCTGGTCAACACGGCTTGTAGCTTCGAACACGACAAGACGTTGGGTGTCGAGGCCATCCAGCCAGGCTGTGATGGCATCAGTGTGGTTATCGATCTGAAAGTAACGCGAAGTTTGACTGTCGAAGATGTCGAGTGTCGCTTTGGAAACATCGACGCCAATGGGAAATTGGTGCAAGGTCATGGGGCCTGTCCTTGTCAATACGGGGTCGGTGGCGACCGCCCCTGGCAACTGTTCAGGTTTGGTGTGAAGCTGCCGGGGACTGAGCCCAGAAACGATCTCTAAGGGATCGGGGTTTGGACAGTCTCCCGGCGGCGATCTTCACAATAGCATACCCACAACAGACAGGGTTGGGGCCTGCGGCCCCGAACCCCGTTCGTTTCAGGACGCAACCAGCGTTTCCACATTGATCCTTTATGGCAAATTGTCATGATTTATCCCAACGCAGGGGGGCGCCTGCGGAGTTCTCAGTGGGGTTCAGGGGCATATGCCGCTCAGCAAACTTTCGCCAGGCGAACAGGCTGATTTTTTCCGTCTCGTGCTCGATTCGACCGTCGAAGGCGTCTGCACCCTGGACCGGCAGGGGCGCGTCACCATGTGCAACGCCGCCTTCCTGCGCATGTTCGGCTTTTCCGAGACCGATACCGTCATCGGCACCGTGCTGCATGACCGCATCCACCACCATCATGCCGATGGCAGCCTCTATCCCCTGGACGATTGCCCGCTCTATCGCGCCTCCTTAAGCGGCGAAGCCTGTCATGTGCCCAATGACGCCTTCTTCCGCCAGGATGGCACGTCATTCCCGGTCGAATACCGTGTCCAGCCGCTGAAAAGGGACGGGGACATCACCGGGGTGATCTGCACCTTTGTCGATATCAGCGAGCGCGTAGCGCAGGCCGAAAGCCTGGCAGCCATGCAAAAAGTGGCCGATTCCACGTCCGACCGCCTCAGGCTGGCCCCGGCTTCGGGTGCCGTGCTCGGCACCTGGTTCTGGGACCTGCCACGGCAAAAGGTGACCGGCGATGAAGGCTTCGCCCACACCTTCGGCATAGATCCGGCCGCAATGGCTGAGGGCGTGCCTTTTGAAGCCATAGGGCGGGCCGTCCACCCGGACGACCTGGCCGATGTGGTCGCCGCCGTCGAAAAGACGATGGCGTCGGGTGAGCCCTGCATCATCGATTATCGCGTCCGCAAGGGTGACGGCTGGCGCTGGGTAAATGCCACCGGCAAGGCAGTGCTGGATGACAAGGGGCAGGCGATCAACCAATCGGGCATTGTCATCGATATAGATGAGCGCCGGCGCGCCGAACTGGCGCTTGATGAAAGTCATCATCAGTTACGCATGGCGCAGAAGGTCGGGGGCATTGGTGTTTTCGCCGTACCGGCCGGCGCCGACGAGCTGACCGTTTCCGAGGAATTCTGCACCATTTTCGGTCTCGACCCCGCCCCGGTGGTATCGCTGAGGGCGGTCGCCGATCTGGTCCTGCCGGAAGACGCCGGGGCGCAGTCGACAGAGAATGACCGCGCCGAAGGCACAACGCCTTCTGAAACCGAATACCGCATCCGCCGGCCCGATGGCGAGGTGCGCTGGATATACCGCCGCGCCGAATTCATCCGCGATGGCGATGGCCGGCCATCGCACATGGTCGGCATGGTGCAGGATATCACCGCCCGCAAGACGGCCGATCTGCGCCTGAAGGAAAGCCAGGCATACCTCAACCTGATGTTGGAAAGCGTGCAGGATTACGCCATTATCTCGCTGGATGAGGCCGGCCGCATCATGCTGTGGAATTCCGGGGCGCAGAAGATCTTCGGCTACAAGCCGCAGGACGTGATGGGTAGCCATATCGAGGTCATCTTCACGCCGGAGGACCGGGCGCACGGTGCGCCGCGCACCGAACTGGCCATGGCCGCCACCAATACCCGCGCCTCGGATGAGCGCTGGCATCTGCGTCAGAGCGGCGATCGCTTTTATGCCTCCGGCACCATGGCGGCGATGTATGATGATGAAGGCCGCGTCAGGGGCTTTATCAAGATCGCGCGCGACATGACGGCCCAGCAACAGGCCCAGGAAGCCCTGCTCGAAGCGCGCAACGCCGCCGAAGCCGCCAATATCGCCAAGACGGAATTCCTGGCCAATATGAGCCACGAAATCCGCACGCCGATGAACGCCATCATCGGCCTGTCCACCATCCTGTCGAAAAGCCAGCCCCTGACGCCCCGCCAGACGGAATATATCCGGACCCTGTCCAACAGCGCCGACAGCCTGCTGGCCCTGATCAACGACCTGCTCGATATTGCCAAGATCGAGGCGCGCACGGTCGAGCTGGAACACATCCCCTTCAGCCTGACGCGCCTGACGCAGGAAGTGGCCAGCATGATGGCCGTATCGGTGCGCGACAAGGGCCTGACATTCACCGGTGATGGCGAATGCGTCGAGGAGCGCATGTTCATCGGCGACCCGACGCGCCTGCGGCAGATCATCGTCAACCTGTGCAGCAACGCCATCAAGTTCACCGAAAAAGGCGGCGTCCATGTCGGCATCACCTGCCATGCGTCGGATATACCTGACAGCGAAATGGTTTGCATTTCCGTCACCGACACCGGCATTGGCATCGCGCCGGAAAAGATGGAAACCATCTTCCAGAAGTTCGTTCAGGCCGATACCAGCATCAACCGCAAATATGGCGGCACGGGCCTGGGCCTGGCCATCACCAAGACCCTGACCGAAATCATGGGTGGCAGTATTTCGGTCAGGAGCGAAGTCGGCGAGGGCTCGGTGTTCGAGGTCTGCATTCCGCTGAAGATCGCCACCAGTGACCAGGTGAACCGGACGGAATATTCAATCCACGCCATTGTCGATAATACGGTCGAGGCCCATGTCCGGCCGCATGTCCTGCTGGTGGAAGATTACGAGCCCAATATCCTGGTCGCCACCACCTTCCTGGAAGATTTTGGCTACTATGTCGATGTCGCCAATAACGGTCAGGAAGCCTTCGAAGCTGTCAAGAAGCGCGCCTATGTGGCCGTGCTGATGGATGTGCAGATGCACGGCATGAACGGTCTGGACGCCACCCGCCGCATCCGTGAATGGGAAGAGAGCGAAGGCCGGCCGCGTGTCCGCGTCATCGGCATGACGGCCCACGCCCTGGCCGGTGACCGCGAGCGCTGCCTGGCCGTGGGCATGGATGACTACATCCCCAAGCCTTTCCGGCCGGAAGAGCTGCGCCGCAAGATCGAGCTGGGGCAGGGGGGTAGGCAGGATAAGGACTTCCACAAAGCTTGCCTTATCTGCCGGGTCGGATACACATTCCAGGACAGAAGGTGAAGTGTGAAAGTGGGGGGAAATATGTCGGTGGTAAAAGCGGCATACGCCGTCTTGGCTCTGATATCTGTATTGGCCGGGGCGGGCGGTAGCCAGGCTGCCGTGCCTGAGCCGAAATCAAAAATGCTGCTGAGCGACTATAGTGTTGATGCCGCTTGTCGGCAGGAAAATTTTGACATTAACAGGCAAACATATTCGCCTGATCGGCTCGATCAGGATCGCTTCTATGAGCAAAGATACAACAGAACCAACAACACAATTAAATTTCCACTGCCTGTGCTCTGCATCTATCGGGCATACGGAAGTGAGGCTTTAAAAGCGTGGGCCGAAAAAAGCGATGTGGTAGCGAAGTACGTGCTGTTTCAGGTTAATTACAAACGAGATTGTTCGGCCCTGAAATCCGACGCGGCTTTTCTTTATTCCGTAGCCCGGATTAGATTTAAAAATAGACATGGTGTGGTTATTTCAAGATTGCCGGAAGCATATGAGTTACTGGCAAACATGCAATTGATGTGTGGAATGCTGGATGCCTCGGACGAAAGTAGCGCGCTTGCATACAAGGCGGGCTATCAATCTCACATGACATTTCTGGAATGAGGTCATTATACGCTCCGCCTTCAAAGCACCAGTCGCAGATACCTTACCCCCTTGCCATTGGCCAGTACCGTGCGCCCGACCTCGGTAAAGCCCAGCTTTTCATGAAAGGCGTCCGAGGCCGGATTGGGCGGGTCATAATTAACCTCACAGACAATACAGTCATGACCGGCGGCGCGGGCGGCGGCGAAGACGTCTTCGTAGAGTTGCCGCGCCAGGCCCTCGCCACGCCGGCTGGCGCTGACCGCCACGCGATCGACATAGACGAAACGGGGATATCGTGCCTTGAACCACAGGAAGTTCGGGCTGTCATAGGGTGTGTTCTGGTCGCAGGCGATCACAAGTCCGTCACCCTCATCGACCGTGGCGGCGAAAAAGGCGGCGCCGATCAGGTGCTCCAGCCCTTGCCGGGACAGGGAAGACAATTCCGTGGCGTGATCTTCGTTCAGCCGGTGCAGGGCGTCGAGAAGCGGGGCTGGCAGGGGCGTGGTCAGACGATTAACGGGCATGATATCCTCCATACCCGTAAGCCTCTCTAACGGGTAGCGCCAATTTATTTGATTTGTCTCCGGCGGCGGGGGCTTTATGGTGCCGGCTCACGAAAAGCTCAGCCTGCACGGGACAGCCCTCGATTCATGACCCAGTTCGACCTGCCCGCGTATCTGACCAATCTGGTTTCGGGCATCCATATCAATCCGCTCTATTCGCTTTCCGGGCTGCTGGTGGGGATTCTCGTCGGCCTGACCGGCGTGGGCGGCGGTTCGCTGATGACGCCGCTTCTGGTACTGCTGTTCCATATCCATCCGGCCACCGCCGTCGGCACCGACCTGCTCTATGCCTCGATAACCAAGGGCGTCGGCACGGTCATTCACGGTTTCAAGAACACCATCAACTGGATGATTGTCGGCCTGCTCGCCCTGGGTTCCATCCCGGCCACGGCCGCCACGCTTTATGCCGTCCACCATTTCGGCAAGTCGGATGCCGTTTCCTACATGATCACCCATGTGCTCGGCTACGCCCTGTTCGTCACGGCCGCCATGCTGCTGCTGCGCGGTCTTATCCACAAACTGGCGAAGAAGCGCCAGGATAAGGCGATCGAGGAACACAAGCCGCTGCATACCGGCCGCCGCGCCTTCCTGACGGTCCTGACCGGGCTGGTCCTGGGCTTCCTGGTGTCGCTGTCCTCGGTGGGCGCCGGTGCGCTGGGCGTCACGGCCCTGATCCTGCTCTACCCGCAATTGCCCACGGTGAAGATCGTCGGCTCCGACATCGCCCACGCCGTGCCGCTGACCTTCCTGGCCGGTCTCGGCTATTTCTACATCGGTAATGTTGATTTGAGCCTGCTGGCCTCGCTCCTGACCGGCTCGATCCCCGGCATCATCATCGGCTCTATGTTCGCATCAAAGGTGCCGGAAAAGGTGCTGCGCGGCCTGCTGGCGGCGGTGCTTACGCTCGTCGGCTTCAAGCTGGTCACCGCCTGATATCGTCTTCCGGCAGATTCCGCTTGTGACGCCCCGGATTACCGTTAATCTGTGGTTAACGGTCATTGGCGACCGGGCTGGGGGGCTTATGCGCGTATTGTCAAACATCATGGCCGGACTAGCGGCGCTGTCGCTGTCGCTGTCGCTGGCGCTTGGGGCTTTCCCTGCCCTGGCCGCGCCACCCGCCAGCAGCAGCGGCACGGCCGTTGCCATCATGCAGGCCACCGCCGCCACGCAATCCGGCGATTGCGCCGCTGCCATGGCGCCGCTCAACCAGCTCTGGCATGATCCCTATCTCGAACAGAACGATCCGAAACTGGCGGCACAGTTCCGCTTTCAGTTGATCGCCTGCACGGCCCAGACCCAGGGCATACCCGCCGCCCTGGCGCTTTCCGCCGAAAACGTCACCCGTGCCTATGATATCAATGCCTATGACCTGCACATCTTCTTGCAACTGATCAGCGGCAAGGGCGATGACGCGACCACGACGCTTGGCGCCGCCCTGACGCAGTTCCCGGCCCAGGCGCCGGACCTGACCGATATGAGCGTTATCGGCGTGCTGATCGCCAACCGAGAAACCCATCCGGATGTCGCCCAGGCCGTGCTGAACCGCCTTGAAGAGGGGCACTGGCAGATCCATGACATTTCCGGCCGGCCGCTGATGGGGCTTTTGCGTCTCGAAGGTCTGCGCGCGTCGGTCAAGGCGGGCGATACGGTCCATGCGGACCTCTATCGCGCCGACCTGAAAGCCGATGCGCCCTTCTATATCGTCAGCCAGGGCGACGGCGATATCAGTCAGGCCGCCGTGCCCGCCGAACCGGTCCGGCCGATGCTCAACCGCGAGATCGAAGAGGTAAAGGCGGTCATTACCGCGAATCCGGCCAATCTGTCGGCACTGGCCTATCTGATGCACCTGGAAATCACCAATGATCAGAATGCCCTGGCCCTGACCCAGCTTGGCGGCATACTCGACCTGGTTGATAAGTACGGCCTGGACAAGTTCTCGTCGCCGGACTCTTATCCGGGCCTCCTGACCACGCGGGCCGAGCTTTATGCCCGCACCGGACGTTTCCTCGAAGCCGGCACGGCCTATGAAGCCGGCGCCAAGGCCCTGGGGCCGGAAAAATCGGCCGATCTTCTGTTGTCCTATATGAATTTCCTCGTCGATCGCGGGCAGGATGCCGCGGCCCTGGCGCTCAAGGACCGTATCACCGCGCCGGATGCCGCGCAGCAAGCCACGCTGGCCATGACCGAAGCCTGCGCGCGGGCCTATAGTGGTGACAAGGCTGGCTTCGCTGCGAGCATGGCCACGCTGTCCGGACAAAACCTGATGCAGGTCAAGCCTTTCCTCTGCGCCGGCGACAGCGACAGTGCGGCGAAGATTCTGATCGCCGTCATGACCGATCCGGCGACACGCGACACCATGATCGCCTTCATGCAGGACGAGCTGCCGCCGATTTCGGTCAGCAACCGTGACGATGCCTTCATCGCCGCCCTGCTGGCGCTGAAAAAACGATCGGATGTGCAGGCGGCGGCCGAGGCCAGCCACATCATCATCCGCCAGTGGCCGGTACGGCTGAACTAGGGCGCTGTCCCCTAACTCCCTCTCTCCCACATGGGGAGAGTGGGGCTTAATCCGATATCGACCGCACTGGCTATTTTAACCCGCACCAGATATCGACGGGTTTCTGCTGTGCCGTCTTTACATAGTCCTGGAAGACGCTGCATCCGATCCGGCCCGCCTTGTCCTTCACCGTGATCTGCACCAGTGGCGAACCGGTATTGATGTCCTTAACGCGATCCTTGGGCATACCGTCGCCGGTCATATGGACGGTCTGGTCCTTCGCCTCGACCTCAACCGTATCGGTATTGAATTCGATGGCCCCGCCAGCATCGGCCAGGTGCATGGTCTCCGGCACCGGCAGGCCGTAATATTTAGCTGAGATGGTGAGGCGCCCGACCTGTGCCGTCGTTCCTGGCTTGATGTGCAGGGCGATATCATAGGCGAAATCGACCGGTTTCGTGGCCACCGGCGGCGGCGTTTCGGCCGGCTTTGGCGAGCATTGTATCAGGGCCAGCGCCATCAGGCCGGCAGCGATGATCTTACAGGACATGGCGACCTCCCTTTATCGTTTTCTTATATGTTCAAGCCAAATTGCGAACGCCGCTTTTATACTGTATTGGCGCAGGTGTCACAATTACGGTCCCTAGTGGCATCGTTTGGAATTATCTGGAGAAAGCCAATGTTCAAGCCGGTTCTCGCATTAACTCTCGCCGCCCTGGCGCTGGTCGCCTGCAGCCCGTCCAAGCCCGCCGGCGATGCTGGCTCGGCCGCACCTGCCGGCGGTATCTCCGGTGCCGGCGCCACCTTCCCCGCGCCGGTCTATGCCGCCTGGGCCGCCAAATACAAGACCGAGGCCGGCACGACCATGAACTATCAGGCCATCGGTTCTGGCGGCGGTATCAAGCAGATCGAGGCCGGCACGGTCGATTTCGGCGCCAGCGACAAACCGCTGAAGGCCGAGGAACTCGACAAGAACGGTCTCTACCAGTTCCCGACTGTGATGGGCGGCATCGTGCCTCTGGTGAACCTGCCGGGCATCGAAGCGGGTAAGCTGAAGCTGAGCGGCCCGCTGCTGGCCGATATCTTCCTCGGCAAGGTCACCACCTGGAACGACAAGGCGATTGCGGCTCTGAACCCCGGTGTTACCCTGCCGGCCCTGCCGGTCACCGTGGTCCACCGTTCAGATGGTTCCGGCACCTCCTTCCTGTTCACCACCTACCTGTCTTCGCAATCGCCGGAATGGGCGTCCAAGGTCGGCGGTTCGGATGCCGTCGAATGGCCGACCGGCATGGGCGGGAAGGGCAATGATGGCGTCGCCGCCTTCGTCAAGCAGACGGTGGGCTCGATCGGCTATGTCGAATATGCCTATGCCAAGAAGAACGGCGGCACCTTTGCGCTGGTGAAGAACAAGGCGGGCAACTTCCCGCAACCGGCCGCCGCTTCCTTCTCGGCCGCCGCCGCCAGCGCTGACTGGGCCCATGCGCCGGGCAATTACATGCTGCTGCTCGACCAGCCGGGCGCCGACGCCTGGCCGCTGGCCGGCGCCACCTTCATCCTGGTTCACAAGACCCAGACCGACGCCGCCAAGGGCGCCGCCGTGCTGAAGTTCTTCGACTGGGCCTACAAGTCGGGCGATGCTGATGCCGGTTCGCTCGACTATGTGCCGATGCCGGATACGGTGAAGACCATGGTCCGCCAGCAATGGTCGGCGGTCCGGGCCGGTGGCAAGCCGGTCTATACGGCGCAGTAAGTTTCGCGCATTCCAAAACAAAACCCCGCGATCACCGGTCGCGGGGTTCTTATTTCTTCTCCTCCCCATTTCTTAAATGGGGAGGTGTCAGCGAGCGTAGCGAGATGACGGAGGGGCGCCCCCCGGCGCTACGCGCCACCTCCCCCACTTCGTAGGGAGGAGAAAATTTACACCAGCCCCGAACCCGTAATCTTCAGCACCGGTGTAAAGGTCGGTTTCGCGTCCGGCAGTTTCACGCTCAGTCCATCCATGCCCAGTTCAAACTTCAAGGGTTCGGCATGGCCCAGCAGTTCGACCTTTTCGATCGTGCCTTTGCGCTGTGGCGATCCCTCGGCCATGGAATAGATTTGAACGTACCCATTTTCCGGCCAGTCCTGCACCAGGGCATACAAAACACCTGATTTCGTGGTGAAGCGGATATCCTCATGGCTGAACGGCTTGGCCTTCCACTCATCCATGTCGCCGGCCGCCGGCGGCGCAAACGGGCCTTCGCCAAAGATATCCCACGGACGGGTAGCGAAAATGGCCTCGCCATTGACCGCCATCCACGCGGCCATGTCGGCCAGGATCGCCTCTTCCTTCTCGTCGATCGAACCATTGCCGCGCACCGGGATGCTCAGCAGCATATTGCCGTTTTTGGAAACCACATCGGCCAGGCGCTGGATAACCTCCTTCGCCGTCTTGTAGCCATTGCGCTCATAGAGCGGACGGTCATAGTGCCAGTTGCCGATACAGGTGCAGGTCTGCCACGGAATCTCGCGCAGGCGATCGGAATAGCCGCGCTCGACATCCTCAGTGATGGCCTTGCGCTGCAGGTCGTTCAGCCGCTTGCCGGTGGCCACAACATCCAGCTTGCCGTGCCACGTATAGCTGGCATTGTAATAATAGGCCGTGGCGTCGAGGCCGGTCTGTTCGAGCGGCAGCGTGGTGTTGTCGAAATAGACGAGGTCCGGCTGGTACTTGTCGACCAGATCCTGCTGGCGCAGCGCCCATTTCTTCACAAAGTACGGATCGCCCGGCGGCACGGTTTCCAGCCACTGGCCGGAATGGCTGTCGTGGTAATCCTGCATGGCCTTGATGGTGGTAATGCCATCGGGCGGCACCATGTCGCCTTCTGGCCCGACATAGAGCTCATGCGGGTCATAGCCCTCCCACCACTTGCCCTTGCCGTCTTCCTTCTTCACGCGATAAGCGTCATAACGCAGGCCGCGCGCCGGCCCCTCGGCATCATAGCCAAAGGCGGTCGCCCACCAGTGCCAGGCATGGGCGCCGTGGTTGGAGACGCCGAAGCGCAAGCCTTGCGCCCGCGCCGCCTTGGCCCAGGTGCCGACGACATCGCGCTTGGGGCCCAGCTTCGTGGCGTTCCAGTCCTGGTATTTGGAATCGAACATGTCGAAATTGTCGTGGTGATTGGCCAGCGAGACGAAATACTTCGCGCCGGCCGCCTTATAGAGCCCGATCAGGCGATCCGGATCCCACTGATCGACTTTCCACTGGCCGATGAACTCCATGAAACCGAACTGCGCCGGATGGCCATAGGTCTTGACGTGATGGTCGTAATAGGGATTGCCCTGCTGGTACATCTGGCGGCCGTACCAGTCACCATATTCCGGCACGCATTGCGGCCCCCAGTGCGCCCAGATGCCGAGCTTGGCGTCACGGAACCATTCCGGCGTCTGGTAGTTTTCAGCCAGCGACTCCCACGAGCCCTTGAAGGGGGCTTTCGGGGCAGCCTCAGCGGCGGTGGGGGCGATAAAGGCGGCACCTGCGGACGTGGCCAGTAATTGGCGGCGGTTCATCTTCATTGGCTGACTTTCAGTTCGAACGGTACGGCAGGCTGGTCATCGCCGCTGTAGAGATTGGTGAAGGGCGCGTCCGACCAGGCGTAGCGTACCTTGATTGTTTCGGGCGTATTGGCGCCTTTCAGCACGACGCGGCTGCCATCGGTCACGGCGGTGACATAACGGCAGGCGTCCTTGGCGTCGCAGGTCTCGAAACCAATGGCGGTATCGGAGCTATAGGTTTTCAGGCCGCTGTCGGCATAACGGAAATTGACCGCCAGGTCCGCGCCGGCGCGCGTCACCGAGGTCGCCTCCGGCCCGGTCGGGGCAACCGCCTTTCCGAAGACGAGATGATCAACCGCGCGGGCGGCGCGCAGGCCGATGATATTCTTCTGCGTCGGGTGAATATCGCTGCGGTCGCCGAAATCATGGCTGACGATCAGGGCGGCGTGCGGATCGCCATCCACACTCAGGCGCTGGGCCTCGCGCAGTTCGGCCCAGTGCGACACGCCGGGCGTCGTAGAGACCGAGCCATAGCTGGACAACTGCACGATCAGCATGGGCAGGTCGGGCGCGGCAAAGCTCTTGCGCCAGTCGGCCATCAGCATCGGCAGCAAGGTGCGATACTCAGCGGCGGCATCGGCATTGGATTCGCCCTGATACCAGGCCGCGGCCCTGACCGTATAGGGGGCCAGCGGGGCGATCATGCCGTTATAGAGGGTGTTGAGGCTGGTCGGTACATCCCAGGGGGCAGCGGGAATGCGCAAGTTAGCATTTTGGCCTTTCGCCGCCATGCCGGTCTTGTAGGTCCAGTCAGCGGAGAGCGGAATGGCCTGGCCGTCGCAGGTCTTGACGAAGCGCATGTCGGGCGTGCCGGTCAGGCCGTTACTGCCCAATACGCGCAGGACGATGACGTTTTCGCCCGCCTTGAAGACGCCTGCGCCCACCTTGTAATCGCGCCATACCCAGTTGATGCCGCCGCTGCCGACCCACTGGCCATTGACCCAGGTGGTGTCGAAGGTATCGATGGGGCCGAGCGTCAGTTCATTGGCCTTGGCGGCCTGATCGGCGGTCAGCGTCACGCGGCTGCGCAGCCAGACCACGCCATCGAAGCCTTTGAGATCGGCGGCATCGCTGTCCTTCCAGCCGCCGGTGGCCTTCAGGCGCGACCACGAAGAATCGTTGAAGGCCGGCGAAATCCAGGCGCGCTGGGCCTTGGCGGATTTGTCATGCGCGTCCCACCAGGCTTCCTGTGCCTTGGCGTGGGCGGCCTGCGCCTTTTCGGGGTTTTCGCCATACTGCGCTACGGCATCGACGCCAGCGGTATAGGCGGGAAGGGTGCGCAGGGCGGCGGGGCTGATCCAGCTCTGGATCGTGGTGCCGCCCCAGTCCGTGCCGATAAAGCCCACCGGCACCTTGTGTTCCTTTTGCAGGGCCTTGCTCATATAGTAGCAGACGGCCGAAGCCTCGCCTGTGGTGTCCGGCCCGGTTACTTTCCAGGCGGGCGCGGTTTTCAGGTCATCGCGCGGGCTGGCGGCGCTGTCCTTCTCGATATTGACGAAGCGCAAATTCGGATTGGCCGAGGCGCCGATCTCGCCCCAGGCACCGGTCGAGAGACGCGCCGGGAATTCCATATTGGATTGCCCGGAACAGAGATAGACGTCGCCGATCAGGATGTCGTTCAGGGTCGTAGTGGCCTGGCCGTCGGAAACCGTCAGCGTATAGGGGCCGCCGGCGGTGAGCGCCGGCAGGACGGTCTTCCACTTGCCATCAGTGCCGGCCGTGGTGGTGGCGGTCTGGCCGTTGACACTGACGGTAAGCGCGGCATTGGGCGCGGCGGTGCCCCAGATATTGACCGCCTGATCGCGCTGTATCACGGCATGGTCGCCGAAGATGCGGGCGAACTGCGGCGCGGTTTGCGCCTGAGCCGCGAAAGGCAGGGTGATCAGCAGGCCCGTGGTTGCGGCCAGGGTTATGATTCGGCGGATATCGGGCCTCATGGCGGGCTCCCCTCACTATATTATGATTGCGGCGCGCTCTTACCGGCGGCCAGGTTCATAGCGTCAAATTATAGCCCGGTTTTCAAGTATTTTCTGCACGAATTTTTCGTTTGCCAAAATATTTTCATTCGTGAAATTTGATGAATTCGGTTGCCTCGGTGACCGGTTTTGCTCATTTATTTGCCAAGTAAGCGATTGCATCCTATAGATCTGCAAATAACGGAATAGAACGGGGTACTGGGTTTGGCGCGCAAGGTCGGTCGGCGAGGGGGCAATATCGTCACCATTCATGATGTGGCGCGCCATGTTGGCGTCTCCCCGATGACGGTGTCACGGGTCATCAATGGCGAAAAAAATGTGCGCGAGGAAACCCGCGCCAAGGTGATGGCCTCGGTCGAGGCGCTGAACTATTCGCCCAATCTGGCCGCCCGTTCGCTGGCCACGCAGGATTCGGCGCGCATTGGCCTGCTCTATTCCAATCCCTCCGTCGCCTTCCTCAGCGAGTTCCTGCTCGGCATTTTGTCGGAAAGCTCGCAAAGCGGCGCGCAATTGCTTATTGAGAGCTGCGAAGGCCCCGAAGGCGCCACCGCCGCCCTGGAAAAGATGAAGGCCGCCGGGTGCGACGGCGTCATCCTGTCGCCGCCGCTCAGCGATTCCACCCGTGTTGCCAAGATATTGCAGGACATGAAGATGCCCTTCGTCGGCGTCGCCATGGCCCGGCCCGACCCGAACGTCTCCTGCGTCACCATCGATGATTTCAAGGCCGCGGCCGCCATGACGCGCCGCCTGATCGAACTGGGGCACCGCGATATCGGCTTCATCAAGGGGCATCCGAATGCCTATGCCAGCCAGATCCGTTACGATGGCTTTGCCGCGGCCATGGAAAAGGCCGGCCTGAAGATCGATCCCGGCCATGTGGCGCAGGGCTATTTCACCTATCGTTCCGGCTTCGATGCCGCCGAGCGGATGCTGAGCCAGAAGGTGCGCCCCACGGCCATCTTCGCCTCCAATGACGATATGGCCGCCGGCGCCGTGGCTTCCGCACACAGGCTGGGCCTGGAGGTGCCGGAGAAGCTGAGCGTGGTGGGCTTCGACGATACGGCCATGGCCTCCAGCGTCTGGCCGGAACTGACGACCGTACGCCAGCCGATCTCCGACATGGCCGGTCTGTCGGTGCGCCTGCTGCTCGACCAGATCAAGGGGCACCGCTCGGGCCGTCCATTCGAGGCCGTGCGCGAGGTCCGGGACTTCTCTCGCTGATCGAGCGTCAGTCGTCCGCCGATATCGGAAGCGCTTCCAGTTGATTTGCGCAGATAAAATTATATTTATGGGCAGGAAATAGTGTATTTCTGCTTGACATAAGAGGCTGTCTGCCAGATTGGTAGCGCTAACAAACAGGCTGTGACCTGCGAAGGTTTAATGACGGCTGTAAACGGGTAGAGAAGATGCGGATGAGGTCATCCGCCCAAGCATTGAAGGATTTAGTGAGATAATGCCTGATTTTCTGCCTGTGGATTGGCGTGAAGCCACCCTCGTCGGCCGCATCGAGACCGCCGATGGCCCGACGCCGATCATGATCAAGAATGGCGAAGTGTTCGACATGAGCGCCATCGCACCCACCGTTTCACAATTGCTCAAGATCTGGCCGGAATCCGGCGTACCCGAAGGCGGCCTGCCGTTTGGCGGTTTCGAGGATTTCGAATTTTCCAAGACCTGGACGAAGGACGGCTCGGCCGCCCACCGTACCGGCAACCAGCTTCTGTCCCCGATCGACCTGCAATGCGTCAAGGCTGCCGGCGTCACTTTCGCCGTCTCGGCCGTCGAGCGCGTCATCGAAGAGCGCGCCCGTGGCGATGCCGACAAGGCCCAGGCCATCCGCAACGACCTGGCTGAGCGCGTCGGTGGTGATATCCGTTCGGTCAAGCCGGGCTCGGAAGCCTCGGCGCGCCTGAAAGCCGCCCTAATCGCCGATGGCCTATGGTCGCAATATCTCGAAGTCGCCATCGGCCCCGACGCCGAGGTCTTCACCAAGTCGCCAGTGCTGTCATCGGTTGGCTGGGGCGATGAGGTCGGCGTGCGTTCGGATTCGACCTGGAACAATCCGGAGCCCGAAGTGGTCATGGTTGTCACGCCGGAAGGCCGCGCCGTCGGCGCCACGCTCGGCAATGACGTCAACCTGCGTTGCTTCGAGGGCCGCTCGGCCCTGCTGCTGGGCAAGGCCAAGGACAACAACGCCTCCTGCGCGCTTGGCCCCTTTATCCGCATGTTCGACGACAGCTTCACCATCGATGACGTGCGCTCCGCCGTGCTTGACCTCAAGATCGATGGTCCGGAAGGCTATGAACTGGTCGGCCGCTCGACCATGAGCGAGATCAGCCGTGATCCGCTTGACCTGATCGGCCAGGCGATGAGCGAGCATCACTACCCGGACGGCTTCGTCCTGATGCTCGGCACCCTGTTCGCGCCGACCCAGGACCGTGATACGCCGGGCCGCGGGTTCACGCACAAGGTGGGCGATGTCGTGAAGGTGTCATCGCCGAAGCTCGGCTGCCTGGAAAATCGCGTGACCACCTCGAAGGACGCGCGCCACTGGAATTTCGGCATTGCCGACCTGATGCAAAACCTGGCCGACCGCGGTCTGCTGAAGGCGCGCAACAGCGAACAGACCCATAAGAAAACCGCTTAAAAAATAAGCTTGAGAAGATACCTCCTGCAAAAGTGAGTACAGTCCACATGACTACCCCCGCGCCGTCTGCCATCTATCCCAGTCTCAAGGGCCGCAAGGTGTTGATCACCGGCGGCGGCTCCGGCATCGGCGCGGGGCTGGTCACCGGTTTCGTCCGCCAGGGCGCGATTGTCCATTTCATCGACCTGGTCGATGATGTTAGTGCCTCGCTCGATACCGGCGTGCTGGGCCAGAAGCCGGTCTTCCACAAATGCGACCTGACCGATACGCCTTTGCTGGAAAAAACCCTGGCCGCCATCCTGGCCGATGGGCCTGTCCATATCCTGCTCAATAACGCCGCGCGCGATGACCGTCATTCATTGTCCGAAGTCACCTCGGAATTCTTCGACGCGAATATCGCCGTCAATCTCAAGCACATGGCCATGTGTACCCGCGCCGTGGCGCCGGGCATGAAGGCGGCCGGCGGCGGCGCCATCCTCAATTTTGGCTCGATCTCGTGGCATCTCGGCCTGCCGGACCTGGTGCTGTACGAAACCGCCAAGGCGGCGATCGAGGGCTTCACCCGCGCCCTGGCCCGCGAACTGGGCCCGGATAATATCCGCGTCACCACCATCATTCCCGGCAATGTGAAAACCAAGCGCCAGGAAAAGTGGTACACGCCGGAGGGCGAGCGCCAGATCGTGGAAGCGCAGTGCTTGCCCGGCCGTATCGTGCCGGAAAACGTGGCGGCCCTGGCCATGTTTCTGGCCTCGGACGACGCCGCGCTTTGCACCGGCCACGGCTACTGGATCGACGCCGGCTGGCGGTAGACCTGGCGCAAAGCTTCTCTCTTGTACCTCCCCGACTTGTCGGGGAGGGGGACCACACGAGCTGCGAAGCGGTGATCGGACCGCCGATGCGGATGCGGTGGCGGGGTTTCTGACTTTCAAAGAGAAAAACATGACCGACCTATTCCAACCCACCTGCATCTGGGATTTGAAAGCCACCCTCGGCGAAGGCCCTGTCTGGTCAGCGAAGGACCACGCCGTCTGGTTTGTCGATATCAAGAAGCAGCACGTTCATCGCTATGATGTGCGTACCGGCGGCCATCAGACCTTCAACGCCCCCAGCCCCTGCGGCTTTATCGCCCCGAAAAAGCGTGGCGGCTTCATTGTGGGCTGCAAGACCGGTCTTTACGATTTCGATCCCATTTCCGGCAATTTCACCTTCCTCACCCATGTCGAACCTGGCCTGCCCGGCAACCGCCTGAATGACGGCTATGTCGATGCGCAAGGCCGTCTGTGGTTCGGCTCGATGGACGACGACGAAAATCATCCGACCGGTAAGCTCTATCGCTACGACGCGCGCGGCCTGAAGACGATGGACGATGACTATGTCATCACCAATGGCCCGGCGGTCTCGCCCGATTGCAAGACGCTCTATCACAACGATACCCTGAAAAAGATCATCTACGCCTTCGACCTCAGCCCTGACGGCCACCTGTTCAACAAACGTATCTTCGCCCAACTCGATCAGGAAGCGCCTGCCGATGCCTCAAGCCCCGTCTGCTATGCCGGTGAGTTCGAGCGCCACGGCGAGCACGGCGATGGCTATATGGACGGCCCGGTGGTCGACAGCGCCGGCAATGTGTGGAATGCACTGTTCTTCGGCTGGGGCGTCAACTGTTACGCGCCTGATGGCCGCCTGATCCGCCGTGTCAGGTTTCCGGTTTCCAATGTCACCAAGATCGCCTTCGGTGGCCCCGACCTCAGGACCGTCTACGCCACCACGGCGGCAAAGGGCTTAAGCCCCGAAGACCTGCAAACGCAGCCGCTGGCCGGCGGACTATTTACTTTCCAGACCGATATCGCGGGCTTGCCCCAAAATGAAATTATGAACGAGATCAGCCATGTCTAAAAGAATCCCCGCCACGCCCAATGGCCGTTTCCGCTCACAGGACTGGTTCGAGGCGCCCGGTCATATCGACCTGGCAGCGCTCTATCTGGAGCGTTTCATGAACTACGGCATCACGCCGCAGGAATTGCGTTCCGGCCGGCCGATCATCGGCTTCGCGCAATCCGGCTCTGATATCGCGCCGTGCAACCGCATCCATCTCGAACTGGCCAAGCGCACCCGCGATGGCATCCGCGACGCCGGCGGCATCTGCATGGAATTTCCGGTTCACCCGATTTTTGAGAACTGCCGCCGCCCGACGGCCGCCATCGACCGCAATCTGTCGATGATGACCCTGATCGAAATCCTGCACGCCTATCCGCTCGATGCCGTGGTGCTGACCACCGGCTGCGACAAGACCACACCGGCGGGCATCATGGGCGCCACCGCCATGGATATTCCCGCCATCGTCCTGTCTGGCGGGCCGATGCTTGACGGCCACCATGAAGGCGAACTTGTCGGCTCCGGCACCATTATCTGGCGGTCGCGCGCCAAGCTGGCGGCGGGGCAGATCACCGAGGAAGAATTCATCGATCTCGCGGCGGCTTCCGCCCCTTCGGCGGGGCATTGCAACACCATGGGCACGGCCTCGACCATGAACGCCGTTGCCGAGGTCATGGGCCTGTCATTGCCCGGTTGCTCGGCCATTCCGGCGCCTTACCGTGAGCGCGGGCAGATGGCCTATGAAACCGGCCGTCGCATTGTCGAAATGGCTTATGAAGACCTGAAGCCGTCGAAAATCCTGAGCCGGTCTTCTTTCACAAACGCTATCGCGGCGGTGGCGGCCATGGGCGGCTCGACGAATGCCCAGCCGCATATCATCGCCATGGCGCGCCACGCCGGCTTTGAGCTGACCGACGCCGACTGGATGCAGGCGCATGACATTCCGCTGATCCTCAATATGCAGCCTTCGGGCAAATATCTTGGCGAGCGTTTCCACCGCGCCGGCGGCGTGCCTGCCATCCTGGCCGAACTGCTGGACGCCAAGCTGATCGATGGCTCTGCCGCCACCATCACCGGCAAGACGATTACCGAGAACAATACCGGTAAAAACAGCAAGGACCGCGAAATGATCCGGACGGTCGCCGATCCGATCATGGAACGCGCCGGCTTCATGGTGCTGAAGGGCAATCTGTTCGACTGCGCCATCATGAAGACCTCGGTGATCTCGAAGGAATTCCGCGACCGTTACCTGAGCGAGCCGGGCAACGAAAATGTCTTTGAATGCAAGGCGGTCGTGTTTGATGGCTCGACCGATTACCATAACCGCCTCAACGACCCGTCGCTCGGCATCGATGAGCGCACCATACTGGTCATCCGCGGCTCCGGCGTGGTCGGCTGGCCGGGTTCCGCCGAGGTGGTCAATATGCAGCCGCCCGACGCCCTGCTGAAACGCGGCATCACGTCGCTGCCGACCCTGGGCGACGGCCGTCAGTCGGGCACCTCGGACTCGCCGTCCATCCTCAACGCCTCGCCGGAATCGGCGGTGGGTGGCGGCCTGGCCTGGCTCCGTACCGGTGATATCATCCGCATTGACCTGAACAAAGGCACCTGCGACATGCTGGTCGAGCCTGATGTTATCGAAACACGCAAAAAGGACGGTTTGCCGCCGGTTCCGGAGAGCCAAACGCCCTGGCAGGAAATCTACCGCGCCACGGTATCGCAACTGCACACCGGCGGAGTGATGGAGCCGGCATTGAAATATAGGAAGATCGCCGAGAAAATGCCCCGGCATAATCACTAATAACAATGAGGGGATGGTGCGGTGCATCATCCCTTCGCCATTGTTAGCGTTAACAATTTTCGCGTGTAAACAGGCGAGTTTTCGCCTAAGTTATTAGATTATATCGCTCTTTTCGGTTGATGTGCTTGCTTAAAAGGCAAGAGCGAATTAAGCTTTGATTAAGCGGGCCAATAACACCGGACACAGGGAAAGATCCGGCGAGGGCGCGTCAGGTTAGGGAAGGCGGGCATGTCGTCCGCTCACAAGGGAGTTTTAGGGGTATGTCCTCAACAACCAAGTCCGTGAACATGGGACTGGTCATGGGTCTCGCCATCGGCGCGGCCCTGGGCGGTCTTTTGTTCGGTTACGACACCGCCGTCATTTCCGGCGCCGTCGAAGCCATCGATCATAATTTTGTCCAGCCGCGCACCGAACTGAGCGAACTGGCCCGCAACGCCATGACCGGCAATGCCGTCGGCATCGCCCTGTGGGGCTGCTTCCTGGGCTCGCTGATCGCTGGCCCCCTGGCCACCGCCATCGGCCGCCGCACGGGCATGATGATCGCCGCCGTGCTGTTCTTCATCTCGTCGATCATGGCCGGCTATCCGGAACTGGGCCTGGGCCCGATCGGCGGCATGGGGCCTGATGCCCTGACCCCCTTCATGGTCTATCGCTTCCTCGGTGGCTGCGCCATCGGCATGGCCTCGCTGATTTCACCGCTCTACATCGCCGAAATCGCCCCGGCCAAGCAGCGCGGCCTGCTGGTCACCTTCCAGCAGATCGCCATCGTCGGCGGCATGTTACTGGTCTATTTCGTCAATCTGAAGATCGGCGAAATGGGCGATGACGCCTGGGTGCTGGCCACCGGCTGGCGCCACATGCTGGCCTCCTGTGCCATCCCGGCCGCCCTGTTCTTCCTGGCTGCCTTCTTCATGCCGGATACACCGCGCTGGTACGTCATGAAAGGCCACGAAGAAAAGGCCATGAAGCTGCTGACCTCTCTTGATGGTCCGGAAGTCGCGCAGAATACGATGAGTGAAATCAAGGACAGCCTCAAGGAGCATTCCGGCAAGCTGTTCTCCTTCGGCGCCGGCGTCATCGTGGTGGGCGTCCTGCTCTCGGTCTTCCAGCAGTTCGTCGGCATCAATGCCGTGCTCTATTACGCCCCGCTGATGTTCAAGAACATGGGCTCCGGCACCGATACGGCCCTGCTGCAAACCGTCATTGTCGGTGCGGCCAATGTGCTGTTCACGCTGGTCGCCACCGTCACCGTCGATCGCTGGGGCCGCAAGCCGCTGCTGATTCTGGGCGCCTTGATGATGGCCGTTTCCATGGCCGCGCTCGGTTACTTCTTCCAGACCCACACCGAAGGCACGGCCCTGCTTTACGCCGCCATCTTCTATATCGCCGGCTTCGCCCTGTCGTGGGGACCGGTGGTCTGGGTGCTGCTGTCGGAAATGTTCCCGAACTCGATCAAGGGACCGGCCATGGCGGTCGCGGTCGCGGCGCAGTGGATCTCCAACTATATCGTCACCGCCTCCTTCAAGGTGGTTGATGGCGATACGGCGATCAATGCGGTCTTCAATCACGGCCTGAACTATTACGTCTACGCCGCCTGCTCGGTCCTGGCCGCGCTGTTCGTGTGGAAGTTCGTGCCGGAAACCAAGGGCAAGACGCTGGAGGCCATTGAAAGCCTCTGGAAGAAGTCCTAAAAGACTCCGGGGCGGCGCAAGGGAAAGGCGCCGCCCTTTGTTTTTCAGTTAAGCGATAAGCGCTCAGGCAGCGATAGCGGTAGCGCATAACAAAGAAGAGATAAAATGCTGCGCTTAAGCTCCGGCGATACCCTTCTCGACATCAACCCCGATGTGGCGGGCAGCATTTCGCGCCTGACCCGGAATGGTGTCGATGTGATGCGGCCAACACCGGAAGGGGCCACTGACGCCCTGCAAACCGCCTGTTTTCCGCTGGTGCCTTTCTGCAACCGCATTCGTAATGGCAAGTTTGTTTTCGAGGGCCACAAGGTTCAGCTATCCCCCAATCTCGGCGATGGCCACCCGCATCCGCTGCACGGCCAAGGCTGGCGCCGGCCGTGGCGAGTGATCGAGGCGACCTCATCGCGTGCTGTGCTGGGCTATCACCATTTCGCCGATGAGTGGCCGTGGGAATATGAAGCGACCCTGATCTACGAACTGCGCACCGATGGCTTGCGCGCCTTCCTCAATGTCAAGAACCTGTCGAAAGCGACCATGCCTGTGGGCCTGGGCTTTCATCCCTATTTCAACCGAAAGCCGGACTCGCGCCTGAAGGCGGCGGTGGATGGCGTGTGGATTTCCGACGAGGAAACCCTGCCGCGCAACTGGCACGCCGGCGTGCTGAAAAAAGACTGGACGCATGGCGATACGCTGGCGCACGAGATAACCATCGACAATGCCTATACCGGCTTCAAGGGCCGTGCCGAAATCTACGAGGGTAACCGCCTGACGCACACGATGCGCGCCTCACCGGACTGCCACTGGCTGCATGTCTTCGTACCGGTGGAGGGGGATTATTTCTGCATCGAACCGGTCAATCATATGCCCGATCCGTTCAACCAGCCCAATTCAGGGCTGAAGTGCCTGAAGCACGATGATACGGCGATGGTGTGGATGGATATCGCTTTCCACGGCTAAACGCGGTTCTTTTTCCCCGTGATGGCGTCGGCGTTACGGAGGGGAGGTCGGGGGGACGCTTGCTCTGTCGAGTAACGGGTCAAGGGGCTGTGCCCCTTGCTAGTTAATCCAGCCGCCGTCGATAATATGGATCTGGCCGGTGGTGAAGCTCGATTCATCCGAGGCGAGGTAAAGCGCCAGATTCGCCAGTTCGCTCGTCCGGCCGAGGCGGCCCATCGCCTGGCGGGCATTGAATTCGGCATAGGCCTTGTCGAAATCACCGGTGTCGCGCAGGCGCTGCAGCAGGGACGGCGTCTCGACCGTGCCGGGGCAGATGGCGTTGCAACGGACACCCTTGGTAACGAAATCCGCTGCCACCGACTTTGTGAGCCCGATCACGCTCGCCTTGGTGGCGCCGTAGGCGAAGCGGTTGGGCACGCCCTTGATCGAGGAGGCGACCGACGACATGTTGATGATCGAACCGCCGCCCGTCTTCAGCATGTTCGGCAGGATGGCGCGGATCATGCGGTACTGCGCCGTCACGTTCAGGTCGAGCGCGAACTGCCACTGATCCTCGTCGCAATCGAGAATAGTGCCGGCATGGACAACGCCGGCGCAATTATAGAGCACGTTCACTTCGGAAAATTCGGAAGCGATGGCCTTAACCGCCTCGGCACTGGTGACATCGAGCACGCGTGTTATGGCACCTTCAAGCCCGGTCAGGGCCTCGGCATTGATGTCGGTGGCAATAACTGTGGCGCCTTCCTTCAGGAAGAGTTCGGCCGTGGCGCGACCAATGCCCTGCCCGGCGGCGGTGATCAAAGCGGTCTTGCCGGTTAAACGTCCCATGTCTGGTGCCTCATATTCAAAAGAAAACGGTTCAAAAAACTATCTGGCCGTCCTTAGGGGCAGACACGCCGGACCCACCGGATCAAACGCCTTATAGGTCAGGATGAACTCCTGATGGCCCATCTGTTCGCTCAGGGATGGCTCGCCGACGGCGACACGCAGCACCCGGTCGGTGATCTCGGCGCCGACCTCATCGAGTGTGGCGCGGCCTTCCATAATGCGGCCGGCATCGATATCCATGTCGCCTGACAGCTTTCGATAGGTTTCCGGATTGGCGCAGACCTTGATGACCGGTGAAATGGCCGAGCCGACCACCGAACCGCGGCCCGTGGTGAAGAGCGTCAGGTGTGCCCCGCAGGCGATCATTTCCACGATCTCGGCATTGTCGGAGATATTCGGGAAGCCAAAGCGCGGCTCGCCATCCGGCACCACGTCGAGCAGGTAAAGACCGCCGGAGGGGGGCACATCGCCCGGTTTGATGATGCCGCAGATCGGCGCCGAACCCGACTTGGAATAGGCGCCCATCGACTTCTCTTCCTGGGTCGTCAGGCCGCCCTCGGCATTGCCAGGCGCGAAGGAGCCGAAACCCATGATGGTGTAGTATTTTTCGGCCTTGAGTACCGAGGCTTCCAGCTCGGCGCCCAGTTCCGGCGTGATCGCACGCGAGGCCATGATCTTCTCGCAGCCGACCAGTTCGCCGGTTTCCTCGAAGATGCAGGCGGCGCCGGCGGCGCCCAGGGTATCGAAGGCGCGGCCGACCGCCGGATTGGCGGTGATGCCCGATGTGCCGTCTGAGCCGCCGCAGATGGTGCCTACAATCAGTTCGGACACGTTCATGTCGCCGCGCGGCGTCTGTTTGGCGATGGCCTGGATACGGCGGACAGCCTCGACCCCCTTGCGGATGGTTTCCAGCGTGCCGCCCTCGTTCTGGATGACATAGGTCTCAACCGGCCGGCCTGAGGCTTCGATATGACGCTTCAGGGCCTCGCGGTTGAAGCTTTCGCAGCCGAGCGACACCAGAACCGCACCGCCGACATTGGGATGGGTACACAGGGCTTCCATCATCTTGTAGGCGTAGTCGTTCGGGTAGCAGCCGGGGAAGCCGATCAGGTGGACTTCGCTGTCGTCGCACTTATTGACGATCTGGCGCGCCACATGGTGGGCGCACTCGACGAGATAGACGACGCAGATAACGTTGCGGATACCCTTGCGACCGTCGGGACGCAGCCAGGCCTGGAACGGTGTATTAATGTCCATGACCGGTGACCTCGCGCGTGTGACTCTTGATATAATCGCTTTGCATATTGTGAATGTGGATGTGGGCGCCGCGCGCGGCATCGGTCTTCATCGAGCCGATGGGGGCGCCGTACTTGATGATCTTTTCACCGGCCTTCAGGTCGCGGCGGGCGATCTTATGGCCGACCGTTATCTCATCGGGGAGAACGACAATGTCGCCATCAAGCGTGATCGACTGGCCACGGAAGGCGTGCTGACGGCAGACCAGCACATTGTCGTCCGGATGGAGCAGGATGAAGGGGCCGGTATTCATGACAGCACTCGTGTTTTCGGTATGGGCGCGCGGTCGTGCAGCAGCCCTCCGGTTTTAAGATCGTCCCACAGGGCGGACGGAATATCATGAGCGAACAGGGCCACGTTGGCGGCTACCTCGGCGGCGTTGGCCATGCCGGGAATGACGCAGGCCACAGCCGGATGGGCGAGCGGAAATTGCAGGGCGGCGGCGGCGAGCGGCACATTGTGCGCGGTGCAAGCGGCTTTCAGTTCCGTGACGCGGTCGCAGATTTCCGGCGGCACGCGTCCATAATCATAATGATTGCCACCGATCAGGATGCCGGAATTGAACGGTCCGCCGACGATCACCGAGACGCCTTTCGCCTCGCACAGGGGCAGGAAGCTATCAAGCGCGCCCTGTTCCAGCAGGGTATAGCGGCCGGCCAGGAGCACGACATCCAGGTCGGCATGGGCGAGGAGGTCTTCGCACACCTGCCATTCATTGACGCCAAGACCGATCGCGCCCACCAGCCTCTGGGCCTTCAGATCCTGCATGGCGCGCAGGCCACCGTCCAGGAAAGCTTTCATATGGCCGGCGGCGTCATCACCATGCGTCACCGTGCCCAGATCGTGGGCCAGCAGGATATCGATCTTTTCACGCCCCAGGCGCTTCAGGCTGCTCTCGAAAGACCGCATGACGCCGTCATGGCTGTAATCGAAGACGGGCTCGAACGGGTCGCCATCAATGAAGCCGTGGCGTTCAGTCCCGGCCGGAGGCGGCGCTACCGGTGTCAGGACGCGGCCGACCTTGGTGGAAAAGGGTGAGGGGAGGCCGACTAAAAAGCGACTTTCCGAGGGCCTGGCCGAGGCGGCGTTCCGAAAGCCCCTGGCCATAGTGCGGTGCGGTGTCGATATAGGCGATGCCGCTGTCGAGCGCGGCCTGGAGACAGGCCTGCGCCGTATCGTCAGCAATGGCGCGAAAGAGATTGCCGAGCGCCGCGGCGCCGAAGCCAAGCGCCGTCACCTCGACGGAGGTCGAGCCCAGCCTGCGGCGGGGAAAGGGGTACGCGGTCGTCACTTTGCGGCGTCTGCTCTGGTCTGTTTAAGTTTGAAACTGTTCTTATATGTGAAATTAATAACGATAGCGCCGCCCTGAATCAAGGGCTATCCGCCGAGTGTCTTGCTTAAAGTTTTGGCTGTGGCTTTCAGGCGCACCAAAGCGTCATCGAGGGTAATGCCGTCCTCGATATGAATCCACGGCATGGTCAGGGCGGCGATGACCCCAACATCGTTGATGACCGGGCATGAGATATCGGTGATGCCGTCGATATAGCTTGAGGGGGCGGAAAAATGCCCCTGGGCCTGGGCCTTGTCCGCCTGGGCCTCGAACGTGGCCCATTCGTCCGGCGACAGGCCGGGCTTGAGCAGGGCGCGCCACTGCTCACGGATCTTCGGCTTCTGGAAGGCATAGATCAGCAGGCCGGAGGTCGAATGGGCCAGCGGCCGCTGATAACCCACGCGCACCGAAAACCCGACATCGCCCGGCGCTTCGATGCGCGCGATGACCACCATGCGGTCATCCGAGGCGATGGCGAGGTGACAGGCCTGGCGGGTCTGGTCACTTAAGGATTGCATCAGGGGCAGGGCGCTGGCCAGCAGGTTCTGGCTTGGTCCGCGCGAAATGCCCAGCGAAAACAGCTTGTTGGTCAGCTCAAATCCTTCGCCGCTGGCCGACATCCCGACATAGCCGCGGATTTCCAGCACCTGCACCATGCGGAACAGTTCGCTGACCGACCGGTCCAGCCGCGCCGATATCTGCGACAGGGTCATGGGCGATTTGGCGGTGGCCAGGAGTTCGAGGACATCGAGACCTTTTTCCAGCGCCGGGGCGCGATATTTGCTGGTGGCTTTATCGGACATGGTATGACCTTACAGTTTGTAGAATCGGCGGGCGGTTTCGCCCATAATCGCATTCTGTGCGGTTTCGGGTTTGCCGTCCAGCCAGCGCAATGTCCAGTCATGCCAGTGGTGATAGCTGTCTTTCAGCAGCACAACGGGCCAGTCCGAGCCCCATATCAGGCGATCGGCCCCGAAGACAGCCAGCAGATGATCGGCGCAGGGCGTCAGAATGTCTTCGCCCTGTTCGGCGGCCATCTCGGTCAGCAGGCCGGACAGCTTGCAGGTGACATTCGGGTTTTGGGCCACGGCGGCTGTTTCCTCATGCCACCGTTTCATCCCGTCCGGATCGCCGAGCGGCGGCTTGGCGCCATGATCTATCACGATGCACAGGCCCGGATACCGGTGCGCCAGTTGGTGGATAAAGGGCAGGTGCCGGCTATAGACAAGCGCATCGAAGGTCAGGCCGTGCGCGATCATGGCCTCCAGCGCCGGGCGGACATCGTCGCGCAGGATCCAGTCATCCTGAGCCAGGCCCTGGAGCATGGGCCGCAGCCCTTTCAGTTTAGGCTGTCGCGCGAGATAAGCGATGCGCTGTGGAGCGTCCGGCGCGGTGAAATCCACCCAGCCGACCACGCCCTTGATCATGGGCGTGGCGGCGGCGACCGCCAGCATCCAGTCGGTATCGGCATCGGCGGGTTGCGACTGCACCAGAACGGTGCCGGTGATGTCCAGCCCCGTACAGGCGGCTGCCAGATCATCGGGGACGAAATCGCGATAAATTGCGTCCAGATCCGGCGTCGGCCATTGGTGACCGTTTTGGCCGATCCGCCACAGGTGCTGGTGGGAGTCGATAGTCATCAATGGCTCTTGGTCATGTCGACCTTTGCCGATTTCGAGCCGAGGCCGTAGAGCGCGATGACCACGAAACAGGCCAGGGGCACGAAAATCGCGGTCCTAATGTGGCTGATGTCGGAGATATAGCCCATGGCGGCGGTCAGGACCGCGCCGCCGATAATACTCATGACCAGCAGGGAGGCGCCGGTCTTGGTCAGGATGCCTAAGCCCCGCAAGGAGGTGGCGAAGATGGTCGGGAACATGATCGACATGAAGAAGGAGGCGGCCACCAGGGCATAGAGGCCGTTCTGCCCGCCGACTGTTGCGGCGTAAGCGGTCAGGGCGATGTTGATCAGTGCAAAGGCACCCAGCAGCTTCGTGGCGGGCACGACGCGCATCAGGGCCGTACCGGCGAAGCGGCCGATGGCGAAAAGTACCAGCCCCGCGAAAACATAGTCGGCGGCCGCCTTGTCGGTGATGCCGATTTCGCTCTGGGCGTACTTGATAGTGTAGCTCCAGATGCCTACCTGCGCGCCGACATAGAAGAACTGCGCCATTACACCGGTCAGGAAGTGGCCGTGCTTCAGCAGACCCGTCAGGGCCTGTCCGGCGGAAATCTTCGCTTCTTCGGCGTCATGCGCGGCTTTCGTGGCGGCAGCCGGGAACCGGCTTAAGCCCACCAGCACCGCCCAGGCCAGCACCACGCAGCCGATGGCGATGTATGGCATCTGTACCGCCTTGGTTTCGCGCACCAGATCGGCGGTGGCATTCATGTGTTCAATGCCTGAAAGAATAAAGGTCTTGCCCACCCAGATACCGGCCAGAGACCCCAGCGGATTGAAAGCCTGGGCGAGGTTCAGCCGGAACGCCGCGTACTTTTCGTCTCCCAGAATGGTCATCAGCGGATTGGCGGCCGTTTCAAGGAAAGCCAGGCCGGCGGCGATAACGAACAGGGCGCCCAGCAGCCAGGGATATTGGCGGATTTCCGCGCCAGGATAGAAGGAGAAGGCGCCAATGGCGAAGATGATCAGCCCGGTGACGACAGCCGCCTTATAACCAAAGCGCCGCATCAGCAGGCCGGCGGGAACGGCCATCAGGAAATAGCCAAGATAGAAGGATTGCTGCACCAGGCTCGATTCGAAATCGGTAAGGGTGAAAGCTTTCTTGAATTGCGGGATCAGGATGTCATTGAGATTGTTGGCCATGCCCCAGAAGAAGAACAGGGCGGTAATCAATATGATCGGCCATATGGCGGCGAAACCTTTTGGTGCTTTGGTATCTGGCGTCGAGATCCATGCAACGATATCCCTGTATTTTCAGCCTTGCGGGCCCTTTATGGCTTCATTTAACATCACATATGAATCGGAACGTCAAATATGAAATCTCCTGAACCATTTGCGCTCATGCGAAAAGTTCAATATATACTCAGACAAAATTGGAAACACTGATGACTGTCTCATCCGAAAAACTGGTCTATGCCCTTGATCTGAAAGATGATCCGGCGCTAATCGAACGCTACAAACAGTGGCACGCCCCCGGTCAGGTGCCGGCGGCGATCAATGAGTCGATCCGCAAGGCCGGTATCGAGGCGCTGGAAATCTATCTGGTCGGCAATCGGATGTTCATGATCCTGACGCCCGGTCCGGATTTCGATCCGGCAGCCAAGGCGGCGGCCGATGCGGCCAGCGAGGACGTGCAGAAATGGGAGACCCTGATGTGGGACTTCCAGCAGGCCCTGCCATTCGCCGCGCCGGGCGAAAAATGGCTGCCGATGGAGCGGATTTATTCGCTCGCCGAGCAGAATTAATTATACTACAATTTACAAATGAATGCGGCCACGTTAAAGGACGCCGCAAAGACGACTAAGGAAACGCGACGATGGGACTATTCGGCAAAAAACCTTTGAAAATCGGCCTGATTGGCCTCGGCAAGATCGCCGTTGACCAGCACATCCCATCGATCCGCGGCAACAGAAACCTGGAATTGGTGGCCGGCTGTTCGCCTCACGCCCGCCCCGAAGGCATCAACGCCTATCCAGACATGGATGCCATGCTGAAGGCGCACCCGGAAATCGAGGCGATCGCCATCTGCACCCCGCCCCAGATCCGGCATGAAATCGCCAAGGCCGTCATCGCCACGGGCCGTCACGTCTTCCTGGAAAAGCCACCCGCCGCCACGCTCGGTGAAGCCGAAGCCATCAAAACCCTGGCCGCCGCGAAGGGCGTCTCCCTCCTGGCCTCGTGGCACTCGCGTTTCGCCCCGGCCGTGGAAACGACGCGCAAGTGGGTGTCTGAGCGTCCGATCAAGAGCATCACCATCCACTGGAAGGAAAATGTCCGCCAGTGGCACCCCGGCCAGAAGTGGATTTTCGAGGCTGGCGGCATGGGGGTCTTCGATCCCGGCATCAACTCGCTGTCCATCCTGACCCGCATCCTCAAGGACGCGGTGATGGTGAAAAAAGCCGACCTGCATATCCCGGTCAATTGCGACGCGCCGATCCAGGTCGAGATGGACATGCAGACCGAGGCCGGTTTCCCGATCTGCGCCGAATATGATTTCTTGCAGACCGGCATCCAGACCTGGAGCATATATATCGAATCGGCGGCGGGCGAGAAGCTGACCCTCTCGATGGGCGGCACGGAACTGGAAATCGACAGCAAGACTGTGATCAAGGAAAAGGAAGCCGAATACGCCGGCCTCTATGCCCACTTCTACAACCTGATCCACAAAAAGGAATCGGACGCCGATTTCTCACCGTTGCGCCTCGTGGCCGACGCCATGCTGCTCGGCAAGCGCATCGCTGCCCCGGAATATATTGAGTAGACGCATCCCCGCACCATGTTTAGTCTCCTCGAAGCGTTTCGGGGGGACATATGCGTTATATTATCAGCCTGTCGCCGGTTCTGTCGTTTTGCCTGCTGGTAGCCTGTAATCAGCATCAGGCCCAGGCACCTGACAAGCCGCAAGATGTTGCTGAGGCATCTCAAACAGCCAGCCACAATGACGTGAGTTCCGTAACGGAGGTTGTTCCGCCTCTGCCTCAAGAGGTCGTGTCACGCGAAGCGGCGGCATTTATCACGGCGCTCAAGGCAGATGACCCGGCAATTATTCGCGCCTATTTCCCGTCAGATTATCCGGAAGTCGAACTGAAGCCGGACGCGCCGGATATGCTGTTTATTCGTGACAGGCTCAGGCCGCTAATTGCCAAGGGGGCAATGGATGGAAGGGAGATGTCGCGCGAAGGACATATCTTTTCGGTTCTGTTCTACCGCAAGCCTTTTGCTAACCGCCTGGAAGACAGAACCTATCTCGAAAGCGACTATATGAAGACGTTCTTCGTCTGTAACTTCGATGACACCAGTGGCCGATGGATATTGAGCCATCCGATCATGTGTTTTGATGAAACCGAAGGACCTTACGAGCAGGTTGGCTATTAAACGGGCGCGCTGACAATCCGGCGCGCAACCAACACGTAAAACACCAGCAGAACCAGAGGCGCCAGCGGTAGATGCAGGTTCAGTGCCAGTGAGCGCGCGAAGAGCGGCAGCACGAAGACCACCAGGGCCATGACCTTTTCCCAGGACCGGAAGCCGTCTTTCAGACCGCTCATGACCAGCCAGCCGAGCGGAATGGCGCTCAGCAGCAGATCGTAATCGAGCATGAAGGGTGACATCAGCAGGGTGGCGGAAACCATCAGCGCGCTCAGGCCGAAGCAGTCTGGCCGGTAGCGTCGGATGATCAGGCAAGCCGACGCGATCACGCCCAGCGCCAGCACAATCTGCGCGCCATAGGCCAGCCACAGCGGCAGGTTCCACAGTCTCAGGGCGGCAAACAGGCTTTGCATCCGGCCGGGCGACACCAGCCCGGTTTCCAGAGTCCGACGCGCCAGTTCGCTGTTGTGCAGAAAGTTCACATACCCATCCGTACCCACCAAACCCCAGGCACCCAGGCTTAAGCCCGCCGCGCCCACAGCCGCACCGGCGAAGGTCTTCCACCGCCCGGACGCCGCCAGAACGAACGGCAGGGCCAGGCCCAGTTGCGGCTTGATGACCAGCAGGCCGAGGATCAGCCCGGCGACGAATGGCCGGCGATCGAGCCACAGGCAGCCGCCGAGAAACAGCGCCGTGGTCAGGGCGGCGTTCTGGCCGTTGCCGATATTGATCCACAAGGCCGGGAAAGCCAGCAGCGGGATGAGGCCGATGACCAGCGGCGTCTGTTGCCGCAGCCAGTGCCGGGCCAGGGCCACGGTCGCAGCCGTTGTGCCCGCCAGCCAGAGGGATAGCGACGCACCATAAGGCAGCAGCGCCAGCGGTGCGCAGACCAGCAGATAGGCTGGTGGATAGAAAAAGGCCCAGAAACCCAGTTGCCGCCCGAAGATCGCATCCTGCACCGCCTGGTGAGCATACGGGTTCCACACCTGCGCCGCATGGCCGGCAAGCACCAGCTTCGAGGCGGCGTAGAAACTCATGAAGTCGGTGCCCAGCGGCTTGCCAGTGGGATCGAGACCGCTGCGTGCCAAGCCGACCCAGACGGCGAAGCCAATGACCTGCGCCGCGAACAGGATCAGGGTGTAGGCCCGGATCCGTTTCCGGTCCAGCCAGCAGGCATCCCTGAAAAAGGTGAGAAAGCGGCTGGCCATCAGGCGGCGCAAGCGGATGCGGCCGGCAAAGCGGCCGGCACGGTTTCAGCGGCAATGATGCGCCGAATGACAAAGGCGAAGACGATCAGCAGGAGCAAAGGTGCCATCGGCAGATGCGCCAGTTGCGCCAGCTTGCGCGTGGCGAGCGGAAACAGAAATACCAGCAGGAGCAGCAGTTTTTCCCAGTTGCGGAAGCCATCCTTCGCACCGGTCAGCACCAGCCAGCCGAGCGGCAGGGCCGTGACCAGCAGGTCGTAATCGAGCAGGAAGGGCGTGGCCAGCACCGCGGCCGAAATCGTCAGCGCGCCGAGTGCCAGACCGGAGGGGCGATACCGGAAGGCGGTGTAGCCCGCCACGGCCAGCACGGCGAGGGACAGCGCCCCTTGCGCAGCATAGGCGGCACTCATCGGCGCGCCCAGCATCCGCAGGCCGGCATAGAGGCTCTGCATCAGGGCGGGATCGACAAGCCCCTGGTTCAGCACTTCGCGGGCATAGGCGCTGTTGGCGAAGAAGGCCGCATAGCCCGCTGTCCCCACAGCCAGCCAGGCCACGCCGCACAAGGCCAGGGCACCGAAGCCTGTGGCGAAAAAGATCCGCCAGCGTTTCGGTTCCGCCAGCGCCGCGCCGCCCAGTACAAACGGCAGGCCGATGGCCAATTGTGGCTTGATAATCATCAGGCCCAGGATCAGCCCCGCCACGATCGGACGGCGGTCCATCATCAGGAAGCCGCCGGTCAGGATGGCCAGGGTCACGGCACCATTCTGGCCGCAGGCGATATTGATCCACAGGGCCGGGAAGGCCAGCATCACCACCAGCGGCATGGCGCCTTCTGGCCGCACGCGGCGAAAGAAAGCGCGCAGCAGACCAACCGCCAGGGCGGTTGTGCCCGTCATCCAGGCCAGCGCTGCCCAGCCATAGGGCAGAAGCGCCAGCGGCCAGCACAGCAGCAGATAGGGCGGTGGATAGAAGAAGGCGAGATAGTCATGCGGCCCGCGGAAGAGGCTGTCTTCGGCATGGGCGTGGGCGGCGGGGTTCCAGGCATCGGCCGGGTGGCCGGACAGGGCCAGTTTTGAGGCGGCATAGAAGCTGGTGAAATCGCCGCCCAGCGGGTCCGGGCCGGGGGCAATGACGGCGAAGCGCAGCCAGAACCACAGGGCCATGAGGAGGAAGGCGACCAGGCCCATCAGGCTGTAGACGCGCCCGCGTTCGCCATTCAGCCAGTCGGCGCGGCGGAGCGCATCTGTAAGGCGAACTGGCGACATGAAAAAAGGCTCCGGAAATCTGGTTTCCGGAGCCTAAAGCGAAAGCTTTGATTTAGCGTTACTTCTCGCTGTCGTCGAATTCGGCTTCCTGGGTATTGGTGCGCGAAACGCGGGCAACGCGCAAGGAGTTGGTCGAGCCCGACTTGCCGAACGGCATACCGGCGACGATGACGATATCCTGGCCGGGCTCGGCTATGCCTTCGGAGCGCGCCAGCTTGGAGGCGACGGCCACGGTCTCGGTCATCGAATGGGTGATCGGCGTCAGGATGGGATGCACGCCCCAGGTCAGGGCCAGGCGGCGGGCGGTTTCGACGTTCGGCGTCAGGCCCATGATCGGGGCGGTCGGGCGTTCGCGGGCGACGCGCAGGGCGGAACTGGACGAATTGGTCATGGCGGCGATGGCCACGGCGTCGATGGTCTGGGCCACTTGGCGCGCGGCGGCGGCGATGGCGCCATTGGTCGTCTTTTCCGGTTCCGGGCGGCGGCGGTCGGTCATGGTGCGCCAGCCGTCGTCCGTTTCGACGCGGGCGACGATGCGGTCCATGATGGTGACGGCCTCGACCGGGAACTGGCCGGCGGCGGTTTCGGCGGAGAGCATGACGGCATCGGCGCCGTCAAACACAGCGGTGGCGACGTCAGAGGCTTCGGCGCGCGTCGGCGTCGGGGCTGAAATCATCGATTCCAGCATCTGGGTGGCGACGATGACCGGCTTGCCGGCGGCGCGCGAAGCCTGAACGATGCGCTTCTGGGCCAGCGGCACTTCTTCTGGCGGCAGTTCGACGCCAAGATCGCCGCGGGCCACCATTATGGCGTCGCTGAGGCTGACGATTTCGTCAAGATTATCGAGCGCCTGCGGCTTTTCCAGCTTGGAAAGCACCCAGGCGCGACCCTGGATGATTTCCCTGGCTTCCAGCACGTCTTCCGGGCGCTGCACGAACGACAGGCCGATATATTCGACGCCGCGTTCCAGCGCGAAAGCCATGTCCTCGCGGTCCTTTTTCGTCAGGGCGGGGATCGGCAGAACCACGTCCGGCACATTGACGCCCTTGCGGTCGGAGAGGCGGCCGCCATTGACGACGATGGTTTCCAGGTGATCCTCGCGCACATGGGTGACGCGCAGTTTCAGCTTGCCGTCATCGAGCAGCAGGTGCGAACCGATCTGGGCGGCGGCGATGATTTCGGGGTGGGGCAGGTTGGCTCGGCGCGAATCGCCCGGCGTCGGATTGAGGTCGAGGCGGAAGTTCTGGCCATTGGTCAGCACCACGGCGCCGCCCATGAAGCGGCCGACACGCAGCTTCGGGCCTTGGACATCGGCCAGGATGCCGATCGGATGCTTAGAGCGGGCTTCGAGGTCGCGGATCAGCTCGATATTGCGGCCGTGATCTTCGTGGCTGCCGTGCGAGAAATTGAGCCGGAAAACGTCGGCACCGGCCTGGAAAAGCTGCGCCAGCATCTCGGCGTTGGAACTCGCAGGCCCCAGGGTGGCGACGATCTTGGTTTTACGGCGGCGGAGGATTTTCAATTCAGATCTCACGGATTTAAAGACAATCCATAGCATTGGCCATAGCATTGGCCAAAGCTTTGGCCATGGCCTTTTCGCCGGATTGCCGGGCATTGCGCGCAGGGCGTTTTTCGCGTGCGACAAAGCCTTTATTCTCCCGCCGGGTCAAGTTTAATTTTATGCTGCGCCGCAAGGTGTGACAGCGCTGTCTAAATTTATTTTTTTGTTGAAAAATTGTCATACTTAACCGGCGGCAAGGCTTATTATTTACCCGTACCTCGTTTTTTCCTTTTATGGCAAGGCGGATCGCTCGCCGAAGAGGCGTGACCACTTGTCAGACAATTATTTTGAATATACCTCTGTCGTCCGGTTGGATGTGGAATTGCTGCACTGCGCAACGTTTTTCATTTGCCAACACCGCAAAAACACGTTTTTTGCAATTTGATTTATTTAACCGGTGAAGGCAGCTTGCGCGCACTTCACCCATAACAGTGCAACAGGCAGGTCATATGTCCGAATCCTCAACAGCGCCAAAATCAGGAGGCGGTGGCCTCTTACTGGCGGTTATCTACGTCACGTGTCTCTTCTTTATCTGGGCCTTCGTGACCAACCTGATCGACCCGCTCGTCAAGAGCATGAAGGTCATCTATACGCTCACCGATTTTGAAACCCAGCTCAACCAGTTCGCCTTCTTCATCGCCTATGGCATCATGTCGATTCCGTCGGCGGCCTATCTGGCGAAGAACGGCTACGCCAAGTCGATCGTGCTCGGCCTTGTCGGCATCGTCGCCGGCTGCCTGATCGCCTGGTCGACGGCCTATTCGCACAACTTCATCACCGTCCTGCTCGGCCTGTTCGTCGCCGCTTCGGGCATCACCCTGCTCCAGGTCGCGGCCAACCCACTGATCGCCTCGATGGGCGATCCGAAGGGCTCGCACTTCCGCCTCAACCTGTCGCAGGCTTTTAACTCGATGGGGGCTTATCTCGGTGGTATCTTCGGCGCCAGTTTCCTGCTCAAGGGTGACCTGTTCGTTCAGAACGCCACAATCACCCAGGCGATGAAGGACACTGGGCTCAGCTTCGTGACCAATGTCTACCTGTTGCTGGCCGTCGTTTTCGCCGTCTTTACCCTGGCCGTGTTCCTGGTGCGCAACACCATCACGCACCACGCGCCCAAGATGGCCGAACACGCCGAATCGCCATTCTCGGCGCTTAAGTCAAAGTGGGCCAATCTCGGTTCGCTCGGCATCTTCCTCTATGTCGGCGCCGAGGTCTGCGTGATTTCGGGTATGATCTTTTTCCTTGAGCAGGCGCAAATCCTCAACGTGCCGTCGCAGGTCGCCGGTTATGTCGGACCGATCTTCATGCTGTTCGCCATGTTTGGCCGTTTCGGCGGCTCGGTCCTGCTGCGCTACTTCAAGGCCACCACCATGCTGGCCTTTGTCGCCACCTGCGCCTCGATTCTCTGCCTGATCGTCATCGCCACCTATTCGATGCCGGCCACGCCGCTTGGTGGTTCGGTGACCTTGCCGGGTGATTTCATCGCGCCGCTGACCATGGGCTTCATTCCGGGCTGCGCCGCCATCCTGATCGGCCTGTTCAACTCAATCATGTTCCCGACCATCTTCACCATCACGCTCGAACGCTCGACGGCCCCGGCCTCGGCCACCTCCGGCCTGATGTGCATGGCGATCTGCGGCGGCGGGTTTATCTCGATCCTGTACGGCTTCACGGTTGACCAGCTTGTGGCGCATTTCCCGATCGGCGCGCGTTCGCTCGCTTTCGGCGTGCCGCTGATCTGCTATCTCTACGTCCTGTGGTTCTCGCAGGCCGCCAAGAAGGCTCATGTCCACGTCATCGAAGAAGGCGTGAGCGTCGGCCACTAAACACCATGGCCGGAAATAAAGCCCCTGAAAATGCCGGCCCGGCGTTTTCAGGGGTTTGCTTTTTGTATTAAATAAAATAAAAATAAGAAAAACTGGGGACGAGACAAAAGACATGTTGCATATCGGCGTTGATTTCGGCGGAACGAAGATCGAGGCGGCCGCGCTGTCGCCCTCCGGTGAGTTCCTGGCCCGCCACCGGGAGCCGAACCCCGGTAATTATGACGCCGCCCTGACCCTGGTGCGTGATCTGATCGCCCGCGTCGACTCCGAAGCCCGCGCCAAACAGCCCGGCCTCGGGGCCAAGACCATCGGCATCGGTTCGCCGGGTTCGGCTTCGCCGCGTCACGGCCTGATGCGCAATTCCAATTCCACCTATCTCAATGGCCGGCCTTTTAAGACCGATCTCGAAGCCGTATTGGGCCAGCCGATCCGCCTGGCCAATGACGCCAACTGCCTGGCCCTCAGTGAGGCCAAGGATGGCGCCGGCGCCGGCGAGGCAAATGTCTTCGCCGTCATCATCGGCACCGGCTGCGGCGGCGGCGTGGTGGTCAATGGCCATCTGGTCGAAGGCGCCAATGGCCTGGCCGGCGAATGGGGCCATATTCCGCTGCCCTGGCCATTGCCGGAAGAAAATCCCGGCCCGAAATGCTGGTGCGGCCTGCATGGCTGCCTGGAAACCTGGATTTCCGGCTCCGGCTTTGCCCGCGATTTCCATGCCGTAACGGGCCGCTCGCTAAAGGGCGAGGAGATTATCGCCGCCATGCGTGCCGGTGATGCCGAGGCCGACGCCTGTTTCGACCGCTGGGTGCGCCGCCTGGCACAGGCCCTGGCCGTTGTCGTCAATATTCTCGACCCGGACGTGTTTGTCTTTGGCGGCGGCATGTCGAATGTGCCGGAAATGTATGACCGCCTGGCATCGCGCATAGAACCGCTGGTTTTCACCGATCGCTGGGAAGCCCGCTTTGTGCCAGCGCGCTGGGGCGATTCGTCGGGCGTGCGCGGCGCGGCCTATCTCTGGGCACAGGGCCACTAGGGTGAAGGCGGGGCTGGCCGGGCTGTGTCTGCTGGCGGCGCTCGCGGCCTTTCCCGTTTTCGCTCAGCAGCCTATGCGGGGGGGCGATGGCCGCTACCGCATGGTGCTGCCAGGAAAAGCGCCATCGAAACCGGTTCAGCCTGCGCTACCGCCGCCGGTCATAAGTTCTGCGCCGTCCGAAAGCGGCCTTGTGGCGCCTAAGATCGAAACACCGGCGCCGGTACCCGCCGGTCCGCAGCCCGATGTCATCGTGCCGGTCACCGGCGGACAGCTTGGCGGCGAGGCGTGGAGCGACGGCACATTCGCCTTCAAGGCCGTGCCGTTTGCGAAACCGCCGGTTGGGCCTTTACGCTGGACCGCGCCGCAGGATGTGCCGGCCTGGCAAGGCGTGCGCTTCAGTAAAACCAGCGCGCCCGGCTGTTCGCAGGCCGATTACGGCTGGCAGACGAAAATCTCACAGGCGAGTTCGGAGGACTGCCTCTATCTCGAAATCCGCACGCCGTCGCTGAGCCGCGAAGCGAAAAAACCTGTCATGGTCTTTTTCCATGGCGGGGCCAATCGCGCCGGGGCTGGCGAGGGGACCATTTCTTCCGGCCTCGGCAAACGCGATGTGGTGCTGGTCACTCTGCAATACCGGCTGGGCGTCTTCGGTTTCCTGTCGCATCCGGCCCTGACGGCCGAACAAAACGGCGCGTCAGGCAATTACGCCCTGATGGACCAGATCAAGGCCCTGCAATGGGTGCGCGATAATATCGCCCATTTCGGCGGTGATCCGGATAATGTGACGATCTTCGGTCACAGCGCCGGCGGGCAGGATGTCGGGCTGATGCTGGCCTCGCCGCTGGCGCGCGGCCTGTTTAACAAGGCCATCGAGGAAAGCGGCACACCGCAATTCGGCTTTGCGCCGCGCACTTTGGCGCAGAACGAAACGCTGGGCCTCCGGCTGGCCGAACAGTTCAGCAACGATCCCGCCGATAGTGCGAAAGCTTTGGCTGATCTGCGCAGGGCGCCGGCAATGGCGCTGCAACAGGCGGGCGACAAGCTTGAGCCGCCGATGGAGGACGCCAGCTTTATATGGGACCAGGCGACGATCGATGGCCGTGTGTTGCCAAAATCGCCGGCGGAGATTTTCCGGGCCGGCGAGGCGGCGAAGGTGCCGCTGATCATCGGCGTTTCGGCGCGCGAACTCATGCTGGCCGATGTCAGCGCCTCGCTCTACGGCGCCATCGCCACGCGCTTTGGTGAAGACCGTGGCAAGGTGCTGCGCGTTTACAAACTCGATATCGACAAGACCCCGAAGTCCGATCCGGTCCTGGGTGATGCCGCCATGCAATTATCGACCGACCTGATGCTACGCTGCCCGGCCGACTGGATGGCACGTCAGGCGACCGCCGCCGGGCAGGAAGCGTGGCTTTACCAACTCGATATCGACGCCGACCCGAAAGCCGATGTACATCATGGTTCGGAACTGAGCTTTGTCTTCAATGATCGTCCGAAAGGCGTGAAAAAGGACCGCTGGCCGCGCCTCATGGATTACTGGGTGCAATTTGCCAAAACAGGCGATCCCAATCGCAAGGGGCTGGATGACTGGAAATCTTATGGCCGTAAAGGCCGTTATATCGAGTTCACGCGCAAGGGTAGCCAGACGAAGGATGATATGCGCGCGGACATCTGCGCGCTGCTGGCCCGGCCATAAATTATACCTCCCCGGCTTTGCCGGGGAGGGGGACCACAAGCGAAGCGCAGTGGTGGTGGGGCTTCTTGCTTTGAAATACGAGCCACGCGCTTTTTTTAGTAAGATACCCCACCACCAACGCGCAAGGGCGCGTCGGTCCCCCTCCCCACCAGAGGTGGGAGGGCATAAGGGGGTGGCAGCCGAGGCAAACTGCCGCTAGAACGGTCGTATGACCTCAGACTTTCCGCTCTCCGGCCGGATCACCGGCGACCATCACGAACTGCCGGTGCGTATCTATTACGAGGACACCGACTTTTCCGGCGTCGTCTATCACGCCAACTATCTCAAATATTTCGAGCGCGGCCGCTCCGAATATATGCGCCTGATCGGGGTGCATCACCATCAGCTCGCCGCGCTCGATGAGCCGCTGGCCTTCGCCGTCAGTGCGATCAATATCCGTTACCTGACCCCGGCGCGGATCGATGATCTGGTGCTGGTCAAAAGCCGCCTGAGCGCGGCGCGCGGCGCCAGCTTCACCCTCGATCAATGGGTCGAACGCGACGGTCAAAGGCTCGCCGAAGCCCAGGTCCAGGTCGTCTGCATCGACCTGAAAGGCCGGCCGAAACGGCTGCCGAAAGACCTGCAAACCGCCATCAAGGCGCGTGTCGCTGCGGAAAACACGCTGTAAAAGCGTCTTTTTCTGTTCCGGTGCCATAGAAATGTCGCCAATTGTCGGGCATGGTACGGCCATTACAGATTCACTATTCATCTTAACCTAATCCGAGGATGCGACATGAGCGCCAGTTCCGCCGCCAGCTCAGCTACCGACAGCCTTCCCGGCGCCCTGAATTTCCTTCAGCTTTTCCTGCACGCCGATATCGTGGTCCAGGTGATCATGGTGGGCCTGGCCCTGTCGTCGCTGTGGTCGTGGGCCATCATCATCCAGAAGACCGGTGCGCTTAACCGCGTCAACAAGGAGGCCGACGGCTTCGAGGGCGCGCTCAATTCCGGCCGCGCGCTCGATGATATTGCCGCCACGCTCGGCACTCAGCCGAGAGAACCGTTCCAGAAGCTGCTGGTCGCCGTCACTGCCGCCTGGAAGGACTACAAGGGCAAGACCATGAGCGCCGTTCAGGGCGATCTGTTGGTCTCCCAGGTCGACCGCGAAATGAACCATATCATCGCCAATGAAGCCGACACCATCGAAGACGGCCTGAGCATCCTGGCGGTCATCGCCACGGCCTCGCCGTTTGTGGGGCTGTTCGGCACGGTCTGGGGCATCATGAATGCCTTCTCGGCCATTGCCAGTCAGGGCGATACCAACCTGACCACCGTGGCTCCGGCCATTTCCGAAGCCCTGTTCGCCACGGCCATGGGGCTTTTCGCCGCCATCCCGGCCTATATCGCCTTCAACCTGTTCAATTCCAAGGTCGCGCGCTTCACCTCGCGCATGGAAGGCTTCGCCGATGAACTGATGGTGTCCCTGACCCGCCGTCTCGGCGACAAACTGGGGGGCTGATCACATGGCAATGGGAGGTTCAGGCCACGGAGGGGGCAGCCGCCGCGGACGCCGCACGCGCCGCCGCGCCGCCCTGTCGGAAATCAACGTCACGCCGATGGTCGACGTCATGCTGGTGCTGCTGATCATCTTCATGATCTCGGCACCGCTGCTCAATTCGGGCATCAAGATCAACCTGCCAAAGACTGAGGCCGCTGCGTTAAAGGACGAGGGCGAGCCCGTCACCGTGTCGATCGACAAGACCGGCCAGCTTTACGTCAATGACGATCCGGCCAGCTATGACCAGGTGGCGCCGCGCCTTCTGGCCATCACCCGCGGCGATACCGAAACTCAGATCTATGTCCGCGGGGCGGGCGAGGCGACACGGGAGTCCGTCGCCCGCGTCATGGGCAAGCTGTCCTCGTCCGGCTTCAGCAAGATCAGCCTGGTCACCGATACCATGGGCAAGCCTGCCTCTACGACCGCTGTTGAGCCCGAAAGCGTGACCCCATAGACGCATGAAGAAATTCGGACCGTCCTTTCTAGTCTCCCTGCTGCTGCACGTCGGCCTGATCCTGCTTGCCCTGATCAGCCTGCACCTGACGCCGCCGCCGCTCAAGGTGTCGTCCGTGCCGGTGACGATCATCTCCGACATGCCGAGCCGCCAGATGGCGGAAGCCCCGGTCGATGAACTGGCGGTCAAGGCGCCGGAACCGATACCGCAGCCCGAACCTGTGCCGCCGCAGCCGGTGCCGACCCCGCCGCAACCGGTGCCCGAACCGATCAAACCGGCGGCGAAGCCAACGCCGACCCCGCCCAAGCCCGCGCCGGTTCCACCCGACAAGAACGGCCTGAAAAAGCCGGAACCGCCCGCGAAAAAACCAACGCCCGCCAAACCGGCGCCCAAGGCCAAGCCGCAGGATGATCTCCTGAGCCGTCTCGCCGCCACGCCCTCCCAGGCGCCGACGCGCCGCGCGCCTTCAGCCAGCACACAAAAGACGACCGGCGCTTCCGCTTTTGGCTCAGGCCCGGCCGATGCCGGCCTGAAAACGGAAATGAATGCCCTGACCCAGCGGCTCAACAAGTTGTGGCTGCTCAACTGCGATGTGCCGGGCAGCCAGAATGTGGCGCCGGAAATCCGCTTCACACTTTCGCCCAATGGCCGTGTTACCCAGGGGCCGGAGTGGGTGAACAAACGTAATGACCCGGTCTGGCAGGCAGGCGCTAATCTGGCCCTGGCCGCCGTCAACAAGGGGCAACCCAATGCATTCACCGACCTGCCGGATGGTCTCTATAACCGCCCGTTGAAGATTATTTTTGATGCCCGAAAGGCCTGCCAGGGACGCTAAAGTTTGCGACCGAACCCGACCAAAGGAGCGACCATGAAACTGATGAACAAAATTCTGGCGGCGGTGACCGGCGCGCTGATGCTGGTATGTATCCCCGCTTTTGCTCATGCGCAGGATGAACTGACCGGCACGGTTGATCAGGGCAATATCCAGCCCCTGCCGATCGCCATCGCCATTGGCGGCAATGACGCTTCGGGCGGCGATCTGGGCAACAAGATTTCCAAGGTGGTGATGAACGACCTGGAAAGCTCCGGCTATTTCGCGCCGATCAATCCGGCCGCCTTTATCCAGCAGAACCCCGATGTCGCCGTCCAGCCGGAATTCGCGGCTTGGAAGACGATCAATGCGCAATATCTCAGCAATGGCCGCGCCTTTGTTGATTCCGACGGCCGGTTGCAGGTTGATTTCCGCCTGTGGGATATCTTCTCGCAGAACCAGCTTCTGGGGCAATCCCTGACCGCCACGCCGGAGAACTGGCGCCGCATCGCCCACAAGATCGCTGACGCCATCTATGAAAAGCTGACCGGCCAGGAGGGCTATTTCGATACCCGCATCGTCTTCGTGGCCGAAAGCGGCTACAAGACGGCGCGTATCAAGCATCTGGCTATCATGGACCAGGACGGGGCCAATCCGTCCTACCTGCCGGTGGCCGGCAACAATACCAAGGTCATGACCCCGCGTTTCTCGGCCGACAGCCAGGAAATCGCCTATATGGCCCTGACCGCCGACAGCGCCCGCATCTATATCTATAATCTGGAAACCGGCCGTCAGGAGGCCGTGGGGCAGATCAAGGGCATGGCGTTCGCGCCGCGCTTCTCACCCGATGGCTCCAAGCTGGCCTTCTCGGTCAGCCAGGGCGGCGCCACCAATATCTATGTCATGGATCTGCGCACCCGCTCTATGACCAAGCTGACCAGCGGCGGTTTCATTAATACCTCGCCGTCCTTCTCGGCTGATGGCGGCACGATCGCCTTCACCTCCGATCGCGGCGGCTCGCCGCAGATCTACCTGATGAACGCCTCAGGCGGCAATGTGCGCCGGATCACCTTCGGTGGCGGCTCCTATTCCACGCCTGTCTTCTCGCCGAAGGGCGACCAGATTGCCTTCACCAAGCAGTCGGGCGGGCGGTTCTCCATCGGCGTCATGGATGCCGGCGGCGGCAATGCCAAGCTGCTGACCTCCTCCTATCTCGAAGAGGGGCCGACCTGGGCGCCCAATGGCCGCTACATCATGTTCTTCCGCGAGAGCCAGGGCGGCAATCCGTCGCTGTGGATGGTCGAGGTCACCGGCCGTGTCGAGCGTGCCGTGCCCTATCCCGGTGGCGCCTCCGACCCCGCCTGGTCGCCGCGGTTGAAGTAGGCGGCTGAACAGGATGGAAGCTTTGTAATTATAAGCTGTGAAAGGATTGGGCAACCATGTCCACAAACCGAAAATTCATCAGATTTGGTGTAAGGCGGTCGTGAAATTGCCCAATTCCGCCGCAAGATGGAAAAAATATCCAGTTCTCTGGAAAAATGACAACGCCCGTTTGACAAAAGTTAACAGCCATATCATCGTATCTTTATAAGTTTTGTGCATAATCCCGTCACAGAACAGAGATATGTTCAGCGCATTCTATTGAAATGAGAGGATTCAACATCATGGTATCGACCAAGTCCGTAGCAAAGTTTGCCGTAATGGCCCTGGTTATGGCGTCTATGGCGGCCTGTACCAGCAAGCCGAAGCCTGTGATCGAGCCGACCCCGGCTCCGGCCCCTGAGCCCGCGCCGCAGCCGGTTCCGCAACCGCCAGTCGCCGAAGCGCCGCTGCCGGGCATCGTTCCGGGTTCGCAGCAGGACTTCGTCGTCAATGTCGGCGACCGCGTCTATTTCGACACCGATTCCTCCGACATCCGCTCTGACGCGCAGGGCATCCTGGCCGCCCAGGCCGCCTGGCTCGTCCGTTATCCGCAGGTCAATATCCGTATCGAAGGCAATGCCGACGAACGCGGCACCCGCGAATACAACTTCGCTCTGGGCGCCCGCCGCGCGCAGGCCGTTTCGGACTTCCTGGCCGGCAAGGGTGTAGCCGCCGGCCGTATCTCGACCATCTCCTACGGCAAGGAAAGCCCGATCGACAACGGTTCGGGTGAAGACGCCTGGGCCAAGAACCGTAACGCCCACACCAGCCTGACCTCAGGCGCGCAATAAGCTTCAAACCGGCCTTAATCTGTCGGTTTTTGGATTGAAACTCATGCCCTCTGGCCGTAAGGTCAGGGGGCATGATGCGTTTCAGGGGGCATCCGTTCCCGGCGCTGTCACACCTGTTCAGTTCGGCCCAATAGGCCGCCAGTCAGTTCGCGTATTTCTGATATTTTCCGGTCATCCTGCCTTCGGCTTGCGCATAGCCGTTGCGGCGGGTTGTCCACCTGTTTTCAATCGATTATTGGGGAGCTGTTCCATGACATTCAATTCCATCCGCAAATCCGCGGCAGCCGGTGCGGCGATCGCCGCCGTGCTTGGCTTGGCCGTGACTGAGCCAGCCTTTGCCCAGGCCAAGGCCAGCAAGGCGCAACAAACCCAGGACAAGATGATGGCCGGTTTGCCGCACTGTTCGGCCAAACTCGGCACCATCTCGGTCGTCAATGGCGATGACCCGTCGGGCTGGACCAATAACAGTCTGGCGGCGCCGCAAAAGCTGCTCAAGGTCATCGTCCAGAAATCGGGCTGTTTCTCGCTGGTCGATCGCGGCGCCGGCATGGATGCGGCGGCGCGCGAACGCGATATCGGCGGCAGCCTGGGTCTGCAACACGGCTCGAACATGGGCAAGGGCCAGATCAAGGCGGCGGATTTCGTGCTGGTGGCCGAGGTCGGCAGCGCCGATTCCAATACCGGTGGCGGCGGGGCGGCGGGCCTTCTGGGCGGTCTGGTCGGCGGCCGGGCCGGGGCGATCGTCGGAGGCTTCCGCACCAAGAAGAGCGAGGCCGATGTGGTCCTGTCGCTGACCGATGTGCGCACATCTGAGTCCAATTCGTTTGAGGGCCATGCCGCCAAGAATGACCTGAGCTGGGGCGCCGGTGGCGGTATCGGCTTCGGCGGCGCGGTCGGCGGCGGCTACGAAGATACCGATATCGGCAAGATCGTGACCCAGGCGTTCATCGTCGCCTATGCCGAAATGGTCAATAATCTCGGCGGCATCGATGTCGGCGGCAAGGAAGCGGCGCCGAGCCGCAGCTTCACCGTCCAGACCGCGACCACCCTGCGTTCGGCGCCAAATACCACGGGCAAGGTGATCCGCGCCCTGCCGGTGGGGCTGACAGTTTACCCGACCGGTAACAAGGACGGCATGTACTGGGAAGTGGCTGACGACAATGATAATGTCGGCTGGGTGAAGAACGACAGCCTGGCGGCTTCGCAGTAAGCGCAAGGCGTTTGAGCTGCAATAAAGGGCGCGGCCGTGAGGTTCGCGCCCTTTATTTCGCCGGATGCAATTTAGGGTTTGCGTCTTATTTCAGCCTGACTATGTTGTTAGTTATAAGATAATTCCCTGGTTTTCGAGTAAAAGGGCGATCTGCACATGACGGATAGTAATATGACCCGCCGTGGTTTGCGTACAGGCTTACGTGGCAAGATGGCCGCCGGCCTGTCCATTCTGGCGCTTTTCCTGCCTTTGACGACGATTACCCTGTCTGTCGTTGCGCCCGCCGGCGCCCATGCCCAGATATTCGGCGACGACGATGATGAAGAAATCCCCGGCCAGCAGCCGACCGACAACACGGTCTGGGACGCCAAGAAGCTGCAAAAGCTGGATCGCAATGTCCGCAAACTGGAACGTGCGGTGTCGCGCGTCGAGAACAAGAAGGGTGCACCGCCGATCCTGATCGAGCCCGATCCCGAAGTGGTGGCGCTACAGGCCACGGTCGACAGCCAGGCGCGCAAGCTGGACCAGCAGGCCGGCTCGATCACCACCCTGATCGGCCAGGTCGAGGAGTTGCAGCACCAGAACCAGTTGCTGCAGCAGGCGCTGACCAATCAGACGGCCCGCATGGATACCCTGACCAAGCGCGCTGATCTCGCCGACGCCCATATCAAGGATCTGGAGGCGCAACTGGCGCCGCCGCCGCCGCCTCCGGCTTCGACCGGCAGCGCCCAGGGTGATTTCGACCAGGCGTTCAGCCTGATGAGTTCCGGGCAGACGGATGATGCCGGCCGCGCCTTCGAAGCCTTCACCACGGCCTGGCCGCAATCGGCGCAGACTCCGGAAGCCTGGTTTCGCCTGGGGCAGGTCCGCGCCATGAAGTCCGATCCATCGGGTGCCGTTTCGGCCTTTGCCACTTCGCTCAAGGGCTGGCCCAAGACCTCGTGGGCGCCGGAAGCCACGGTCAGGCTGGCTCAGGCGCTGAATGACAGCAATCGTCCGGCGGATGTCTGCGCCTCGCTGGCCCAGTTCGACAAGGTCTATGCCAAGCTGGCCACCAATGAAATGCGCAACCAGGCCAAGGCTCTCAAGGACAAGAACAGGTGCGGGGCGGTTTAAACCTTAAGGTTTGCCACGGATAAGGCACGGATTTCAGGGTCTGTTTTCCCAATCAGATATGCTTTCCGCTATATTTCCCTGAATAACGGCTTTGCCGTCGATGATGTATCGTCCCCACCATGTTTGGAAATATATCCTGAAATCCGTGCCTTATCCGTGCCGCCGCGAAGCGGCATCCGTGCCTTATCCGTGGTCAAACTTCTTTTTTGCCTTTAAGTTGCCCGCGCATAATGAGCCAGGCCGTTTCAGATAAATTCCCCGACTTCGCTGCCCGTCTCGATGGTGACGGGCCAATCGGCGTGGCCGTCTCCGGCGGCGGCGATTCCGTGGCGCTTTTCTATGCGCTGGCGGAATGGGGCCAAAGACCGCTGGAAGCCTTCTGCGTCGATCACGGGCTGAACCCCCAAAGCGCGCAATGGACGCAATCCGTGAGCGATCATGCGGCGCGAGTCGGCGCCGGTTTTACGGCCCTGTACTGGCAAGGCGAAAAACCTTTGACCGGTCTCGCGGCAGCGGCGCGCCTGGCGCGGCATCGCCTGCTGGCGGAAGCGGCGCGGGAAAAGGGCGTGTCCGTGCTTTGCCTGGCCCATACTGCCGATGATATCACCGAGGCTCAGGCCATGCGCGCGCAGGGCTCCAATGTCGGCGCGCCGAAAGCCTGGGCGCCGTCACCGGTCTGGCCGGAGGGGCGGAATATATTCCTTTACCGGCCATTTCTCGATATAAGGCGGGAGACTTTGCGCGATTACCTGCGGGGGATCGGCGTGGTGTGGATCGATGACCCGGCCAACGAAAGTCCGCAGTCCCTGCGCGCCCGAACACGAAAGCATTTGCGCGAAAAGCCGATGGAAGCGCAAGCGCCGGAAGGTGAAACATCCCTAACGGCAGCGCAGTTGCAGGCCCTGCTGCACCTGCCGGAAATGCTTATTCCCTTTGGCATGGTCGCTTTCAGGGCGGAGGCATTCGATGCCCTGCCGCGGAAAACGGCGCTGAAGCTGCTGGCGACTGCCGCGGTCTGTGCCGGTGGTGGCGATAAACTGCCGGGGCGTGAGAAGGTCGCGGCTCTGTTGGAAAATCTGTCTTCCGGCAAGCCCCTGACCCTGGCCGGCACCCGTGTTTGCCGGCGGGAAGACGTGATCACCCTCAGCCGCGAAGCCGGGGATATCGGCCGAAATCGGCCCGGCACCCTGTCAATCAGCGAAACGGGTGAAGCGGTCTGGGATGGCCGTTTTGCGGTTCGCTCGTCGCAGCCAGGGGAAATCGTAGCCTCCGGTCGTTTACGCGGCGATTTGCCGGCAAACGACAAAGCCTGGCTGATGCGCCTGCCGGCGGATATCCGCCAAAGCCAGCCGGTTTTTGTGTCGACGATTCAAAAAGATAATCAAAATAAATGCTTGCTGACAAACCCGGCCTTAAGACAAAGTGATTATAAGGTCATCGAGACACGATGCCTGGTCGGATCGCGCCTGCGGGCCGCCCTGGGCCTGATCACGACGGAAAGCGACCTGGTACGGGCAAAAAACGATTGAGTCTTTACGCGGATAAATGGCGTGTAGCGAAACCGCTCGGCACGTCCTATATGGAAGAAAAGCCTCATGCCAAAAAGTGGACTGCCGCTTTTTGGATAAACATGAGGCGTCTGATTAATGTAAGAAAACCCCGCGGAGGGGCGGCCCGTTTTCAGGGCCTTATTGAGGATAGACACTGGCATGAACCTGAAGTCCATGGCGATTATCGGCGTGATACTGGCCTTTCTGCTGGGCATTTACGTCGTCATGAACGCCAATCATGGCGCGTTGGTGCCTGATAGCAACAAGCCGGTCGAGATGATTTATTCCGAACTCGTGGCGAATGTGAATGACGGCAAGGTGACGGAAATCGTCATTCATAATGACGAGGCCGCGGGCAAGACCGCCGACGGCAAGAAGTTCCATGCGGTGGTCGGCTTCGATCACAAGGATCTGGATGACGCCCTGGCCCAGAAGAAGGTGCCGACCAAGAAGGAAAGCGGCAAGACGTCGCTGCTGATGAATGTCGTCACCACGCTTTTGCCGGTCATCCTGATCATCGGCATCTGGATTTTCTTCATGCGCCAGATGCAGGGCGGCGGTCGCGGCGGGGCCATGGGCTTCGGTAAGTCCAAGGCGCGCCTGCTGACAGAACACAAGAACCGCGTCACCTTTAGCGATGTCGCCGGCGTGGACGAGGCCAAGGAAGAACTGCAGGAGGTCGTCGATTTCCTGAAAGATCCGTCGAAGTTCCAGAAGCTGGGCGGCAAGATTCCGAAAGGCGCCCTGCTGGTCGGCCCTCCGGGTACGGGTAAGACGCTTCTGGCCCGCGCCGTGGCCGGTGAGGCCGGTGTGCCCTTCTTCTCGATCTCCGGTTCGGACTTCGTGGAAATGTTCGTAGGCGTCGGCGCCTCGCGCGTCCGTGACATGTTCGAGCAGGCCAAGAAGAACGCGCCGTGCATCATCTTCATCGATGAAATCGACGCGGTCGGCCGTCACCGCGGCGCCGGTCATGGCGGCGGCAATGACGAGCGCGAGCAGACGCTGAACCAGTTGCTGGTCGAGATGGACGGCTTCGAGGCCAATGAAGGCATCATCATGATTGCCGCCACCAACCGTCCGGACGTGCTCGATTCCGCCCTGTTGCGTCCGGGTCGTTTCGACCGCCAGGTGACGGTGTCCAACCCCGACCTGACCGGCCGCGAAGCCATCCTGCGCGTGCATATGAAGCCGGTGCCCCCGGCGGTCGATGTCGATGTCAAGGTGATCGCGCGCGGCACGCCGGGTTTCTCCGGCGCCGATCTCGCCAACCTGGTCAATGAAGCGGCGCTGATGGCGGCGCGCAAGGACCGCAAGCTCGTCACCATGCGTGATTTCGAGGATGCCAAGGATAAGGTCATGATGGGCGCCGAGCGCAAGTCGATGGCCATGTCGGAGGAGGAAAAGCGCAATACCGCCTACCACGAAGGCGGCCATGCCATCGTGGCGCTCAAAACCCCGCAGGCCGATCCCGTCCACAAGGCGACGATCATCCCGCGCGGCCGGGCGCTCGGCATGGTCATGCAGTTGCCCGAAGGTGACCGCTATTCGATGAACTTCACCCAGATGACCTCGCGCCTGGCCATCATGATGGCTGGCCGCGTGGCCGAAGAAATCATCATGGGCAAGGACAACATCACCTCGGGCGCCTCGTCCGATATCCAGGCCGCCACACGCCTGGCCAAGTCGATGGTGACGCGCTGGGGCTTCTCGGACAAGCTCGGCTTCGTCGATTACAAGCAGGGCGAGGATGAGTATGGCGCGCTCGGCCGTGATACCTCGGAAGCGACCCAGCAGATCATCGACGACGAGGTCAAGCGTCTGGTCAATGACGGCTATGAAGAGGCCAAGCGCATCCTGCTGGAAAACCTCGACGGCCTGCACCGCCCGGCCAAGACCCTGCTCGACCTGGAAACCCTGACCGGTGATGAAATCGCCAAGATTCTCAATGGCGAGGAAATCGTCCGCGACGAGGAAACCGGCGTGGCGATCGAACTGAGCGCCAATTCAGCAGTGCCGGAAACCGAAGCGGCCCCGACGGCGGTTCCTGTGATCGCTGAGTAGGTTTTCCGGATATATATGTGCTAAAGGCAGGCGGGAGCGCATCCCGCCTGCCTTTTTTCTTTGGAGTTCTGTCATGCCAATCGATTTACCCGCCGATGAAACCGGCGATGTCCTGCGCGCCATGCAGGCCGATGGCGACGACCTGTCCGTGGCGCGCGACATCGATTTCTCGCTGCTGTTCGGTGAGGAGGAGTCGGCGAAAGCCTTCTGCGTGATCTTCGCGGAGAAGGGCTATGAGGTCGATTATGGCCCGTGGGAGATCGACCACGACAATGTCACCGACCTCAATTTCGGCAAGTGGAATGTCCAGGTCGTTCACCACATGGTGCCGGATCATGCCGCCATCACCGCCTTTGAAGCGGAATTGCACGAGGCCGCCGCACCGCTTAACGGCCGCAATGACGGCTGGGGCTGTTTCCAGGTCAATGAGGTCTGACCCAGAGCGCCGATCTGATTGGATCAGATCGGCGCTCTGGTTTTTTTGCTTAACGCACTTTTTAATCCGAAACGTAGTTCGGCGAAGTCAAAAGTGCGTCACACTTTTCGGAAAGTGCTCTAATGACCGGTCACCGCATCTATGCTATGCGTTTTGCCAGCGTCTATCCGCACCTTGTCGCCAAGGCGGAAAAGAAGGGGCGCAGCCGGGAGGAGGTCGACGAGATCATCCGCTGGCTGACCGGTTACAGCCAGGCGGAATTGCAGCAGCATCTCGAAGCCGGGACCGATTTTGAAACCTTCCTGACCGCCGCGCCTCGGCTGAATCCGGCGCGCAGCCTGATTACCGGCGTCATCTGCGGTGTTCGCATCGAGGATATCGAAGAGCCATTGATGCGGGAAATCCGTTATCTCGACAAGCTGATCGATGAACTGGCCAGGGGGCGGCCAATGGCGAAAATCCTGCGGAGTCCATCATGAGCAAGCTTATACTGGCAATGAATGTCTCGATCGACGGCTATATCGATGATCTCGCCGGCACACTGGTGATGGGGCCACCCAGCCCTAAGGTATTTGAGTTCTGGACCGCGACCGTGCGGGATCAGGCGGCGGCGATCTATGGGCGGCGCATGTACGAGCTTATGCGATACTGGGAGGAAGACCGGCCGGAATGGGACGCGCCATTGCGGGCGTTCGCCGATGCCTGGCGCAAACTGCCGAAATGGGTGGTATCGGGCGCGCTTACGGAGGTTGGTCCGAACGCTACGCTTATTTCCGGCGACATCGCGGCGCAGGTCCGCGATCTGAAGACCCGCATCGACGGCACGATCAGCGTGTCCGGCCCGGAACTGGCCGGCCTGATGACCGGTCTGGGGCTGATCGACGAATATCATCTCGTCATGCGGCCCTCTGTATTGGGCCAGGGCAAGCCGTTTTTCCACACTGTGCCGCCACCGCTGCGCCTGATTTCCAGTGCCAGGATCGACGACGACACCCTGCATCTGGTTTACGCGCCCATTGGCTAAGGCTTTGGTCTAAGGCACGCCCTTCCAGAACACCGTACGGCGCGCATAGCTGCTTGCCAGCTTTTTCCGCCAGATGTCATGCGGATCGTGGCGGCCGAAGTCGTCGATATGCCGTGACAGGCTCTCGGCTTCGAGAAAAGGCAGGACGGCGGCTTCGTGCGTGGCTTCACTGAAGGACGCCAGCCGCGCCTCGACGATCTGGCGCTGGAGCAGCAGGGCCGCCAGCGGATAGCGCGATGACAGGCGGTCGGCGGCATAGGTCAGGCGTTCGCCGTCGTTTCCGTCCATCTCGCGCACCCGGTCAATGACCAGATGTGCCGCCCTATCAAACGAGGGCCAGCCGATGAGCAGCGCCAGCGCCGCATTGGCGTCGGGCCAGGCCTTGACCCGGTCCAGTTCCGCGTCCTCCGCCTCGATATCGTCGAAATCGGGCAGGCGCTTGAGGTAGGCGCGCAGATAATCCGCCTGTAAAGTGCGACGGAAGCACTCAAGACGCACATCCTGCGCCTCATCCTTGCGGTCCAGCATTTCCAGCGCCTCAATCCGGGCATTGATCCACTCGGTCGGCATCTCGAAACGCGGGTTTTGCCGGGCGGCGTCCAGTGCCTTCAGCGCATCGGCCGCGCGGCCCGCCTTGAGCAGACGAAGGGCGATCTGCGCGGCGGTGGCTGGCAGGTAGGCGTCGGCCATCAGGGCGATGAAGGCGTCGACATCGCCGAGGGCATCGGCGATCGCCAGCAGGGCCGCCCGCGTACTTTCGGCCCGCGTGCGTTTGCGCAGGGCTTCGGACGCGGCCAGCACCCGCTTGCGCCATCGTTTTACCGGTCGCGGCCGCGTGGCCGGTGAAGCCGCAGGCTCTCTGGCGGCAGCCAGTACAGCGGCCCGCAGTTTTATCAAACCGTCTTCACCGAGGTAGGGGGCCATGAGCGGGATAAGCCCGTCGTTCTGGCCATAGCTGTTGGCCATCTGCGTGGCGGTGATCCGCGTCACCATATCGTCCACGGCGGGTCTGGCCACGGCTGCAATCGCCGCCGCATCCTGGCAGGCGCCGGCCATGATCTCGCGCACGCCGCCCGAGGCATCGCTGGTGCGTTCGATAACCGCATCCCCCAGGGCAATGAACTGCCAGATCAGGTCATGGGCATCCTGCGGCGCTGCGGTCGTCACCTGCTCGGCAATCAGCCGACGCTGGGTATTCAGGTCGGCGCGGAAACCCTTCAGTGTCCGCCAGCCGACATTAGTGGTCGCAGTCCCGATGGCGGTCAGGCGCTTGCGGATTTCATTGCCGAGTTTCGACGGGCTTTCGCTGCCGGCCAGCTCGAGTCGCAGCCGGCGTTTGGCGTTGGCATTGCCCTCGCTGATCTCGATCAGCAGCCGGGCCAGATGCGCGGCGCCCAGGGTTTCCAGGTTCTGGGCGTTGAGGGTCGTCTTGGATGCCATGCCGCCAAGGTAGGCGCAGAGGCGCGGCGATACAAGCCGCAGCGGAATTCCGGTAAATATCGTTACAATTTCCTTACGATTTTCGCAGGCGTTATCACTCTATTAAGGACGTTCTGGCTTTTATAGGCGCTTACCAGCCGGGCGGGAGTATTTGACGAAGCGTGCTTGATCGAGCGCGCGGCGAATATGCTCTTTTTCCGGACAGACTGTGGCCAGAGAACACTTGGCCAAGATGAATTGGAGAGTGCCCATGCCCGCTGTCGTCCGAGGTGGCAGACGTCAAGCCAGCCCCGCCGACACGAAACCGGCGGCGAAGCCTGCGGGCCGCGCCGGGGCGAAGCCGCGCGCGGCAGGCCGGTCTTCCGGGCGCAAGGGCGCGCCGGCGGGCAAGGCGAGCGTCATCGGCACCGTCCATATGCCCAACGAATTGACGGCCTGGTTGGCGGTTCTGGTGATCGCCGGCCTGCTTTCCGTCGTGCTTCTGACCGGCCATCGCGCCGAAGCCCTGGGCAGCGTCATCACCAATTTTGCCGATGCGCGCCTGGCCTCCATCGGCCTGAAACTGCAAAAAATCCAGCTTGTCAATGTCAGCCCCGAAGCCTCGCCCGATGTGCGCCAGGCGCTCAAGTTCGAGAAGGACCAGCCCTTCGCCCTGATGAATCTCGCCGATGTCCAGAAGGCCGTCGAGAATGTCGGCTGGGTGAAATCCGCCACCGTGCGCCGCCAGTTTCCCGGCGTGCTGATTATCGAGGTGGTCGAGCGGCCGCGTCTGGCTGTCTGGCAGTATAACGGCAAGAATACCGTCATCGACGACGAGGGCAATATCATCCCCGAAGCCGTATCGACGCGCTTCGCCGACCTGCCGTTCGTGGTGGGTGAGGGGGCCAATGAAGCCGCGCCCCCCATTATCGAACTGATGCGCCAGCGTCCGGCCCTGCTGGAACAGACCTACGCCCTGCAGCGCGTCAATACGCGCCGCTGGAATATCCTGCTGAAGAATGGCGCGGTCATCAAGTTGCCGGCGCTCAACCAGGAACAGGCGATGGCGCGTCTCGATGTCCTGATGAGCCAGCAGCGTGTGCTGGATCAGGGCTTTGCCTCCATCGACCTGCTCGATCCCGATTCCCTCGTCGTGGTGCCGCTTGAAGCGCACCCCGCCACACCGCCCGCCGCCGTTGTCCTCCCCTAGATCTGACAAGTAGAAAACTCATGTCCAGATTTGAAGATCGCCAAAACGCTAAAGCCGCCGCCATCAATCCCGAGGTGGCAAAAGCCCGCCTCGCGCCTGCGACCGGCGGGGAAGCCGCCGGTCGTCCGCCCGCCTCGCAGGGGCTGATTGCCTCGCTCGATCTCGGCGCCTCGAAGATCGGCTGCTTCATCATGCGGCCCGAAGGCGCGCGCCAGTCCGATCAGTCGATCCGCGTCGCCGGCGTCGGCTATGTCCAGTCCAAGGGCATCCGCGCCGGTTCGGTGATCGACATGGAGGCAGCCTCGCAGGCCATCGCCCAGGCGGTGGAGCGCGCCGAAGCCATGGCCAATGTGTCGATCCAGGGCGTGCGCGTCACTATTCCCGGTGCGCAGACAGCCTCGCACAAGGTGTCGGCCCGGTATCGCTGGGCCTCAAGCCGATCTCCGACCAGGATCTCAACCGCGCTATCGCCTCGGCCCTGGCGCAGGTCCGCTTCCCCAACCGCCGCGCCATCCACCTGCTGCCGGTTTCGTGGAGCGTCGATGACCAGTATGGCGTGCGCGATCCGCGCGGCCTGAACGGGCGCAATCTTGGCCTCGAGCTACTGGTCGTTACCATCGACGAAAGCGTCTTCAACAATATCAATACCTGCGTCGGCCTTGCCCACCTCGAAGTGCAGGCCATTGTCTGTGCCCCGCTGGCCGCTGCCGTGGCCGCCCTGGAAGAAGACGAGAAGGAACTGGGCTGCATCTGCATCGATATGGGCGCCAGCAGCACGACCGCGGCCATCTTCGCCAATGGCACCTTGGTGCATGTCGATTGCCTGAATGTCGGTGGCAGCCATGTCACGGCCGATATCGCACGTGGGCTTTCGACCACCCTGGCCGGTGCCGAGCGTATCAAGACCCTGCATGGCTCGGCTATCGCCTCGGCTCACGAAGACCGCGAAACGGTCGAAGCCCCGCCGCGCGGCGATGACCGCGGCGGCGCACCGATCACCGTGCCGCGCTCCATCCTGAAAGGCATCATCGCGCCGCGCGTCGAGGAAACTTTCGAGCTGCTGCGTGAGAAGATCAAGGCGTCCGGCGTCCAGATCGAGCCCGGCGCGGGTATCGTGCTGACCGGCGGCGCCTCGCAACTGCCGGGCGTCCGCGAACTGGCCATCCGCGTCTTCGACCGGCCTTGCCGGTTGGGCCGCCCGATGCGGGTGCCACATCTGGGTGACGCCGCCGCAGGGCCTTCCTTTGCCGCCACGGCCGGGGTGATCCTGCGCACGCTCTACGGCCCGCGCGACGTGGTGCCGGTGAAGAAAATCATGGCCGCCAAGATCGGTCCGAAGGACGCGCCCACGGGCGGCAGTGGCAATATCATCGCCCGCGTCATCGACTGGTTGAAGAGCAATCTTTAGGCTTACAGGCGCAAACAGCTTATCTGAATGAACCCTCTTCCGGAAACGGGAGAGGGTTCATTGTGTCCGTTCTTGCGCTTCCTGGGCGTTCGCAAATCACTAAGCGCTTACCGTCCATCAAAGCGATGTGTTAACCCTCTGGAAAGGGATGCTCACGCTCCGCGCGAAAAACGCAACCCGCGTGACTCCTTTCTGACTCAATGCCTGTGTAAAAAGTCATACTTCGGTAACTTTGGTTAAAAAATCTTACCAAAACAGGTTCCTTTTTAGCCGACTCAAGTTATCGGGTAACTATTCGTTAAGCATAGTTGTAGTCTCATAAGACCCTGGCATCGGGGATCGGAAAACTCATTCGTTCATCCCGGACGGAGAACCGAATGGGAGAGATCATGAAAGGTTCACTGGATAACATGGCAATTCATCTTTCTGCGCCGCGCGCAACAGAATTGAAGCCGCGTATCGTCGTGTTTGGAGTGGGCGGAGCCGGGGGCAACGCCGTTAACAACATGATCGAAGCCGGCCTCGAAGGTGTGGAGTTCGTCGTCGCCAATACCGACGCGCAGCAGCTTCAGTTTTCGCGCACGGAAGCGCGCATTCAGCTTGGCGTCGGCATTACGCAGGGGCTGGGTGCGGGCGCGCATCCCGAAGTCGGCATGACCGCCGCCGAAGAATCTTCCGACATGATCACCGAGCACCTCGAAGGGGCGCACATGGTGTTCATCACCGCCGGCATGGGCGGCGGCACCGGCACGGGCGCGGCCCCGATAATCGCCAAGTGCGCCCGCGAGCGCGGCATCCTGACGGTCGGCGTGGTCACCAAGCCCTTCACTTTCGAGGGCCGTCACCGGATGCGCCTGGCTGATGCCGGCATCTCCGAACTGCAACGCTATGTCGATACCCTGATCGTCATCCCGAACCAAAACCTTTTCCGCATCGCCAACGAGCGCACCACCTTTGCCGAAGCCTTCGGCATGGCCGACCAGGTGCTGCACGCCGGCGTCCGCTCGATCACCGATCTGATGGTCCTGCCGGGCCTGATCAACCTCGATTTCGCTGACGTCCGTTCGGTCATGTCCGATATGGGCAAGGCCATGATGGGCACCGGCGAAGCCTCCGGCGAAGACCGTGCGCTGCTGGCGGCGCAAAATGCTATCCAGAACCCGCTGCTCGATGAAACCTCGCTGAAGGGCGCCAAGGCTGTGCTGGTGAACGTCACCGGTGGTCTCGACATGACCCTGCATGAAGTTGACGAGGCGGCCAATGCTATCTCCTCGGAAGTCGATCCCGAAGCCAATATCATCTTCGGCGCCGCCTTCGATCCGAACCTGGAAGGCAAGCTGCGCGTGTCCGTCGTTGCCACCGGCATGGACGGTGTGGCCCTGCAAACCCCGCTGACCAACGCCAATTCGACGCCGAAAACCACCACCCAGGCCCCGACCTTCGGCCTCGGCTATGGTTCGCGCACCGAAACGCCGGCTGCTGCTGCTCCGGTTCCGGCACCCGTTCCAGCCCCTGTGGCGGAAGCACGTCCCGCACCGGTCGCCTCGGCGCCCGTGACGCCTGTCGCTGCCCAGCCCGCCGCCCGCTCAAGCCTGTTTGAGGAGCGTCCCGCCCAGCCGACCATCACGCCGGCGGCTGCGCCCGTTCAGGCCCCCGTCCAGGCACAGGAGCCGCGCGTCATCAGCCGGATCGTCGATCCGATGGTCGAAGACGAGGAATCGCCTGCTGCGGTTGCACCGGCTCCCGCACCGCGTCCTGCCGTCGCGCCGCAGATCCAGCGGCCAAATCCCTACGCCCATACCGCGGCGCCGCGTCCCAGCCAGCCAGCGCCCGCGCCGCGCCTGAACACCGAGGAAGAAGGCCGCGAATCCTTCTGGCGCGGCCTGTTCCCGCAGCGCCAGAGTGCCCCGGCCGCACCGGTGGCACAATCCGCGCCGGTCCAGGACGAGGCCGACCGCTATGTGCCCGGTCAGGCTTCGGCCCAGCCGAAGACGAATCTCAACCCGGCCACGCGCTCGGAAGTCCAGCCGTCGATGGATACGGAGGACGATCTGGAAATCCCTTCTTTCTTAAGGCGCCTCGCTAATTAAAAGCTTGTTAAGCAAGGCGTTACAAACGGAAATAGAAGTTCGTTTGTGAACGGGCGCCAAAAATGAGATATCGAATGCGGGCCAGAAATGCGCCCGCATTTTTTTTGCGCCGGATCTATGTACGCGGGGGCGGCAAGAAGGTGAGCGTCATGTTACCTGATCAGAACGAACAGACCCTGGCCCATGCGGCCATAATCGCCGGTATTGGCGTGCATACGGGCGTGCCTGTGCGTATGGTCGTGCGTTCGGCGCCCGCCGGCGCCGGTGTCGTTTTCGTGCGCTCCGATATCACCGACCGCGATAACCGCGTTCCGGCCCTGGCCCATAACGTCACCAAGACCACTCTGGGCACCGTCATCACCAATGCCGCCGGCGTGTCCGTCTCGACCATCGAACACGTCATGGCCGCTTTCGCCGCCCTGAGCATCGATAACGTCATTGTCGAACTGGATGGTCCGGAAGTGCCGATCATGGATGGTTCGGCCCTGCCGTTCGTGCAACTGCTTGACCAGGCCGGTTTCCGCCGCCAGGCTGTGCCGCAGCAGGTCATTGAAATCCTTAAGCCGGTGGAAGTCATCGAAGGCGACAAGCGCGCGGCTTTGCTGCCGGCCGACCAGTTTGAAGTCCGTTTTGAAATCGACTTTCCGGGCACCCCCATCGGCCATCAGGTGGTCGATCTCGCCATTACCGAGCAGTCCTTCCGCGACGAGCTGTCGGCGGCGCGCACCTTCGGCTTCCTCGAAGGTGTCGAAGCCCTGCGCAAGGCCGGCCTGGCCCGCGGCGGTTCGCTGGATAATGCCATCGTCATCGATGGCGACGTGATCCTCAATGAAGGCGGCCTGCGCTTCGCCGACGAATTCGTCCGCCACAAGGCGCTCGATGCCATTGGCGACCTGTATGTGCTGGGTATGCCCATTCTTGGCAGGTTTGAAGGAATCCGTGCCGGTCACGGCCTTAATAATGCCTTGGTCCGTGCCCTATTGTCGCGTCCGGATGCCTACCGCATCGTCACCCGCGGCGCGGCTCTGGCGGATGTCGGCTGACTGGTTAATTACGGTTGGCGCGCGCGCTGCGCTCGTGTAGATGTATCCTCGCACATAAGATTCAAATGGCGTAAAGCGTCAGCAAGAGGGATATTCCGTGAGCGTTGTGGGGCTTCTCAAGAAATCGGCCATAGTTATCCTGCTGGCCAGTGTCTCCGTAGCCGGCCTGACCGCCTGCGCCGGCAAGGGACCGAAAGAGCACCTGGTCTATGAGGAGCGTCCGGTGGAACTGCTCTACCAGACCGGTATGCAGAAGCTGGACGAAAAGAGCTGGTCCGACGCCGTTACCTATTTCGAGGAAGTCCAGCGCCAGCATCCCTATTCCGAGTGGTCGCGCCGCGCCATCGTGATGACCATCTACGCCAACTACCAGGCTGATAAATATGTCGAGGCGACCGCCGCCGCCGACCAGTTCATCAAGCTCTATCCGGGCAGCGAACTGACCCCCTATGCCTATTACATGAAGGCGATTTGCGCGTTCGAGCAGATCGTCGATGTCGGCCGCGACCAGGGCTATACCGACAGCGCCAAGGCCCTGTTGACTGATGTGGTGCGCCGCTATCCGGACAGCGAATATGCCAAGGACGCGCGCATCAAGCTCGACATGGTGCAGGATCAGCTTGCCGGCAAGGAAATGGATGTCGGCCGCTGGTATCTGAACGACAACCAGCCGCTGGCCGCCATCGGCCGCTTCAAGACCGTGGCCAGCGATTACCAGACCACCAGCCACACGCCGGAAGCGCTTTACCGCCTGGTCGAAGCCAATGAAATGATGGGTTTGCACGACGAAGCGACGCGCGATGCCGCTGTGCTCGGCTATAACTATCCGGGCGACCGCTGGTATTCGGCGGCCTACAAGCTCCTGAAGGAAAAGGGCGCCACGCCGGCTGTTGCCCCCGATCCGAAGGGCAAGAAAGGGCCGGAGGCGCCGGACCTGAAAAAGAAGAAAAGCTGGTTGAGCTTCTGGAAGTTCAATTAAACCGAAATATCTGAGTTCTTGAATTGTTCTCATTTGTGTGATTGTATGGGGCGGCTGCCGATGAATCGGCAGTCGCCTTCTTGATTCGGTGCCCGATGCTGACACGTTTGACGATTGCCGATGTGGTCCTGGTTGACCGGCTGGAACTGGATATCCGCCAGGGACTGAGCGTGCTGACCGGGGAAACCGGTGCGGGCAAGTCGATCCTGCTCGACAGTTTGGGCCTGGCCACGGGTGCGCGCGCCGATACCGGCCTGATTCGCGCCGGCGCGCCGCAGGCATCAGTGACGGCCGAGTTCGAGATTGCGGCGACGCATCCGCTCTATGACTTCCTCGAAGACAAGGGCCTGGCGCTGGAACCTGGCGAGGCCCTGCTGCTGCGTCGCGTGGTCGGCCGCGATGGCCGTTCCAAGGCTTTTGTCAATGATCAGCCGGTCAGTGTGGCGGTGCTCAAGGCGTTGGGCGACAGCCTGCTGGAAGTTCACGGCCAGCACGAAACCGTGGGCCTGCTCGATGCCCGCTCGCATCTGGGGATGCTGGATAGTTATGGCGCCTGCGGGCCGGAACTGGCGAAGGTGTCCGAAAGCTGGAAGGCGCTGAAGGTGATCCGCGACGAACACCGCGACCTGATGAAGCGGGCGAGTGCCGACAAGGCCGAACTGGAAACCCTGACCCTGCGTCTGCAGGAACTCGACCGGCTCAATCCTCAGCCCGATGAAGAAGCGACCCTCGGCTTCGGAGCGGGCCCTGCTGGGGGCCGGTGAGCGGGCGCTGGAGGATATCAGTGAGGCGCGCTCAGCCGTCGGTGGCGAGCAGTTGTCGCAGCGGTTGGTCAAGGCGTTCCGCGCGCTCGATCATGCCCGCACACGCGCCATGCAGGCCGGCGCTACCTCGGAAGATCCGGTCCTGGCGCGGCTGACGGCGGCGGCCGATGCGCTCGATCGCACCCTGATCGCCGCCGACGAGGCCCTCGCCCTGATGGATCAGGCAGCCGATAGTCTTGATGTCGAGCCGGGCCAACTGGATCGCGTCGAGGAACGCCTGTTCGCCCTGCGCGCCATGGCCCGTAAGCTCGGCGTACTGGTCGAGGACCTGCCGAACGAGCGCACGCGCATCGCCGCCAGCCTGAACCAGATCGAAGACCTGGATGCGCACTTAAGCCGCCTGACCATCGCCATGCACGCGGCGCAGAAGGATTTCCACGCCGCCGTCGAGGCCCTGCGCGCCAGACGCGCGCTGGCCGGTGAGGCCCGGCGGCGGCGGTGATGAGCGAACTGGTGCCGCTCAAGCTCGATAAGGCGCGCTTCCGCGTGGCCCTGCGGCCGCTGGAGCCGGAACGCTATGGCCAGATCGGCGGCGATGTGGTCGAGTTCGAGGTCAGGACCAATCCGGGCGCAGAGTGGGGTGGTCTGGGCGCCATCGCCTCCGGTGGTGAACTGGCGCGTTTTGCCCTGGCATTGAAAGCGGCGCTGGCGTCTCGCGGCGGTGAGGATGTCGCAGGTCCGGTAATGATTTTCGATGAGGTCGACCAGGGCGTTGGCGGCGCCGTGGCCGATGCGGTGGGCCTGCGGCTCAAGCGCCTGGCGCAGAACCAGCAGGTAATCGTGGTGACGCACAGCCCGCAGGTGGCGGCGCGCGGCGATCAGCACCTCAAGGTCTCCAAGGCCGAGCATAATGACAGCGTGCGCTCGACCGTGACCGTGCTCGAGCCCGATGCTGCGCTGGAAGAACTGGCGCGGATGCTTTCCGGCGCCGAAATCACGCCGGAAGCCCGCGCGGCCGCCATTCGACTTAAGGCCCCGGAAGGCGTATAATAGCCGGGCTCTTTTGACAGAGCGCCAGGAGGCGGCCATGCTCAGGTTTATCCGCGAGATTATCCTGCTTGTCGTTCATTTTGCCTACAGTGCCTTGCTGACCGTGGGCATTTGCGTTGGCGTCACCCTGCATACCTATGGACTGCAATACCGCGACACGCCGGAGTTTGCCGGCAAGCTGCACAGCTATATCAATTTCGGCCTGGTGGTTGGGGCGCTCTATTGCCTGATCATCCTCTGCTATCTGCTGACGCGCCGCAGCCTGGAAACACGCGGGGATGAACCATGGAACAATACTGACAATCTGGGGTGATAGCTCCACATAATGAGAAACCACGAATGAACACAAATAGACACGAATAAGGAAGTGATGGACTTTAAATTCGTGTCTATTGACTGGTGTCGAACTTCGTTTCGTGTTCATTCGTGGTTCGATTCCTAAAGCCAATGGACAGTCCGCTTCCCATGACTATCGATGACGCCCGCGCCCGCCATGCCGAGCTTGCCGCACAGATTCAGTATCACCGCGACCTGTACTATAATCAGGAAACGCCGGAATTGACCGATGCGGACTATGACGCGCTGGAAGCCGAACTGCGGGCGCTGGAAGCCGAATGTCCCGACCTGAAGACGCCAGACAGCCCGACCCAGACCGTCGGGGGTGTGGCCTCGGCCAAGTTCTCACCGGTTCAGCATGGCGTGCCCATGCTGTCGCTGGATAATGCCTTCGCTGCGGAAGACGTGACCGATTTTGAGGATCGCATCCGCCGCTTCCTGCGCCTGCCCGAAGACGAGGTGGTTGCCTTCGCCGCGGAGCCAAAGATCGACGGCGTATCGTGCAGCCTGCTTTATGTGAAGGGCGAACTGGTGCGGGCCGCCACGCGCGGCGATGGCCGCACCGGCGAGGATATCACCGAGAATGCCAAGACGATCAGGGATGTGCCGCATCATTTGAGCGGCACCGGCTTCCCCGACCGCATCGAGATCCGAGGCGAGGTCTATATGCCGCTCAAGGAATTCGCCGAAATGAATGCCCGCGCCATAGAGGAGGGCACCAAGACCTTCGCCAATCCGCGCAATTCGGCCTCCGGCGCCCTGCGGCAGCTTGATGCCAGCATTACGGCCTCGCGCCCCTTACGCTTTTTCGCCTATGCCTGGGGCGAGGTCAGTGATGAGAACTTCGTCACCACCCAGTCCGAGGCGCTGGAAAAGTTCCGCCAGTGGGGCTTCCAGGTCAATCCGAACTCCCGGCGTGTCGAGGGGGCAAAAGGGCTGCTGGAGGTCTATGACCATATCGGTTTGATGCGCTCCGGCCTTGGTTACGATATCGATGGGGTGGTCTATAAGGTCGACCGGCTCGACTGGCAGCGCCGGCTGGGCTTCGTGTCGCGCTCGCCGCGCTGGGCCATCGCCCATAAGTTCCCGGCGCAGCAGGCCCTGACCCGCCTTCAGGCCGTCGATATACAGGTTGGCCGCATGGGCACGCTGACACCAGTGGCGCGGCTGGAACCGATCAATGTCGGCGGGGTGGTCGTCACCAATGTCACCCTGCACAATGCCGACGAGATCGCGCGCAAGGACATCCATATCGGCGACATGGTGCGCGTGCAGCGCGCCGGTGATGTCATTCCGCAGATTGTCGGCGTGGAACTCAGCGAACGGCCGACCGGTGCGCCGAAATATGAATTCCCAACCGTTTGCCCGTGTCCGTTTCGCACAGAGGTGGTGCGCGAAACCAATGCCAAGGGCGAGGAAGGCGTGGCGCGCAAGTGTTCCGGTGATCAGGCCTGTCCGCACCAGCGCATCGAATACCTGAAATATGTCGTCAGCCGCCGCGTACTCGATATCGAGGGCCTCGGCGAAAGCAATATCGAAATATTCCACCGCGCCGGTATCCTCAGTGAACCGGCCGATATCTTCCGCCTGCATGAGCGCGCCGATCAGGTTCGCGCTGCCGTGCTGGAGGAACGCAAGCGGCAATCGGCCCTGCGCCAAGAAAAGAAGGGCGAGGCCACCGCCAAGGCCCTGTCCGATTCCGACCGCGCCTTCGCCGGGATCGACAAGCTGTTCGACGCCATCGAGACGCGCCGCGAATTGCCGCTCGATCGCTTTATCGCCGCGCTGGGCATCAAGCACATCGGCGAAACCACCGCCCGCCTGCTGGCCCGCGCCTATGGCAGCGAGCGCCATTTCCATGAGGTGATGGTGGCGGCGGCTGAGGGCGATGAAGCGGCGCGCGAGGGTATTTCGCACCAGGACCAGATCGGCCCTGTGGTGGCCGGTGCCCTGGTCAGCTATTTTGCGCATCCTTATCAGCGTGAAATTTACGAGCGCTTTCTGGAGCAGGTGCGGGTGCAGGATGCCGAGGCGGTGGCCGGCGATCACGCCGTCAGCGGCAAGACGGTGGTCTTTACCGGTTCGCTGGAACGCTTCACGCGCGACGAGGCCAAGGCGCAGGCCGAGCGGTTGGGCGCCAAGGTGGCCGGTTCGGTCTCGGCCAAGACCGATTACCTGGTGGCCGGTCCCGGCGCCGGTTCCAAGCTGAAAAAGGCCGCCGAACTGGGGGTGACGGTGTTAACCGAAGACGAATGGCTGGCGATGATCGGGACCTGACATGCGCATTCTGGTGGTCGAGGACGATGATCTGCTGGGGACCGCGCTGAAGGCCGGTTTGGCTCAGGCCGGACACATGCCGGACTGGGTGCGAGATGGCGAAAGTGCCCTGGCGGCGGTTCGCACGGATGGCTTCGATGCCATCCTTCTCGATATAAACCTGCCGGGTCTGTCGGGGCTTGATGTCCTGCGCGCGGTCCGGGTGAAGGCAGACCTGCCCGTGATCATCATGACCGCGCGCGACGCCCTGGATGCGCGCATCGAAGGACTCGATCTGGGTGCCGATGATTATATCGTCAAGCCGTTTGCCCTGGCCGAACTCATGGCGCGGCTGCGCGCCGTCGGCCGCCGCAGTCACGGACGGGCAAGACCGACCCTGCGGCGTGGCGATATCGAGATCGACACCGCCGCGCGTTCGGTCCGAAAGTCAGACGATCTGGTCCGGTTGACGGCGCGAGAATACCAGGTGCTGGTCCTGCTGATGGAACGGGCGGGCCGCGTAGTGGGCCGCGCCGATATCGAAGCCGGCATCTATGGCTGGGAGGCCGGCGCCGAAAGCAACACCATCGAGGCGGCCGTCTATACCCTAAGGCGCAAGCTGGGCGCCGGGCTGATCGAGACCGTTAGAGGCGTCGGCTATACGGTGCGGTCATGACCCGGCGGCCGCTGCACGTCGAACTGCTGATCGGTATTGGCGCGCCACTGGCCCTTGTGATCGCTTTGATCGGCGTCATCGCCTTTGTTTCGGCCAGGGATGAAATCAACGAGGTCTACGATTCACAACTGATTACCTCGGCCAGCGAACTGTGGCTGCTTAGCCAGTCAGCCGATAATAAAGTTACCGTGACGGGGCAGGGACTTGCTGCCGCCGATCGCGCCGCCTTTGACGATTACGCGCGTTGGCGCAGCTTCCGCGTCTGGCGTGACGGACGCCTGGCCCTGGCGTCCGATAATGCGGCCCTGAGCGTGCCCCTGCCGGAAGGGTTTCATACGGTCATGATGGAGGGCGGCGCCTGGCGCGTCTATACGCGCGTGCTGCCTGAAGGGCGCGGCGTGGTCGAGGTGCGCGAAAAGCTGCGTGCCCGCGATGAAGTGGTAAGGCGCGTCCTGTATGGCCTGCTGCTGCCCTTGTTCCTGGCCCTGCCGGTATCGGCGCTCGTCATCTGGCGCGGCAGCCGCTGGGGCTTGCGCGGCCTTGAGCATTTCGCCAGTGACGTGGCGCAGAGATCACCCGGTGACCTGTCGCCGGTTTCGGCCAGCGGCTTGCCGCGCGACCTGATGCCGCTGGCGGACGCGCTCAATGCCCTGTTGGCGAAACTAAGCCTCGCCGCGAAGCAGGAGCGCCTCTTTACCGACAATGCGGCTCACGAACTGCGTACCCCGCTGGCGGCGCTCAGCCTTCAGGCCGAGGTCATTGCCGGTGCGCGCACCGCCGCCGAGCGCAAGCAGGCCGTGGATGCTATGGGGAAGGGTATAAACCGGGTATCGCGTCTGCTGGACCAGTTACTGACCCTGGCGCGGGTCCGGCAGGCGACTGATCAGGATGAAACCTGCGACGTGGACAGGGTTTTAACGGATGTCATCACCGATGTCGCATCGCTGGCCGCCGGGAAGGGCATGACGATTGAGGTGGGGGGCAGTGGTGCCGGCATGGTTAAATGTCAGCCTGTGCTGCTATTCCTTATGCTGCGTAACCTGCTCGACAACGCCATCAAATACGCGCCGCCAGCCAGTGAGATCCGTATAGAGACTGCTCCCGCCCTTATTACGCTTATTGATCAGGGGCCAGGCATTCCACCGCAGGGGCGTGCGGATGCGTTCCGGCCCTTCCATCGCCTGGATGCGGCCAAGCCGGGCAGCGGGCTTGGCCTGGCAATTGTGCGCACTATCGCGGACAGTCTGGCTGCCGAGGTCGATCTGTTCACTCCGTCAGGCAGTATTGGCCTTGGCGTACATATTCGGTTGCCTTGATTTCGCCTTAATTCGCTCATCCTGGCTTCAGCTTGCCGCTTTAACAAGGTGTCATGAAAGACCATTCCCTGCTCGTTGCGCTGTTGTTCATGCCGGCCACCGCCTTTGCCGGTCCGCCCTTCATCACCGATGATCCGGTGCCGGTCGAACTGCATCATTTCGAGACCTTCTATTTCACGGCGGGTTCGACGACGCGCGATGGCTTCGGCAGTGCATCGGGCATCGATTTCAATTATGGCCTGGCGCGCGATCTGCATATCAATATCGCCGTGCCGTATGAATATGAGCACCAGAACGGCGGTGGGTCCGCCAGCGGAATCGGCAATATCGAACTGGCAGCGAAGTACCGCTTCCTGCATCAGGAAAGCTCTGGCTGGGACGTGGCCGTCTATCCGCGCGTCGTCCTGAAAAGCGCCAGCGACAGGGTCGGCGATGATCACGCCGCCTTTTTCCTGCCGGTGTGGATCGGCCGCAGCGGCGACGGCTGGTCGACCTTTGGCGGCGGCGGCTGCCTCTATAATCACGGCGGCGACGCCCGCAACTTCTGCCAGGTTGGCTGGGTGGTGACGCGTGATCTGGCGCCCTACCTGCACATCGGCGCCGAGATTATTCATGAGACGGCGGATGCAAAAGGCGGACGGGCCTCCACCGCGCTGGGCGCCGGCCTGACCTACGACCTGAACGACCACTATCACCTGCTGGCCTATGCCGGCCCAAATCTTCAGAACACGGGCGAAACCGCGCGCTACAACTGGTACGCCACCCTTCAGACCACCTTTTGATCAGGAGCGAACAGATGAGCCGCGATGAGGTTTTGAGCAAGGTGCCGGCGGTGACGCTCGGCTTCTGGATTATCAAGATACTGGCGACCACATTGGGCGAAACCGGCGGCGATACCGTCACCATGACGATGAACCTCGGTTACCTGACCGGCACCTTCATCTTCCTGGGGCTGCTGGTCGTGCTGGTCATCGCGCAGATCGTGGCGAAAAAGTTCCATCCCTGGCTTTACTGGGCGACCATCATCGCCTCGACCACGGCCGGCACCACCATGGCCGATTTCTTCGATCGTTCGCTGGGCATCGGCTATACCGGCGGCTCGGCCGTGCTTCTGGCCTGCGTGGTGGCGGTTCTGGCTATCTGGTATGCCGTTGAAAAATCGATCTCGGTCGATACGGTCAATACGCCGCGGGTCGAAGCCTTTTACTGGCTGGCCATCACCTTTTCGCAAACCCTGGGGACGGCCCTGGGCGACTGGATGGCCGATGATACCGGCCTGGGCTTCCTGGGCGGTGCGGCGGTCTTCGCCGCGGCCCTGGCTGTGGTGGCCTTGCTGTATTTCCGCACGCAGGTGTCACGGGTGCTGCTGTTCTGGGCCGCCTTTATCCTGACGCGGCCACTGGGCGCCACGGTGGGTGATTTCCTCGACAAGCCGCTGGATCACGGCGGCCTGAATCTCAGCCGGCCGATCGCTTCGGCGGTTCTGGCGGTGGCCATTATCGCCCTGATCGCCCTCCTGCCGCAGCGCGCCGGTAGCCATCCCGGTAAGGCCATCGGCGCCTGATCAGAGCGGGGCGCAGACCTCAACCAGCTAGCCACGTACTTCATCGGTGACCAGCGGGCTGAGCAGCTCCACGCAGCGCGCATGGTGGCGGCCGCCGGCGGTGACGAGGCCGCGCGCGAGGGCATTTCGCACCAGGACCAGATCGGCCCGGTGGTGGCCGGTGCCCTGGTCAGCTATTTCGCCCATCCCTACCAGCGCGAGATTTATGAGCGCTTTCTTGAGCAGGTGCGCGTGCAGGGTGCCGAGGCCGTGGCCGGCGATCATGCCGTCAGCGGCAAGACGGTCGTCTTCACCGGTTCACTGGAACGCTTCACGCGCGACGAGGCCAAGGCGCAGGCCGAACGTCTGGGCGCCAAGGTGGCCGGTTCGGTTTCCGCCAAGACAGATTACCTGGTGGCCGGTCCGGGCGCCGGTTCCAAGCTCAAAAAGGCCGCCGAACTGGGCGTCACTACGCTCACCGAGGACGAGTGGCTGGCGATGATCGATCAGTAGCCGCCCGGATAACTTGAAAGCCAGTCGCTGAATTTGAGACTCAAATTTGTGATACTAAGGGGATCAGGCAGGATCAGGTCCATTCCGCCGTCATATGGTGCAAATATAGCTCCGTCTGTATCGGACATCCATAAAGCCCGTACCTCGTCATTCGCAATGTCACGGAGCGCTTCGTCAAACGTATCGGCTAGCCAAACGGTTTTCCTGGCGAATATATCAAAGTGGCATTCGTCTTCCGGAACATAGATGCGAAATACGGGAGTCAAAGCGTATTTCTCGAAGAGGCTCGTGTGGTTGTTCCGCCAAAAATGATCGCTGCTATCGTCTTCGTCGTATACGTAGAGATAGCTTACCATCCAACAAGCTTTGCCATTTCCAATAATTTCACCGGCAATAATATTCTGCCTGTTGAGGATTATGGCCATCTCGTCATCATTTTCGGCGTAACGCTTTGATTCTGGTAAGGAATGGAAGCGCAACCAATTGTCGTTTTCCGAATCTCTGACAAGGTGGGTGATAGGTTGACTATTTGGGTGAAATTGTTGCCAGGCCGATTGAAAACTCTCTGTCATTTTTACAACGGCGCGCACACGTCCATAAGCCAGCCGCGTACCTCATCGGAGACCAGCGGGCCGACCAGTTCCACAACCCGAGTATGGTAGCTGTCCATATAGGCGCGCTCGGCGGGGGTGAGCAGGGCGACGTCGATCAGCTTGCGGTCTATCGGTGCCCAGGTCAGGTTCTCGAAGCGGTGCATCGGCCGTTCGCCGCCGGCGGGGATTTCCGCCTCGGTGACATATTGCAGGTTCTCGATGCGGATGCCGTATTCGCCGGCCTTATAGAAACCCGGCTCATTGGAAACGATCATGCCGGTTTGAAGGGCATAGCGGTTTAGTGCCTTGGCGATGCGCTGCGGCCCTTCGTGGACGCCGAGATAGACGCCGACGCCATGACCAGTGCCGTGGTCGTAGTCAAAGCCCTCGGCCCACAGGAACTGCCGCGCCAGGGCATCGAGATGCGTGCCGGTGGTGCCGGCGGGGAATTTCACCGTGGCCAGGGCGATATGGCCCTTCAGCACCAGGGTGAACATGCGTTTGTGTTCGGCGGTCGGCTCACCCATCGCCACGGTGCGCGTCACATCGGTGGTGCCGTCAAGGAACTGGCCGCCTGAATCGACCAGCAGCAGATTGCCTTTCGCCGTCTTCAGGTCGCTCGACACATTGACCTTGTAATGCGGCAGGGCGCCATGCGGGCCGAAGCCGGAAATGGTGTCGAACGACAGGTCGCGGGTATCGCTTCCGGCCTTCCGGATGCTCTCCAGTTTCCGCGCCACCTCGATCTCGGTCGGCAGGGTCTCCTGCGCTTCGGTGGCCAGCCAGTGCAGGAAGGTGGTCAGGAGCGCGCCATCGCGGATATGGGCGGTGGTGGTGCCGGCGATCTCGACATCGTTCTTGCAGGCGCGCGGCAGCAGGCAGGGGTCATCGGCGGTCAGCGGCGTGGCGCCGGCCGTCTTTATAGACTCCAGCCAGTAGGCCGAGGAGAGATTGGCGTCGATCAGCACGCTTTGGCCGGCGAAGGCTTTCAACGCCGGGACGACATCGCCGGGACCGGCGACGCTGACCTCATTGCCGAGCCATTCCAGCAGGCCATCGCTGATTTTGGCCGGTTCGATGAACAGGTCTGCCGAGCCGTCGCTTTTCAGGATCGCCTGGCCCAGCGGCAGCGGCGAGCGGATGACATCGCCGCCACGGATATTGAACAGCCAAGCCAGAGAGGACGGCGCGGTGATCAGGGCGGCGGCGATGTTGTTCGCCTTCAGCGTGGCGGCCAGGTGCGCGCGCTTGTCGGCCGAGGCGACACCGGCATATTCCAGCGGCTGCGGCACGATCAGGGCCATGGGCTGGGCCGGCCTTGCACTTCCCCAGGCGATATCCAGCGGATTGGGCGAGACCGATTTCAGAGTGACGCCCGCACCATCGGCGGCGGTTTGCAGGGCATTGAGGCTGAACGGGCTGATGAGACCGGCATCATAGCCGATGACCGATCCGCGCGGGGCTTTCGCCACCGTATCGGCCAGCGAACCGGCGTTGAAATCCTCAACTGTAAAGACAGACGGATCGGTCTGTTCGCGCGATTGCAGGGTATAGCGGCCATCGGCGAAGAGAATGGCGCGGTCCATGAAGATGATTGCCGCGCCGGCCGAGCCGGTGAAGCCGGAAACCCAGGCCAGGCGCTCATTGGCGTCGGGCAGGTATTCGTTCTGGTGCTCGTCCTCGTGGGGGACGATGAAACCATCGAGCCCCAGTTTCCGCATCTCACCGCGCAGGGCGGCCACGTTGGTCACGCCCTGCGACGGCTGGGTGGTGACATCGAAATGCTGGAAATGTGCGGAATCGGCGGTCATGGGAATCTCGTAACGATGGAAATTATCGCCCGGCACTATAGGCGCGCGGCGATCGCTTTCAATGGCAATATGTCATGACCTGATCTATTCTGGCGTGGGCCGTAAGCGGACGAGGGGGCAGCATGATCATCTATCCGGCTTTTTTCATCATTCCAGGTATGTTTGGTCTTTTCGTAGCTTTTTCAACTTCCCGCCTTACCTGGTTGTTTTTGCTTCTTCCGGCTATACTGCTTCCTGCGGCATCAGGCAGATTGCGACTGATGGTGGTTATGGCGGCCGGTATGCTTGGTGCACGTATGGTCATGGGCGACATCAACGTCGTCGCAGCCGCGCTGCACATTGCGGGCACGTTTCTGTTGCTGATTGGCATTGCGGCGAGATGTCCGCGCTGCACGACACACATTGCCATACGAGATCGACGCTGGCGTGGCGGGCCAAATGCAGAGTGGTGCTACATATGCGGGCGCAGTCGCAAGCGCGTCTGGCCCTTTCAATATGCTCTAAAACCTGAGATGTGGGATGGCGAATACCACGACGAAGGCGGTGGGCCGTCATCGGTTGATAGTATTGTGGACTGGTGGCGCGATCTTACGTACAAGCGCTGGCAAAAGCGTCACCGTCATCTTTAATGGCTACTCAAGCTGAATCTTGGTGATGTAATAGGGCTTGTAGGCATCGGCGCCGCCCTGAATGAAGACGTCCTCGATCATCTTGTCGTCGGCGCCGATATCCTTCAGCGGCACCTCGGCGACTTCCCAGGTCTTCACCTTGGGCGCGATAGTATAGTTGGACTCGATCGCCACGCCGCCGGGGGCTTTCACCTTGACCATCAGTTGCTGGCCGCCGTCGGTGCCGCCGTTGATATAGAAGGTCAGCTTAGTATAGCCCTTGGTAGATATCGCCGAATGGTGCAGGTCCAGCGCCGACCACGGCGTCCCTTCGACCTTGATCGGCTTGACCTGTCCGGCGGGCACGGACATTTGCAGGGTGACGCCCCAACTCCAGTTCTGCCAGTCGTTTTTCAGCTCATCGTCATAGATGACCATGGGCGCCGGCTTGGTCTCTTGTTTGGTCTCTTGGGCTATGGCGGGGACGGCCGCCAGCAGGGCGGCGGACGCAAGTGTGGCGGTGATGAGTTTTTGCATGAACATTGGCGCTCTCCCGGTGAAAACCCATTTGGCGGGTTTCTTTTATTTGATTTATTTATTTTGCCGGAAAATCATACAATTTCAAGCGTTCAGAAAACGGTGTTCAAAATTATCCGTGGGCTGTGGTTTTTTGGCAATTGATCCTCCCCCGCTTTGCAGGGGAGGAGAGAGTCAGACCTTCTGCATAACGAGCGTACACCAGGCATCACGATGAATGCGGCGGACGGTTCGGAAGCCCTTGCTGTGATAGGCCGCCTTCACGAAGCGCTCCTGGGTGCGCAGCAGGCCGGAGAGGATCACCAGGCCCTTCGGCTTGAGCGCCCCCGGATGGCCATGGACAGGCCGACCAGCGGGCGCGCCAGGATGTTGGCGAAGACCAGGTCATAGGGCGCATCGGAACGCACCAGGCGGTGATCGAGGCCATTGGCATAGACAAAGCGCGCGTGGCATTTGTTGAGCTTGGCATTTTCATTGGAGATGCGCACGCTCACCGGATCGATATCGGTGCCGACCGCGATTTTGGTGCCGGTCTTGGCGGCGGCGATGGCCAGCACACCGGTGCCGGCGCCGACATCGAGCACGCGATTGAAACGTTTCGATTTCAGCAGGTCGTTATAGGCGATCAAGCAGCCAACCGTGGTGCCGTGGTGGCCAGTGCCGAAGGCGGCGCCCGCTTCGATGCGCAGGTTGACGGTGTTATCCGGTGCGCGGCCGCGATCATGGATGCCGTAGACGAAGAAACGTCCGGCGCGTACCGGCGGCAGGCCCGAAAGCGCCATGGCCAGCCAGTCGGCATCGGCCAGTTGATCGGCGGTGACCGTCAGTTCCGGAAAACCGCTGAGGATTTCCTGAAGCCGCGTATCTTCTTCCTCGGTGGTCGGGAAGGCGTCGATGCGCCAGATATTGCGGTCTTCGTCCTCTTCCAGGATCGAATAGGTGGCGCCTTCCAGCAAAACGTCGCCATCAATGGCTTCGGCGGCGCTTTCCGAGACTAGACGGGGGCCACGGGCGATGATTTGCTGCGGATTGTAGGTCATATTGCTCTGCGATAAGATTAAGAATAGGCTCTATTTGATTTGATCAGCCGATTCGGGTAACTTCACTTCAATGCGCGGTGGTTGCGCACTCCTGAACGGGGCATTTAAGGACAGACGATGGCGAGAGCTACCACAAAATCAACGACTGGTGAAAATAAAGACATCCCGGCTGACGCCGGCGTGAAAAAGACCCTGGCGCGCAAGGCGCCGGTCGAAAAGGCTGTAGCTGCTGCAAAGCCGGCTGCCAAGAAGGCCGTTGCCACGGCGAAAGCCGCGCCGGCCAAGGCCGTTGCCGCCACCAAGAGCGCGGCGACCAAGACCGCCGCCGCCGTCAATGCCGCGCCGAAGAAGGCCGCTGCCGCCAGCAAGTCGATGGTTGCCGATATCAAGAAACCCGTCGTTGCCGAAGCCAAGAAGGTCGAGAAGAAGGCTGAAGCCGCCGTCAAGGCCGTGAAGACCGCTGCCGCCACCACCAAGGCCAAGGCCACCAAGGCGGTTGCCGCGCCTGCCGCCAAGGCCGCTGCGGCCAAGAAGCCGGCTGCCAAAAAGGCCGTGACCGAAGCCAAGGCCAAGGTGACCAAGGCTGTTGAAACCGTGAAAGCGGCGGCTGCCGAAGCCAAGGCCGATGTGGCTGAAAAGGTCGCCGATCTGAAGGCGGCCGCAGACCCGGCCGTTAAGGACGCGGCCGCCAAGGTCGAAGCCGCTGTCGATGCCGCCAAGGACAAGATCGATGATGCTGTTGAAGCCGCCAAGCCGGTGATCGACGATCTCGCCAAGAAGGCCGATGACGTCACCGCCTCGGTGACCCAAAAGGCCAGCGATTTTGCCAACAGCACGGCGACCGCCGCCAAGAAGAAGCCCGGTTTCTGGGCGCGCCTCTTCGGCGCAAAGTAAGGTTCGCAGGGACAAGTCCCTGCACCTGCAAGTTTGAAGTTGCCCCGTCGGTGTATCATCGGCGGGGTTTCTTTTTGTGGTTCAAACCTTCCCCTCTCCCCATGACAATGGGGAGAGGACGGGAGCCAAACGTAGTGAAGGCGACCGGGTGAGGGGCATGAAAGCGAACAAAATCACGCGCGGCAGATCGTTTAAGCCCCTCACCCTAACCCTCTCCCCACAGGTGGGGAGAGGGGATTTACGTTCGGCATAGAACTCATATATGCCATTTATCCGCATTGATTAGCGGGTTTCTTTTTGCCTGAGGTAAGCGCATATGCAGGGCATGTCCCTGATCAATGCCCTCTATAGCCGCTTCGAGCGGATGATCGATCCGTTCGGCCCGCATGAAGACGGCCCGCCGCCCGATAAGCTGCTGCCCTTCTTCTGGCAGTTTCTCAAACAGGCCTGGCCGCTCTTTCTGGCCATCCTGATCGCCGGTTTTCTTTATACGATTACCGAGGTTGCGGTGTTCCGCTTCATGGCGGATATTGTCGATTACCTGACCCACACGAAGCCCGCCGATCTGTGGCGCGCGCATGGCACTGATTTCATCCGCATGGCGGTGATCATCGGCATCGCCTGGCCGGTGATCGGTTTTATCCATTCTTTGTTCCTGCGCCAGGCCATCACCAGCAACTTCCCCAATCTGATCCGCTGGCAATCGCACCGCCATGTGGTGCGGCAATCGATCGGTTTCTTCACCAATGACTATGCCGGGCGGGTCGCCTCCAAGGTCGTCGAAACCGCCTCGGCGGTGCGCAATACCCTGACGACCCTGTGCGATACCCTGCTGTATGTCGTCATCTATTTCGGCAGCGCCATCGTGCTGTTCTTTCAGGCCGACTGGCGGCTGGTGATCCCGCTGGTGGTGTGGAGCATCGTCTATGGTTTGGTCTGCGCGTTTTTTCGTGCCGAAGCTTGGCGTGGCCGCCAGCGAAGGGGCGGAGGCGCGTTCGGCGCTTGTCGGGCGCATTGTCGATACCTACACCAATATCCAGACGGTCAAGCTTTTCGCCGGCACGCGCCACGAGGATGACTATGTCCGCGAAGGGCTCCTGACCAACAGCCGCAAATGGCAGGTGCAGGAACGGCTGATCACGGGGCTGGATAACAGCACCGCCGTCATCAATGCCCTGCTCCTGATCATCATGGCGGCGCTGGCGATCTGGCTGTGGAGCCAGGGGCTAATCACGGTCGGCGCTATCGCCCTGATCGGCGCGCTGACGCAGCGGCTGATCAGCATGTCGAACTGGGTGATGTTCCAGGTGACCAGCCTTTTCGAGAATATCGGCTCGGTGCAGAACGGCATCGAAACCATTTCGCGTCCGCATACGGTGGTGGATGTGGCAGCGGCGCCGGCGCTGGAAGTGCGCCAGGGCGAAATCCGCTTCGAGTATGTCGGGTTTTCTTACGGCGACCTGCCGGCGATACAGGATTTTAGCCTGACCATTGCGCCGGGGGAGAAGATCGGTCTGGTCGGGCCTTCCGGCGCCGGCAAGTCGACGCTCGTCAACCTGTTCCTGCGCCTGTACGATCTGAAAAGCGGGCATATCCGCATTGATGGCCAAGATATCGCCGGGGTCAATCAGGAGAGTTTGCGTGCTCATATCGGCATGGTGACGCAGGATACCTCGCTGCTGCACCGCTCGATCCGCGACAATATCGCCTATGGTTCGCCGGGCGCCTCACAGGCGGAGATCGACCGGGCGGCGGCGCGGGCCCATGCGGCGGGCTTTATCCCCGATCTGAATGACGGTCAGGGGCGCACCGGCTATGACGCCCATGTCGGTGAACGCGGCGTCAAGCTCTCCGGTGGCCAGCGGCAGCGCATCGCCATCGCGCGGGTGCTGCTGAAAAACGCCCCGATATTGGTGCTCGATGAGGCGACCTCGGCGCTTGATTCCGAGGTCGAGGCGGCGATCCAGGAAAGCTTGCTCGATCTGATGCAGGGCAAGACGGTCATCGCCATTGCGCACCGGCTCTCGACCATCGCCCGCATGGACCGGCTGGTGGTGATCGATGGCGGCCGCATTATCGAGACCGGCACGCATGAGGCATTGATTGTGGCAGGCGGTCTCTATGCGAGGCTGTGGGCCAGGCAGACCGGTGGTTTTCTGGCGGAGAGTGTGTGATAACGATTTGTGGCCGGTGACTTATTAAAATTGTAAGTTTTCAGCTTATCGTGTCGAAATCTGGCTCTAACCCGTAAGCTGCAACTAGCGCTTCCCAAAAACCAATACAGTCTAACATTAAATCCCATAAAGCTATATTGTGGTCATGGGCAATCACTGTCCATTCCCATTCGTTGGTAAGAAAAGGGTCTGAAATTCGTCTTTGAATGGACCAATCTGCATCTATGCTTGGATTAGTTAGAGTGTAGTGCTTGTAACGGTTGCATATATCGCGGCAAATTTTCATCGCTTCATTGCTGGCGATGGCCATGTCGATTTCATGGGACTTCATAATACCTTGCTTGGCAAGCCAGTCTCTGATCGCATAGGCCTGAGAGAAGAAGCATAGATAGAATGTAAGTTCATCCCGCATCCGGTTGGATGAGCGATGACACTCGCGAATGCGATCCGGCCAGTCAGCTAGACTGAGATAGAGACCGGCCCAGCCTCGCCTTTTTTCGGCACTAAATTTTAGACCCATTGACTTTGCCTTAAGAGAACAATCACCAGATTACACAGATTTGCCGGCTAACGTCACGCTACTGCCAGAGAATGCCGGTCTTATACCTCCCCGGCTATGCCGGGGAGGGGACCGCGCCTCTCTTGAGGCGTGGTGGTGGGGTTTCTTACTTCTACAAAAAAGTAAGATACCCCACCACCATTCGCTTCGCTCATGGTCCCCCTCCCCACCAAAGGTGGGGAGGTATAAGAGGAAAATATTCGCCGCTTTACATAAATTCATTGCGCTTTAAGCCCTGTGGACATAACGGATAGGCGCACGTTTTTTGCCGGTTATGGAGGGCTTTATGGGGTTGTTAGACTGGTTGTCCGGTTCGAAGAAAAAGCGACGGATCACCGCCACCAGTTTCACGCCGGAATTGGAAAGCAACACCACCATTCAAGCCGGCCCATCCGATCCGACACCGCCCACGGAGCCCCCCAAGATGACCAAGACCACCCGCCTAGAGACCGATACCTTTGGCCCGATCGAGGTCGATAACGGCAAATATTGGGGCGCGCAGGCCCAGCGCTCGCTCGGCAACTTCAAGATCGGCTGGGAAAAGCAGCCTTTGCCGATCGTGCGCGCCCTTGGCATCGTCAAGCGCGCCGCCGCCGAAACCAATATGGCGCTCGGCAAGCTCGATCCGGCCATCGGCCAGGCGATCATCACGGCCGCCAATGAGGTCATGGAAGGCAAGCTCGACGACCACTTCCCGCTGGTCGTCTGGCAGACCGGTTCCGGCACCCAGTCGAACATGAACGCCAACGAGGTCATCTCGAACCGCGCCATCGAGATTTTGGGCGGCGAGATGGGCACGAAAAAGCCCGTCCACCCCAATGACCATGTCAATATGTCGCAATCGTCGAACGACACCTATCCGACCGCCATGCACGTCGCCTGTGCCGAGGAGATCGTCCACCGCCTGCTGCCGGCCCTGCAAACCCTGCGCAACGCCCTGAACGACAAGGCGGAAGCCTGGAAGGACATCATCAAGATCGGCCGCACCCATACGCAGGATGCGACGCCGCTCACCCTCGGCCAGGAATTTGGCGGCTATACCCAGCAACTGACCAACGGCATCGAGCGCATCAACCAGACCCTGCCGAAGCTGATGCAACTGGCGCAGGGCGGCACCGCCGTCGGCACCGGCCTTAACGCCCCGATCGGTTTCGCAGAAGGCGTGGCGGAAAAGATCGCCTCGATCACCGGCATGGGCTTCACCACGGCGCCGAACAAGTTCGAGGCCCTGGCCGCGCATGACGCCATGGTCTTCAGCCACGGCGCCATCAATACGGTGGCCGCGTCGCTGTTCAAGATCGCCAACGACATCCGCTTCTTAGGGAGCGGCCCGCGGTCTGGCCTCGGCGAACTGGCCCTGCCGGAAAATGAGCCAGGTTCGTCGATCATGCCGGGCAAGGTCAACCCGACCCAGTGCGAGGCGATGACGCAGGTCTGCGTGCAGATTTTCGGCAACAATGCCGCGCTGACCTTTGCCGGTTCGCAGGGCCATTTCGAGCTGAACGTCTTCAATCCGGTCATGGCCTATAACTTCCTGCAAAGCGTGCGGTTGCTGGCGGATGCGGCGGTTTCCTTCACCGACAATTGCGTGGTCGGCATCGAGCCGCGCCTCGACAATATCAAGCGCGGCCTGGAAAACTCGCTGATGCTGGTGACGGCGCTCAATGGCAAGCTGGGCTATGACGCCTGTGCCAAGATCGCCAAGACCGCCCACAAGAATGGCACTACCTTGCGTGAAGAAGCCGTCGGTGGCGGTTACCTGACCAATGAGGAGTTCGACCAGTTCGTCCGCCCGGAAAACATGGTCCATCCGGGCTGATTAAAGCTCTGATACAGATATAAAAAAGCCCCGTTCAATGCTGAACGGGGCTTTTTCATTAAGCCCGCAAGGCTTGTGTGCGAGGACTTGCTTCAAAGCCGATCACCATCGGCAGGGCCTCGACCTGCGGCTTGGCGAAGTGGTAGCCTTGGAACAGCGACACGCCGGCGGCGCGCAGGGTGGTCAGTTCGGCTTCGGATTCGATACCCTCGGCGATGACCTGGATATCCAGGGCGCGGGCGATCGACATAATCCCGGCCACAATCGCCTGACGCACGCGGTCCGTGTTGATATCGCGGATCAGGTCCATATCGATCTTGATCAGGTCGGTCTGGAGATTGGCGAGCAGGTTCAGACCGGCATAGCCGGAGCCAAAATCATCGAGCGCGGTCATGAAGCCCTGGCGCTTGTATTCCGCGACGATCTTTGAGATGTGGGCCGTATCGGTGACATGCTCCTGCTCGGTAAATTCGAACATCAGGCGTTTGGGATTGAGGCCGACGCGGGCCGCGGCGCCCAGCGAAGCCCGGATGCAGGCGGAGGGCTCATAGACGGCATTGGGCATGAAATTGATCGACAGGCGCGTGTCATCCTGGGGGGACAGGCGGCCAAACAGCTCTATGGCGCGCACGCGGCAGGCCTGGTCGAATTTGTACATGATCTCTGGCGTGACCTGGCTCAGCACCGTGCCGGCGCCCTGGCCCTCCGGTCCGCGCACCAAGGCCTCATAGCCCCACACGCGCCCCTGCGATACATCGAGAATAGGCTGGAAGGCCATGGTGAAGGCAAAGGGGAGTTCGGCGCCATCACGGCAGCCTTGACAGGTTACTCTGGTATTCATCAGCACATGCTCCGGCGGGTTCGCTTCGGAGCCTAGCTTAAAAGCTCAAGGCGGCGTTAAGCCAAAGAAATAGGCGCGGGAGCGTTCCAGAATGTCTGGGCTCTCCGCGCCTTATTTACGCTTACGCGAGGCTGGGGACTGATTGGCCTAGATGTGGCCGAGGCTCAAGAGGGCGGCCAGCATGAACAGGGTAAAGGCGGCCAGGCCGGAGACGGCGGGGATGGAGAGGGACATGATCTGTTTCCTTATCTGAGGGAGGGGCTTACAGGCCGACCGTGGCCGGGGCGATCACCATGAACAGGGTGAAGGCGGCGAGGGCGGAAACGGCGGCGAGAGGGGCGTAGGTATTGGTCATGGGAGTGATCCTTTCGGGGAGGGTTAGAACTGGCCGATGGTGAGCAGGGCGGCGATCATGAAAAGCGTGCCGGCGGCAAGGGCGGTGGCGGTGTAGAACTGGGCAGTCATCGCTAAAATCTCCTGTGTGTTTGCTGCGATGACCCTCATATGCGCCTTCAACGTGCATAGTTCAAATTAATACCATGTCATGAATAAGATGTAATAATCTAACAAATTCAATAAGTTAAAATTACAAAACGTTAATATTTGAAATTCTTTGTGCGTCGCAACAAGAGTTATGCGTGTGGTTGCGCGGGTTGGGAAAATTTCCGAAAATCGAGCGGTAATTTCGGATGAAATGTGTGCGGCAGGCTGTCGCACCTGGCCTGTTTATGAGCACCGACGAGACTGGTTTCCTATGGTCGGGGGCGCAACATATGACGGACGCATCCTTTGGAACGCATTTTCGCAGGCAGATGCACACGCCCCTCACCCGGTCGCCTTCACTTCGTTCGGCTCCCGTCCTCTCCCCATCGTCATGGGGAGAGGGGGAAAGGAACCGGTTTCACCGCGGATAAGGGGGCATCCGTGCGGACGTGGCGCTCCTGTGCGGCCTGCAGCCGTCGCTGGTGGCGGTTTAGCGGTGGTGGGGTGGCTATGTCAGGCGTGCGGTTGTCATCCGGCACGGTTGGCGCCACGTCCACGGGCTCGGCCATTGGCTGCCGTCCGGATTTGGCGGTTGGCGTCGGCCATAGCTGGGTGAGCAGGCGGTCAATCACCATCAGGGTGCGGGCGGCGCGCATAATGTCAGACAGGGTCTGCGGCGCGGGCGTGGCGTCCAGCGCGGCGATCAGGCGTTCGGCGCGGCGGCGCAGGTCGGGGCGGTGAGGGTGCGCCTGTATCTGTGTCTCTATCTGTGTCATGGGCATAGCCTATCCCATGGCTGGATTATGGGGATAAGTTGCCTGAGTGTGGGGCCGCGGCCTAAAGAAAAAAGGGAGGCCACAGATTGCACAGATGAAGACAGATTAAGAAAGGAAGGCGATTGGTTTGTGCCTGGTTTTCCGGATGTGCCAGGGCCTGCCTGTTTGAGCGCTTTGCGCTCTTTAATCGGCTGAGCATAGGCACGGATTTCCGGGGAAATTCTGGCTTCCTTAATCTGTGTTCATCTGTGCAATCTGTGGCTTCCCCTTCTTAAATAAAACCTTGCCACAGACTGCCAGTCGTCGGCCGGGGATAAATTCAATGCCCGATGTGCATTTCGCCGGAGCCGACCACCTTGGTAACGACCGCGCCGGTCGCCTTCATGATGCTGACATCGCCGGAACCGTTGGTATCGACATTGACCGTGTTGGTGATACCGCCATAGCTGACATCGCCGGAGCCCGATCCCCGCAGAACGAAGGCGGGCACCTGGCCGCCGGCGATCGAAACATCACCGGAGCCGGAAATATCGAGATTGACCGGTCCCCCGACGCGCTGGACGGCGATGTCGCTGGAACCGTTATTGACGACGCTTAAGCCCCCCATGATATCGCCGAGCGTCAGGTCGCCGGAGCCATTGAGCTGGACCTTCAGCGCGCCGCTGCGCTTGATGCTGACATCGCCGGCGCCCTGGTTTTGCAGGGCGGTCGTGCCGCTTTGCTCGACATTGAAATTGCCGGAGCCGGTCAGGACGGCCTGGAGATTGCGCACCGTGCCGAGATTGATGTCGCCGGACCCCATATTGTCGACAATGCTGTCGCCGGCGCTGGCCACCGAGATCCGGCCCGAGCCGCTGTTGATGATGTTGAGCGGGCCGGCCACGGGCTCGATGGCCCATTCGCCGCCGCCGTTCATGATGAAGTCCAGGCTCTTGCTGGGCGCGACGCGGCCGAAGGTATAGGCCGAATCCTTGACCACGGCATTGGCCGGCACGCGGACAAAGACCAGCGGCAGGTCGGAGACATTGACCAGGCCGATGCCGGCGATATGGACCTTGCCATTGCGCGCCGAGACCTGGTCATCGTCATTGACATTGATGCGGAAGCTGAAATTCGGCTGGCGGCCCGAGCTGAGGTGGCCATTGAGCACGGTGGTGGAACCGCGCTGCGAAACCATCAGGGTCGGCACCTTCACGCTGCCGTAACGGACGCGGATATCGATATCGCTGCGGTCTTCCGGCGTGACGACGACGCGGGCGACCATGTCGCGCAGTTCGATTTGCGGGCCGTCGCTCAGAAGGCGCAACTGGGCGGCGGCGCCGGTGGCGACCAGCAGGGCCATGAGACTGGCCGCGCCAATGGCCGGGTAAATGATTTGGGTACGCATACTAAACCTCCAAAGGCTGCGGCATTTGTCCTGTTCACTGTCGCGGTATAGGAAGCGCCAGAACAGGGCTGTTGCGTTGAGCCGAAGCCGGAAAACATCGATCTGTAGCGATCGAACTTGACGCTAAAGTGAAGGAAGCCCCCCCCGAAATCAAATTAAAAGGGGTTCATGAATGAGATGTAACCGTCGAAGCGACATTTCTTGCGCTCAAGTGCCGCGCGGGCTTACCTCGCATCAGCTCGGGCGCGCAGTCGCGCTTGCCAAATTTCACGAGAAATTTGGAGGTTCCTGTCAGGAGAGCCTGTGTTAAATGCCCTGTATCCGCCGGTAAATCGTGCTGCGGTGGATGCCGAGGTGGCGGGCGGCGGCGCTGACATTGCCGCCGTGGGCTTCCAGTGCCTGGCGGATGCTGGAAAGTTCTATGTCTTCCAGACTCTGCTGCGGGGCGGTACTCAAGGTCGGGCCTGCGCTTTCACCCTCGAACTGGGCGAAGAAGTCGCGGCCGTCCTGCGCCCTCAGGCGGCCGGAAGCCAGATGGGCGACGCGGGTATCGAAAATCTCCTCGACATGAAGCTGGTCAAGGCCGTCCCAGGTGCGCCCGACGAGAGACAGGCCGCGCCGGTTGGCGGCCACCACTATGCCGTCCTTCAGCACCAGTATACCCTCGCGGGCGGCGCCCAGCAGGTTGGGGTCGGTCTGGAAGCGCAGGGTGCGACAGCCATCGAAACCGTTGCGGAAGAGGCGGTGCTCGATCTGCTCCACGGCCATGCGCACCATGCCGAGCACATGGCCGCTCTGCTGGGTGGCCGGCACCGAGATATCAAGCACGCCAAGCGTGGCGCCGCGCGGATCGATGATGGGCGTGGCCGAACAGGTCAGTACCTGATGGCTCTGGAAATAGTGTTCGCCGCCATTGACGACGACCGAGCGGCGTTCGGCCAGGGCCGTGCCTATGGCATTGGTGCCGGTGCCGTCCTCGCTCCATAATATGCCGGGCCTGAGCGCCACCTGGGCCGCCTTGTCGGCGAAGCCGGGGTCGCCCACGGCATCAAGGATTTCCCCCTTGGCATTGGTCAGGATAACGATGCCGGAGATTTCGCGCGCTTCGGAATAAAGCGCGTCCAGTTCGGGGCGCGAAATGCGGCGTAGAGCTTCGTGCTTTTCATGCAGCAGGCGGATTTCGGACGCCGTGGGCGCGTCTATGGCCGGGAGCGCTCGCTCATCCAGCCCCATGTCGGCGCAGCGTATCCATGAGCGCAGGATGGAATGACCGATCTGATCCACAGGCAGGCCCTTGCGCGCGAAGAAGACCTCGCGGGCTTTCTGGATTTGCGATGGCTCGGCAGCGGTCAACTCTATTCCCTGTCTTTAGGGAAAGAGAAAACCCTTTGGCTTGCTGATGCAAGCGCATTCGCCGTTTTCACGCCCATTTTGATGCGAAACCCGCCATCGGTGTCGCAAACTGCGACAGGCGTAAATATCATGTCGTGCGCCGCGACAGGCGGTCTGAAAAGCGCTCCAAAACCTGGTCGAGACCGCCTCATACAGCCACCTGACGCTTGTTGCTGCACCGCACAGGCGCGCAGCCTCGGGGCACAACAACCAAACAGGCAAGGAGACCCAACATGACCAAATTCGAGCGCATCATCGAGGCCGGCGCCCCCTTCAAGACACGCTACGGCAACTATATCGGCGGTCAGTGGATCGAGCCGGTGAACGGCCGCTACATGGACAACACCTCGCCGGTTAATGGCCGCAAGATCTGCGAAGTGCCGCGCTCTTCGGCGGAGGATATCGAACTGGCGCTTGATGCCGCGCACCGCGCCCGCGAAAACTGGGGCCGCACCTCGGTGACCGAACGCTCCAATATCCTGCTGCAGATCGCCCAGCGCATCGAGGACAATCTCGCCCTGGTCGCCGAGGCCGAGACCTGGACAATGGCAAGCCGCTGCGTGAAACCACCGCCGCCGATATCCCGCTGGCCATCGACCATTTCCGCTATTTCGCCGGCTGCATCCGGGCGCAGGAAGGCTCGATCGGCGAACTGGATAACGATACCGTGGCCTATCATTTCCATGAGCCCCTGGGCGTGGTCGGGCAGATCATTCCGTGGAACTTCCCGATCCTGATGGCGGCCTGGAAGCTGGCCCCGGCGCTCGCCGCCGGCAACTGCGTCATCCTGAAGCCCGCCGAACAGACCCCGGCCTCGATCCTCGTCGTCATGGAACTGATCCACGACCTGCTGCCGCCGGGCGTACTCAATATCGTCTCCGGCACCGGGCTGGAAGCCGGCGCGCCGCTCGCCCGCAGCCCGCGTATCGCCAAGATCGCCTTCACCGGCTCGACCGCCGTGGGCAAGGAGATCATGCGCTATGCCGCCGATAACGTCACCAACATCACACTGGAACTGGGCGGCAAGTCGCCGAACATCTTCTTCGCCGACGTGATGGCGGAGGACGACGCCTTCCTCGACAAGGCCATGGAGGGCTTCGCCTTCTTCGCGCTGAATCAGGGCGAGGTCTGCACCTGTCCGTCGCGGGCCCTGGTGCAGGAATCGATCTATGACCGCTTCATGGAACGCGCCATCAAGCGCGTCGAGGCCATTGCCCGGGGGATCCGCTCGATACCGGCACCATGATCGGCGCGCAGGCCTCGCAGGCACAATATGAAAAGATCCTGAAATATCTGGAGATCGGCCGCAACGAAGGCGCGAAGGTGCTGACCGGTGGCGAGGCCAGCCGTCTGGGTGGCGACCTTGATAACGGCTTCTATATCAAGCCGACCGTCTTCGAGGGCCACAACAAGATGCGCGTCTTCCAGGAGGAAATCTTCGGGCCGGTGGTCTCGGTCACCACCTTCAAGACGGTGGAAGAGGCCATCGAGATCGCCAATGACACGGTCTATGGCCCGGGTGCCGGTGTCTGGTCGCGTGATATGAACATGGCCTATCGCGCCGGCCGCGGCATTCAGGCCGGTCGCGTCTGGACCAACTGCTACCACGCCTATCCAGCGGGCGCGGCCTTCGGCGGCTACAAGCAGTCGGGCATCGGCCGCGAAACCCACAAGATGATGCTGGACCACTATCAGCAGACCAAGAACCTGCTGGTTTCCTACGCGCCGGGCAAGCTTGGCTTCTTCTGATCAGGCCGGCCTTTAACGAAAGCGCCTGCCTCTGATACCGGAGGCAGGCGTTTTTCTTGCGGCGGACCATACCGGTTACGGCAGTTTGGCACTGTCCATAATGGCGGTCACGCTGGCCAGGCTGGCAGCGTAATAGTGCTCTTCCGGCGCCAGATAGACGATGTAGTAGCTTTTGCCGTCCTTCGCCGCCGCCTGGGCCAGTCCGTGCATGTGCAGGCCCTCGGGCGTGCTGGCGGTCAGTTCAAAGCGCACCCCCTTGACGCTGCCGACAGACATCGGCTGCGGATTGCGGGTCTCGACCTTGTGATAATCGAGCGCCGCCACGGATTGGGAGACGAATTCCATCTGTTCGGAGAGCGACATGTCGCTCTTGCCGCGCAGGGTGGGCGTCGTTTTGGTATCGGGGCGTGCCGGATTGGCGATCAGCGGATCGTCGGGCGTCAGGCCCTCGGATATGTAGAGGCGGTTCAGTTGCAGGCCGTCAATGCTCAGCAGGCGGACCTTGGGGGCCGTGCTGCTCTTGAAGAGGGTCGCCTGCGAGAGGTCGGACCAGTTGCGGTCCAGCTTGACCGAATAGCTGGGCGCCACCGTATAGGCGCCGGTGGGTGCCGGGACCGGCGCGGTGGTGCAGGCGGTCAGGCTCAGGGCGGCGATGATGCCGGCCAGGGCCGGTCTGATCAGTGGGTTGATGGTCATGTGGTGGCTCCCCCGTTGGATGGTGCGGCTTCGGGCGCGGGTGCTGCGCCAGATACCGGTGGTGGCGTTTCGGCCGGCGTGGTCTTGGCTATGGTGTCGATTTCGTCCTGGATCATCCAGGCGTCGCTGGCCGTGGGCGCGGCGGCCAGATACGCCCTGTAGGCATCCTGCGCCTCAGTCGTCTGGCCGGCATGGCGGTAGACATCGCCCAGTTGGCGCCAGGTCTCGACCGGCGCGTCCGGGCTCTTGAGCGCCGCTTTATAGGCGGCCAGCGCCTGGGGCAGGTCGTCGGTATGGCCGCGCAGGCGCAGGGCCTCGCCGCGATAGAAGTTCAGCAGGCCGGCATCCTCGCCATCGACGCTCAGATGGTCGATCAGATACAGGGTCTGGCCGTAATCCTGGCGACGCAGGTCGTCCTTCAACCAGCGGCCCAGATAGGGGCGGACATGGGCGCGGTAGGCGGCGCGCGCCGCTTTCGCTTCCGCCACGTCTTGGGAGGCCAGGGCACCACCATGAAGCTGCCTGTCGAGCGCATTCAGCAGGGTGATGCGGTCGCTCTCCAGCGGGTGACTGCCGAAGACATTGGTGCGGGTGGGCAGGCGGCGCACCTTTTCGTAGTCCGATGCCTGGGTTTCCTCGATCATGCGTGTCCACAAGGCGGCGCCGGAACCGGTAAAGTAACCGGCCTTGTTTTCATAGATCAGGCCATAGGCATCGGCCTGGGCCTCGGTATCGCGCGAATAGCCCATCAGCACGGCGATGGTGCCGAGATAGGTGAGGTCGATCAGGGTGCCTGAGTAGCCGCCCACCGGCCGATAGGTGGTCCCGGCAGGCGTGGAGGCCGCGGCAGAGGCGGCCGCCGCGACGCCGATCACCAGCATGGCCACCATGGCGGCGTTCGAGCCTGACTTGACTTCCTGATAGCGTTTCAGGCCGTGCGAATGGCGAAAGTGCCCGGTTTCGTGGCCAAGGACAAAGGCCAGTTCATCCTCGGTCTCGCAGCGCAGCAGCAGGCCCGACCATACCTCGCCATAGCCATTGGGGCTGACGCTGGCATTGAAGAAGGGCCGGTCCATCACATACATGCGGATGTCGCCGGCAAATGGCCCGGCGACCCCGGCCTCGACGCCGGAGATATAGGCTTCCAAAGCCGGATCGGTGTCACGCTCGCCGGATGTTTTGGCTAACCGCTCGGCCTTGGCGCTGTCGGCCCAGATGCCGCCTTCCAGCGATTTGGGATCGGGTCTGGCGCCGGGAATGCGCTCGGGCATGTCCCTGTCGAGATTGGCGGCCGTTTGTTCCTGGGCCATGGCCGGAAGCGTGCCGACCGGAAGGGCGGCAGAGGCCGAGGCTGGCCTGGACCAGGGCTGTGGCGGCCCGGTTTATCCAGGGGCGCCGGCGGGATGGGGACATGAACATGACGCGCGCTTACAGCGGCAGGGTCTTGAACAGGTTATCGACCGCGGTGGCGGCGCCTTCCGGCGTGCGGATATCGGTGCCCATGCCCACCATGTTGAACTGATACCACACCACCTGGCCGGTTTTCAGGTCCACAAGGGTGGCGGTGATGAACTGGCCGCCCATTGGAATGGAGGCGCCGAAGGCAGCGGCGGCAATAAAGGCCGCGCCCCGGCCGCCGGAGGACCAGCTTCCCTTGCAGCGCACGAACAGGGCGTAGGCGGGCGGTGTGGCGGAATCAGCCGGCACCAGTCCGGCCGCGCCTTCACCAAGTGTCCAGTCGAAGGTGGTCTTGGTCGGCAGGGCCATGAGGCCGATATTCTGCGCGATCGAATCGGTCACGGCGTCGTTGAGCTTCAGCATCTGCTGATCCTGCGAATCCTCGTAGGCCGCCAGATCGGTCGAGGCCGTTGCGAATTTTTTGCCCTGCAGCGCCTTGGTCAGGCTGTCATTCAGATATTTGCGCGTATTCTGCGACCACTCTTCCTTTGGCTCGACGGTGCCGCCGGCGGTCAGCATCCCCAGCGAGACCTCAGGCATGACAACCAGGACCGGCGTGCCTTCGGCAGGTTTGGTGATTTCCACACGGTTGGCATAAACAGCCGCCTGGGCCAGATTTGGCGCAGCCGTCATGGCAAGGCCGAGCGACAGGACTGCCGCGGTCATCAAACGACGCATATCAGGATTTCCCCCTCAAAGATCAGGCACCGCCCCCGGCGCCATGTAAGGTAAGACTATATGGGTTTCGGTTCCGCCGCAAGATAAATTTCAAGGGTGAAATGTTTGAAAATCGTAACAAATCAAACGGTTTTCAGAGATTCCCATGCCGGCATGACAAGGCCCGCCTCCTGAGCGGGGACGGGCCTGTCACGGCTATTCCTTGCCGGCGCCTATTCCTTGAAAGCGTCGATCTTATCCTTGTGCGCCTGGAGGGTTGGCAGGGTATTGGTGGCGAAGGTTTGCAGGGCCGCATCCTTGCCGTTCTTCGAATAGTCGTCGAACAGGCTGACCGCTTCGGCATGGGCGCTCTGCTGAATATCGACATAGGCCTTGTCGAAGTCAGTGCCGGTCTTGGTAGCCAGGTCATCGAGCTTCTTCTGGTGATCGTCGTCGAGCGCGGCCGGCGGGGTCAGGCCGGAAGTGGCGGCGACGGCGGTCTTGAACTTGTCGCCGGCGGCGGTGTGGTCCTTGATCATCATTTTGGCGAAGGCCAGGACATCGGCGTTTTTCGAGGTCTTGACAGCCAGTTCGCTGGTCTTGATCTCGAACATATTGGCAATCGCCGCCTTGGTGACGAAATCCTGCGTCTTATTGGCGTCCATATCGGCGCCGATGCTGCTGACCGCCGCCGAGGCGTCGGCGACCACACTGGTGGTGGTTTCCTCGACCTTGTCGGTGGTGGTCTTGCTGCAGGCGGCCGGGCCACCAAGGGACAGGACGAAGATGGCGCCACAGGCGGCGGCGGCACGAAGATGGCTTGATCTGGACATGATGGAGTTCCTCAGCGTGGGTTTGGATGTCCGGAAGCTAGGGCAGGGCGCATAAATTTGCCCCGCGACTTCACGGGGCTGTGACAAAAATTCCATAAGGACGATTTTCCTGGCCACACTCTTCCCCTGGCCACGCGAAGCGCCTATATTGGAGATGTCGGGCTTAGGTTCGACTATGGGGATAAACGCCCACGTAATAAGCGAACTGGACCCGGGTGCGATTCCCGGCGGCTCCACCATCAATCTCAGGCTTAGAGATCATGGGGCCGATCAGCATCGACAGGCGTGTAAAGGTGAAGCTTTCCCTCAGTGTGAGGCTCTGTGATCGCCTCATTTTTTAACTGCGAACGATAACTTCGCTTCGGATCAAGCCATCGCTGCGTAATGCGGCCTGGTTAATCCAGCCTACAACTCCTGGGAAATAAGCCTCTCAGGCGGGGCCCGGCAGCCGCCTTGCAACAGAAGGCTGCCACCTACGCCTGGCGGTTAAGGCGCTTCCAATCTTAATGAAAAACTGGCCTAAAAAAGCACCCTCTCGTTTTTGCTATTCGGATGCCACGGCCGCGATATCAATTGTCTGACTAAATATTGGCGTCCCTATTGTTGACGCTGTCTCAGATATGGTATCACAGCGCAAAAAGGGAAAAGACGTCATGCGGCATGGGTTGAAATTTTCCGGAGCGGTCATGTCCGGACTGGCGTCATGCCTGGTGTTGGCGCTGAGTTTGCCGGCATCTGCGCTTACTCGTGACGCTCCGATGGTCAGTGCGTCCAACAGCTTGTCGAGCGCGACCTGGACGCCGGATAACGGCGACGGCACATTCACCAACCCTTTATTTTATGATGAATTTTCAGACCCGGACCTGATCCGCGTCGGCGACTGGTTCTACCTGACCGGCACCACTATGCACACCATGCCGGGCTTGCCAATTCTGCGTTCTAAGGATCTGGTCAACTGGGAATTCGTCGCCTATGCCATGGACAAGCTCGACCTGGGCCCGGCCTACCGGCTGGAGGACGGCGAAAATATCTACGGCCAGGGCATCTGGGCGCCGTGCTTCCGTTACCACAACGGCAAATTCTACATCTTCTCGAACGTCAACGGCCAGAACACCCAGATGTTCACGGCCGCCGATCCGAAGGGGCCGTGGACGCACACATCGATGAAACGCAGCTTTCATGACCTGTCCGTTCTGTTCGACGACGACGGCAAGGCTTATGTCGTCTGGGGGCACCAGGGGATGCACCTGGCCCAGCTTACGGACGACCTGACCGACATCGTGCCTGGCACTGAGCGCATCCTCTTCACCGATGACGCCGGGATGGGCGAGGGGGCGCATTTCTACAAGATCGACGGCAAGTACTACATCATCAGCGCCGAATATGCCGGCGGCTTTCGTATGCCGGCGGCGCGGGCCGATCATGTGCTGGGGCCTTACGAGGTCAATCGCGCGATCAGCCTGCATGAGGACTTCGGCATGGCGGCAGGCCCGCGCACGGGTTCGCCCAAGCCACCGTTCAAGTTCTGGGCGCCCGGCTCCGCTGCCAGTCATGGCCTGGCGATGCACCAGGGCGGCATCGTCCAGACGCCTGAGGGCGAATGGTGGGGCTTTTCCATGATGGATTTCAATTCTGTGGGCCGGCTGACGGACTTGTCACCGATCACCTGGAAGGACGGCTGGCCCTGGTTCGGCCTGCCGGGTAACCTGACGCGCACCCCGCGAACCTGGGTGAAACCGAAGACCGCCACGCCGCAACCGATCAGTGTGCCTTATCGGCGCAGCGATGATTTTTCGGCGCCGCAGCTCCAGCCCCTGTGGCAGTGGAACCATGTCCCGGTCGATGGTAAGTGGTCGTTGTCGGAACGGCCGGGCTTCCTGAGGCTTCACGCCCTGCCGGCGAACTCGTTTTATGAGGCGCGCGATACGCTGACGCAGCGGGCGATCGGGCCGATGTCGACGCCGACCGTCTTGCTCGATGTATCGAACCTGAAACCGGGCGACACGGCCGGCCTGGGGCTGCTCAATCTGCCCTATGCGACCCTTGGCGTCGACAAAAGTGCTGGGGGCGTCGAAAAAAGCGCTGACGGGCTCGATGTCGTCTTTTATGACCAGTTGCCCGACAAGACGGTGCGGGTGAAGATGACTGGAACGCGCATCTGGCTTCGGGCTGACTGCGATTTTCTCAACGAACGGGCGCGCTTCAGCTATTCGTTCGATGGAGTCACCTTTACCCCTATCGGTGATGAGGTCGCGCTGACCTACCAGACCTTCACCTTCCAGGGGGTTCGCTATGGATTGTTCAGCTACAATACGACCGGCGCCGAAGGCGGTTTTGCCGATTTCGACAGTATCGACGTTTATCAGCCGCATACCCACGGCCTGATGCGACCCATTCCCTATGGCCGATCGATCCGGCTGACCTCTTTTCACGCTTCAACCGGCTTGGCGGCCAGCCCTGCGGGCGTGACTTCGGCTGTTCCAACGCGGTTCGAGATCATTGATCGCAAATTAGGCCGCATAGCCCTGCGATCAGGCGGGCGCTATGTCACGGTCGGTGCGGATGGCGGGGTGACACTTGTGGCCGGCCAGTCCGGCCCGGCGCAAACCTTCCAGTGGATTGAAACGCCGACGGGGGAACTGGTGCTGATGTCACTGGCCACCAACCGCTTCCTGCGCATCGATCCGCAGACCGGGGATATCCGGGCCGACAGTCCGGGGCCGATGCCGGACGACAGCGACGGTGCGCGCTTTACCTGGTCGAAATAATGCGGGCGTCCTTACACTATGAAGCGGATCAAGACGCCCGCAGATTGATGAAGAACTGTTCGGCGTGGCGGGTCAGTTCGCCGGATTGCGCCGCCGAGGGATTGCGCGGACTCATCCACCGATTCCGTTGCCATCTGGGTCTGTTTCACGGCGCTGTTCAGGCTGACAATGTGCTCGGACAGGCTGGAAGAAGCGTCCGACACATGTTGGATGCTGGCGGCGATCTCGTTGGTGGCCGTGCTCTGTTCCTCGACGGCGGCAGCGATCGAGGTATTTGACGCTTCGACCTCGGTGATCGCATTGACTATGTCGCCGATCGAGGCGACGGCGCGATCCGTGGAGCCTCTGATCTCCTTGATGTGCTGAGAGATTTCGGTGGTGGCGCGGGCGGTCTGATCGGCCAGGGCCTTGACCTCGGTGGCGACCACGGCGAAGCCTTTGCCGGCGTCCCCGGCGCGGGCGGCCTCTATGGTGGCGTTGAGCGCCAGCAGATTGGTCTGGGCGGCAATGCCCTGGATCATGCCCAGAATGTCGCCGATCTTATCGACCGCGCCGGAGAGCTGGCCCACCTCGGCGCTGGAGGTTTCCGCCATATGGACCACGGACCGAATGCCGGTCGAGGCGCCGCTGATCTGGCTGCTGATTTCCTGGATCGACTTGGTCAGTTCCTCGGCGGCGGCGGCCACGGACTGGGAGTCCATCGAGGCGCGGCTGGCGACATCGGCCACGGTCTCCGAGGTCGATTGCGCGCTGTCGGCCACCTGGCCCAGGTCGCGCGAGGTCGATTGCAGGCTTGAGGACCGCTCGGAGACCTGACCGACAATGGTTTCGAATTCACCACGGAACTGATCGATCGCGGTTTCCGTTTTGCGCGCCTTTTCTATGATGGCGCCTTCGCTGGCCGCCTGGTAGGTGGAGATGGCGATATCGAGATCAAGAAATACCGCCTTGTTAACGGCGATGAGCGCTCTGGTCAGGGCTTTCGGCTTGAAACGATAGGCGGCGGTCAGGGTGGCCGTTAGTTCATCGAGCACGAACTGGTAGCCGGCAATGTACCATTTGGGCTCCAGACCGATGCGGTGATGTGTCTGGCCGATGCGCAGGGCGTTGTCGAAATAATCCTGGCTGAAACCGCTGGTGAACAGCATGTGCCAGTGGCGGCTCTGCGCGCCCTGCAGGCGGCTTTCGTGGGCGCCGACCATCGCCGCCAGGTGTGGCTCGCGCATGATATGGGCATAGAAGGCGGTCAGGATACGGGGCAGGGCGGGCGCGATGCGCGGCCAGACCTGTCGCAGCAGGGCGGTGTCCTCAGGCGTGATACGAGCGAAATCAAGACGATGCTGATAGGTGTCGCTGTTAGCCATTTCGAGGCACTCCTTACTATTACGTTTTTTATAAAAACGCTGATATCTGAGTTGCATTTACTCAACCAATGGTTAACCAAATGTTGTGAAAGAACCAAAATCCGTATCAAATATGTGGATATGGCTTTTTTGCCGCTTCACGGCAATTTGCGGTTTCGTTTTCAGACGGTCATGCTAAGGCTGAACGCAGCGCACAATACCAGTTTTGCAGAGGCTCCGAACGCATGTCCGAAGATCAGATGATCATCGACCAGATGGATTACGCCAACCTGACCCAGAACGCCCTGCGCGGCGTCATCAAGCAGGGGCTGCTGCGGGCCGCCTCGGTGGAAGGGCTGCCGGGTGAGCATCATTTCTACATCACCTTCCTGACCAAGGCGCCCGGCGTTTCGATCCCGGCCGATCTGCTGGCGCGCTATCCCTACGACATCACCATCGTATTGCAGCACCAGTTCCGCGACCTGCGCGTCACCGACGACTTCTTCCGCGTCACCCTCACCTTCGGCGGCGCGCCCAAGATCCTGACCGTGCCCTATAACGCCATCACCCGTTTCCACGATCCGCACGCCCAGTTCATGCTGGAGTTCGAGGTCGATGATCCGGCGGCCCTGTCTCAGGATCTGGACCAGGATCTCGGCGCGGGCGAGGAAATAGGCGATATCGTCACCGAACTGGCGCCGCCGGCGGAACGTCCCAAAAAGGACGCCGCAGCCCCCGAACCCGATGGTGATGCCCCCAAGATCGTTTCGCTGGATCAGTTCCGCAAGAAATAAGCGGGCAAACCGAAAAAGACGCTACGCCTGTCACCAGAATCGCCTAAATTCGCATAACAGACGAATGCGCGTTCCGGGATTGAATCGAAGATGGCTTTTCGGGGTTTCGTTCACAGATTTGGACCAAAGAGCAAAGCGGCGGCTGTGCTGCTGGCCTTGGGTCTGGTTTGTGGCGCCGCCGGCCCGGCGGTTACCCAGTCCACGCCGCCCACCGCCGATGTGAAGCCTGCCGCACCAGAAACCGTGCCAACGCCAGCGAGTACGTCGGCCAGCACGCCGGAGCTTGACCTCAAGCCCTACATCCCGACGCCGGCCTCCGAGGCAGCTTCTTCCAGCGCGGCGCCGGTAAGGCCGCGCCTGAGACCGAAGCCTGTAACGCCTGCGGCTTCGCCCGTGCCCGCGCCGGCGGTTCCGGCGAGCGGCCCGATTGGTTACCAGACAACCCTGCCCGGCGCCGTCGTTAAACCGGCCATGCCGATGGTGGTGACGTCCGCCCTGCCGCCACGCACGGCCGCGACTCCGATCAGCGCGGAGGACATCGAAACCTTCACCGACTCCGTGGTGCGCACCCTGATGCAGCGCGATCATGTGCTGGGCGCTACGGTCGCGGTGGTGCAGGGCAATACGCCGCTGCTGCTCAAGGGCTATGGCTATGACCGCCTGGCCCCCTTGCGCCGCGTCGATCCCAACAGTTCGCTGTTCCGCATAGGGTCGGTGACCAAGACCTTTACCTGGATCGTGGCCCGCCAGGAACTGGAAGCCGGCCGTATCCAGATGGACTCATCGATCGGTAATTACCTGCCGGCCGATGTCTACAGCGAGGACCGCCGGTTCAAGCCGATTACCCTGCGCGAGCTGATGGATCATACCAGCGGCTATGAGGATACCAGTCTGGGGCATCTGTTCCAGCTCAATGGTTCCCGCCTGATCGGCGCGGACAGCTATTTCCGTGTTCACCGCCCGAAGCGCGTGCGCCAACCTGGTGAATTTTCCGCCTATTCTAATTTCGGCGCGGCCCTGGCTGCGCGCGCGCTGCAGCAGACGGCGCGGGCGAAGGATGTGCCGACCCTGATGGAAACCCGCATCTTCCAGCCGCTTGGCATGACCCATACGTCCTTGCGCGAACCCTACAGCCCGCAAGGGCTCGATCTGGAAGACCTGCCGACACCGCTCTCGGCAGAACTGACGCAGGACTTGTCCGACGGTTTTGTCTGGGATGGCGCCACCTATGAGGCGCAGCCCTTCGAGCACGCCATTCCGCTCTCCGGTGCGCTTGGCGCCTCCTCGACCGCCCAGGACATGGCGCGGCTGATGGCGATGATGCTCGGCAATGGCCAGATCGACGGCATCCAGCTTTTCAATGCCGATTCCGCCAGTGCCTTCCGCCAGCCGCTGCTGAAAATGCCGGAAGGCTATAATGGCTGGGCATCGGGCCTGATGATACGCCAGGCGCCGGCGGGTTTCACCACCTATGGCCACGGCGGCGCGACCCTGTGGTTCAATGCCAATATGGTCATCGTGCCGGAAATGAACCTCGGCATCTTTATCGGCGCCAATACCCAGACCGGCGCGGCCCTGACTGCCAGCTATCCGAACCTGCTGCTCGATCATCTGAGCGGCGATACGGTCAAGCCGCCGCTGATGCCATCACCCGCCAATGCCTATGCCCAGCATCGTGACTATTACCGGGCGATCGCCGGGCAGTATGTCTCGACCCGCCGCGCCTATGGCGGCCTTGAAGGCGCCGTCACCCGCCTGCTCAATACGGTCGATATTACGGTCGACAGCGATGGCCGCCTGATCCTGACCACGCCGAACGGCCTGTCGGCCTTCGTGCCGGCCTCGGCTACCGGGTTTTTCACGCCGCAGGACGCGGAAGATTCTGGTCCGGCTTCGGCCACCGGCGGGCTGCATTTTCTGTTCAATGCCAATGGCACGAACGTAGATGGTTTCGAGACCGCCAGCAATGTGGCGCGCTATGAGCGCGTGGGCTGGTGGTATAATCCGTCGGTGGTGACCCTGCTGACGGCACTGATGATCGCCACCTGTATTTTTGTCTGGATCATGCTGGCCAAGGGGCCGGGGCGCAATGAGCACCCGACCGAGGAACAGGGCCGCGCCACGGTCATTTCGGCCTGCCTGTCGCTGCTGTGGCTGGCGGCCATCTTTATCTTCCACACCTGGCATGAGGCCCTGGCCGATAATCCCGGCAGCCTGTTCACCCACTGGCCGGCGGGGCAGGTGCGCCTGGCCTCGGCGCTGGCCTTCGTGGCCATGCTCGGCACCCTTTATCAGGTGGCGACCTATTATCTCGTCTACAGCGGCCGCGGGCGCTACGGCGACGACTGGCCGACCTGGCAGAAGGTGGCGCACGGCCTGATGCTGCTCTACTGGCTGTTCTATATCTTCATACTGACCATCTGGGGGGCGCTGGAACCCTGGAGCTGGTAGCAGTCATAATTGAAATCTGATGGTGGTGGTCCGATGCTGACGGCATGGACGGAAGCCCGACAGACAAACCAAAACGGTCGCCGGAAGAACGACGGTCACGAAAAGCCGAACGCCGGGCGAAGCAGCGCGCCGCCAACGCCCTGCGTGCGGAAAAGATGCACAAGGCCCGGCTGACTGATACCGAGACCAAGCCGGTCATTTCCAATCCGCCGGCGCTGAATGTCGCCTGTTCCGGCTGGTTTTACTGGGACTGGCGCGGCAAGTTTTACCCGACGCAGATGCCGACGAAAGAGTGGTTTCTATACTATATGGACCACTTCGACACGGTCGAGCTGAACGCGCCCTTCTATTCTTGGCCGACGGTCAATACGGTGAAAACCTGGCTCAAACAGGCCGAGGGGCGGGATTTTGTTTACACAGTCAAGGTCTGCGAACTGATCACCCATATCCGCCAATTCGAGGATGTGAAAAAACTGGTGGAGGACTTTGGCTATATCGCCGACATCCTGGGCGAGCGCATGGGCTGTTTCCTGTTTCAGTTTCCGGCCAGTTTCCACTATGCGCCGAAAAGGCTGGAGCGGATTGTGTTACAGCTCGATCACAGCCGGCGCAATGTCGTCGAGTTCCGCCATGAAAGCTGGTGGAACGAGGAGGTCTATGCCGCCTTTCGCGCCAAAGACGTCATCTTCTGTTCGTGCAGCGGGCCGAAACTGCCGGATGACATGATCCGCACGGCCGATGACGTCTATATCCGCTTTCATGGCCCGGAAAAAATGGTATCGCTATGACTATTCCGACGCCGAACTGGCGGATTGGGCGGCGCGGATAAAGGCCAGCGGCGCCAAACGCATCTGGGCCTATTTCAATAACGACTACGGCGCCAATGCCGTGCGCAATGCAGAAACCCTGAGGCGACTGCTTAGCGTTTAAGCGCGTAGACGCGGATATGTATCTGCTCGCGCTCGCCGGGATGACGCTCGACCAGCAGGCGGGCCACCTGGCTGTCATCATGGAAGACGAAGCCCTTGATGGCGTCGAGCAGGGCCTTGGCGAGGTTGTCGAGGTCCATCCACGGCGGATCACCGATATGCTCCATACGGATTTCGACGGCGTAATCGCCCCAGGCGGCGCGTGAACCGCGCCATTCCTTGCGGAAGAACTCATAGACCAGAGGCTTGTAATATTTGGCCTGGGTCGTCAGACCGTCGATCATGATCTCGATGCCATCGGGTGTTTCCCTTGCCCGGACCTTGCCTGACGTAATCCACTCCGTCACGGGATCACCCGCGCCGGTACAGTGAGGTCGCAGATCGAGAAATCGGCGCCTTTTGCCGCGCGGACCTGATCCGACAGGGATTTGAAGGCCGCACTGTCGGTTTTCAGGATCTCGATGCGCGGCGCCCTGGCCATATCCGCCAGCACCCGGACATGGATCATCGAATCCGGATGCGCGGGCGGCTCGCCAGAGGCCAGGGATTGCAGGACATCACCACCCGCGATCACCTGGCCGAACAGGGTATATTCATGATCCAGGCGTTGCGTGGGCGCCAGCATGAAATAGGTCTCGGAATTGGCGGAATCGACCGGCGTGTCGTCACGGCCCATGCCCATCGTGCCGGTGCAGTGCGTCGCCCAGGCATGTACGGCGTGATCCGGATTGGCGGACATACGGGTTTCATCGACCGAGATATAGGGCAAGGCGCTCATGAAGCCCTCATTAAG